>NZ_JBFTOA010000006.1:0-244647 GCF_056397745.1 Allobosea sp. 05L423 | reverse complement strand
GTCGAGAAGGTCGTCGCGCATCTCAAGACGCAAGGCCGGCCGCAATATCTCGACGCCGTCACCTCCGAGGAGGAGGAAGGCGCAGAGGACGAGGACGGCGCCGTGTTCGACAAGACCGGCATGGGTTCGGTCGACAGCGACGACCCGTATGAGCAGGCGGTCGCCGTCGTACTGCGCGACAAGAAGGCCTCGACCTCCTACATCCAGCGCCGCCTCCAGATCGGCTACAACCGCGCCGCCTCCATCATGGAGCGCATGGAGAACGAGGGCATCGTCGGTCCCGCAAACCACGCCGGAAAGCGCGAGATCCTGGTTGATGGCGCGCGCCCGCCGCGCGACGAGGAAGAGTGACCCGGCAGCGCCGACCAGCGCTTACGAAGCGGTCTCGTAGCGGTCGTGGTGACGCCACCACGGCCCGTTCTCCTCGTTACGGCCCTTCGGGGCGCGGTCGAGCCAGGCATACATCGCCCAGATGCCGTCCACGCCGCGCGAATAGGCGGAGTAGGTATGGTAGATCGCGCCATCCTCGCGGATGAAGGCGCTCATCCCAGGGCGCTCGCGATGATAGGTCGGGACATCGGTGCCAGCCATCTCAGCGAAGCTACGCTCGACAGCGTTGCCGCCCGAACGCCGCTCGAATTTCGGCTGGTGCCGAAAGTTGTAGTCGATTCCCGTGGTGCGCTCCTGCTCCTCGGTGAAAGAGACGTTGAAGTCGAAATTGAAGTCGCTGTCGCCTGACGAGGCCCAGGGGAAGCTCCAGCCCATCCGCTCGCGGAAGGCGAGGAGCTTGGCAAGCGGCGCCCGCGACACGGCCCAGAGCATCACGTCGTGATGGGCGAGATGCGTCGCACAGCCGTTGAACCCGTCCGCGATCGCCGAGCAGGACGGGCAGCCCGCCTCATAGTCCGGGCCGAACATGAAATGGTAGACGAGAAGCTGCGAGCGCCCACGGAAGAGGTCGGCTAGCGACGCCTCGCCTTGGTCGGTCTCGAACCTATAATCCCGGTCGATCCTGACCCAGGGCAGGGCCTGTCGCCGCTGCGCCAGCGCGTCGCCTTGGCGCGTATACGCCTTCTCCGCCTCAAGCAGAGCGATCCGTGCCGCCAGCCATTCCTCGCGCGTTCCGATACGATGTGTTGTCATCGCGCTTCGCTCCTGTCGCCGGATGTCCCGCGCCGCTCGCTGCGGCGCGCTGATCGGTGCTACTGCGGAGAGAACGCGGGAAGGGAGTGACAAGTTTGGCGGGATTCGCATGGACTCGCTGATCACCGCCGCGGCGCGGGCCCTTGCCTCGGGCGACCCGCTGGGCGCCCTGAACCGCGTCGCCCTGCGCGAAGACCCGCCTGCGCTGGCCCTGCGCGGCATCGCCATGGCGCAGCTCGGCGATTTTCCGCGGGCCAAGCTTCTGCTGCGCCGCGCCGCGCGGGGCTTCGGCCCGCGCGAGGTTGTCGCGCGGGCCCGCTGCGTGGTCGCGGAGGCCGAGATCGCCCTGGCCTCGCGCGATCTCGTTTGGCAGCCGCGGCGACTTTCGGGAGCGGCGGCGGTGCTTGAGACCCATGGCGACCGCGTCAATGCTGCCCATGCACGCTATCTCGATATCCGCCACCTCGTGCTGATCGGTCGGCTCGACGCGGCGGAGCAGGCGCTGGCGGAGATGGACTCCGCGCTGCTGCCGCCGGCGCTCCAGGCCGTGCACGGCCTCGCGGCCGCAGGCATCGCCCTGCGCAGGCTGCGCGCCAGCGCAGCGCGGGAAGCTCTCAGCACCGCGCGCGACGCGGCACGGCGTGGCGGCATTGCCGCCCTGGCGGCCGAGGTGGACGGCGCGTTTGCCGCCTTGGAGGCGCCGGCGGCGCGGCTGATCGCAGGAGGAGCGGAACGTATCCTGCTCCTCGACGACATCGAAGCTCTGCAAGGCTCGGCCGCATTCGTCGTCGATGCCTGCCGATATGTGGTGCGCGACGCTCGGGCCGCGGTCTCTCTGGCGACGCGCCCAGTGCTCTTCGCCCTGGCGCGAGCGCTCGCGCAGGCCTGGCCCTCCGATGCGTCGCGCGAGGTGCTGATCGCACGGGCCTTCGGGTCCCGGTTCGCGGATGAATCGCATCGCGCCCGGCTGCGCGTCGAGATCGGGCGGTTGCGCGCGGCGCTGCGGCCCATCGCAAGGCTGGCTGCCACGCGGGACGGCTTTGCGATGACGCCGCACCGTGCCGCCGAGGTGGTCGTATTGGCGCGCCCCGTCGAGGAGAAGCACGCGGCGGTGCTCGCCTTTCTCGCAGATGGCGAGAGCTGGTCGAGTTCGGCACTCGCACTGGCTCTCGGTGCCAGCCAGCGCAATGTCCAGCGCGCGCTCGAAGAGCTGGCTTCGGCCGGCAAGGTGCAGTCCTACGGGCAGGCGCGGGCACGGCGCTGGACGATGCCGGCCATCCCCGGTTTCGCGACGAGCTTGTTACTCACGGCGCCCTGGCGCGGTGGCTAGGGTCGAACCGTCAACATCCTTCTGGAGCAGAACCATGACGGTATCCAAGGCAGAGATCATCCGCGAATACGGCCCGTTTCCGGGCGTCGACAAGGTCCATGGCGTGAGCTTCGATGGCGAGCGCGTCTGGTTCGCCTCCGGCGACCGGTTGAATGCCCTCGATCCCGCGAGCGGGAAGGTGGAGCGCGCACTCGACGTGTCCGCCCATGCCGGAACGGCCTTCGACGGCCGTCACCTGTTCCAGATCGCCGAGGATCGCATCCAGAAGATCGATCCGCGCACGGGAACCGTGCTTTCGACGATCCCGGCGCCCGGCGGCGGCGGTGATTCAGGCCTGGCCTGGGCCGAGGGCGCGCTCTGGGTCGGCCAGTACCGGGATCGCAAGATCCACCAGATCGACCCGGAGACCGGCAAGACGCTGCGCACCATCGAATCCAACCGTTTCGTCACCGGTGTCACCTGGGTCGACGGCGAGCTCTGGCACGGAACCTGGGAAGGCGAGGAGAGCGAGCTGCGCCGGATCGACCCGGCGACGGGCGAGGTGCTGGACAGCCTCGCCATGCCTGCGGGCGAGGGCGTGTCGGGCATGGAGTCGAACGGCGACGACCTCTTCTTCTGCGGTGCGCCCGGGAAGGGCACGGTTCGTGCCGTCCGCCGGCCGAAGCGGAATTGAGACCTCCTCAGCCGGGAGGGAGCCTGCGGCGCGCGATGGCGGCGTGATAGCGCGCGCCATGGATCAGCCCGCCATCGTCGAAGTCGTAGCGAGGATTGTGCAGCGGCGCGGAATCCTCGCCGTTCCCGACATAGGCGAAGCAACCCGGCACATGATCGAGGAAGCGGGCGAAATCTTCCGACCCGGTCATCGGCTCGCGCGCGACGGAGACGTTGCCATCGTCGAACACCGTGCGCGCAGCTGCGAAGGCCTCCTGAACCATCGTCTCGTCGTTCACCAGCGGCACGAATTCGCGGGTGTAGTGCAGCTCGGCGCTGAGATTGTAGCTCTGTGCCGTGCCCTGCGCGATGATCCCCATCTGCCGCTCGATCTCGGCGCTGACCTCGGGGCGGAAACTGCGGGCGTCGCCGAGGATGCGCGCGGTGCCAGGCAGGACATTGCGGGTGCCGTCGGTGAGCAGCTCCGTCACCGAGACCACGGCGATATCCGCCGGGCTCAGACGCCGCGAGACGATGGTCTGCAGGCTGGTGACGAGCGCGCAGGCCGCGACCAGAACCTCGTTGCCGGAATGCGGCCTTGCGGCGTGCCCGCCCACGCCCTTCAGCACGATCTCGAAATTGTCCTCCGCCGACATGAACGGCCCGACGCGGGTCTGGAACTGCCCGATGGCGAGGCCCGGCATGTTGTGCAGGCCGTGGACCTCGTCGAAGGGGAAGCGCTCCATCAGGCCGTCGGCGATCATGGCGAGCGCGCCCTTGCCCCATTCTTCCGCCGGCTGGAACAGGAAGCGCACCGTACCGTCGAAGCCGCCTTCGGCTGCGAGCAGCTTGGCCGCGCCGAGCAGCATCGTCGTGTGCCCGTCATGGCCGCAGGCATGCATCACGCCGGGCGTCTGCGAACGATACGGGTGATCGCCCTGCTCGTTGATGCGCAGTGCATCCATGTCGGCACGCAGCGCGACCGCGCGGTTGCCGCTGCCGCGTTTCAGCGTACCGACGACGCCGGTGCCGCCTACGCCTTCGACCACCTCGTCGAGCCCGAACTCGCGCAGCTTCGCGGCGACGAACGCGGCCGTCCCCGCCTCCTCGAAGCCGAATTCGGGATGGGCATGCAGATGCCGCCGCCATGACGTCATCTCGGCCTGGAGTGCATCAAGATCGAGTTCAGGCATGGTCGCGGCCCCGCTGGTCTGTCGGCCATATGGATAGGGCAGGCGGCGCGAAAGAGGCGCTGCAATCCGGCACGCGGGATGCAAGTTTGTTGCGCCTCCGTCAGCGTGCTCCGGCGGCCTCGGTCAACCAGCTGCGCACGGCTGCGACCGGCTCCGGGTGCCGGGCGCGGCGCGGCGACAGGATGTAGAAGCCGGCCTCGATCGGCAGCTCGGCGCCGAAGAGTGAGACGAGCCGTCCGCGCGCGAGATCGTCATCGACGAGGAAGCGGCTCGTCAGCGCCAGGCCCTGGCCGGCGATGGCGGCGTCGAGCGCGAGCGCTGTCTGGTTGAAGCGGATGTTCTGGACTGGCTTCGGCGCGGCGCCGGGGAAAACGGCCTCCAGAAACGCCGGCCAGAAATCATGACCGTCGTGCAGCAACGGGTAGCGCGCGAAGGTGCTCGGCTCTGCGGGATCGCCGAGCTTCTCCAGCAGGAGCGGGCTGCCGACCGCGATGATCCTCTGTTCGTAGAGCAGCTCGGCGTTGAGCCCCGCTCCGAAGGGCGGCCGCCCGAGCCGGATGGCCAGATCGACCGCATCCGTTCGGAAATCGGAGAGGCGGTCGGTGGCGACGATGCGCAGATCGATGCCGGGATGGGCGGCGGTGAAATCCGGCAGGCGCGGGATGAGCCAGCGCGAGGCGAAGCTCGGCGTCACGCTGATGGTCAGATGCAACGGTGCGGGCCTGAGTTCCGCGGTTGCGTCCGAGATCAGCTCGAAGGCCCGGCGGACGGAGCCGACGTAGCTGCGCCCGGCCTCCGTGGGCGCAAGCGTCCGCGGCAGCCGCTCGAAGAGCTTGAGGCCGAGCTCCGTTTCGAGCTGACGGATCTGCTGGGCGACGGCGCCTTGGGTTACGCCCAGTTCCTCTGCAGCCAGGCGGAAGTTGAGGTGGCGTGAGGCGACCTCGAAGACGCGCAGGCCGTTGAGCGAGGGCAGGCGATGGACGCGGCCGGTCATGCGATAGTTTTTCTACAGGCCGATGCGAGTGAAACTGGTTCGTCAGGCCGGGTTGGGAGTGATAGGAAAGTCGTTTAGCCCTGGAGTGCGCCGCCCGATAGTGCGGCGCAGTGGCGATGGAGACAAGCATGGCGACAGAAAAAGTGGCTCTCGTCACCGCAGGCGGCAGCGGCATGGGCGCCGCCGCGGCGAAACGTCTGGCGGCGGACGGCTTCCGGGTCGCGATCCTGTCTTCGTCCGGCAAGGGCGAAGCGCTGGCGCAGGAACTTGGGGGGATCGGCGTGACCGGCTCCAACCAGTCGAACGACGATCTGCGCCGGCTCGTCGATCTCGCGATGGAGCGCTGGGGGCGCATCGACGCTCTCGTCAACAGTGCCGGCCACGGGCCGCGTGCTCCGATCCTCGAGATCACCGACGAGGACTGGCATCGCGGGCTCGACGTCTATCTGATGAATGTCATCCGCCCGGTGCGGCTGGTGGCGCCGATCATGCAGGCACAGAAGGCCGGTGCGATCGTCAACATCTCGACGGCTTGGGCTTTCGAGCCGAGCGCGATGTTCCCGACCTCGGCCGTATTCCGGGCCGGGCTGGCGTCCTTCACCAAGATATTCGTCGACACTTATGCGGCCGACAACGTCCGCATGAACAACGTGCTGCCGGGCTGGATAGACAGCCTGCCTGCGACGGAGGAGCGGCGCCAGGGCGTGCCGATGCGGCGCTACGGGACGAGCGCCGAGATCGCCGGCACCATCGCCTTCCTGGTCTCGCCGGATGCCGGCTACATCACCGGCCAGAACCTGCGCGTCGACGGCGGCATCACCCGGTCGATCTGAGACCAAGCGGTTGCAAACCCGATACCGGGGCTGCGTCAGCTAGCCGCCATCGGCTGGCGTGGCCTCCGGGAACACCGCACGGTCCCGCCCGCCGTTCTTCGCGCGAAACAGTGCGAGATCGGCTGCGTTGACGAGGCCGCCCGGGCCAGCTTCGCCGTTCGGCCAGGCGGTCGCCACGCCGACGCTGATCGTCACTCGCCCCGCGCCATGAGGGATGTTCAGGTCGCGCACGCCCTGGACCATGCCCTCCGCTACATGGGCGGCGCCTTCGGCCGACACATCGGTCAGGATCACGACGAACTCCTCGCCGCCGAAACGGGCGGCGAGATCGGTCGCGCGACAAGCGCCGTTCTGGATCACGCCCGCCACCTGTTTCAGCACGTCGTCGCCGGCGAGATGGCCATAGGCGTCGTTGTAGCGCTTGAAGTGATCGACATCGATCATCAGCACCGAGAGCGGGCTGCCGGTCCGAACGCCGCGTTTCCACTCCGCAGCGAGATACTCGTCGAAATAGCGGCGGTTGCCGAGCCCGGTCAGCCCGTCGATCCGTGTCAGGCGCTCAAGCTCGAGATTGGCGCGCATGAGCTCGCGCTGGCTCTCGCGCAGCGCGCGGTATGCTTCGTCGCGCTGGAGGTGATCGATATAGGCCCGGGTGTGGTAGCGGATGCGCGCGATCAGCTCGATCGTGTCCGGCAGTTTCACCAGATAGTCGTTGGCGCCGGCCTGGAAGGCCTCGCTCTTGATAGCCGGATCTTCCTTGGTCGAGAGCACGATGACCGGCACGCTGTGGAGCGCAGGGTGCTTGCGATAGCGCCGCACCAGATCGAGCCCATCCACGCCGGGCATCACCAGATCCTGCAGGATGACGGTCGGCTTGACGCGCTGGGCGACCTCGATCGCTTCCAGCGGGTCGGTGCAGTAGTGGAAGTCCACGTCGTCATGATGCGTCAGCGCCCGCCGGACGGCCTCGCAGACCATGACCTGATCGTCCACGAGCAGCACCATCGCCAGATAATTGTCGGCGGGGAGGGGGGCCTCGGGTGCGGATCGGTTTGGTTCGCCTGCCATGATGGACCTTTTAGAGAGCCGGCTTGCCACAGACCTCGACGAGGCGCGGCGCGATCGCGGTCAGGGGCAGAATTTCCGAGGCGGCGCCGATGGCCGCAGCTGCCTTGGGCATGCCGTAGACGGCGCTGGTCGCTTGATCCTGCGCGATTGTCAAATGGTGCTTGTCGCGCAGGAGCTTCAATCCGCGCGCGCCGTCCCGCCCCATGCCGGTGAGCAGCACGCCGACCGCGCTGCCGCGCCATTGCTGTGCGACACTCTCGAAGAAGGCATCGACCGAGGGGCGGTAGGCATAGTCGCGCGGCTCCGCCCGATAGCCGAGCTCGTCCGCCGACGTGAAGACGAGATGGTCGCCGCTTGCCGCGATCAGCACGCTGCCAGGCACTGGCCGGTCGCCTTCCAGGGCAGGGCGCGTCCTGATCCCGCTCTGCTGTTCGAGCCAGCTTGCGAAACCCGGCACGAATTGCGCGTCGAGATGCTGGACGAGGACGATGGCCGGCGAAAAGCCCCGCGGCAGCCCGGTGAGCAGAGCGGCGACGGCGGCGGGGCCGCCGGCGGAGGCTCCGATGGCGACGAGCTGCCGCGTCGAGGTGCTGCGCGGAGCTGGCGGGCGGGGTCTGGGTGCCGTTTGCGGCATGTCGCCGGCGAGGCGGGCGACCGCCGCCATGCGCGCCAGTAGCGCGCCGCCCGAGGCGGAGGCGGCGCCATTCGCGCCGACGACGGGGATGTCGACGGCGTCGAGCGCGCCGTAGCCCATCGCATCGTAGACGCCGGAGACATTGGCATCCACGCTGGCGGTGACGAGCAGGATCGGGCAGGGGGTCTCGGCCATGATCCGCCGGGTGGCTTCGACGCCGTCCATGACCGGCATGTTCAGGTCCATCAGGATGAGATCGGGGCGGTCGCGCCGGGTGGCCTCCACGGCCTCCGATCCGTCGATGGCGACCCAGGCGACCTTGTGCTCGGCGGTCGAGGTCACGATCCGCCGCAGGACTTCGACGGCCATCGGCAGATCGTTGACCAGGCCGACTCTCATGGGAGATCCTTCATCGGGGCGCTCAACCTCATGGCTCGCCGATGAGATCTTCGACGGCGTGGAGCAAAGTCTCGTCGTGGAAGCTGCTCTTGGTCAAATAGTAATCGGCGCCGGCATCGAGGCCACGGCGCCGGTCCTCCTCGCGATCCTTGTAGGAGACGATCATCACCGGGATGTTCCGCAGGCCGTTGTCCTTCTTGAGCAGGGTCACGAGCTCGATTCCATCCATGCGGGGCATGTCGATATCGGTCACGACGAGGTCGAACGAGCCCGACCGGACGGCATTCCAGCCATCCATCCCGTCGACCGCGACCTCGACCTCGAAGCCGCGATGGGAAAGCAGCTTCCGCTCCAGCTCGCGCACGGTGAGCGAATCGTCGACGACGAGGATGCGCTTGCGCCGCTTCTGCGTGGCGCGTTCCGCCCGGTGCTCCAGCGGCTTCAGGCGACCGCTCGAGACCAGCTTCTCCATCGAGCGGATCAGATCCTCGACGTCGAGAATCAGCACGGGGGAACCATCCTCCATCAGGGCGGCGGCGCTCACGTCCTTGACCTTGGCCAGCCGTGGATCGAGCGGACGCACCACGAGTTCGTGCTCGCCGAGGAAACGATCGACAATCATGGCATAGACGTCGTTGCCCTGGCCGACGACGACGGCCGCGAGTTCGGCCCCGGCCGAGCTGGGCTCGCCGTGACCGAGAACCTCATGCGCGGTGACGAGCCCGACCTGCCGGTCGTCGAATTGGAAATGCGGTCTGCCTTCAAGCGAGGCGATCCTTTCCAGCGGCAGTCGCAGCGCCCGCGTGATCGCGGCAAGGGGGAGGGCGTACGGCTCCCCGGCGATCTCGACGAGCAAGGCCCGGATGACCGACAGCGTCAGCGGCAGTTGCAGCTGAAAGCGGGTGCCTTGGCCGAGCCGCGAGGTGATCTCGACCTGTCCGCGTGTCTGGCGCACCATCGCTTGGACGGCGTCGAGGCCGACCCCGCGCCCTGAGATGTCGCTGATCGTCGGTTTCATCGAGAAGCCGGGCAGGAAGAGAAATTCCAGCAGCTCCGCCTCGCTGAGATCATGCACGGTTTCGGCCGTGGTGAAGCCACGCTCGAGCGTTGCCTGCCGCAATGCATCGAGATCGATGCCGCGGCCGTCATCCGAGACGATGATCTGCAGGAGCCCGGCATGGTGCCGTGCTTCGAGGCGGATGACGCCTTCGGCCGGCTTGCCGGCTGCGCGCCGTTCCTCGGGTGTTTCGAGTCCATGATCGACCGCGTTGCGCAGCAGGTGGCCGAGCGGGGCGTCGAGCTGCTCGAGAATATCGCGATCGATGCTCGTCGTGCCGCCGACGATGTCGAGCCGGGCCGTCTTGCCGAGCGCCCGCCCGATGTCCCGGACAGTGCGGGAGAAATGCCGGACGCCGTCGTCGAAGGGCCGCATGCGGCTTGCCAGCGTCTCGTCGTAGAGCCGGCTGGCCAGATCGGTGGCCTGCCGGTCGACGGCGTCGAACTCGTCCAGTCGCTCGCTCAGGATCGCCTGGCTAGCCTGGAGCCTGATCTGCACGGCCTCCAGCGCCTGCAGCGCATGCGGGTCGGTCGTCGCTGCCGGCAACGCGGTGTGGAGGGCGTCGACGCTCCGGGCGAGCTCGGCCTGCGCTCGCCGCAGCCTCAGAAGCCCATCGTTGAAAGGCCGCAGACGCCGGGATGCCATCAACGACTCGCCGGCAAGGCCGAGCAGGCGATTGAGGCTCTCCGCCGTGACCCGGACCATGCGGCCGCCATGCCCGTCGCCGTACGGGGCTGCCGGGCCCGCCTCGGCAGAAGTCGCCAGCGTGCTGCTTTCGGCGAGCGGGGCGGTATTCTGTTCGGGTGCCGGTTCGGCGCTCCCGGGGGCCTCCGGCACACCGCCCTTGGAAGCCTGCTGAAGCGCCCCAATGAAGCGGTCGATCCGCCGCTCCGCTTCGGCCGCATCGGGGGCCTCGTCGGAGGACAGGGCTGTCAGGAGATCGATGCCCTTGAGCAGGGTATCGATATGGGCGTGGTTCAGTCGCAGCTTTCCGTGCTGCGCTGCGACCAGGCACTCCTCCATCTCATGGGCGACCCGCACGGCCGGGGTCAGATCGATGATCCGCGCTGCGCCCTTGAGCGAATGCGCAGCCCGCATGCAGGCTTCCAGATGCGTGGCCGCCACCGGGTCACGCTCCAGCGCCAGAAGCCCGGTCGTCAGCGCCTGAGACTGCGCGGAGAGCTCGGCGCGGAACAGCTCGAGCAGGGAGAATTCGCTGAAATCCTCGCCGCTCATGCGATGCTCCGGTCGATCAACCCGGCCAGCCGTTCGTCATGGAGACAGCCCACCGCCCGGCCATTCCAGGCGATCACGCCCGCGACGGCGCTCGCGGCGGCCTTGCCGATGGTGGCGGGGGCGGTACCCAGCTCGTTCCGGTCGAAGCTGTGGAGCCCGTGGACCTCGTCGACCTCGAAGGCCGAGCGCGGGCCTTCCGCACCGACCACAATGAGGCGGCGGAAGGCCGTGATCCGCTCGCTCGTCCGGGGCACCGCGTCGGCATCGATCCCAAGCAGTTCGGACAGGGCGACGCAGACGAGCAATTCGCCACGAACGTTGACGATGCCGCGAACGGCGGTGCTGCGGCGGTGGGGCAGGGAATGGATCGGGCGCGGCTCGGCGATCTCCTGACAGGCGGCGGCCGGCAGGGCGAGCCACTCCGCCCCGAGCCTGAAGATCAGGACGGTCTCAAGCGTGTCCTGGTTCGCGCCCTTGCTCGCCGGTTTGGCGAAGAAGCGGGTCCATTCCTCGCGGTAACCCTGCGGCACCGTCCTGTCGAGCAGTTGGCGGGCAATCTGCGCGTGGGTCGGACAGTTGCGGCAATGCAGATGCGTCTCGAGCTGGGGACAGGACTGGTCGCCCCGGACACCGATCTCTCGCCAGCATTCGTCGATGCCGCTCGCGGGCTCCGGCGTCATGTCGACTGCGACGGACATCAGGTTCCGCTCCTCTTCGTCAGCCGGTCGAGCCGGTTGGCCAGCGCCCTGGCGCCCGCCTCATCGCCGCGGCGTTGCAGCAGCAGCTTGAGATGCGCCAGCGCCTGGCTGTGGTCCGGCGCGAGGTAGAGAGCCTTGCGATAGTTGCCCGCGGCGGCCTCCTCGGCGTTGTCGGCGTCCTGGGCGAGGCCGAGCAGGTAGAAGACCTGAGCCGACGGGCCGAACGCGGCGATGTGGCGCTCCGCTGCGACTCGCGCTTCGGCCAGGCGTCCGGCGTTGGCGGCGTTCTCGATGGCGGCAAGGCCCGCAGCCTCGCCGTCGGGCGACGCGGTTGGGGCCTTCGATGCGGTCTGTGCCGGAGCCGCGAAGGGCCGATGCCTCGGCGGGGGGGCAACACTGGGGAGTGCGGAAACCGGCGGTTTGCGACGCGCTTGCAGCGCCGGCTCGGGGCGGGCCTTGGACTGGATGCTCGGCGGAGCGTCCGCCTTGGTAAAGGCGAATGCACGCGGCAGTCGTGCGCCCGTGAAGCCATGGAGGGAGGGCAGGCCGGATTCCCCAGGGCCGACGAGCAGCAACCCATTCGCGGTCAAGGCCTGACGGAGCACCGCAAGGGCGGCGGCCTGCGTCTCGCGATCGAAATAGATCAGCAGGTTGCGGCAGAAGATGATGTCGTAGACTTCGCGCCCGGGCGCATGCGCAGGATCGAGGACATTGCCGAGCGAAAAACGAACCTGCCGCCGCACGATCTCATGGGGCCGGAATTCGCTGCCGAGCGCTTCGAAATAGCGCGCTCGGAAGGCGAGGTCGCCGCCGCGGAAGGAGTTCCGCCCGTAGATCGCCCTCTCGGCCAGCAAGAGGTTACGGCTGCTGACGTCGATGGCGTCGATCGCGAAGTGCTTCGGCTCGAAGCCGGCATCGAACAGTGCCATTGCCATGGAGTAGGGCTCTTCGCCCGTCGAGCAGGGCAGGCTCAGCAGCCGGAGCGGGCGGTCCTCGCGTCGCAGCTCGCGCGCCTTTCGCGCCATCGCGACGAAGGCCTCGCGGTCCCGGAAGAACCAGGTCTCCGGCACGACGACGCAGTCGACCAGTTCCTGGCGCTCGCTCTCGTTCTCGGCGAAGTAGCGCCGATAGGTGTCGAGGTCGGGCTGCCCGCTAGCCGTCATGCGCCGCGCCAGGGCGTGACGGACGACGGAGGGGCCGACTGTCTCGATGCTCAGCCCGATCATCTCCTGAAGGATGCGCTCGAAGTCGCCGGTGGCCGCGCCCTTCTCCATCACGGCTCTGCCGTCAGCTGCCGGAACAGGATGTCGCGGATCTCCGGTGAAAGCAGCCCTTCCGCCCTGATCCACTGAATGAGGCCCCCCTCGTCGGCCGCGACCGGTCCGAGATAGGCCGGCGTCCCGGCCTCGATGCCGGAGGCGACGAAATCGGCGGGATCGCGTGCGACGGTCTCGATGGCCCGCTCGGCGATCAGCCCGAGGAGGCGACGCTCTCCCTGTTCGGTCGGATAGTGCAGCAGGATGATCCGGGTGCTCAGCACGGGCGCAGCCGGGCGGCCGAGCGCCAGGAGGGAGAGATCGATCAGCGGCACGGGTGTGCCGCGGTAGCTGATCGCGCCCGCGACACCGGCCGGGGCAGCCGGGATCTGCTTCACGGCGAGCAGCGGCAGCACGGCCTCGACCTGCGCGGTATCGAGCACGTAGCGATCCTGCCCGAGCTGGAACATGAGGAACAGCATCGGTCGCTCCCGCACCAGTTTTCGTCACGCACGCAGCTTGAAGCGCGAGATGCTGCCACGCAGCCCGCTCGACACCTGGTTCAGCTCGTCGATCGCAAGAGTGGATTGCTGCAGGGATTCGACGGTCTGCTGCGCGGCTTCGCTGAGCTGCGCCAGCGCCTCGCTGATCTGGCCCGCACCGGTCGCCTGTGCCTGCATGCCTTCGTTCGCCACTTCGAAACGCGGCACCAGCCCCTGCACCTGTTCGATGATCTCCGACAGCTGTCCGCCGACCTGCTGGACATCCTGCATGCCGCGCCGGACCTCCTCGGAGAACTTGTCCATGCCCATCACGCCGGCGGCGACGGCCGACTGGATGTCCTTGACGATCTGCTCGATGTCGTAGGTCGAGACGGCGGTCTGGTCGGCGAGGCGGCGGATTTCGGTCGCCACGACGGCGAACCCGCGCCCGTACTGCCCGGCCTTCTCCGCCTCGATGGCCGCATTGAGCGACAGCAGGTTGGTCTGGTCGGCGACCTTGGTGATGGTGGTGACGACCTGATTGATGTTGCCGGCCTTCTCGCTGAGGATCGCGAGCTTGGCGTTGATCGCGCCGGCCGCTTCCATCACCTGCTGCATCGTGGTTTCCATCCGCGCGAGGCCCGCCTGGCCGCCGCCGGCGAGCGTGGCGGTCTGCTCGGCCACTGCCGAAACCTCGTCCATGGTGCGCACCAGCTCGTTCGACGTCGCCGAAATTTCCTTGGACGTCGCGCCGATCTCCGTCGTGGTCGCGGCGATCTCGCTGGCGGTCGCCTGCTGCTCCTTCGATGTCGCGGCGACTTCGGTGATCGAGGTGTTGACCTGGATACTCGACTTCTGGATCTGGCCGATCAGTCCGGCGAGGTCGTCGGCCATGGCGTTGACGCCATCCGCCAGCGTGCTGAACTCGTCGCGCCGGTCCAGTTCGAGCCTTTCGCTGAAATCGCCCCGCCGCATCACATCGACGATGCCCAGCAACCTGCCGAGCGGAATGGTGATCGCCCTGAACAGCAGGTAGCCGCAGAGGATCGCGAGGCCCAGCGCGACGACGAAGGCGACGAGCAACCCGAACTCGGCGGCGCGGACGATGCGGACGATGCTGCGGGTCGAGTCGTCTGCCTCGGCCTTGTTGAATTCCATCATGCTCTGGAAGGCGCTGCCGAGCCGCACCGCGAGCGGCTCGATCTGGTCCTTCACCATCGTGCTCTGATCGATCGCCTGCCCATTGGTGGCCGCGAGCTTTGAGGCCGCGAGCATCGCGTCCTCGATCGGCACATATTGCTCGAACAGCCGCACCGCCTCGGCGTAGTTCTTGCGATCCTCGTCGGAGTCGATGGTGGGTTGATACGCTTTCAGCAGGGAGCGCACCTTCTCCCTGCTCGCGAGGATGGCATCGCTCGCGCGGGTCCTTTCCGCCGCCGTGTCCGAAAGCTGGAATTCGCGGATGAGGCCGCGGGCTCCGGTCCAGGCCGTGGTCAACTGCGCGCTGTAATAAAGACCGGGCACCGTGTTGGTCTCGACGGTCAGCGCCTCGCGCTCGGTCTGCAGGAACCAGACATAGCTGAGCGCCGCGATGGCAGACATCACGGCCATCACTGCGGCGAAGCTGAGCAGGATACGGCGGCGTATCGTCAGGCTCTTCATGATTCAATCTCTCATCGAGGTGCAGTTGGGGCTCCCCGATCGCGCTTGCGCGGACGCGCGGACGGAACGCCCCGAAACATCGTTAGCGCGGAGTTATTTCCCGACTGTTGAAGAGCACCGCTACGATTCGAAGAACCGCCTTGGCGTCGAGTCGGCCGCTATTGCCGGCGTTCCCGCAGGAAATCGGCTGCCTGATAGCGCCAGTAGGTCAGCTGGACCGCGGCGGTGCCGAACGGGCCGCCGTTCCAGGCGAGGCCAAATGGAGCGAACAGCTTGAAGCGATCGCTCGCGCCCCGGATCGCCTCCGCGATGACGGTGCCGCCGACTGCCGTCGTGTTCATGCCGTGGCCGCCGAAGGCGGTGCAGTACCAGACGCCCGGACGGTACTGCCCGATCTGCGGCATCAGATGGCGCGCATAGGACATCAGGCCCGACCAGGCGAGCTCGACCTTGAGTTCCGAAAGCTGCGGATAGGTCGTGACCATCTCGCGCCGCAGGAGCGCGGCGATATCGCGCGGCTCGGTCGTGCGCGTGGTGATCCGGCCGCCCCAGAGGATGCGGGAGCCACCTTCGACGAGCCGGTAATAGTCGCCGGCGCGCCGGTCGTCGCCGACGCCCGCGCTGGTGCGGATAGCCTCGCGGATCCGCTCCGGCGCCGCCTCGGTCAGCAGAACATAGGTCGCGATCGGCAGAAAGGCGCGCTTTAGCGGCGCGAACAGGCCGCCGGTATAGCCGCCCGTCGTGAAGAGAACCTGCTCGGCCTCGATGGTTGCCTGCGCCGTGCGCAAGCGCTTCACAGGCCCTTCCAGCTCGCAGGACAGGACCGGCGAGCCCTCATGGATTGCGCCGCCGAGCCGCGTGATCTCGCGGGCGAGGCCGCGGGCATAGTTGAGCGGATGAAAGTGGAAGGCGTCGTCGTCGGCGATCGCCGCGTGGTATTTCGGCGAGCGCAGCAGCGCGCGCGTCTCCTCCCGGTCGAGATAGCGCAGATTGCGGCCGAACCGCTTTTTCTGCGCGTCGCGCTCCTTTTGTAGCGCCGCGCCGCCATCGTAGCGCACCACCCGCATGATGCCGGGCGAGGGCGCTGCATCGTCGATGCCGAGGCTTTCGATGTTGCGCCGGACGATGCCGACGCCTTCGAGCGTGAGCCGATAGAGTTCCTCGGCCTGCTCGCGCCCCGCCTGGCGTTCGATGGCCGAGAGCGAGGTCGCATAGCCGGCGCTGACGAAGCCGCCATTGCGTCCCGAAGCGCCCCAGGCGACACGCTGCGCCTCCAGCAGCACGACCGAGCGGCCGGACCGTGCCAGTTCGAGCGCGGCGGTCAGTCCTGCCAGTCCGCCACCGACGATGCAGATCTCCGCTTTGATCTGCCCCTCGGCAGGCGGGTAGCCGTCCGCCGAAGCGAGGGTACGGCGGTAGTAGGTATCGATATAGGAGGGGGGCATCAGGGCTCGCGGCAGGCGGAAGACGACTTCGGTGGACAGCTATACGCGATCCGCCGGCGCTCTTCAGCACAGCGGATCGCGCTTCACGCCGCGATAGCTTATTCCGCCGCTTCGGCGGTCGATGCGCCCGGCGGATCATAGGCCTGGATCGGCGGCAGATTGCCGTCGAAGCGCTCGACCTGCACCGTCGTCAACTGCCCCGTGCAACCCTGCGCCAGGGCCGAGGTGCCGATATCGCGCGTCAGGACATTCGGATTGCCGTGGACGCAGAGCGGCTTGTCCTCGTCCGGGTCGGCGGGATCGTACCAGGCGCCGGTCGGCAGCTGGACGACACCTTTGCGGATGCCGTCGGTGACGATGACGCCAGCAAGGCAGGCGCCGCGTTCGTTCGAGATGCGGATGATATCACCATCGACGATGTCGCGTGCGGCGGCATCCTCCGGATGCATGCGCGCGACCTCGCGGCCGCGAAGCTTGCCCTCGCCGCTATGACCGCCGAAATCGAACTGGCTGTGCAGCCGGGTTCGCGGCTGGTTGGCGACGAGGACGTAGGGGTTGGCCGCATCGGGAACGTTCGTCGCGCCGAGCCAGGCCGGGTGACCCAGGCAATCGGTTTCGCCGAAGCTCGCAATGGTCTCTGAAAAAATCTCGAGCTTGCCGCTCGGGGTCGGCAGCGGCGAAGCGGCCGGATCCTGCCGGAAGGCGCGCAGCTTGCCGCCATCGTCGGGCTGTTGCGGCAGCTCATAGCCTTCGCTCGCCCAGAATTCGGCGAAGGTGGGCGCCGGCAGCCCCTTCTCGGTGAGGCCGGCGCGGGTCGGCTCGTAGAGATACTCCAGCCACTGCCGCACGCTGCGGCCTTCGGTGAAGGCTTCGGCCGTGCCCAGCCGCTCCGCAAGATCGGCGAAGATGGCGTAGTCGTCGCGGGCCTCGCCATAGGGCGCGACGACCGGGTGCATCGGCACCAGCAGCGGGTCGTTGGAATTGCCGCCGATATCCTCGCGCTCCAGCGTCATCGTGCAGGGCAGCACGATGTCCGCATGGCGTGCCGTCGCCGTCCAGGCGAGTTCATGAACGACAAGCGTGTCCAGGCGGGCGAAGGCCTGCCGCAGCCGGTTGAGATCCTGATGGTGATGGAACGGGTTGCCGCCGGCCCAGTAGACCAGCTTGATCTCAGGGTAGGTCCGGGTCTGGCCGTTGTAGCGATAAGTCGTTCCCGGATTGAGCAGCATGTCGGAGATGCGTGCGACCGGGATGTAATCGCTGATCGGGTTCTTGCCCTGCGAGAAGGTCGGCATCGGTACGGCATTGTAGCGTCGGCCGTAATAGGCGATGGCGCCGAGCCCGTAGCCGTAGCCGCCGCCGGGCAGGCCGATCTGGCCGAGCGCCGCCGCCAGCACCATGCCCATCCAGACCGGCTGCTCGCCATGCTCGGCGCGCTGCAGGGCGTGCGCCACGACGATCAGCGCGCGCTTGCCGTGCAGGCGCTTCGCCAGCGCCACGATGTCCTCAGCCGGCATGCCGGTGATGGGAGCGGCCCAGGCCGCATCCTTGGGCTGCCCGTCGTTTTCGCCGAGCAGATAGCGCTCGAAGACCGGCCAGCCGACCGTGTAGCGCTCGAGGAAGGCGCGGTCATGCAGCCCGTTGACGACGAGCGTGTGGACGAGCGCCAGCATCAGCGCCGCATCGCTGCCCGGGATGTTCGCGACCCATTCCGCGCCTGCCTCGGCCGGGAGATCGCCCCGCAGCGGGCTGACCAGCACGAACTCGCAGCCGCGCTCCTGCGCGCGCTCCATCGCGCCACGCTCGACGTGGCGGCTGATGCTGCCGCCGGCGACCATGCTGTTCTTGAGCGCCATCCCACCGAAGGCGAGCACGATCTCGCTGTGATCGGCGATCTGCTCCCAGGAGACGTTGCGCTTCACCAGATCCTCGTAGTCGCCGATGATATGCGGCACGAGGACGGAAGACGCGCCCGAGGAATAGCTGTTCACCGACTTCACATAGCCGCCGGTCGAGGTGTTGAGGAAGCGGTGGATCTGGCTCTGGGCATGGTGGAAGCGGCCGGCGCTGGCCCAGCCATAGGAGCCGCCGAAGATCGCCCCGGGACCGTGATCGTCGCGCACGCGGCGCAGTTCGGCCGCGAGCTTGTCGAGCACCGCCGACCAGGACATCGGCACGTATTCGTCGCGCCCGCGGCGATCGTCCGGACCCGGCCCGTTTTCCAGCCAGCCGCGGCGCACCATCGGCTGCGCAATGCGGGCGCGGTGGCGCAGCGCCCCCGGGAAATTCTGGATAATGTCGTTCGGATCGGGATCGCCCGGATGCGGCCGCACCTCGAGCTGCCCGTCCTTCATCCGGGCCGAAAATACGCCCCAGTGCGAAGTATGCGGACGAAAGGCTTCGTTCTCGGTGGAAGCCTCGGGTGCCTGGCCGGCAGGGCTCGTCATCGCCGCGATCCTTGGAATGTTAGCTGGGAACGACGATCCGTCATCCGCCGGTCCATGACGGATCGCAAGAAAAATCCACTATCGAGCGATGCGTTGGGAGCAGACCCCTTCTGCTGGTCTTCACGAGCCTGGCGGGGCAGAGTTGGCGGCGCATCATCTGGAAGGTGTCGGGACAATGCAGGATTCCTCCGGCGACGTGGTGGTCGTCGACAGAAAGGGCGCCGTGCTGACGGTGACCATGAACCGGCCGAAGGCGCTGAATGTTCTCGACGAGACGCTGGCGGACGCGCTGCTCGCGGCATTCGAGCCGATCGCCGCGGATTCGAGCATCAGGGCGGTCGTTCTGGCCGGTGCCGGCCGTTCTTTCATGGCGGGCGGGGATCTTTCCCGCTTCCATGCCGATCTCGCGGGGGCAGCTGCGACGGCTGGCCAGCTCATCGGCCGCTTTCATGCCCTGATGCGCCTGATCAAGGCCTTGCCGCAGCCGGTGGTCGCCGCGGTGCAAGGGCCGGTCGCGGGTGGCGGCGTCGGTCTGGCGCTGGCCTGCGACTTCGTCATTGCCACACAGAGCGCGAGCTTCCTTTCAGCCTACACCAGGCTCGGAACCAACCCGGATGGCGGAACGACATGGTCGCTCGCGAGGCTGCTCGGCCCGCGGCGTGCGCTCGAATTCGTGCTGCTGAACGAGGCGATGGACGCCGAGACCGCGCTGCGCCTCGGCCTCGTCAACCGGGTGGTGCCGGACGGCGAGCTCGCGGAGGCGGTGCAGGCGATGGCCCAGCGCCTGAGCCAGTGCAGCTTCGGCGCCAACAGGGCGAGCAAGGCGCTCGTTCAGGCCGCGATGGAAGGTTCCTTCGACGCACAGCTCGATCTGGAGAAGCAGGCCTTTATTGCCAATGCCGGGACAGCCGACTTCAAGGAAGGAATTCAGGCCTTCTTCCAGAAGCGCGCGCCGCGGTTCTGACGGGCTTCCTCAGGCGGCGACAATCGCGCCTCCAGCCGGTCCAGCCCCTGCAACAACAAGGCGGCGTCGGGGCCGAGCGCGGTCAGGATCTCCGCCTCGAAGGCGAGCGCACGCGGCACGATCTCGCCATAGGCGCGCGAGCCCGCCGCCGTCAGGGTGAGGCTCTCCTCGCGCCGGTCCGCCTCGTTCTCGCGCCGTGTCAGCCAGCGACGCTCCTCGAGCGCGCGCACGGCGCGACTGACCTTGGTCTTGTGCATCGCCGAATGCGCGCCGATCGCTTTTGCGGTCATCGCGCCGAACTGGCCGATTGTCGCCAGCACCCGCCATTCAGGCACGGTCAGGTCATGGTGCGTCCCATAGACCGCTCGGAATCGCAGCGATAGCGCGGTGCTCAGCCGGTTGAACCGATAGGGAAGGAAGCGTTCGAGCGCGAGCGTCGTCATGCCTTGTTGGTTACAAAATCAACAGTTACGAAAGCAACGGTTTTTGCCGAGGGCATCGCCGGGGACCCACCGGCGACGCGCGGGTTGGGGACGCCGGCCGCTGGCGATTGCCTTGCCGCGGACCGACACCGGGAGGTCGTGATCATGAATGTCCAGAACTCCGCCACGCCGTCTGCCGGGGAGCGCAAGATCGAAAGCGCCATCCAGTCGGGCTACATGTCCGGCTTCGGGAACGGCTTCGAGACCGAGGCTCTGCCGGGCGCCTTGCCACTTGGCCGCAATTCGCCGCAGCGCTGCGCTTACGGCCTCTACGCCGAGCAGCTTTCAGGTTCGCCCTTCACCGCGCCGCGCACCACCAATGAGCGCTCCTGGCTCTACCGCATCCGGCCGACGGTGGCGCATTGGAACCGGTTCCGAAAGGCCGATATCGGGCTGTGGCGCACCGCTCCCGCCCGCGAGGTCGACCTGCCGCTTGCCCCGATGCGCTGGAGTCCGCTCCCCATCCCGTCGCAGCCGCTGTCCTTCGTCGAGGGCATCCACAGCATGACCACGGCCGGCGACGCCGGCAGCCAGGGCGGCATGGGCGCGCATGTCTATCTGGCCACGCGCTCGATGGTGGACGAGTACTTCTACAATGCCGATGGCGAGATGCTGTTCGTGCCCCAGCAGGGGGCTTTGAGGCTTTGGACCGAGTTCGGCATCATCGACATCGAGCCGGGCGAGATTGCGGTGATCCCGCGCGGGGTGAAGATCCGCGTCGAACTCAAGGACGGCCCGGCGCGCGGCTACATCTGCGAAAACTATGGCGGTGCCTTCAGCCTGCCGGAGCGCGGGCCGATCGGCGCCAACTGTCTCGCCAATCCCCGCGATTTCCTCACGCCCGTCGCAGCTTTTGAGGATCGCGACGCAGCTTCCAGAATGTTCGTAAAATGGGGCGGCAATCTCTGGGTCGCCGACATCGCGCATTCGCCACTCGATGTCGTCGCCTGGCACGGCAATTACGCGCCCTACAAATACGATCTGCGGAAATATTCGCCGGTCGGGCCGGTTCTATACGACCATGCCGATCCGTCGATCTTCACGGTGCTGACCTCGCCGTCGGAAACGCCTGGAACCGCCAATATCGATTTCGTCATCTTCTCCGATCGCTGGCTGGTGGCCGAGAACACGTTCCGCCCGCCCTGGTACCATATGAACGTGATGAGCGAGTTCATGGGGCTGGTCTACGGCGTCTACGACGCCAAGACCGGCGGCGGCTTCGTGCCGGGCGGCATCTCGCTGCACAACATGATGCTGCCGCATGGGCCCGACGTCGACGCCTTCGAGCGCGCCAGCAATGTCGAGCTGAAGCCGCACAAGCTGGAGGGGACGCTCGCCTTCATGTTCGAGACCCGGTTTCCGCAGCAGGTCACGGCGTTCGCCGCCGGGTCCAATGCCTTTCAGAAAGACTACGGCGGCTACGGCCATAAGCTCACGAAACACTTCGATCCGAGCCGGCCATAGCAGATGGGCAGCGGATCAACGCCCCGTAAGGAACCGCCTCCGTTTCCTGGTCGGCGCGCTCGGCCGCGCAAGCTGCTGTCGCTTGACATCGACCATGCCCAAGCGCCTGATCGGCCCAGGCCGACTACCCCCGACTTGGGCGGTTAGCACCCTCAGTTTCCGCGCCGCGCGCGGACGATCGGCTTGGATGTGAAACCGACGGTGGAAGAGTACACGGTGGCGATGCCGTGGTACGAACCTGAGGATTTTCCTGTCCTTTGGGAGCTTGCCCAGGACCGCTCCGAGATGCCGCCGCGCTATGAGGACTGGCGGCGGAGTGCGGAGACCGTGATGAATGCCTGGCTTGCCAGAGGGCGGGCCTTGCAGATCGTCACGATTCGGCCGGGGCCTTTCGTGGCCTGGCTCGAGGCGCGGCACCTTCCGAACACGGCCGAGATCCGCCGCCGCTATGTCGAGGATCTCGCGACCCGCGATCACGACGCGGCTTGATATCCTTGGCCTCCGAGCGGCCAGCGGCGTGCATGCTGTGATCGCCTTCGCGCAGCTCGGTGGCGGCGGTGAGAATATCGGCACATGGGTATCGAGATTCGCCCGCTCAGGCCGCGGGGCTTCTTCGAGATGGCCATCATCTGGGGGGCCGGCCGCTTCCGTTCGGCAGTGGCGGTGGATTTCGCCGAACAGGTACGGTCCGCGGCGCCCGTCTATGCCGATGAAGCTTCTGTCGCTTCAGCGCGATCCGCCAAGGAGTAGGCCGGGAGCCAAGCGGCCGCTTGTTTGTCGGCTACGCGATTTGCCGGTTTGCGATGGGGCGCTCGCGGCATCCACCGCCCGTGTTTCGCTATTCGTGCGACACGGATCACATGATCTTTGCTTCGAGGGCGCATCATTGCGGCTCGGCACCTTGGGGGGCGGCAAGATAAGCCGGCCTTGCTCATGAAGGGCAATGCGCAGCTTGCGCTCGTCGGCTCCGGTCTGACGGAATGCGCTGGACGATGTAGACGATGGAAAAGGAGTTCCGGCTGATGGGGGCGCCGAAGCGCACCACCATCGGCGCTCGCCATCGTTCACGACAACGGCGAGCCATAGCCCCATAACGTCAGCTAAGGCGCTGACAAACCACCACTCTGGTAGATGAGTGGTGCCCAGGAGAGGACTCGAACCTCCACGCCCTTGCAGGCGCCAGCACCTGAAGCTGGTGCGTCTACCAATTCCGCCACCTGGGCAACGGCGGTTCGTTTACGGGGGCCGAGTCGTCCTGTCAACGGGCCTGCATCAACGAAATGCATTCGGCTGGCCGCAGCCTGTGGAAAGCGTCTCGGCCCGGAATATCGGGTTACCCGGAAAGCCACGCGGAAAGGGGAAGGAATGCCCGAAGAACCGAACCGGCCTAGGGCGAAAGGCCGCATCTTCCGGACCAGTGCATGTTCGGCGCAAAAGGGATTTCCACTTTGGCGGAACATGATCTAGGAGGGCAGAAGCATTCTAAACGGAGCTCCCGCGATGGCCCTTCAAGCCCCGGCTCAGCAACTCGTCACGGTTTTCGGTGGTTCCGGATTCGTCGGCCGCCACGTCGTGCGGGCGCTCGTCAAGCGCGGCTATCGGGTGCGGGTCGCGGTGCGCCGCCCGGACCTCGCAGGTTTCCTGCAGCCGATCGGCACTGTCGGCCAGATCCATGCCGTGCAGGCCAATCTGCGCTATCCCGCCTCGGTTGCCGCTGCCGTGAAGGGCGCTGACGCCGTCATCAACCTCGTCGGCATCATGCAAGAGCAGGGGCGCCAGAGCTTCCTGGCCGTGCAGGCGAACGGTGCACGCGCCGTGGCCCAGGCCTGCGCTGCCGCAGGCATCACCCGGCTGGTCCATGTCTCGGCGCTCGGCGCGGTTGCCGAATCGGCCTCGACCTATGCCCGCACCAAGGCCGAGGGCGAGGCCGCCGTGTTCGCCGCCGTGCCAGGCGCGGTCGTGCTGCGGCCTTCCGTGATGTTCGGACCGGAGGACACCTTCTTCAACCGCTTCGCCTCGATGGCGCGGATGCTGCCGGTGCTGCCGCTGGTCGGCGATGGCGCGACGAAGTTCCAGCCGGCCTTCGTCGGCGACGTCGCCGAGGTGGCGGCGCGTGCGGTCGATGGCACGGTGCAGGGCGGGCGCGTCTACGAGCTTGGCGGCCCGGAGGTCATGAGCCTGCGCCAGGTCCTCGAGGAGGTCTGCCGCGTGACTGGCCGCAAGCGCCTGCTGGCGCCGCTGCCTTTCCCGCTGGCGCGGATCATGGGCAGCGTGCTGCAGGTGCTGGACACGCTGACGCTCGGTCTGATTCCTGACGAGCTGGTCCTGACCCGTGATCAGGTGACGCTGCTGCAAAGCGACAACGTCGTCTCCTCGGCCGCGGCCAAGGAAGGCCGGGACTTCGCCGGGATTGGCATTGCTCCGACTTCGGTCGAGGCGATCATCTCCTCCTATCTCTGGCGCTTCCGCAAGGCCGGCCAGTTCGACACTGCCCGGGCGAGCTGAGCGGCAGCGCCGGGAGGCGACGATGCCGTTCGATCTCGTCATCTACGATTGCGACGGCACGCTGATCGATAGCGAGACGCTCTACAGCGAGGTCAGTCTCGTGCTCTGCCACGAGATCGGCCTGACGCAGTGGACGATCGAGGATTATAACGCGCATCTCGTCGGCATTCCGCTTGCCGATGGCTTCAAGGTGATCGAAGCGGCGCTCGGCCGCCGGCTGCCGGCCGATTTCGAGAGCAGAATCGAGGACGGCGTGGCTGCCCGGCTCGAACGCGAGCTGCGGGCGCTGCCGGGGGTGCGGGAGGCGTTGCCTCTGCTCGCCGGGCGCCGTTGCGTTGCTTCCTCGACCAGCCTCGAACCGTTGCGGCGCAACCTCGGCCTCGCCGGCCTTCTCGACCTGTTCGATCCGCATGTCTTTTCGGCGTCGCAGGTCGCCCGCGGCAAGCCGGCGCCTGACGTCTTCCTCTTCGCCGCTGCGCAGATGGTTGTTCAGCCGGCAAATTGCCTCGTCCTGGAGGATTCCGTGCCGGGCGTGCAGGCTGCGCGGGCGGCGGGCATGCAGGTGGTGGGCTTCACCGGAACGGCCCATGACAAGCCGCGTATGCGCGATCGCCTGCTGGCTGCAGGGGCCACTGGCGTGATCGACACCTATCGGGACTGGCCGGGCGAGGCGGCGCGGCTCGCGGAGCTCCACGCCGCCTGAGGCGCCCGGCTTTCAGATCGCCATGCGTCCCACGGGCGCATAGCGATCTATCGCTTTGTCAGAACATCGGATTCTGCCGAAAAGTGGATTCCACTTTTCGGTCCGCTGCTAGAGCATGCTCGGCAGCACGCGATCCGGCGGCTTGTGGCCGTCCATGAAGGTCTTGATGTTGACGATGACCTTCTCGCCCATGTCGGCGCGGCCCTCATGGGTGGCCGAGCCCATATGCGGGAGGACGACGACCTTGTGCTGGCGGGCGAGCTTGAGCAGTCGCGGATTGACGGCGGGCTCGCTCTCGAACACGTCGAGGCCCGCGCCGGCGAGTTCTCCGGCTTCCAGCATGCGGGCGAGCGCCGTCTCGTCGACGATCTCGCCGCGTGCGGTGTTCACCAGGATCGCGTCCGGCTTCATCAGCTTGAGGCGGCGCGCCGAGAGCAGGTGATAGGTTGCCGGCGTATGCGGGCAGTTCACCGAGACGATATCCATCCGCGCCAGCATCTGGTCGAGCGAATCCCAGTAGGTTGCATCGAGCCTCTCCTCGGTGCGCGGATCGACCCGGCGGCGGTTGTGATAGTGGATCGACAGGCCGAAGGCGGCGGCGCGCTTCGCCACGGCCTGGCCGATGCGTCCCATGCCGACGATCCCGAGGCGCTTGCCGGTGATGCGCCGGCCAAGCATCCAGGTCGGCGACCAGCCGGCCCAGTCGTCGTCGGGGATGACGCGGGCGCCCTCGGCGATCCGGCGCGCCACGGCAAGGATCAGCGCGATCGTCATGTCGGCGGTGTCGTCGGTCAGCACGCCGGGCGTGTTGGTGACGGTGATGCCGCGCTGCACGGCGCTGGCGACGTCGATATTGTCGACGCCGTTGCCGAAATTGGCGATGAGCCGGAGCTGGTCCCCGGCCTGCGCGATGATGGCGGCGTCGATCTTGTCGGTGACTGTCGGGACCAGCACGTCGGCGGTCTTCACGGCTTCGACGAGGGCGGCCTGCGACATCGGCTTGTCATCGATGTTGAGCCTGGCGTCGAACAGCTCGCGCATTCGGGTTTCCACCACCGCGGGCAGCTTGCGCGTCACCACGACCAGGGGTTTCTTCTTCGACATGCCGGTCACCCTTCCGTCATCCGTATTCGCCGCGGCCTTCAACCAGCCATTAACCCTGCTGGCCCAGGAATGGAGCGGTTGCGCAGCCCCGTATGAGTTGTCTATGCGGCGGCGMAGCGGAAGACAACTTGACCCTTCGCCGGGGGCAGGGTGCCGAACAGGGAGAACGGCGGATGAAGGTTACGACGATGCGCCAAATCGCCCTGATCGGCGCACTCTTCATCGGTTCGTCGCTCACCGCCGCCGCGCAGGACATGCAAGCGGGCTCCGTCACGGGCCTTCCGGTGCCGCGCTATGTCAGCCTAAAGACGGACCGGGTGAATTTGCGCGAGGGGCCGTCGAAGGAGCATCGCACCCGCTGGGTCTATCAGCGCGCCGGGCTGCCGGTCGAGGTGACGGCGGAATTCGAGACCTGGCGCCGCGTGCGCGATGCCGACGGCACCGAGGGCTGGGTGCTGCACAGCCTGCTTTCCGGACGCCGCACTGCGCTCGTGGCGCCGTGGTCCCGGAACAAGGACGAGGTGTTCCCGATGCGTAGCAGCGCATCGGAGGACGCGAACGTGGTCGCCCGGCTGCAGGCGGGGGTCGTCACGAATGTCAACTCCTGCGCCAATGCCTGGTGCCGCGTCAGCGTCGGCAACATCATCGGCTTTATCCGCCAGGAGCGCCTCTGGGGCGTCTATCCGAACGAAAAGGTTGACTGAGACGGGCGGGCAGTCGGGGCTACTGCCGGGTTAGCGTCATCAGCGGCCGGCCGCCCCGGTCGAGCAAGGCGAGCCGCCCCGTGCGACGCTCGATGCTCCAGCGATGTACCCGCTCGAGAGTCTTCAGGAAGCGCTGCTCCTGATTCATCACGTCGGGTGCGCAGGCCATCATCGTCGAGACCATGCGCGAGAACCGGATCGTCCGGCCCCGGACGGTCGCGTTGCCGCCAAACCCGTTGCAGCCGCCGCGTCCGGACACTCTGCCATCGTCGGCGATGGTGATGGCGGTCGTGATCGAAGCCGGTGTCTCGGCGCCGCCGAGACTGGCGAGGCGCCAGCTCCCGATAGGGGAGGAGGCCGGTGTGGCCGGCTGATCCTGCGCCGCCACGCGCTGGACCCAGATTTCGGTCTGGTCCGGCCCGCCTGCAAAGACGCCGTGTCGTTCCGTGGTGGTGAAGAGCAGCTGTCCCCGATCGAGGATGCGTGCCTGCAGCGCGTAGCTGCGCCGCGGTTCGATCTGCTGCGAATCGAAATGCAGGGTCCAGGGCGCCGGGATGCGCCGTCCGGAGACACGGGTTTCGGCGATGGTGCGAGCCGGCGCGTCGGCCAGGGAGACATCGAGGAGCTTGACCTCGACGATCGCGCTCGGTGGCAGCAGCATGCGCTCGCGATAGGACACGGTGCCGCTCAGCGTCCGCGGCGCCGCGACAGCGGGAATGGAGGGAAGAGCCGCGGCGAAAGCCAGCCCCGCGAAGGTCCGCCGCGAGATCAGGGGGCGGAGAGAGCGCATCGTCATCGACCTTTCAAGCGAAAGGAGGCCGGCTCAGCCGTCAATCTTGCGCAGCCGCACCACGACGTCGACGCGTGCGATTTGGTAGCCCTCGGGCGGTGTCGGCAGGCTGGCGACGTCGATCTCCTGCGCCGGGATATCGATGACCCGGTTCTCGCCTTCCACGACGAAATGGTGATGCTCGTGATCGGCCGTGTCGAAATAGGCCTTGGCGCCGTCGAGCGTCAGTTCGCGCAGGAGACCTGCCTCGGTGAACTGGCGCAGCGTGTTGTAGATCGTCGCGAGCGAGACCGGGATCCGCTCCTTCATCGCCTCTTCATAGAGCATCTCGGCGCTGACATGGCGCTGGCCCTTGGCGAAGAGCACCCAGCCGAGCGAAACGCGCTGGCGGGTTGGCCGCAGGCCGACACGCCGCAACTTCTGCCGGACATCGTGGAAGGGGCAGCCCTGCCGCACAACCAAGCCGTCGCCCTGGTTTTGCGAAGTCAGATCGCTCATGCCAATTCTCGTTCTCGTGTCTTTGTTCGCAACGGGCGCCCGCAGCTCCGCCGGTTTATTGAAATCATCCTAAAGAAATGTAGGACCTCAGCTTCACCGTCGCAAGCACGACACCGACTTCCTAGCGGATGAAGGCCCTGTCCGCTTTGATCTGGCGCATGGCTGCGGCTGTTTTTGACGCTGGCGTGTGGGTCGGCGCGCCTGCGCCCTTTCGTTTCGGGTTCCCGCTGTGTTAGGCACGGCGCAGAATATGCCGTGCCGAATCCAGCCGGCGCAAAGGAGCGGAACGGGAATGCAGCGTCAGTCGTCTTTCAGCTACGAGGAGATCCTCGCCTGTGGCCGCGGGGAACTGTTCGGGCCGGGCAACGCGCAGCTGCCGCTGCCGCCGATGCTGATGTTCGACCGCATCACCGAGATCGCCGAAGAGGGCGGTGAGCACGGCAAGGGCCTCGTCCGTGCCGAGTTCGACATCAAGCCCGACCTCTGGTTCTTCGATTGCCATTTCAAGGGTGATCCGGTGATGCCGGGCTGCCTCGGCCTCGATGCGCTCTGGCAGCTCACCGGCTTCTTCCTTGGCTGGCTCGGCCTGCCGGGCCGCGGCCGCGCGCTCGGCGTCGGCGAGGTGAAGTTCGCCGATCAGGTGCTGCCGACGGTCAAGCGGGTCGTCTATGGCGTCGACTTCAAGCGCGTCTTCAAGTCGAAGCTCGTGCTCGGCATTGCCGATGGCTGGCTCGAGGCGGACGGCAAGCGCATCTATACGGTCAGCGACATGCGCGTCGGCCTGTTCAAGCCGGAATCGGCCTGAGGAAAAACGCACCGCGACCTTGCGCGCTGCTGCTGCGAGGTCCATTTGCGCGGTACGAATCCAGAGCGGCGGGCCAGCCCGCCGCGTGCTCACAGCTGGAGTGAAGCGAGCATGAGACGCGTCGTCGTCACCGGGATGGGCATCGTCTCGTCCATCGGCAACAACACGCAGGAGGTCCTGGCCTCGCTGCACGAAGCGAAATCGGGCATTTCCCATGTCGCCGACTTCGCCGCGCACGGCTTCCGCAGCCAGGTCGCGGGCGTTCCCACGCTCGATCCTGCGACCGTGCTCGACCGGCGTGCCATGCGTTTCCACGGCGGCGGTTCGGCCTGGAATCAGGTCGCGATGGAGCAGGCGATCGTCGATGCCGGGCTCGAACCGGCCGAAGTCAGCAACGAGCGGACCGGCATCGTCATGGGCTCGGGCGGTCCCTCGACCCGCGCGCTGATCGACGCCTATGACAAGGCCCGCGAGAGCGGCTCCTCCAAGAAGGTCGGCCCCTTCGCCGTGCCGAAGGGCATGTCCTCGACCGCCTCGGCCACGCTCGCGACCTGGTTCAAGATCAAGGGCGTCAACTATTCGATCTCCTCGGCCTGCGCGACCTCCAACCACTGCATCGGCAATGCCTACGAGCTGATCCAGTGGGGCAAGCAGGACATGATCTTCGCCGGTGGCTGCGAGGAGCTGGACTGGACGCTCTCCGTCCTCTTCGACGCCATGGGCGCGATGTCCTCCGACTTCAACGATCGGCCGTCGGTCGCCTCCCGTGCCTATGACGTCCGGCGCGACGGCTTCGTCATCGCCGGCGGCGCTGGCGTCGTCGTGCTGGAAGAGCTGGAGCACGCCAAGGCGCGCGGCGCCAAGATCTATGGCGAGATCGTCGGTTATGGCGCGACCTCGGACGGCTACGACATGGTCGCCCCCTCGGGCGAGGGCGCGGAGCGCTGCATGCGCATGGCGCTGCAGGGTGTGAAGGCCAAGGTCGACTACATCAATCCGCACGGCACCTCGACCCCGGTCGGCGACGCCAAGGAAATCGAGGCGATCCGCGCCGTGTTCGGCGCCGGCGAGAAGAGCCCGCCGATCTCCGCGACAAAGTCGCTCACCGGCCACTCGCTCGGCGCGACCGGCGTGCAGGAGGCGATCTACTCGCTGCTGATGCTCAACAATGATTTCATCTGCGAGAGCGCCCATATCGAGGAGCTCGACCCCGCCTTTGCCGACATGCCGATCGTGCGCAAGCGCATCGACAATGCCGGACTCGGCTGCGTCCTCTCGAACTCCTTCGGTTTCGGCGGCACCAACGCCACCATCGTGATGAAGCGCCTGGAGGCCTGAGGCCGCCATGCTCTTCATGGTGATCGAGCATTTCGATCAGGCCCGCGTGAAGGATGTCTACGCCCGCTTCCATGAGCGCGGGCGTATGGCGCCGGAAGGCTTGCGCTACGTCGAAAGCTGGGTCGCCGCCGATCTGGGACGCTGCTTCCAGATCATGGAATGCGACGATGTCGCTCTGCTGCAGGAATGGGTTCTGCGGTGGAGCGATCTTGCCCGCTTCGAGATCGTCCCTGTAGCGGCGTCGAAGGCGGCGGCTGCCGCGGTGCTGAAATCCTAGTTGTGCTGCGTCACGTTCGCCGCCCGTGCAACGGGCGTGCAATCCGCAGATGCCGTTCAGGCTTGACGAGCCAGAGTTGCCGAGCGTTTTCCTCCTCTCCCGCCATCCGACCCGTTCCTGAAGATCTCTCTCAGAGTGTGCCATGCTCCCGCTGATGCATAACAAGCGCGGCCTCATCATGGGCGTCGCCAACCAGAACTCGATTGCCTGGGGCATTGCCCGCACCCTTCACGCGCATGGTGCCGAGGTCGCTTTCACCTATCAGGGCGATGCGCTGGGCAAGCGCGTCCGCCCGCTGGCGGAAAGCCTCGGCTCGAATCTGGTCATCCCCTGCGACGTCGAGGACATCGCTTCCGTCGACGCGGCCTTTGCGGCTCTCGACGAGGCCTGGGGTGGCGATCCCGAGCGCAGCACGCTCGACTTCGTCGTCCACGCCATCGGCTTCTCCGACAAGAACGAGCTCAAGGGGCTCTATGCCGACACCTCGCGCGAGAACTTCTCGCGCACCATGGTGATCTCCTGCTTCTCCTTCACCGAGATCGCCAAGCGCGCCGCGGACCGCATGCCGAAGGGCGGCAGCATGATCACGCTGACCTATGGCGGCTCGACCCGGATCATGCCGAACTACAATGTCATGGGCGTGGCCAAGGCGGCGCTCGAGGCGAGCGTGCGCTATCTCGCCGGTGACTACGGCCCGCGCGGCATCCGCGTGAACGCTCTCTCGCCCGGGCCGGTGCGGACGCTGGCCGGTGCCGGCATCTCGGATGCGCGCGCCATGCTGTCCTGGCAGCGGGCCAACTCGCCGCTGCGCAAATCCGTCTCGCTCGATGAGATCGGCGGCTCGGCTCTATACTATCTTTCTGACCTGTCGGGTGGTGTAACAGGCGACATCCACCACATCGACGCCGGCTATCACATCACTTCGATGCCGACGCTCGACAGCCTGCGCGCCGCCGACAGCGGCAACGGGGAGTAGACGGAACCCTGCGGCGGGACCATCGTTCTCCCCGGATCGGAAGGAGGACGTGCGATGGCCCTGGTCAAGTACGAGATCGTCGAGCACGATGGCGGGTGGGCCTATAAGGTCGGCGACGTGTTGTCGGAAACCTTCCGTTCGCATGAGGCGGCGCTGAAGGCCGCCACGCGGGCGGCGGCACGTCAGATGGTCGCCGGCCACACCGATGGCATCGTCTATCAGGACAAGGACGGCCAGTGGCACCAGGAACTGGCCGATGGCCACGACCGGCCCGCGACCGAGGTCATCGACGAGCCCTAGAGGCGGTGCGCTTCGCCTCCGATCCAAGCCGATCAGGCCGGGAGCGTCTCTGGGGCACGCGCCGATCGAACCGAAACGCGATCGGATGCGGCTTCAGCGCGCGGTGAAGAAGGTCAGCAGCACCTTGCTGTTCTCGCCGAGGAGGCAGAGAAAACGGCGGGGCTTGTCGGAGCGGTCGGTCCGGAGATAGGCCTCACCCATCACGATGCGCGTAACCGGAATGGTCTCGATCTTCGATTCCGACACTGCGACCGTGGTGCCGTCCTCGTCGATATAGATGTCCTTGATCTCCGGCTCCCTGGCGTGGAGCGTCTGGAGCGCCGCTGCCTTGCAGGTCGCGATTTCCGGCGTGGCCGGCTTCTCGCTCTTCGGTGGGACTTCTTGTGCGAAGGCGGAAGCCGATAGCGCGGTGGAGATCAGAACGGCGGCGAGGCAGCGGAGCATGCAGAAGCACTCACATCGATAATGGAGAGTGCTGAACGCTTCAGGAGGCCGTCGGTTCAAAAAAGAAAGCCCGCCGATAGGCGGGCTTTCGTAGGAGAGGGCTCAGAGACCGAGCTTCTTCTTGCGCTGGCCCAGCGTGCGCAGGCGCAGAGCGTTGAGCTTGATGAAGCCTGCCGCGTCGCGGTGGTCATAGGCCACGGCGCCTTCCTCGAAGGTGACGAGGTCCTGATCGTAGAGCGAGTAGTCGCTAGAGCGGCCGATGACGTGGACGCCGCCCTTGTAGAGCTTGAGGCGGACGTCGCCGGTGACGAATTCCTGGCTCTTGTCGATCAGCGCCTGCAGCATCTCGCGCTCCGGCGAGAACCAGAAGCCGTTATAGATCAGCTCGGCGTACTGCGGCATGATCTGGTCCTTGAGATGCGCCGCGCCGCGGTCGAGCGTGATCGATTCGATGGCGCGATGGGCCGCATGCAGGATCGTGCCGCCGGGCGTCTCATACATGCCGCGGCTCTTCATGCCGACGAAGCGGTTCTCGACGAGGTCGAGCCGGCCGATGCCGTTGTCGCGGCCGAGATCGTTGAGCTTGGCGAGCAGCGTCGCCGGCGAGAGTTTCTCGCCGTCGATCGCGACCGCGTCGCCCTTCTCGAAGGAGACCGTGACGATCGTCGGGGTGTCCGGCGCGTCCTCCGGCGAGATCGTGCGCGAATAGACGTAATCGGGCACCTCGACCGCCGGATCCTCCAGCACACGGCCTTCCGAGGACGCGTGCAGCAGGTTGGCGTCGACGGAGAAGGGGGCCTCGCCGCGCTTGTTCTTGGCGATCGGGATCTGGTGCTGCTCGGCGAAGGCGATGAGCTGCTCGCGCGAGCGCAGATCCCATTCCCGCCAAGGCGCGATAACGACGACATCGGGCTTCAACGCATAGGCGGTGAGCTCGAAGCGGACCTGGTCGTTGCCCTTGCCGGTGGCGCCGTGGGAGACGGCGTCGGCGCCGGTCTTCTCGGCGATCTCGATCAGCTTCTTGGCGATCAGCGGCCGCGCGATCGAGGTTCCCAGCAGATAGACGCCCTCATAGGCGGCATTCGCCCGGAACATCGGGAAGACGTAGTCGCGCACGAATTCCTCGCGCAGGTCCTCGATATAGATGTTCTCCGGCTTGATACCGAGCAGCAGCGCCTTGTCGCGGGCAGGGCCGAGCTCCTCACCCTGACCGAGATCGGCCGTGAAGGTCACGACCTCGCATCGATAGGTGGTCTGCAGCCATTTGAGGATGATCGAGGTGTCGAGTCCGCCGGAGTAGGCGAGGACGACCTTCTTCACGCTGCTGTCAGCCATCTGATCAATTTCCTGCTGGCGGCCCGCGGGCCGCGTTTCGGACGCAATGGCGCACTATCGCAGGGTTCGGGGCGAAGCAATCGGAACCTTCTGATCGATCCCGCGTCGTCCTGTGATGGGTCGGCGTTGGCGACGGCGTCGTCCCACTTTCCGATAGCGCCCGTTCGCGGCGCTTGCGGTCGTGCTTCGGAGGGCGCAGGCTCATCGATGCGCGACACGAGATGACGACCTGTTCGGAGGCTGAATGCCGAATCGTCCCGTTCTGGACTTCTGGTATGAGTTCGCGTCGCCCTATTCCTGCCTGAGTGCACTCAGAATCGAGAAGCTGGCCGAGGAGGCCGGTGTCTCCTTGCGCTGGCGGCCTTTCCTGCTGGGGCCGATCTTTGCTGCGCAGGGTTGGAACAGCTCGCCCTTCGCACTCTTCCCCAGCAAGGGCCGTTACATGTGGCGCGACACGGCTCGGCGCGCCCGGCGGCAGGGGTTCAGCTTCATCAAGCCCGACAATTTTCCCCAGAATTCGCTGACCGCGACGCGGTTGGCGCTGGCCGGCCGCGAAGCGGGGTGGACGCCGGTCTTTTCGCGGGCTCTGTTCCGGGCCCAGTTCTGCGAAGGCAAGAACATCGCGGAGGAAGCCGTATTGACGGCGGCGCTGAAGGAGGCCGGCAGCGATCCCAATGTCGCGCTGCCGCTGTCGCGCAGCGAGGAGGTCAAGGGCCGGCTCAAAGCCGAGATCGAATATGCCAAGTCCATCGGCATCTTCGGCGCGCCCTTCTTCGTCGCCGGCGATGGTGAATTGTTCTGGGGCGACGATCGGTTGGAGGAAGCGCTCGAATGGGCGCAGGACGGGCGCTGAAATCGTGATCGTGGATCGCCGCCGGCTCCTGGCGGCGGGCGCAGGTTTCTTTCTGGCTCCCGCTGCGCTGGCGCGCCCGTCCCTGTCCGGCGACGCGCCGGGCTACGATATGCGCGAACTCAGCGCCGTGCCCAATGAGCCTGCCATCGGCCGCCGCTATTGGTCTCCGGGTCTGAACGAAGGCTACATTCCCCAGGGCCTGACGGTCTATCGCGACGAGATCCTGATCGCCGCCTATCGCAGCAGCGAGCGTGATCAGGACAATGGTCCGTCCCAGCTCTTTCGCCTGTCCCGCACCGATGGGCGTTTGCTCGGTAGCTTCGCCTTGCCGGCGACCTACGGCCATCCGGGTGGCCTCGCCATGGTCAAGGACACGCTGTTCGTTGCCAATTCGGGACGTCTGCTCGCGCTCGATTTTAAGGAATCCTGCCGCGTTGGCGAATGCGTGCCGCTGAAGGAGGCGCGCGTCGACAAGGCGATGGGACCTTCGTTCCTTGCTGCATCCGGCGACAGGCTCTGGTTCGGTCCCTTCCGCCGCGAGGGCATGCCTAGCCTCCATGCCGTGCCGGTCGCCCGGGTGCTGTCCGGGAGCGAGGCGGCGATCGGCCTCGCGGATGCGGCGGCGACCATCCCGCTGCCGCTCCTCGCGCAGGGCGCGACCTTCGGCGATGACGGGAGCATCTGGATATCGCAGAGCGCCGGCAATCGACCCGCATACCTGTCGAGGCTCGACAGCCGCACCGGCGCCGTCCTGGCGCGTTACGCGGCCCCCGGCGGCATCGAAGACCTCGGCCGCGCGCCGGACGGCAAGCTCTGGGCGGTCAGCGAGGCCGGGACGCAGCGCTGGAACCGCTGGAGCACCTTCTATCCGCTCGTTTTCGAGATCGACCCCGCGAAGCTGGTCGTCGCCTGATCAGCCTTGGCCGGGCGCTGCCGGCGGGCGGGACCAGGGGCCGCGCGCCGCCGTCTCCTCCACCATGGTCTGCAGGTCCTGACGTTCGGCGAGCTTGGGCGGGTGCGGCGGCATCTCCGGCATGCGTCCGCCCGCTGTCTCGATCAGCGCCTGCACGCGCTTGGTGACGGAAGGGTGGGTCGAGAACAGATCGGCGAAATCGTCGGGGTCGTTCTCGAAGCACATGTCCATCACGCCGGAGGGAATGCCGTCGATGTCGGCCCGGCCGGAAATCTTGAGCAGGGCCGAGATCATCGCATCCGGGTTCTTGGTCAGCTCGACCGCTCCGGCATCGGCCAGATATTCGCGCGACCGCGACAGAGACAGCCGGATCAGTACGGCCAGGAACCAGGAAATCGCGATCACCGCGACGCCGATGACGATCGCCAGCCCGTTGCCCTTCTTGGAATCGTCCGACGAAACCCTGATCCTGCTGCGGCCGAAACCGCGGAACACGATCTCGCCGATGAAGGAGACCACGCCGGCGATCACCACCGCGACCACCATCAGCCGGACATCGCCGTTGCGGATATGGGTCAGCTCATGGGCGAGCACCGCCTCGACCTCGGCGTCGTTGAGCTGTGCCAGCAAGCCGCTGGTGACGGTCACGGTGAACTGCTTGTCGTTCACGCCGCTGGCGAAGGCGTTGAGCGCATCGCTCTCCATGATGGCGAGCCTGGGCATCGACAGGCCGCGCGAGATGCAGAGATTCTCCAGCATCCGGTAGAGCTTGGGGTTGTCCGCCTGCGTGATGCCCCTGGCGCCGGTCACCGCGCCGATCAGCGCGACATTGATGCGGAAGCCGACGAAGATCCAGAGGATCGTCGCCAGCGTGATGAAGGGAAACCAGGAGCGGAAGATGCGGTTCGCCTCGCCGAAGACGGTTTGCCCGCGCGGCACGCCGCCATAGCCATACGCGATCAGCAGCAGGCCCCAGGCGGTGAGGTAGACGAGCAGGAAGAGCCCGGCGATCAGGAGGTTGGACCTGATCCGGTTGTTGCGCTGATGGGTATAGAGCCCGAAGGCCTGAGCCATCGCTCGCGCTCCCCCTGCCTGCCGCCGGCAGTCTTGCGCTAGAACTTCACGCTCGGCGCGACCTCGATCTGGGCACGCGCGGTCTCGCCGACATCGAAGAATTCGCGCTGCGTGAAGCCCATCTGCGGGGCGAACAGCACGGCCGGGAAGGCCTGGATCGCCGCGTTGAACTCGCCGACCGCATTGTTGAAGAAGCGCCGCGCCGCCGCGAGCTTGTCCTCGACATTGCCGAGATCCACCTGCAGCTGCTGGAAGTTCGCGCTGGCCTTGAGGTCGGGATAAGCCTCGCCCAGCGCCAGCAGCCGCCCGACGGCACCGGAAAGCTGCTGCTCGGCGGCCGCCTTGTCGTGCACGCCGCTGGCGCCCTGGGCGGCGTTGCGGGCGGCGATCACCGCGTCGAGCGTCGACTTCTCATGTGTCGCATACCCCTTTACCGTCTCGACGAGGTTGGGGATCAGGTCGTGGCGCTGCTTGAGCTGGACGTCGATGTCGGCGAAGGCCTGGTTGACGCGCTGCCGCATCGTCACGAGCCCGTTATAGGTCATGATCGCATAGACGACGAGGGCCACGATCAGCCCGAGTATGACCCAGCCCATGCAAAGCTCCCCTTGTGCCGGCCCTAGAGCATGCACACTGGCACGGCCGGAGACCTCGGAAAAGCGGCAGAAAGCTTGCTCTGACGACCGGAGTGGATTACATCGCCCTTGTCCGAAGGGCCGTGATCGATCATGCGCCGGGGGCGGTCTTCGAGACCTGCTCCCGTTTCGTGCTGGAAGCGGGCCCTTTGGATACGGATCGAACCGGCGGCATGGCGCCTCCGGCCCCGAGTATATCGGGGCGGGATTCCTCCGAGAGGAGAAGCTGACGGTAGCGGTCCGGAACGCAACACCAGCCCAGGCGCCCAAGCCGGACATCCGCGGGATACGCGGCCGGCTCCCAGGAGATTACATGTCTGCAGTTGAAAGCTACAGCGCGGGTCGCGAGGATTTCGCCGCCCTGCTCGAAGAGTCCTTCACCCGGAACGAGGCCCTCGAAGGCTCCGTCATCAAGGGCAAGGTCGTCGCCATCGAGAAGGATATGGCGATCATCGACGTCGGTCTGAAGACCGAAGGTCGCGTCGCGCTCAAGGAATTCACCGGCCCCGGCCGTGAGCAGGAACTGAACGTCGGCGACGAGGTCGAGGTCTATCTGGACCGGATCGAGAACGCGCTCGGCGAAGCCGTCATCTCGCGCGACAAGGCTCGTCGCGAAGAGAGCTGGGTCAAGCTCGAGAAGGCCTTCGAGGCCCGCGAGAAGGTCACCGGCATGATCTTCAACACCGTCAAGGGCGGCTACACCGTCGACCTCGACGGCGCCGTGGCCTTCCTGCCGCGCTCGCAGGTCGACATCCGCCCGATCCGCGACGTTGGCCCGCTGATGGGCCAGCCGCAGCCCTTCGAGATCCTCAAGATGGATCGTCGCCGCGGCAACATCGTCGTGTCGCGCCGCACCGTCCTCGAAGAGACCCGCGCCGAGGCTCGCTCCGAGCTCGTCGCCTCGCTCGAAGAGGGCCAGGTCATCGACGGCGTCGTCAAGAACATCACCGAATACGGTGCGTTCGTTGACCTCGGCGGCATCGACGGCCTGCTGCACGTCACCGACATGGCGTGGCGCCGCGTGAACCATCCGTCCGAGGTCGTGACCATCGGCCAGACGGTCAAGGTCAAGATCATCAAGATCAACCAGGACACGCACCGCATCTCGCTCGGCATCAAGCAGCTGCTGGCCGATCCGTGGGATGGCATTGCCGAGCGTTACCCGGTCGGCACCCGCCTCAAGGGCCGCGTGACCAACATCACGGACTACGGCGCGTTCGTCGAAGTGGAGCCGGGCATCGAAGGCCTGATCCACGTCTCCGAGATGTCCTGGACCAAGAAGAACGTCCACCCCGGCAAGATCGTCTCGACCTCGCAGGAAGTCGACGTCGCGATCCTCGAGGTCGATCCGGTCAAGCGCCGCATCTCGCTCGGCCTCAAGCAGACCCTGCGCAACCCGTGGGAGCTCTTCGCGGAGCAGCACCCGTCGGGCTCGACGGTCGAGGGCGAGGTCAAGAACAAGACCGAGTTCGGCCTGTTCCTGGGTCTCGAAGGCGATATCGACGGCATGATCCATCTCTCGGATCTCGACTGGAACCGTCCGGGCGAGCAGGTCATCGAGGAATACAAGAAGGGCGACGTCCTGCAGGCCGTCGTTCTCGATGTGGACGTCGAGAAGGAGCGTATCTCGCTCGGCCTGAAGCAGCTCGGCGGCGATCCCTTCGTGGATGCCGGCGAGTTCAAGAAGGGTCAGATCGTCACCTGTGAGGTGGTTGAGGTGAAGGAGTCGGGTCTCGACGTTAAGATCGCCGACACCGACATGATGACCTTCATCAAGCGCGCCGAGCTGGCCCGCGATCGCTCCGAGCAGCGCCCCGAGCGCTTCGCGGCCGGCGAGCGCATCGACGCCCGCGTCGTGCTCTTCGACAAGAAGGCCCGCAAGATCCAGGTCTCGGTCAAGGCTCTGGAGATGGCTGAGGAGAAGGAGGCGATCGCCCAGTTCGGTTCGTCCGACTCCGGCGCCTCGCTCGGCGACATTCTGGGCGCCGCGCTCAAGAAGGCCACCGACAAGAAGTGAGGTTTCGGCCGCGGAAGCGGCCGGCCTTCGAATTCGGCCCGCGCGGAGAAATCCGCGCGGGCTTTTGTTTCGGCTGATTATCCTCAGCCCTCATCCTGAGGAGCCGCGCAGCGGCGTCTCGAAGGATGCTCCAGTGCGCTCTGGAACATCCTTCGAGACGCGGGCTGCGCCCGCTCCTCAGGAGGAGGGCTGGCCTGTCCATCTCGCGAAAGGAGCCCGCCATGACCCCCGCCGCTATCGGCATCGACTTCGGCACCACCAACAGCGTCGTCGCGTTGGCGGGAGCGGACGGCTCGGTCATGACACGCTCCTTCGTCACCAGGCAGGGCGCGGTCGACGCCTATCGCTCGGCGCTGATGTTCTGGCGCGAGGGGCGCCCGCCCGAGACCCGCGTCACCCATGTCAGCGGCCCCGATGCGCTCGACATGGCGCTGGGAATGACCGCCGAGCACCGCTTCCTGCAGTCGCTCAAGACCCATCTTTCCAGCCGCGCCTTTCAGGAAACCCGGCTGTTCGGCAAGCTTTTCCGGCTGGAGGATCTGATCGGCGTCTTCCTGGCCGATCTCTCGGCGGGCCTCGCCGGTCATGACGCGCTGCCACTGATATCCGGCCGCCCGGTCGTCTTCGCCGGCGAACGGCCCGACGAAGAGCTCGCGGTCGCCCGCCTCAAGGCCTCCTACGGCAAGGCCGGGATGAGCCAAGTCGATTTCGCCTATGAGCCGCTAGGCGCCGCCTATTGGTACGCACGCGATCTCAAGGAGCCGCAGACCATGCTGGTCGCCGACTTCGGCGGCGGCACCAGCGACTTCTCGGTGATGCGCTTTGAGCCGGGGGAGGGCGGCAGGCTTGAAGCCATCCCGCTTTCCCACGCCGGTGTCGGCGTCGCCGGCGACACCTTCGACTACCGCATCATCGAGCACGCCGTTTCGCCGGCGCTCGGCAAGGGCACGGATTATCGCTCCTTCGGCAAGCTCCTGCCGGTCCCCGCGCATTATCACGCCGCCTTCGCGCAATGGCACAAGCTCTCGCTGATGAAGAGCCGCGAGACCATGGCGGAGCTCAATGCCCTGATCCGCGAGGCGGTCGAGCCCGGCAAGCTCGAGGACCTGCTGACGGTGATCGAATACGATCTCGGCTACGAGCTCTATCGCGCCGTTTCTGCCGCCAAGGTCGCGCTCTCCGACAATGAGGCGACCACGCTGAGCTTCGGCCAGATGGGCGTCACCATCGAGAAGCAGATCCGCCGCACCGATTTCGAGCGCTGGATCGCCGACGACGTCGGCGCGATCGAAGCCGCGCTCGACCGCGCTCTGGCGGAGGCCGGTCTCGGCGGGGATCGCATCGAGGCGGTTTTCATGACCGGCGGAACCTCCTATGTCCCGGCGGTGCGCAGCCTGTTCGATCGACGTTTCGGCGCCGGGAAGGTGCATATCGGCGATGCCTTCCGCTCGGTCGCGAGTGGCCTCGCGCTGCTCGCGCTCGACCGGGCGCGCGTCTCGGTCGCGGCCTGAAGGCAAGCTCGCGCCTTGCCGGCCCGGCATGTCGGGTCTACATCACGGACCCGCAGCCGCCGCTCGCTTTCCGTTCGGCCGGGATCGGTCGAGCGAAAAGAATTCGCGCCAAATCAAAAAGTTGAGCATGCTCTGACCGCCAAGTCGGTTGGAACATGCTCCAGGAGTGCCCGATGTCGTCCGATGCCGACTTGCTCGCCGATCGCCGCAGCCTGCGGCGCAAGCTGACGCTCTGGCGCGTGCTTGCCGTGCTCGGTGTGATCGTCGCCGCAGTGGTCGGCGGCCTCGCCTGGAGGGGCGATAGCCCCGTGAGCCTGTCGAGCGCGCATATCGCGCGCGTCACCGTCTCCGGCTTCATCTCCGGCGATCGTCGCACGCTCGACCTGATCAAGTCGGTCGAGGACAGCAGCGTCGTCTCGGCCGTCGTTCTCAGGGTCGACAGCCCTGGCGGCACCACCTCCGGCTCGGAGGCGTTGCACACGGCGCTGCGCCAGCTCGCGGCCAAGAAGCCGATGGTCACCGTGGTCGACGGCGTCGCTGCTTCCGGCGGCTATATCGCTGCCATGGGCGCGGACCGCATCGTCGCGCGCCAGACCTCGCTCGTCGGTTCGATCGGCGTGCTCTTCCAGTTCCCCAATGTCTCGCATCTGCTCGATACGGTCGGCGTCAAGGTCGAGTCGATCAAGTCGAGCCCGCTCAAGGCCGCGCCGAGCGGCTTCGAGCCGACCTCTCCGGAGGCGCGCGAGGCGCTCCAGCGCGTCGTCGACGACAACTACGCCTGGTTCAAGCAGATGGTGCGCGACCGACGTCACCTCGCCGACGCCGAACTGGCCACCGTCTCGGACGGGCGGGTCCATTCCGGCCGCCAGGCACAGGCGCTGAAGCTGGTCGACCAGATCGGCGGCGAGACCGAGGCGATCGCCTGGCTCGAAAGCGAGAGGGGCGTCGCCAAGGATCTCAAGGTGCGGGACTGGCGTCGCCGCAGCGAATCCTCCTCCTTTGGCCTATGGAGCTTGGCCGAGGCGATGGCGCGCGGCGCGGGGCTCGAGGCACTGGCCGCGACGATCGCGCGGGCCGCGGACCAGCCGGTCGGCTTGCGGCTTGACGCGCCCTTGGCGCTCTGGCAGCCTGCCGCTGAAAAGTGATGTTGATACAAATGGTTATACTCCGGCGATGATTAAATCCGAACTCGTTCAGCGGATCGCTGATCAGAACACCCACCTTTATCAGCGCGACATCGAGAACATCGTCTCGGCCATCCTGGACGAGGTCGTGAAGGCTCTCGCGCGCGGCGACAGGGTGGAGTTGCGTGGCTTCGGCGCTTTCTCGCGCAAGGCGCGCTCCGCCCGCGTCGGCCGCAACCCCCGCACGGGCGATGCGGTGGAGGTCGAGGAGAAGTTCGTCCCCGTCTTCAAGACGGGCAAGGAGCTGCGGCTGCGCCTCAACGGCAAGTCGTAAGCCGAGAGCCGGCCGTTCCTGCCGGCACGGAGAACGTGATGAAGGCCTTTCTCAAGGCGTTGGTGCTGATTCCAGTCGCGCTGCTGATCGTGCTGTTTTCGGTGGCGAACCGCGCGCCGGTGCGGGTTTCTCTCGATCCCTTCAGCCGGGACCTGCCGGCGCTCTCCTATGAGCTGCCGCTCTTCGCCGTGGTGCTGGCGGCGATCGCCGTCGGCGTCCTTGTCGGCGGCCTGGCGTCCTGGGTCGCCCAGGGCAAGCACCGCAAGGCTGCGCGCCGCAATCGTCGCGAGGTCGAGACCCTGCGCTCCGAGACGCAGGCCCTGCGTTCCGCCGTTCCCGATTCTGCCCTGCCGGCCCTGACCAGCGGACGTAATTGATGCGCCTTTTCGATGCGGCCGAGATCGACGCGGCCCTGAGCTATCCCGCCCTGATCGACATCCTCGATGACGCGTTCCGCAGCGAGGTCATCGCCCCCAAGCGCGGGCAATACGCGATCGAGCGCCCCGGCGAGGAAAACGCCATTCTGCTGACCATGCCGGCCTGGAACGGGCCGGATGTCGACAAGCCCTATATCGGCACGAAGATCGTCTCGGTCTTCTTCGGCAATGGCCGCCGCAACTTGCCCGGCGTGATGGGCGCCTATCTGCTGATGGATGGCGAAACCGGCGCGCCGCTCGCGGTGATGGACGGCAACCGCCTGACGACCTGGCGCACCGCCGCTGCCTCGGCCCTGGCTTCGCGCTACATGTCCAATCCGGAAGCCAGTCGCATGCTGATGGTCGGGGCGGGCGCGCTTTCGCCCTTCATCATCAAGGCGCATCGCTCGGTCCGGCCGCTGACCGAGATCGCGATCTGGGCGCGCCGTCCGGAGGCGGCCGAGGCTGTCGTCGCCGAACTGGCGAAGGATGGCATCGAAGCCCGTGCAACCGCCGATCTCGAAGGCGAGGCGCGCACCGCCGACATCATCTCCTGCGCCACCAATGCGACCGAGCCGCTGATCCACGGCCATTGGCTGAAGCGCGAGGCCCATCTCGATCTCATCGGCGGCTTCACCATGCAGATGCGCGAGGCCGATGCCGATGCGCTGCATCGTGCCCGTGTCGTGGTCGATTCCAGCAAGGCGATCGACGAGGGCGGCGATGTCGCCGTCGCGATTGCCGAGGGCAGCTACAGCGCCGACCAGGTCGCAGGCACCTTGGCCGATCTCTGCCATGGCAGGATCGCCGGCCAGATCGAGGGCGGCGGCATCACGCTGTTCAAGTCGGTCGGCGTCGCGCTCGAGGATCTGGCGGCTGCCATCGCGGTCTGGGACAATCGCGCCTGACGCCTGAGCCGTAGCGCGATCCCTGCCGATCAACTGCGCGCGGCTACGCCATAGGCGCGCCGCCGATGGCTCCGAGCAGCCACAGGATCAGCACGATGACGAGGACAAGGCCGAGCACGCCGCCGAGGCCGGCAGTGCCGTAGCTGCGGTGGCCGTAATACCCGCCGCCGCCAAGCAGCAGGATGACGAGCAGGACGATCAGGACGGTGGACATGGTAAGCTCCCGTAAATCGGTGCCCCTGTGGGGGGCGTTCTAACGGGAAACGCCGTCCGGAAATGGTCGGTTCCGAGGAAAGGCCTTCGGGATCATTCGAGCTTGATGCGGGCACCCCGGATCAGGTCGCCTCATTTCGGATTGCAGGAAGAGCTGGCCGCTTTGCGTCGCTTCGGCTCGAGGCTGCAATTCGTCGCGCCGCCTGCCCAGCCGTCGCGCTTGACCGCCGCCGAAGGTCGCGGCGATTCTGCCGTCATGCGCAATACCTCCCGAATCGCCGCCCTTCTCACGTCGCTGGCTCTCTTGCCGACCGCTGCCCTGGCACAGTCGACCGCCGAGCAGGAGGCGAAGACGCGGGCCGCCAACATCGCCGCCTATCCTGATGCCGCCCGTGCGCTCTTCGGCCAGAAGACGACGCCGGCGAGCATGGAGCCGCGCGCCATCGGCTCCTATGCCCGCGGCTGCCTTGCCGGCGCCGAGGCGCTGCCGGTCGACGGGCCGAGCTGGCAGGTGATGCGGCTCAACCGCAATCGCAACTGGGGCCATCCGGTCCTGATCGATTACCTCGAAAAGCTCGCCCGCGACGTGCCTCGCATCACCGGCTGGCCGGGCCTTCTCGTCGGCGACATGTCGCAGCCGCGCGGCGGTCCGATGCTCACCGGCCACGCCTCGCATCAGATCGGGCTCGATGCCGATGTCTGGCTCACGCCGATGCCGAAGGGCCGGATCGACCGCGAGGGGCGCGAGAACATGCCGGCGGTCAACATGGCCCGCGCCGACTGGCGTGACGTCGACCCGCGCAACTGGACCCCGGCCCATACGCGCCTGATCAAGGCCGTTGCGGCCGAACCCCGCGTCGAGCGCATCTTCGTCAATCCGGCGCTGAAGGTTGCGCTTTGCCGGGAGGCCGGGGCGGACAAGAGCTGGCTGGATAAGGTGCGGCCGATCTGGGGCCACAACTATCACTTCCACATCCGCATGGCCTGCCCGGCCGGCATGGCGAGCTGCCAGGGCCAGGAGCCGCCGAATTTCGGCGATGGTTGCGGGGCGGAGCTGAGCGGCTGGGTCGAGCGCCAGTATCAGGCGATCTTCAATCCGCCCAAGCCCAAGCCGGGTCCGAAGCCGAAGCCCAAGCCGCCGATGTCGCTCGATGCCCTGCCGCCGGAATGCCGTCAGGTGCTCGTTTCGCACTGAGGTCTCGCCTCAGCGCCTCCGCGGTACGCGCCCTGAGCTGTAGGCGAAGGGGTCGTGCTCGGGGTTGATCGGCATCGCCTCCTCGGAGCCCTGCTGGTCGACGACGCCCGAGCCGCCGCCATCGCCGAGGGCGGCCTCTTCCTCCGAGGGCTCGACCGCGCCGGGCAGGGCGAGCGGCCCGCGCGTTTCGCTTGGCAAGGGCTGGGGCTGGAAGCGGCCTTGGCGCTGGCGCGCGTCATATTGCTCCAGGAAGCGCTGCTGTGCGTCGAGGCTGTTGTCCTGGCCTCGCCCGTTGTTCGCGACCGGATAGCCGCCCTGCACCGCGCCGGGCGGACGCAGGCCTTCGTTCGGCTGGCGCAGCAGCGGCCCGCCGGCATAGGCCGTGGCGGCCGGCGCACTGCCGCGCGGAGATGCCGGGGCGTTCTGAGCCGAGGAATAGGGCCGGGCCGGGTCCGGCGGAGGCAGGTTGTAGTTCGGCGTGTATTTGATGATCGGCTTGCAGATATGCCGGCCCTTTGCGTGGCGGGCGAGGTCGATGTGGAGGTGGTCGTAATGCATCGGATCGGCGCCGGGGCCGAGCACGGTGCCGAAATAGGTGCAGGCGCCGACGAAGATCTCGCGCAGGAAGTTCTGTTCCTCCGGCGAGCCCCGCCAGCCGTCCTTGACGGTGACGACGCGGTTGTCGTTCAGCCGGAAGGAGAAGACGTCGACGGCATTGCCATAGGCATGCTCCGACGTGCGCGTCGTGTAGGTGCCGTTGTTCATCGCGCGGCAGGAATAGGAGCCGGACCGGATCTCGATCACCTGTGCGCCAAGGATGTTCATCGCGGCGGGCTGCACGACCTCGGCGAACCACTGGTCGGTCGTCGCCACGACCGGGCAGGCGAGCAGGGCCGGGCTCGTCAGGCTGACGCTGCCGTTCTGCAGGGCCGTGACCTTCAGCGGCTGCTGCATGCCGCAGATTCCGGGGCCGTCGATCGCCTTGCCACGCAGGCTGACATAACTCGAGATCTGCACTTGGCCGGAGGCCATGCAGGTTGCTTCGGCCTGGTCGCGCCAGGGAGCGCGCTGCGGCTTCTGGAATTTGCCGCAGCCGGCCAGGCCGGCGGCGCCGACCAGACCAAGTGCGAAGAGGGCGAGTTTTGCGCGTCGCATACCCATCAAATGCGAAGCGTTTGGTGAACGGTTTCTCAACCGACTGCGCCCCGGCCGCCACAGCCGGATTAACTTTGACGGGGTGGTGAACCGGCCCTTAATTCGGGCTGGGCGCGCGTTAACCGTCGGTGCCGGGCGCGACCGGGCAGCAGCTCCCAGTCGCGGTGAAGATCAGCCGGCGAAGCCCGGTGGAGAAACATGGCGGCGGCGAGGCGAGGGGTGTGGGAAGACGCTTCTGCGACGTTTTCTCTTTCGAAATATCCCCAAATCTAATCAGTGCTTTAAGCAAATTTTAAGGATGATCTAGCCTCCGCCGTTGCGCCGCCACCGTCTCGCCCCCTTGCGGCCCCCGTCAGTTCTGCTAGCTTCCGCGACAGGTCAATGACAGGAGGAGGGTGTGATGAGTATCACGCTACGTCTCGACCGATGGATCATGGGTGCGGCCTTCGTGTTCATGATGGCAATCGTTCTGGGAGCGTTCTGACGGGGTCAGTCTCGAAGTCGCTAGGACCACAAGAGTCATGAAAATGCAGCGCCGCCGGGACATCCCGGCGGCGCTTCTGTTTTGATGCAGGGTCGCTCGCTGCGCCTCAGCTTTCGGGGCAGGGTGTTTCGGTGATCTGCCAGGACATCATGTTCACGACCCGTCCGCAGGTCGCCAGCCGGCGGCCCTGAGTGGTCCTGATGCAGGAGTTCGATCCTTCGGCGATCTTGCGGCCATCGTTCCAGCAGAAGCAGAGCGGCTCCGGCGCCTGCGCGAGACGCGGCGGGTCGAGCGCGACGGCTGTTTCGCCAGCTGCAGCGGCTTCGCTGATCAGGAACAACACGGCGAGCGCGAGCAGCCAGCGCAGCGCCCGATGTCGGTGAGGCCTCGGTCCGGATCCGGTCATGGGCTCTCTCCCTGCCTTTAGCATGGCGAGGTCGGCGACCATTTTACCATGCGTGCCCGATCGCGACGAATGATTATGTACTGATTTGAAAGAGTAAGAGATTTCAGTCTGTTAGCCGGCCGAGGCCTTGCGTGGAATGCAATCGCTCTCCATATTCTGGGCCGGTGGGCCCATGGTGGGCTCCGGGAGGAACAATGTCTCTGATTTCGCTCGCCCGTCGTGGACGTGCCGTCGCCCTGGTCGCCGGGGCCCTGTTGCTCGTGCCGCTCGTTGCCGAAGCCCGTCCGGGCGGCGGCCGCAGCTCGGGCAGCCGCGGGTCGTTCACCAACAGCGCGCCGCCTGCGACCAACACGACGCCGGGTGGCGCCCAGACCTTCCAGCGCACGGCTCCCTCCTCGCCGTCGCCGTCCTTTGCCGGCCCTGCCGCAGGCGCGGCTGCCGCGCAGGCGGCTCGCCCGTCCTTCGCCCGCAACATGATGATGGGCATCGGCGCGGGCCTGCTCGGCGCTGGCCTGTTCGGCATGCTCTCCGGCTCGGGTTTCTTCGGCGGCCTGGCTTCGCTTGCCGGCATGTTCGGCTTCCTGCTGCAGCTCGCGCTGATCGCCGGAATCGTGATGCTCGCCATCCGCTTCTTCCGCCGCCGCTCCGAGCCTCAGCTCGCCGGTGCGGGCGCGCCCTATGCCCGCCAGGGCTATGACGGGCCGCAGCCGGCCGCGGCCCGCATGGGCGGCTTCGGTGGCGGTGGCGCCGCGGCTGCCGCCGCCCAGCCCCAGCCGATCGAGCTCGCCGGCGATGACTTCAACAGCTTCGAGCGCCTGCTCGGGGAGATCAACACCGCCTATTCGAACGAAGACGAGGCTGGTCTGCGCCAGCGCACCACGCCGGAGATGTTCGGGTATTTCGACGAGGACCTGACGGCGAACGCCCGCCGCGGCGTTGCCGACCGCGTCTCCGACGTCAAGCTGCTGCAGGGCGATCTGTCGCAGGCCTGGCGCGAGGGCGACAACGACTACGCCACCGTCGCGATGCGCTTCAGCCTGACGAACGCGCTCTACGATCGCAAGAGCGGCCAGGTTGTCGACGGCAACCCGACGCAATCCCAGGAGGTCAAGGAATACTGGACCTTCCTGCGCGAGCGCGGCGGCGCCTGGAAGCTCTCGGGCATCCAGCAGGCGGCCTGATCCGCCATCGTGAGAAACCAGAGCGGCCGGGGCAACCCGGCCGTTTTGTTTTGTCCGGCTTTCGGGTGGGCCGCCACAGGATCGGATCGAAAGACGGAATCCACTTTTCGGAACAATCCGGTGCGATAACAGATAGATAGGTCGCCGTTGCCGCGCCCGGCCGGACGCGCGGCGATCTAGCGAAAACCGGCCTATTGCGGTACTGGCCAAGCCATGGCGTCTTTGCCGTCGAAAGAGCCCGGAGCCTGCCTGCCATGAGTGATATGCGTCTCGTCGTCGTTGGAGCCGCCGGGCGCATGGGGCGGATGCTGATCCGCGCCATCGATCAGGCAGAGGGGTGCCGGCTGGTGGCGGCGATTGAGCGCGCAGGCTCCGCTGCCCTTGGTGCCGATGCGGGCGTGCTCGCCGGTCTGCCCTCGCTCGGCGTCGCCGTGACGAGCGATACCGCCGCTGCCTTCGCCGCGGCGGATGCCGTGCTCGATTTCACCGCACCGGAGGCGACGATCGCTTTCGCCGATCTCGCAGCCGAGGCCGGTATCCTGCATGTCGTCGGCACGACCGGGCTGGAGCCCGCGCATCTCGCTCGGCTGGCCGAGGCGGCGCGCCGCACCCCGATCATCCGCTCCGGCAATATGAGCCTGGGCGTCAACCTGCTGGCGGCGCTGGTGCGCAAGGTCGCGGCGACGCTGGGCACGGACTGGGACATCGAGATCGTTGAAATGCATCACCGCATGAAGGTCGATGCCCCCTCGGGCACCGCGGTGCTTCTGGGCGAGGCGGCGGCGCAAGGGCGCGCCGTCGATCTGGCGCAGCACCGCGTTGCCGTGCGGGACGGCATCACCGGCGCGCGCGAGCCCGGTACGATCGGCTTTGCCGCCCTGCGCGGTGGCACGGTCGTCGGCGACCACAAGGTGATCTTCGCCGGTGCGGGCGAGCGGCTCGAGCTTGCCCATGTTGCCGAGGATCGCAGTCTGTTCGCGCAGGGGGCGGTCAAGGCGGCGCTCTGGGGGCGAGGCAGGGCGCCTGGGCTCTACTCCATGGCCGACGTGCTCGGCCTCGATACGCTCTGACCATGACCCGCCTCGTCGTCGCGCCGGGTGTCGTCCACTGGCCGGGCCGGCTCGCGCCGATGGAGCAGGCCGCGCTGCTGGCGGAACTGCGCGCGGTCGCCCGCAAGGCGCCGTTCTTCCAACCGCGCATGCCGAAGACGGGCAAGCCGTTCTCGGTGCGGATGACCAATTGCGGCCCGGTCGGCTGGGTCTCCGACGAGCGGGGGTATCGCTATCAGCCTGAACACCCCGAGACAGGCGAGCCCTGGCCGATCATGCCCGCGCCCTTGCTCGATCTTTGGGGCGAGCTTTCCGGCTATCCGCATCCGCCGGAGGCCTGCCTCGTCAACTTCTATGCCGGTGGCGCGAAGATGGGCCTGCACCAGGACCGCGACGAGCAGGAGTTCGATGCCCCGGTCCTCTCGGTTTCGCTTGGTGACGCTGCGATCTTCCGCATCGGCGGGGCGGAACGCGGCGGCAAGACCACCTCACTCAAGCTCTCTTCCGGCGATGTGCTGCTCTTCGGCGGCGAGGCGCGGTTGGCCTATCACGGCATCGACCGGATCCTCTCCGGTTCCTCGACGCTGCTGCCGGAAGGCGGGCGGATCAATCTGACGCTCAGGCGCGTGACGAAGCCCTGAGTTCGGACCCTAGAGCTTTCCGGGCAGGCCCGGGAATGCCCAGCCCCACAGCAGCGAACCGGCCCTGAGACCGAAGCCGGCGGTCAGGCCGCCCAGCATGACGATCGCGGTCGGAAGGCCGAGCCCGACCAGCATGGCAGTGACGGCCGCTCCGGCGGTCGCCGCTGTGACATAGAAATCGCGGCTCCAGAGCACCATCGGCCTGTCGCCGGCCAGAATGTCGCGCAGAATGCCGCCGAAACTTGCGGTCATGGCCCCGAGCGCCACGGCGGAAAGAACCGGCGCGCCGGCCGAAAGGCCCTTGAATGTGCCGATGACGGCGAAAAGCGAGAGCCCGGCCGCGTCGGCCCAGATCAGGACCTTGCGGCCGGCCCAGCCTTCGAGGAGGCCGGGCCGGAAATAGGCCGTCGTCCAGGCGCTGAGCGCCACCACGACGCAGACCGCGACATCGGATGGGTCATTCACCCAGAACGCGCTGTTCCCGAGCAGAACGTCCCGCAACGTGCCGCCGCCGGCACCGGTGACGGTTGCCAGCAGGATGAAACCGAACGGGTCCATCCCCTTGCGGGCCGCGACGATCGCGCCGGTCAGCGCGAAGATGGCGACGCCGGCGGCTTCGAACACGGCGTCAGTGCTTGGGCGCGTCGCCGGCCGGCGGTTCCGCCGCCTTTGGCGCGCCGGCGGAGACACCGACCAGCGCCGGGCGCAGAACGCGCTCGCCGATCTTATAACCGACCTGAATCACCTTCGAGACGAGGCCCTTGGCGATCGCGGCGTCGGGTGCCTCGAACATCGCCTGGTGCAGGTTCGGGTCGAACTTCTCGCCCTGCGGATCGATCCGGCGTACGCCGTGACGCTCCAGCGTCTTAAGCAGCTCGCGCTCGGTCAGCTCGACGCCTTCGTAGAGCGTCTTCACGTCGCCTTCGGCACTGTTGCGGGCGGCCTCGGGCAAGCTCTCCAGCGCCCGGCGCAGATTGTCCGAGGAGCCGAGCATGTCGCGCGCGAAGCTCGTCACCGCATAGGCCTTGGCATCGGCGATCTCGCGCTCTGTGCGGCGGCGCAGATTCTCCATCTCGGCCAGGGTGCGCAGCAGCTTGTCCTTGAGGTCGTCACGCTCGGCCTGGAGCTTCGCGACCAGGGCTTCGGTGCCCTCGGCGGCCGTGGCCTGCTCGGTTGCATCGGCCGCGGCTTCGAGATTGGGGTCTTGCGTCGCAGGGTTCTGCGTCATCGTATCTTCAGGTCCCTTTGTCTGGCTGGCTGCGCCGCTCCTTGCAGAGCCGGGGCCGATCATATTGGGGCGCAGCCGCGTTCGTGCCGGATATCGGCCTTATAGCCCGTTAAATCAAGCGCGAGCTGGCACTTTCACCTTGGCCGGCGCCGGCTTCTCGGCCTCGAGCTTGAAGACGTCGAGCAGCGCCTTGCGGATCGAGAGCTGTCGTCCGGTCGAGACTATCTTCGCATGGGTCAGGTCGGTGACGTAGAAAACGTCGACCGCCTTTTCGCCGAAGGTCGCGATATGGGCCGAGGCGATATTGAGGTTGAGCTTCCCGATCGCGGTGGTGAGATCGTAGAGCAGGCCCGGCCGGTCGAGGCCGGAGACCTCGAGCACGGTGTGGCGCGTCGACAGCACGTTGTCGATGATGACTTCCGGCTGCACCTGGAAGGTCTGGCCGCGTGGCGGCGGCGCCCGGCGCTGGGCCACCAGATCGGCGATCTTGATCTCGCCCTTCAGCGCCCGCTCGATCGCGGCCGCGATCCGCTCGGCCCGGCGCAGCTCGTCGTCGTCGCGGTCGAAAGCGCGCGAGACCGAGATGGTATCGAGCACGAGCCCGTCGCTGGTGGTGAAGATCTGGGCGTCGACGATGTTGCCGCCGGCCGCCGCGCAGGCTCCGGTGACGATGGCGAGCAGGCGCGGATGGTCCGGCGCCAGCACGGTGAGCTCGGTCACCCCGCGGAACTTGTCCGTCTCGACGATGGTCGCGGTCGTCCGCCCTGCCTGTTCGGCCTCGCGCAGGAAGCGGGCGTGCTTTTCCTGCCGGTCGGGATCGACCTTGATCCAGTAGGCCGGGTAGTGGCGCGCGATATAGGCGTCGCGCTCCTCCGCGCTCCAATCCGCCAGGCGCTGACGCAGCGCGTCCTGCTTCATGGCGACGCGCGCCTTGCGCTCGACGGCCGAATGGCCGCCTGCCAGCACGAGCTCGGTCTCGAAATAGAGCGTGCGCAGCAGCTGGCCCTTCCAACCGTTCCAGACGCCGGGACCGACTGCCTTGATGTCCGCCACGGTGAGAATGAGCAGCAGCTTCAGCCGCTCCAGGGTCTGCACCGTCGCGGCGAAGCTCTCGATCGTCTTGGGGTCACCCAGGTCGCGGCTCTGCGCCACGGTCGACATATCGAGATGGTGCTCGACCAGCCAGGCCACGGTTTCGGTCTGCGCGCTGGTCAGGCCGAAGCGCGGGCCGAGCTTGCGGGCAATGCGGGCGCCGGCGAGCGAATGGTCCTCCGGCCGGCCCTTGGCGATGTCGTGCAGGAACAGGGCGACATAGAGCGCACGCCGGTTGGCGACGGTCGGCATGATGTCGTTGGCGAGCGGGTGTTCGGCCTGGAGCACGCCAGCGTCGATCTCGGCCAGCACGCCGATCGCCCGGATCAGATGCTCGTCCACCGTATAGTGATGGTACATGTTGAACTGCATCATCGCCACGACCCGGCCGAAATCCGGGATGAAGCGGCCGAGCAGGCCGGATTCATTCATGCGGCGGAGCACCACCTCCGGCGAGCGCCGGGCGGTGAGGATTTCGAGGAAGATGCGGTTGGCTTCCGGGTCGTTGCGCAGGCCCGGCGTCACCAGTCTGAGCGACTGCGTCACCAGGCGGCTTGCACCGGGGTGGATCGCGAGATCCTCGCGGCTGGCGATTTCGTATAGCCGCAGCAGATTGACCGGGTCGCGCTCGAAGGCGCTGTCGTCGACGACGTTGAGCCGCTGGCTCGTCAGCTTGAAGTCGCGATGGCCGAGGGAGCGCTCACGCTTGCGCTTCGCCAGGGTATCGAAAAGCCGGGAGAGCGTCGCGCGCGGCTTCTGCTGGCGCGCTTCCAGCGCCGCGCAGACGATGGCGGTGAGGTCGCCGACATCCTTGGCGATCAGGAAGTAGGCCTTCATGAAGCGCTCGACGGGGGCTTGGCCGCTGCGGCCGACATAGCCGATTGCGGCGGCGACCTGGCGCTGCAGGTCGAAGGAGAGCCGCTCCTCGGCGCGTCCGGTGATGAAATGCAGCCAGCAGCGTACGCGCCAGAGGAACTCCTCCGAGCGCTGGAACATCTGCAGCTCGTCCTCGTCGAAGAGCCCGGCCGCGACCAGTTCGCGCACGTCATCGACGCGGTAGGAATATTTGGCGATCCAGAACAGCGTATTGAGGTCGCGCAAGCCGCCCTTGCCGTCCTTGACGTTGGGCTCGACCAGATAGCGCGACGCGCCGGCCCGTTGCACCCGCGTCTCGCGCTCGGCGAGCTTGGCCTCGGTGAAGGCGGCGGCCGTGCCCTCGACCACCTCAGCATTGAAGCGGCGGGTCATCTCGTCGAACAGCGCCCGGTCGCCCACCAGGAAGCGTGCCTCCAGCAGGGCGGTGCGGATCGTCATGTCCGCCCGCGCCTCGCGCACGCAATCATCGACCGAGCGCACGGAATGGCCGACCTTCAACTTCAGGTCCCAGAGCGGATAGAGCATGGATTCGACCACGCTCTCGCCCCAGGCGGTCTGCTTATGCGGGAAGAGGAAGAGAAGATCGACGTCCGATCCGGGCGCCAGCGTGCCGCGGCCATAGCCGCCGACGGCGACCACCGCGATCCGCTCCGATTGCGAGGGGTTGTCGGCCGGATAGAAATACGAAGTCGCGGCCTTGTGCAGCCCGATGACGACCGCATCCATCACGGCCGAGAGCCGGTGCGCGCAGGAAAGCCCGCCGCGCGGACCGGTCAGGATCGCCTTGGCCGAAACCCGGCCATCGTCGAGCAACTGCCGCAGCGCCGCCACCAGCAATTGCCGCTTCTCCGCCTTGTCCTTCCGCCGCGCCGCCTCGAACAGTCTCGCGATGCCCGCCTCCGGATCGTGCAGCATGTCGGAGAGGGCAAGTGCGGGCGCTGTCGAGGAGGCTGTCACGTGGGCACGGTTCCGTCGTCTGCCATTTGTTCTAGCACGCGGGGAAAGGGGACGAGAGAACTAAATTCTACAGCCTGTATACGGTAATGATGCAGTTGCCGATCACGATTGTGTTGTTCGACAAACAGAACGACTGGACCTAAAAGGCGGATGCGCGCCGATTTGAGCCACCAGCTTGCGGGCGCGAAATAAGTGCAGCTAAAGCGTGGGGCCAAGGACGCCACCCGTCCCGATTCCTCGCGTCGTCGAAATGAGGGATCGCATCAATGACAAGCATCACCCGCCGCCTCGCGAAGCGCGAAACGCGAGGCGCTGCGCGCGGTCGACCGCTCCCTGCGCGACGAGGCGCCGCATCAGGAAAGGACGGTCGAGACGGCCGGCATGTCGTTTGACAAAGCGGACGTTCGGACCTTAGAAAAGGACACGCGCCGATTTGAGCCTCAGCTTGCGGGCGCGAAACAAATGCAGCTAAAGCGCGGGACGACGGGACGGCCTGCTGCCGTCCGCGCTCCTTCCGCCTTGTTCATGGATGGAGCCAGCAATGTCGGCCGCTCTTCACACTCTCTCCCGCTCTCCCGAGACCGTTCCGCCGCGCCCTGCTGCCGGCGAGATCGTCGCCCTGCTAGGCGCGTCCGAGGTGCGGCGGGCGGCGCTGCGTGCGCTTGCCGGCCTGCGGACCGATGAGGGTGAGGTGCCGACGGCCGAAATCGGCCTGCTCTGCGCGCGGCCGCGCTTCTTCCCTTGGCTCGATCTCACCGAGAACCTGGCTTTCGTCCTGCCGAAGGCGACGCCGTTCGAGCGCGAGGGCCTGATCGCCAATGTGCTGGTGCGCCTTGGCCTCGCGGGGCAGGCGACGCAGCGGCCGGGCGCGCTCTCGCCCGAAGGGCTGCTGCGGCTCGCCATTGCCCGCCTTCTGTTGGTCAGGCCGCGGCTGCTGCTGGTCGATGAGCCCTTTGCGGCGCTCGATGCCGAAACCCGCAGCCGGCTCGCCGCCTTTCTGCCGGAGCTCTGTACGCAAGCGCGACCCGCCGTCGCCATCGCCACCGGTTCCGTCGAGGAGGCCTTGCGGTTGGCCGATCGCATCCTCGTCCTGCCACGGCAGCCGGGGCCGCCCGCCTTCAGCCTCGACAATCTGCTGGCCCGTCCGCGCGAGGAGGGCTCCGTCGGCTTCGTCACCCTGCGGCGCGAATTGCGCCGGGCGCTCGACAAGGAAAACCGGCACGCCGCGCCGGAGGTGGAGGCGGCGGCCTGAAGCGGCTACAAGCCGGCGGACCGCTTCACGAGGATCACGATCATGGACGTCACCGCTCTGCGCGCCCTGCAGGCGCCGCTCAAGGACGAGTATCGGACCAATCCCGAGGCCGCCGTCATCACGCTCAAGGCCCATGGCGAGCTCGACGACCAGCATATCGCCTGCAAGGTCGAGACCGGCCGCGCCATCGCGCTTGCGGGCCTGCATCCGGCGACCGGCGGTTCGGGCGCGGAGCTCTGCTCGGGCGATATGCTGCTGGAGGCTCTGGTCGCCTGTGCCGGCGTGACCCTGAAGGCGGTGGCGACCGCGCTCGAGATCGAGTTGAAGAAGGGCGTGGTGCGCGCCGAGGGCGATCTCGACTTCCGCGGCACGCTCGGCGTCGCAAAGGATGCAGCCGTCGGCTTCAAGGCGATCCGCCTCTCCTTCGATGTCGAGACCGATGCGCCGCAGGAGAAGCTCGACACCCTGCTCAAGCTCACCGAGCGCTACTGCGTCGTCTTCCAGACGCTGAACGTGAAGCCCGAACTGTCGGCGGTGCTCAACCGGAGTTGATCACTCCGCCGCGGCCTTCAGCTCCAGTCCCTTGGCGAAGGGCAGCTTCGGCTCGCTCTTCTCGTCGTCGAAATCGAGCGCGCCGATCTTCTCGGCGCGGCTCGTGACTTTGCCGGCCGAGGTCTTGATCTGGCCGACATCGTCCTGCGCCTGGCGGAAATGATTGTCGAGCTTATCGACGCGTTCGCCGAGCCGGCGCACATCGTCAAGCAGCTTGCCGACTTCGGTCTGGATGACCTGCGCCTCCTCCCGCATTCGCGCGTCGCGCACCAGCGACTGCATCAGCTGGATCGCCAGCGCCAGCAGCGAGGGGGAGACGATCATGATACGGGCCCGATGCGCCCGCTGCACGACATCGTCGAAATGCTCGTGCAGATCGGCATAGATCGATTCCGAGGGCACGAAGAGCAGCGCGACGTCCTGTGTTTCGCCGGGCAGGAAATAGCGCTCGGCGATGTCCTTCACATGCACGCCGACATCGCTGCGCACGCGCTGGCCGGCGGCCTTCTTCGCCTCCTCGCCACGCGCCTCGCGCAGCAGCGTGAAGCTCTCCAGCGGGAACTTGGCGTCGATCACAAGGCCACGCCCGTCGCCGGGCAGGGTGACCAGGCAGTCCGGCCGGCGCCCGTTCGAGAGCTGCGGCTGGAAGGCGAAGAAGGCGGCGGGCAGCCCGTCGCGGATGATCGCTTCCATCCGGCCTTGGCCATAGGCGCCGCGCGCCTGCTTGTTGGCGAGCACGTCCCGGAGTGTCACCACCTCGGAGGTCAGGTCTGTCAGGTTCTTCTGGGCGGTGTCGATCACCGCCAGCCGCTCCTGCAGCTTGCCGAGGCTCTCGGTTGTCTGGCGGACGTTCTGCTCCAGGCCTTGCCCGACCTTGTGGCTCAGCCCGTCCATCCTGTCGGCGACGAGCCGGGCGAGGTCGCCCTGCCTTGTCGAGAGGATTTCCGCCATCGACTGCATCCGGCCGGCGAGCTCGGCCTGCTGGCGGTTCATCTCCGCGACCTTGTCGTCCATCTCGCGGGCACGTTCCGCTGCCATCGCGGCCTCGATCGCGCGGTTCTTGCCGCCTCGCCAGCCAGCGATCACCGCCATGAACAGCAAGACGAGGCTCAAGCCCGCGAAGCCGAGGGCGGCCTCTGCCCATGTCACCGGGCGTTCAAGCAGGGTGAAGGCGATCTCGTTCATGCGCGGAGCCTAGCCGATTCGATGTAGAATAGCGAACGAAAGCGGAACAGTTTGACCGCTCTCTCACAAATGCTTATGTCCCGGGCTCAACAGCTCTTTCTCTTTGGAATCCCATGTCCGTTCGCCCGCTCGTCATCCTGCCCGACGCCCAGCTTCGCCTCGTTTCGAAGCCGGTCGCGGCTATCACGCCCGAGATCCGGACGCTGGTCGAGGACATGTTCGAGACGATGTACGACGCGCCCGGCATCGGGCTCGCCGCGATCCAGATCGGCGCGCCGCTGCGCGTCGTGACGATCGACCTGTCGAAGCCGGAGACGAAGGAGGGCGAGGAGCCGGAGCCGAGGAAGCCGCAGGTCTTCATCAACCCGCAGATCACCTGGTCCTCGGAGGAACTCAGCGCCTACGAGGAGGGCTGCCTCTCGATCCCCGAGTATTACGAGGAGGTCGAGCGCCCGGCCAAGGTCAAGGTCCGCTACATGGACCTCGACGGCAAGACACATGAGATCGCGGCTGACGGTCTGCTCGCCACCTGCCTCCAGCACGAGATCGACCATCTCGACGGCGTGCTCTTCATCGATCATCTCTCGCGGTTGAAGCGCGAGCGCGTCACCAAGAAATTCGCCAAGGCGGCCAAGCGCGAGCGGGCCGCGTAATCGACAGGCATCATCCGGGCCCTCATCCTGAGGAGCCGCGGCACGCGGCGTCTCGAAGGATGCTTCAGGAGGTTACTGGACCATCCTTCGAGACGCAGCCTCCGGCTGCTCCTCAGGATGAGGGCTGTTTCATTCTTTCCGGTGCCATGCCGGAGCTGAGGTAAAGTCGAGCGTATGAGTTTGCGCGTCATTTTCATGGGCACGCCGGATTTCGCCGTGCCGGTGCTGACGGAGATCGTCGGCCAGGGGCATGAGGTCGTCTCCTGCTACACCCGCGCTCCGGCGCAGGCCGGCCGCGGCCTCGATCTCAAGCCCTCGCCGGTGCACAGGGCGGCCGAGCGCTTCGGCATCCCGGTCTTCACGCCCGCGACGCTGAAGACGCCGGAGCAGGCCGAGATCATCGCCTCGCATCAGGCCGATGTCGCCGTCGTCGTCGCCTATGGCATGATCCTGCCGCAGGCGATCCTCGACCTGCCCGAGCTCGGCTGCCTCAATCTTCATGCCTCGCTGCTCCCGCGCTGGCGCGGCGCCGCGCCGATCCAGCGCGCGATCATGGCCGGGGACGCCGAAACCGGCGTCTGCGTGATGAAGATGGAGGCCGGGCTCGATACCGGCCCCGTCGCCATGGTCGAGACATTGCCGATCGGCCCGGATCTGACCGCCGGCGAATTGCATGACCAGCTCAGTATCCTCGGCGCCGATCTGATGGTGCGGGCGCTCGCCGCCCTCGGTCGCGGCGGCCTGCAGTTCACGCCGCAGCCGGAAGAGGGCGTCACCTATGCCGCCAAGATCACCAATGCTGAGGCGAAGTTGAGCTGGACGCTGCCGGCACAGCAGGTGCATGACCGGGTGCGCGGCCTCTCGCCCTTCCCGGGCGCCTTCGCCGAGATCGACCTCGGCAAGGGGCCGGAGCGGCTGAAGATCCTGCGTACCGCGCGCGCCGGCGGCGCGGCCGAGCCCGGCACGCTGCTTGACGACGAGGGCACGGTCGCCTGCGCCGTCGGCGCGGTGAAGCTGCTGCAGGTCCAGCGCGCCGGCAAGGCGCCGATGAGCGGGGCCGAGTTCCTGCGCGGCGCCCGGCTCGGGGCCGGCGACAAGCTCTGAATCGATGATCTCACCCTCCACGCCGTCATCCCGGGCGCAGCGAAGCGAAGACCCGGGATCCATGCCGAAACCTTCATCGGCAGCGCTCCGGCATGGATCCCGGATCGGCGCGGCTTCGCCGCTTGTCCGGGATGACGGTGCAGGGGAGAGCGTCTGATGCCGCGCTACAAGCTCGTCATCGAATATGACGGCACGCCGTTCTCGGGCTGGCAGCGCCAGCTCAACGGGCCTTCAGTGCAGCAGAGCGTCGAGGAGGCGGTCGAGGCCTTCTGCGGCCATCCCGTCAGGCTGCACTGCGCCGGCCGCACCGATGCCGGCGTCCACGCCACCCATCAGGTCGTGCATGTCGACTTCGAGAAAGACTGGCGCACCGATGTCGTGCGCGACGCGACCAATGCCCGGCTGAAATCCAGCGTCCCGGTGAGCGTGCTGAGCGCGGAGCAGGTCTCCGGCGATTTCGATGCCCGCATCTCGGCGAAGCGCCGCTATTACATCTATCGCATCCTCGACCGGCGGGCGCCGCCGGCGCTCGATCGAGGACGCGTCTGGCACGTCCCCGTGAAGCTCGACCATGAGGCGATGGACCGGGCCGCCAAGGCGCTGCTCGGCCACCACGACTTCACCACCTTCCGCGCCGCCGAATGCCAGGCCAACAGCCCGATGCGTACGCTCGACCGGCTCGATGTCCGGCGCGAGGGCGCGGAGATCGTGGTCTACGCCCATGCGCGCTCCTTCCTGCATCATCAGGTCCGCTCGATCGTCGGCAGCCTGAAGATGGTCGGGGCGGGGCGCTGGCCGGAAGCGAAGCTCGGCCAGATCCTGGCGGCGCGCGACCGGGCGCAGTGCGCGGCGCTGGCGCCGTCCTGCGGGCTCTATCTCGCCGGGGTCGACTACTGAGGCCGGCTCAGAACAGGTCGAACAGCTGGATCACGCCATAGTCGAGCACGACGCTGGCGATGACCAGCGGCAGCGCGATGGCGCGTCCCTCCGGCCCGAAGGCGGCGCGCGCCACGCAATAGCGCAGCCTGAGCACGATCGCGGCGAAGAAAGCGGACTGCACCATCGCGAGCTGCGGTGTCGACCAGCCGAGTGCGAAGACGGCAGCCGGAACCGCCATCAGGCTGGCCGAGACGATGCCGGCCCAATTCCAGGCGATGACGAAGCTGGTGAAGCGCGGCGCCTGCGCCAGTTCGGGCCGCAGCGCGATCAGCAGGGCCGGCACGGCGAGGATGGCGAGACAGAGCGCGCCGATGACCGCCAGCACGAGCGCGGGGGCGGTGAAGAGGCCGGCGCTGTTCGGCAGCCCGGCCATCAGGCGCGTCGCGGCGAGGATTGCGATCGTTGCCGGCAGCATCAATGCGAAGGCGAGATAGGAGCGCCAGAATCCGTCCCGGCTGAGGTCGAGTTCGGAAAGCGCCTCTGTGCCGCGGGTCATCAAGTGCCAGGAACCGCGCAGCGAGCGCGCGATGTCGTCGGCGGCGAGCCTCATCACGGTCTCCATCATCTGCGATCTTAGACTTTCGTCTAAGGCGGATAATGACCCGTGGTTCCGGCGCGTCAAGCCTTGTGTTGCGCTGCAAAATAGCTGGCGAGTAACCGATGCGTGATCCGCTCAAGCGCAGCGAGGTCCGCGACGGCAACGCATTCGTCGATCTGGTGCATCGTCTTGCCGACGACACCGTATTCGACAACGGGGCAATAGCTCTTGATGAACCGGGCGTCGGAGGTGCCGCCGGTCGTCGAAAGCTGCGGCCGCTTGCCGGTCTCGGCGGCGACGGCATCCGCGACCATGGCTACGAAGGGGCCGGGTTCGGTCAGGAAGGCGACGGCATTGGTCGGCTGGAAGTCGATCTCGTAGCGCACGGTGTTGCCCGCCGCCTCCCGCAGGCGCCGGTCAAGCTCTGCCGCGAGGGTCTCCGGCGTCCAGACGTCGTTGAAGCGGATGTTGAAGACGGCCCTGGCCTGGGCGGGGATGACGTTCGTCGCGGGGTTGCCGACATCGAGCGTCGTCACTTCGAGGTTGCTCGGGTCGAAATGCTCGGTACCGGCGTCGAGAGGGGTGGCGTCGAGCGCCGCCAGCAGCCGGACCATGCCGCGGATCGGATTGTCGGCGAGATGCGGGTAGCCGACATGGCCCTGGATGCCGTGGACGGTGAGCTTGCCGGTCAGCGAGCCGCGACGGCCGATCTTGATCATGTCGCTCATCGTCGCCGGATTTGTCGGCTCGCCGAGGATACAGTGGTCGAAGCGCTCGCCGCGCTCATGCGCCCATTGCAGCAGCTTCACCGTGCCGTTGACGGCTGGTCCCTCTTCGTCGCCGGTGACGAGAAAGGCGATCGAGCCGGGCGCATCGGGATTCTCGCGGCGATAACGGATCGCAGCCGAGACCATGGCGGCGAGCCCGCCCTTCATGTCGCAGGCGCCGCGTCCATAAAGGATGCCGTTCTCGATCGCGCCATCGAAGGGCGCGCGTGTCCAGGCGGCCTCATCGCCGACGGGCACGACGTCGGTATGCCCGGCGATGACGAAGACCGGGGCCCGGTTACCGATGCGGGCATAGAGATTCTCGACATCCGGCGTGCCCGGCTCGCTGAAGACCGGGCGCTGCACCTCATAGCCCTCGGCCACCAGAACGGAGGCGAGCAGGGCGAGCGCGCCGCCTTCCTGCGGCGTGACGGAGGGGCAGCGTACCAGCGCCTGCGTGAGCGCAGCCGGATCGGCCGGGTCGAAGGAAAGGGCAGGGGCTGAAGCGGCAGGTGCGTTCGTCATGCCGCCGCTTTAGCGCGCTTTCGGCCTAGCGGGAACCGGCCTCGACCGCGACCAGCGCTTCTGCCGGCTCGTTCCGGGCTGAAGGCATCAGACCGAGATCGATGAAAGCGACGACCCACGCGATGGTCGAGATCGCTTCCAGTGAAGGGCGCCAGCCGAATGGCATGTAGAACCGCAGGTACTCCGGCAGCACGATCGCGCAGACCAGCAAGACGCCGAAGAGCGAGCTGCCGCCCCGGTCGGCGGCGCGCTTGGCGGCCAGCGCCGCCCAGGGAAACAGCGCGAAGGCGTTCGCGAAGGCGAGGACGGTTCGCGCGGTCTGAGGAACCATCAGCTGGGGCAGGATCCTTTGCAGCGCAAACAGCGTGAGCGCCACGACGGCACTGCCGAGCCAGAAGGCGCGCAAACCGATGCGGCCATCGAGATCGCAGAAAAGGCGAATCGGGGACATGCGTCGCGCTCCGTTGCCGCCCCTTTTCGCATGTCTTAACGAAAGCTTGAAGCTTATAGTGAATAAAAGGTTAACGGTGTGGTCAGCCAGTTGTGCCAAATCAGAAAAGGCTTGAACCGGCGATACGGGGTCGCTAGCTGCGGAAGGCGCGTCGTTGCGGCGCGGTCTGCCGCCGTTCCATTCCGTGGGTACCGTTGAAGGGCGCCTCAGCGCGGCCCGAGTGAGGTTTCGAGCATGACCATCCGTTTTCATCGCGGCGATCTGCCTGACGGTTATGAGGCCGGCTCGAGCGTCGCGATCGACACCGAGACGCTCGGCCTCAACCCGCATCGCGATCGGCTTTGCGTGGTCCAGCTCTCGCGTGGTGACGGTACGGCGGACGTCGTCCAGATCCTGAAGGGTGGCGAGCGGCCCAAGAACCTGATCCGCCTGCTCGAAGATCCGGCCGTGCTGAAGCTCTTCCACTTCGCGCGCTTCGACGTTGCGGTGTTGCGCCACGCTTTCGGAGTGGTCACGACTCCGGTCTACTGCACCAAGATCGCCTCGAAGCTGACCCGCACCTACACGGATCGTCACGGACTGAAGGATCTGGTGCGCGAGCTGCTCGGCGTCGAGCTCTCGAAACAGCAGCAATCTTCCGACTGGGGGGCGGATACGCTCAGCGAGGCCCAGCTCGCTTACGCAGCCTCCGACGTGCTGCACCTGCACGCGCTCCACGCCAAGCTCGAGGCGATGCTGGCGCGCGAGGGTCGCGGCGATCTCGCCCAGGCCTGCTTCAAGTTCCTGCCTTACCGTGCGGAGCTCGATCTGGCCGGCTGGAGCGAGACCGACATCTTCGCTCACACTTGACAATTTCGAAGGGTTCTTGCGTCAGTCTGCCGCGAAGATTGGCGCAAGGGGCGCGCCCGTCCGGTCTGGAGCGAGCGGCGCGGGGGCGCGTTGCGGTTCGCCCGGCGACACGAAAAAGCCGTGAGCGGCTGCCATTGCGCGGGGCATGACTGTGGCAATGACCTTGAACGACCCGGCGGGGAGGATTTCCGCGCAGGCGCTGCGCCGCCGTGCGGCCTTTGCTGCCGCGCGCCGTCACACCCGGGCCGTTCACATCCTGCGCAAGCTGATCCCTGTGACCGCGGTGACGCTGGTGGTTGCGCTGGTCGTCGTCCCCTTCCTCAATCCGCTCCGCGGCAAGCTCGCCAATGTCTCGGTCAGTTCGGTCGGCATCACCGGCGGCAAGGTCCGGATGGAGACGCCGAAGCTCTCCGGCTACCGCAAGAATAACCGGCCCTATCAGGTCACGGCCGAGAACGCCTTTCAGGAAATCAAGAATCCGACGCAAATCGAGCTGCAGATCTTGACCGCGCGCATCCAGATGGAGCGCGAGGGCTGGGTGACGGTCAATGCGAAGACCGGACTGTTCGATACGCAGAAGGAAAAGCTCAAGCTCGTCGACGACGTGAAGGTTCGTACCGAGAGCGGCCACGACATGCAGATGAAGACGGCCGATATCGACTTCAAATCCGGCGCCGTGACTTCGCAGGAGCCGGTCAAGGTCTCTCTCGGCGAGACGACGGTGGACGCCAACACGCTTGACGTGAAGAACAATGGCGAGTTGATCGTCTTCGAGGGGCGAGTCCGGGTCTTCATCAGGAACGCGCCAGCAGGTACGATCGCCGGGCCCGAGCGCGAGGGCAGCACGCCGATGCTGGAACTGCTGAACGCGAATCGGGTGGCTCCGGCAGGCGACACGCCCGCCAACGATGCTGGCAACGGGAAGAGACAGTGACATGAGCACGGCAAGCCACAGTTTCCGTTTCGCCAAGGAATTCCGCGCTGCCGCCTTGCTGTTGGCCGCGGGCTTCGCCATGGCAGCAGCCCCGCAGGCGGCTCTTGCGCAGGCCGCGCAGGGCAAGGCGCGCGGCGGCAATGCCTCTTCTCCGCTCGGCGGTCTCGGCGGCGACAGCAAGGAGCCGATCAAGATCGATGCCGACAAGCTCGATGTGCTCGACAAGGAGAACAAGGCCGTCTTCACCGGCAATGTCGTGGCGGTTCAGGGCGAGACCACGGTTCGCTGTTCGGTGATGACCGTGCTCTACGAAGGGCGTGCCGGCGGCCAGGGCGGCGCTGGCGCTGCCAAGCCCGCTGCCGCGACTCCGGCCGCGCCGAACAGCAATGACAGCTCGATCAAGCGCATCCTCTGCAAGGGGCCGGTGACGGTCGTGTCCAAGACCCAGGCCGCGACCTCCGACAATGCCGAGTTCGACCGCGCAAACAATGTCGTGATCATGACCGGCAACGTCGCCCTGAACGATGGCCCGAACATCACTCGCGGCGAGAAGCTGACCTACAACACGGTCACCGGCGTCGCGAATGTCGAGACCAACAAGGGCGGCCGCGTCCAGGGCTTCTTCGTGCCGAACTCGGATACGAACAAGCCCGACGCGAACAAGCCGGGCGCCAAGCCGGCCCCCAAGCCGACCAACTGAGCCCCCAACCGATCGTGCCGCAGTGACTGTCTCCGAAGCACCTCGCCCCGCCACCATGCCCGCACGGACCCAGGCCCCGAGCCCGGGCGGAGTGTTCGGCCGCCTGCGCGGGCTTTTTGGCGGCGGAAACCGCGCCGCAGGCGAGGGCGCGTTTGGCGCCACGGCTGCTGCGATCGGCGGGCCGGGAATCCTCGCCGTCAGCAATCTGCGCAAGAGCTATGGCGGCCGCACCGTGGTGTCGGATGCCAGCCTCTCTCTGCGCCAGGGAGAAGCCGTCGGCCTGCTCGGCCCGAACGGCGCCGGCAAGACCACGATCTTCTACATGATCACCGGCCTGGTCGGTGCCGATTTCGGTGTCATTTCGCTCGAAGGCAACGACATCACCGGGCTGCCGATGTACCAGCGCGCCCGCCTCGGTATCGGCTATCTGCCGCAGGAGGCCTCGATCTTCCGCGGACTGTCGGTGGAGGACAACATCCGTTCCGTGCTCGAGGTGGTCGAGCCCGACCGCAAGGCGCGCGAGCGCCAGCTCGACCAACTGCTCGAGGAGTTCACCATTTCGCGGCTGCGCAAGGCGCCGTCGATCGCGCTCTCCGGTGGTGAGCGTCGTCGCTGCGAGATCGCCCGCGCGCTTGCCGGAAAGCCCTCCTTCATCCTGCTCGACGAGCCCTTCGCCGGCATCGATCCGATCGCGGTCGGCGACATTCAGGCGCTGGTGCGCCAGCTGACCGACCGCGGCATCGGCGTGCTCATCACCGATCACAACGTCCGCGAAACGCTCGGCCTCGTCGACCGCGCCTACATCATCCATTCCGGCCGCGTGCTGACGGAAGGCTCGCCGGCCGAGATCATCGCCAATCCCGATGTCCGCCGTGTGTATCTCGGCGAGGATTTCCGCCTTTAACCTGGGGCGCCTGCTTCGATTTGCGTCGTTTTGCTGCGGTGCATCAAATTTCCTGCCCACGAATGGGGCATGGGCTTTGACGCGGCGGTGAGCAGACGCTAGGGTCCTCTCGCAAGCAAGAAGCGTGCCGTGCGGCGCGTGATCGAGAAGGGCTTTTCGCGCATGGCAATGATGCCGCGCATGGAGTTGCGTCAGGGCCAGTCCCTGGTGATGACGCCGCAGTTGCTGCAGGCGATCAAGCTCCTGCAGCTCTCTCATCTGGAACTCCAGAACTTCGTCGACGGCGAGCTTGAACGGAACCCGTTGCTGGAGCGGGACGACGGCCCGGAAGCCCCGCTGGGCAGCGGCGCGGAGGCCGAGAGCCTGCATGCTGCCGATCCCGAGAGCTTTGCCCGTGCCGAAAGCCTGCATACCCAGGAGGGGATGGAGGGCCGGCTCGGCACCGGTCTCGACAATGTCTTTCAGAGCGAGCAGCCGAGCACGGCCCGCAGCGATTCAGGCGGCGCCGACAGCCTTCCGGTGATCGGTGGCGCCTATGGCTCGCGCGGCGGCTCCTTTGAGGACGGGCCGGAAGGCTTCGAGAGCGGGCTGACGGCCGAAGCCTCGCTGCACGATCATCTCAGCGCCCAGCTCGACCTCGCCGTTGCCGATCAGGCTGAGCGCATCATCGGCCGCCACCTCATCGATGCGGTCGATGACAGCGGCTATCTCGCCGAGCCCGTCCCGGACATTGCCGAACGTCTCGGCGTCGGCGCGGAGCGAGTGGAAGCCGTGCTGCGCATCGTCCAGAGCTTCGACCCCTCGGGCGTCGCGGCACGCGACGTTGCCGAATGTCTCGCGATCCAGCTGCGCGACCGCAACCGCTTCGATCCGGCGATGCAGGCTCTGCTGGCGAACCTCCACCTCGTCGCCAAGCGCGATTTTGCAGCGCTGAAGCGCGTCTGCGGCGTCGATGACGAGGATATCGCCGACATGGTCGCCGAGATCCGCCGGCTCGATCCCAAGCCCGGCCGGGCCTTCGGCGGCTCGGCGGCGGAGACGGTCGTTCCGGATGTCTTCATCCGCGCTGCGCCCGATGGCTCCTGGCTGATCGACCTCAACCCGGACACGCTGCCGCGCCTGCTCGTCAATCAGACTTATCATGCCCGCGTTTCCAAGGCGGCGCGCAACGACGAGGACAAGGCCTTCATCGCCGAATGTCTGCAGACGGCAAACTGGCTGACGCGTTCGCTGGAGCAGCGCGCCCGTACGATCCTGAAGGTTGCAAGCGAAATCGTGCGCCAGCAGGACGGCTTTTTCGCCTATGGCGTCGAGCATCTGCGCCCGCTCAACCTGAAGACGGTCGCCGACGCCATCGGCATGCACGAATCGACCGTCTCGCGCGTCACGTCGAACAAGTACCTGACCTGCTCGCGTGGCGTCTTCGAGATGAAGTACTTCTTCTCGGCGGCGATTGCGGCCACCGGCTATGGCGAGGCGCATTCGGCCGAGGCCGTGCGCTTCCGCATCAAGCAGATGATCGACGAGGAAAGTCCGCGCGACGTGCTCTCCGACGATGCCATCGTCACGAAGCTCAAGGCCACCGGCATCGACATCGCCCGGCGCACCGTCGCGAAATACCGGGAATCGCTGCGCATTCCCTCATCGATGGAGCGGCGGCGGGAGAAGGTTGCGATGGCGGCCGCAGGGCGTTGAGCAATTTGGTTCCAAAACGCCGGCGCATCGGCGCCATGCTGCCCTTGTCACATTGACATCCCGGACTCGCAGTTCTTAGCTCTTGGAGATGGCCAAGCACTGGCCATGGCTAAACAAGGGGAAGCAGTCCATGAGCTTGCGAATCTCCGGCAAGAATCTCGATGTCGGCGAGGCCCTGCGCGGCCAGGCCGAAGAGCGGGTCGCTGCAGCCGTCAGCAAATACTACGAGGGCGGCTATCAGGGACACGTCACGGTCGACAAGGACGGTACGGCCTTCCGTACCGACACCGTCATCCACCTCTCTTCGGGGATCACGCTGGAAGCCTCCGCCACCGCCCACGATCCCTATGCCAGCCTCGACAAGATGGCTGAGCGCATCGAGAAGCGGCTGCGACGCTACAAGCGTCGGCTGAAGGACCGTTCGACCGCCAACGGACGCGACGCCGGAATCGAAATCCCCAGTTATGTGATTGCGGCTCCGGATGACGATATCGAGGAGTTCGACGGTGTTTCCGCAGGCGATCACCCGGTGACCGTGGCCGAAACCACCAAATCGCTGCATGTTCTGACAGTCAGCGATGCGGTCGCGGAGCTCGACCTGACTGGTTCGCCCGTCATCATCTTCCGCCATGCTGGCAATGGCCGGATGAACATCGTATACCGCCGCCGCGACGGTAATATCGGCTGGATCGACCCGCCGGCATCGCTGTCCTGAGGCCGGCGGGGCGACCGCTCCGGCCGTCGAACCTTGAACCGTGCCGACGGCGTTTCGGCCGGCACGGGACATGCATGGACGGGCGAATGACGCTGACCGATCTCCTGAGCCCCGCCGCGGTGATTTCGCCACTGCGGGCCAACAGCAAGAAGCAGGCTCTGCAGGAGCTTGCCCAGCATGCCGCCGCCCTCACGGGCTTGCCCGATCGAGAGATCTTCGAGGCGCTGCTCCAACGTGAGCGCCTCGGCTCGACCGGGATCGGCGACGGCATCGCTATCCCGCACGGCCGCATGCCCGGCATCGACCGCCTGGTTGGGCTGTTCGCCCGCACCGAGAAGCCGATCGATTTCGACGCGCTCGACGGCCAGCCCGTCGACATCATCTTCGTGCTGATCGCGCCGGAGGGGGCAGGGGCCGACCATCTCAAGGCGCTGGCTCGCGTTGCGCGCGTGCTGCGCAACCAGTCGGTGCTGGAGCAGGTTCGCAAGATTCGTGACCCGGCGGCGATCCACGCCATCCTTGCCGAGTCGGCCACTCAGGCCGCCTGCGCTTAAACTCATTAAAGACTGCTTGGACGATGCCGGTCGACGGGCTATGACGCCGGCCATACGGCGCCGCGCGTCCGGCTGGAGACCGTTCTGATCCACAGCGAGCCTGTCGGTGGAGCGGTCTCTGTCCCAAATCGAGAGCGCAGCGCTTCATCGCTTCGGAGCCGCTGATCATGGCCTACACGCATGTCGATCTCTTCCCGCTCGGTGAGGACAAGACGCCCTATCGCAAACTCGGAAGTGAAGGCGTCAGCGTCGAGAAGGTCGGTGATCGCGAGGTCCTGAGCGTCTCCCGCGAGGCGATCCGCAAGCTCTCCGAACAAGCCTTCATCGACATCAACCACCTGCTGCGCCCGGGCCATCTGGCTCAGCTCGCCAAGATCCTCGACGACCCCGAGGCGACCTCGAACGACAAGTTCGTCGCCTATGACCTGCTGAAGAACGCCAATATCGCCGCCGGCGGCGTCCTGCCGATGTGTCAGGACACCGGCACGGCCATCGTCATGGGCAAGAAGGGCCGGAAGGTCTGGACTGACGGCGACGACGAATCGGCGCTCGGCGAGGGCGTCCATGACGCCTATCTCAAGCGCAACCTGCGCTATTCCCAGCTCGCGCCGCTCTCGATGTTCGAGGAGAAGAACACCGCGACCAACCTGCCGGCGCAGATCGACATCTACGCCGAGGGCGAGGATGCCTATAAGTTCCTCTTCGTCTGCAAGGGCGGTGGCTCCGCCAACAAGACCTTCCTCTACCAGGCGACGCCGTCGCTTCTCACCAAGGACCGCATGATGGCGTTCCTGAAGGAGAAGATCCTGACGCTCGGCACCGCGGCCTGCCCGCCCTACCACCTTGCCATCGTCATCGGCGGCACCTCTGCCGAGCAGAACCTCAAGACGGTGAAGCTCGCCTCGACCAAATATCTCGATGCGCTGCCGACGAAGGGCTCGCCCTCCGGCCATGCCTTCCGCGACCTTGAGATGGAGGAGGAGGTCCACAAGATGACGCAGGCGCTCGGCGTCGGCGCGCAGTTTGGCGGCAAATATTTCTGCCACGACGTCCGCGTCATCCGCCTGCCGCGCCATGGCGCCTCGCTGCCGATCGGGCTCGGCGTCTCCTGCTCGGCGGACCGCCAGGCCAAGGGCAAGATCACCAAGGACGGCATCTTCCTCGAGGCGCTGGAGACGGACCCCTCGAAATACCTGCCGGATGTCGACGAGGCGAAGCTCGGCGGCGATGTCGTGAAGATCGACCTCAATCAGCCGATGAGCGAGATCCTGGCGACGCTGAGCAAGCATCCCGTCAAGACCCGCCTGTCGCTGACCGGCACCATCGTCGTCGCCCGCGACCTCGCCCACGCCAAGATCCGCGAACGGCTTGAGCGCGGCGAGGGCATGCCCGAGTATTTCAAGAACCATCCCGTCTACTATGCCGGCCCGGCCAAGACACCGGAGGGTTTCGCCTCCGGCTCCTTCGGCCCGACCACGGCCGGCCGCATGGATTCCTTCGTCGACCAGTTCCAGTCCTTCGGCGGCTCCATGGTGATGCTGGCCAAGGGCAACAGGTCCGCAGCGGTCCGGGAAGCCTGCAAGGCCCATGGCGGCTTCTATCTCGGCTCGATCGGCGGCCCGGCGGCGCGCCTCGCGCAGGACTGCATTCGCAAGGTCGAGGTCCTGGAATATCCGGAACTCGGCATGGAAGCGGTCTGGAAGATCGAGGTCGAGGATTTCCCGGCCTTCATCGTCATCGACGACAAGGGCAACGACTTCTTCAAGGAGCTGAACCTCGGATGAGGACTGCGCTGATCCTGGCGCTGCTGTCGGCTCTGCTTGCCGGTCCGGCGCTCGCCCAGCAGCCGCGCCCGGCAACCTGCTCGCGCGACCTGTTCCAGAACGAGGCCGGCTTCCGCTTGCAGCAGACCCGGCTCTCGGCCGCGGCCAGCGCCGATCAGGCGACCCAGTGCCGGGCTTTTCGCGAGCATGTCGGCTATCTCCAGAAGGCTCGCTCGGTCTTCGCCGCCTGCCAGAGCGGGGCGGAGCGCGAGCGCAATGTCGCGGAGATGGATTCCGAGTTGGTGAACTACCGCGCCCTCCTCGCCAATCGCTGCGGCGGGCGCTGAGGCCCTTTCGTATCGCTCGAACCGAAGGCTCTCCGATGACCGACCAGCCCGAAGCGCCGCTCCAGATCGCCGTCGTGCCGGTGACGGCGTTCCAGCAGAACTGCTCCATCCTCTGGGACACGAAGACCAAGCAGGCCGCCATCGTCGATCCCGGCGGCGACGCGCCGCGCTTGCAGGAAGCCCTGAAGGAGCTCGGCGTCACACCGGTCGCGATCTGGCTAACGCATGGCCATCTCGACCATGCGGGTGGCGCCACCGAGCTCGCCGAGGCGCTCTCGCTGCCGATCATCGGCCCGCATGAGGCCGACCGGTTCCTGCTCGATGCCCTGCCGGAGCAGGGCCTGCGCTTCGATATCCTCGGCATGAAGGCGGTGAAGCCGACGCGCTGGCTGCAGGAGGGCGACGAAGTCTCGCTCGGCGGCCTGACCTTCTCGGTCCAGCACGTCCCCGGCCATACGCCGGGCCATGTCACCTTCTTCCAGAAGGATCTGCGCTTCCTGCTCGCCGGCGATACGGTCTTCGCCGGCTCCGTCGGCCGCACCGATTTCCCTTATGGCAATCACGAGACGCTGATCTCGGGGATCAGGGAAAAGCTCCTGCCGCTCGGTGACGACGTGCAGTTCCTGCCCGGACACGGCCAGGCCAGCACGTTGGGCGAGGAGCGGCTGAACAACCCCTTCCTGCAGGGCTAGAGCCGGATGCGATCAGGTTGAAACAACCTGATCGGCGCGTGCTCCAGCGTCTGTTTTGGAGTGTGGAGCCATCATCATTCGAGACGCCGTTCCTGCCGGAACGGCTCCTCAGGACGAGGGCTGAGCAGATCCTAGAGGCCGGGCGCTGCTTCAGGCTGCCGGGGCGGCGAACTGATCGAAGGCGCGCAGCGCATCCGCGGCATACATCAGGGCCGGGCCGCCGCCCATATAGACCGACATCGCCGCGACTTCGGCGATCTCCTGGCGCGAGGCGCCGAGCCCGGCCAAGGCTTTGGCATGGAAGCCAATGCAGCCGTCGCAGCGCTGCGTGATGCCGATGGCGAGCGCGATGAACTCCTTGCTCTTCTTGTCGAGCGCGCCATCGGCGCCGGCCGCCTGCGCGAGGGTGCTGAAGCCCTTCATCGCCTCCGGCTGGAGCCCACGCAGCTCGCGCATATAGGCGGAAATATCCTGGGTGATGGTGCGGTAGTCCTTGCTCATGGTGATGTCGATCCTTGACAGTTTATATTTTTATAATATCATAAAAACATGAATTATGAAACGAAGCAAGAGCCGGCGCTGGCCGAGGCGATGGCTGAGAAGGCCGAAGGGGTGGCGGGCTTCCTGAAGGGGCTCGCCAATCCGCAGCGACTGCTGATCCTCTGCGCCTTGTCGAAGGGCGAGCGCAGCGTCGGCGAACTGATCGCCGAAACCGCCATCGCGCAGACCTCGATGTCCCAGCATCTGGCGAAGTTGAAGGCGGAGGGCATCGTCGATTTCCGGCGTGACCACCGAACCCTGCACTATTTCATCGCCCATCCGGCCGTGATGGAGCTGATGGGGGTGCTCTACGTCCACTTCTGCGGAAGGCAGCCATCATGACCCGTTCCCTTTCCCCGCAAGAGGCGCAGCGTCAGCTGGCCGCTGGCGAAGCGCTCCTGATCGATGTGCGCGAGCCGGCCGAATTTGCCGCCAGCCATATCCCGCTCGCGGTCTCCCTGCCGCTGAGCGGCTTGCCGGGCGCGCTGGCGCAACTGCCCCGCGACCGGACGCTGATCTTCCAGTGCCAGAGCGGTATGCGAAGTGCTCAGGCCTGCGCGCTTGCCGCCCAGCGGGCGGAGAGCGTCAGCCTCGATGGCGGCATCGTCGCCTGGCGGGCCGCTGGCTTGCCGATCGTCGGCAACGCCGGTCCGCGGCTGTCGATCTTCCGCCAGGTTCAGATGATCGTCGGAATGATGGTCGCGCTCCTGGTCCTCGCCGGCTTTGCCGGTCTGACTGTGGCTTTCGCCATTGCCGGGATCATGGGGGCGATGCTGGCCTTTGCCGGTGCGACGGGCTGGTGCGGACTGGCCATGCTGCTCGCGCGCATGCCTTGGAACCGCGCGGCGCCCGCATCATAGCGGCGCCAAAACGCCAACGGCCATGCGGCGGGAACGGTGCACGTGCATCGGCCTCCCATGTTCGGCTCATGGTCGTCGTCAATCGCGATGAAACGCCGCACGATCGCTTACTGCGAGCGTGACCGGCACATCCGCATCGCTTCGCGGCGGTGCGGGCTGCCGCCGCTGAAGCTGTCGCGCCCCGTGAAGGGCCGTGTCACTGGCAGACCAGCACGCGGCGAGCGACGACATAGCCCCACGGATCGAAACTGCGCCGCCACACATAGTAGCAGTCGTCGCCATAATAGCTGTTGTAGTAGTAGGGCGCTCCCACGCCGAACGCGAAGGCCGGACCGTAGAAGAAGCGGTTATTGTAGAACCGCCGGTCATGGAAGAACACCGCCCGGTTGGCAAAGCCTGGCCGGACGAAGCCGGGGCCCACGAATGCCGGGCGCGCAAAACCCTGACGCGCGAACCCGCCGCCCCCGAAACCGCGCATCGGGACACCGCCGCCGCGAAAGGCCATGCCGCCACCATGGAAGCTGCCGCCGCCATGGAACGCCATGCCGCCACCGCCAAAGCCGCCGCCACCGAACCGCGCCTCGGCGGGGGCCGACCATGCGATGACGCCCATGGAGAGCGCTGCCGCGGCGAAAGCCGTGACAACCATCTTGTTGCTGCTGAAGGTTGAGATCATGACGAACCTCCCATCAAATGAGCCTCGCCTCACACTCAATCTGCGCTTTTTGATATGAACATACAATGAACATTGCGCGCGCTTCCGTCCCCGGGCGCAAGAAAAAGCCCGCAGCGCCAGGGCGCTACGGGCATTCTAAAAGCCAACGGCCATGTCCGGAACGGGCGCGCGTACATCCGGCGTCACACGTTCGGCTCATGGCCGTCTTCAACGAAGATGGAGAGCAGTGGAACGCCCTCGATACATCATCGTGACCCTGAGATGGGAAGGCTGGTCGCCGATTACAAGCCCTCGGTGGCCGACGATTTCCGCCACTCGTAAAGCGCGTCCGGCTCGCCCTCCTCGTTGCGCGTGCCGTCATTGAGATCGACGAGGCGGAAGCCATGGCGTTCATAGAAGGCCCGCGCGGCCGTATTCCGCTGGAAAGTGAACAGGCTGAGGCCGTCGGGGCTGCGTTCTCTGGCCTTGGCAAGCAGGAGCGAGCCGATGCCGCGCCTGAAATGCCCGGGCAGCAGATAGAGCTGGTCGAGTTCCCCGCCGTCGAGTGACAAGAAGCCGAGGATGCGCCCGGCCTCGCGTGCGACCCAGGTCTCGCCCGTGGGCAGCCTCACGGCCTCGATCCAGCCCCGTATCTCCTCGTCGCTATGGCAGCGGCGCAGATAGGGCAGGGCTTCGGTGCGCGAGGCCAGATAAAGCGCGGCAATCTCCCCGGCATCCCGGGGAGAGGCGCGTTCGATCGTGATCGCAGGCGCCGCGGGCATGCCCCGGCCCGTTCTAGCCTCAGGCGTCGAAGACGCCGAGCAGGAAGTCCTGCTTGCCGATCTGGAAGCCGTTCTCGCGCAGGATGTCGTAGGCCGTCGTGGCGTGGAAATAGAAGTTCGGGATGGCGAAGCGGGTGAGATAGGCCTCGCCTGTCATCGTCACGGTTGCCGAGGGGCCACGCGGGAAGGTGACCTCGCGGGAAAGCCCGGCATCGAGAGCGGCGCTGTCGGCGGCGGCGACGAAGGCCAGCGTCTTGGCGATGCGCTCCTTCAGCTCCGGGAAGCTCTTCTCCTCGTCGGGGAAGCGCGGGTTGTCGCCGCCCGAGAGCCGCGCCACGGCGTTCTTGGCGAAATCGCAGCAGAGCTGGATCTGGCGGGTGAAGGCCAGCATGTCGGGAGCGAGACGCGCCGTCAGCAGCACTTCGGGCTGGATCTTGCGGGTCTCGGCCTGCTCCAGGGCTTTGTCGAGAATGGCGTCGAGCGCCTTGAGCGTCTGCACGAAGCCGGAAAGGGCGGCGGCCTGGACTGTGAGTGGCATGGGAAACCTCGAAACGACAACGGGCCCGGAAAGGGCCCGCTGCGCATCGTTATAAAGAATATTCTTTCAGCTTGCTCTGCTCCAGCAGATCAATCCTTCGCGCGCTCGACATAGGAGCCGTCGGCCGTCATCACGACGATGCGGGTGCCGACGCCAACATGCGGCGGCACGGCGCTGCGCACGCCGTTGGAGAGGATCGCCGGCTTGTAGGAGGAGGAGGCCGTCTGGCCCTTGGTCACCGGCTCGGTCTCGACGACCTCGAGCGTGACGCGCTGCGGCAGCTCGATCGCCACGGCCTTGTCCTCGAACACCGAGAGCGAGACCTTCATGTTCTCCTGGAGATAAGGGGCCGCGTCGCCCACGACGTCCTTGTCGACATGGATCTGGTCGTAGGTCTCCGGGTTCATGAAGACGTACTGTTCGCCGTCCTGATAGAGATAGGTGAAGTCGCGGTCTTCGACATAGGCGCGCTCGACCTGCTCGGTCGTCTTGTAGCGCTGCGTCATCTTCACGCCGTCGGCGATGCGGCGCATGTCGATCTGCGTCGTCGGCGTGCCCTTGCCGGGGAAGAAGCTCTCGGCCGAAATGACGGTGCAGAGATGCCCGTCGAGCTCGAGGACGTTGCCCTTGCGGACGGAAGAGGCGATGACCTTGACCACGTGAATGTCCTTGCTGGTGCGCGGCGTTCTCGCGCGCTATGCGAATTCCTGTCGCCGCGCAACTACCGCATTCGCGCGCGAAACGGAAGCTTCCCGACGGTTCCGACGCGAGATTCGATGAGTTCGTCCCCCACGCCGTTCTGGCGCCCCGATGTTCATGCCGACCGCCGCCCGGCCCTTCTCGCCCGCGGGCGGATCAAGACGGCGCTCAGGCGCTGGTTCGAGGCGCGCGACTTCATCGAGGTCGAGGCGGCGATCCTGCAGCGCTCGCCCGGCAACGAGACGCATCTGCACGGCTTCGGCACGACGCTGATCGACAATGCCGCGCAGTCGCATCCCTATTACCTGCATACCTCGCCGGAATTTGCGGCCAAGAAGCTGCTGGCGGCCGGCGAGACGCGCATCTTCGATTTCGCCCGCGTCTTCCGCAACCGCGAGCGCACGGCACTGCACCACCCCGAATTTACGATGCTCGAATGGTATCGCGCTGGCGAGGATTACGCGGTGCTGATGCAGGATTGCGCCGCACTGATGGCCGAGGCGGCCCGCGCCGCCGGGGCGACCCTGCTGCGCTGGCGCGACAGCGAGGCTGATCCCCTCGCCGAGCCCGAGCGGCTCACGCTGCACGGTGCGTTCGCGCGCCATGCCGGCATCGACCTGCTTGCGACCGTCTCGCCCAACGGCGCGACGGACCGCGCCGCGCTGGCCGCTCAGGCGCTCGCCGCCGGCATCCGGCTGGCTGACGACGATAGCTGGTCGGACATCTTCAGCCGCGTGCTGTCCGAGCGCGTCGAACCGCATCTCGGCCGCGGCCGTGCCACGATCCTCTGCGAATACCCGATCAGCGAGGCCGCGCTCGCCCGGCCGAAGCCCGGCGATCCGCGCGTGGCCGAGCGCTTCGAGTTCTATGCCTGCGGTGTCGAGCTCGCCAATGCCTTCGGCGAGCTCACCGACCCGGCCGAGCAGCGCCGCCGTTTCGAGGCCGACATGGACGAGAAGGAGCGCATCTATGGCGAGCGCTATCCGATCGATGCCGATTTCCTGGAAGCGCTGGCGCTGATGCCGGCGGCGTCCGGCATTGCGCTCGGCTTCGACCGGCTCGTCATGCTCTGCACGGCTGCGCGTCGGATCGAGGATGTGCTCTGGACGCCGGTTGCGGAACCGGGCAGGGGAGGCGCATGACCGTTCACCAGCCCCCCGGAGGCCAGCCGCTGCGCAGCATCGACGCGCTCGTCGAGGCCGGGCTTGCCGCGCCCGAGCGTCGTGAAGCCCTGCAGAAGGTGGCGGAGCGCTATGCCGTCTCAGTGACACCAGCCGTCGCCGGGCTGGTCGATCCCACGGACCCGGCCGATCCGATTGCGCGCCAGTTCATTCCTGATGCCGCCGAACTCGTCACGCTGCCGCAGGAACTGGCCGATCCGATCGGCGACGACGCCCATTCGCCGGTCGAAGGCGTGGTGCATCGCTATCCCGACCGCGCCTTGCTCAAGCTCGTCCATGCCTGTCCGGTTTATTGCCGCTTCTGCTTCCGGCGCGAAATGGTCGGCCCGGGCGGTGACGCGCTGACCGGCGCCAAGCTCGACGCAGCGCTCGCCTATCTCGCCTCCCATCCCGAGATCTGGGAAGTCATCATGACCGGTGGCGATCCCTTCATCCTCTCCGCCCGCCGCATCCGCGAAGTCGCCAAGCGCCTTGCCAGCATCCCGCATATCAAGGTCGCGCGCTGGCACACCCGCGTGCCCGTCGTCGATCCCGGCCGGATCACGCCGGACTATGCCAGGGCGCTGCGCATCCCCGGCAAGGCGAGCTATATCGCTGTTCACGCCAACCATCCGCGCGAGTTCACGGATGACGCCCGCGCGGCCATCGCGACGCTGGCCGATGCCGGCCATGTGCTGCTCAGCCAGTCCGTGCTGCTCAAGGGCGTCAATGCCGATGTCGAGACGCTGGGTGCCCTGATGCGCGCCTTCGTCGAGAACCGGATCAAGCCCTATTACCTGCACCATCCCGACCTCGCGCCAGGCACCTCGCATTTCCGCCTGACGCTGGAGGAGGGGCAGGCCCTGGTCAAAAGCCTGCGCGGACACCTTTCGGGGCTGTGCCAGCCGACCTATATCCTCGACATCCCCGGCGGCGCCGGCAAGATTCCGGTCGGCCCTTCCTTCCTCTCCGGTTGCGAGATGCCGGGTGCGGAAGCCATCGCCGAAGACCGACATGGCGGGCAACATCGCTATCCGCCCGCCTGATACGAAGGACATCGACATGCAGGACAAGCTGCCGCTCGTGATCGTCTCGGACATTGCCTGTCCGTGGTGCTTCATCGGCAAGACGCGGCTGGAGACGGCGCTTGCCCGCCATGGGCTGACCGAGCGCTTCGCCATCACCTGGCTGCCCTATGAGCTCAACCCGGACATGCCCGATGAGGGCATGGACCGCACGCAGTATCTGGAGGCCAAGTTCGGCCCGGGCAAGCGCAAGGAAATCGAGCTGCGGCTGTCGGAAGCGGCGCTGGAGAGCGGCGTCACCTTCAACTGGGCGAAGGTGACGAAGAGCGTCAACACGCGCATGGCCCATATGCTGATCGCGGCTGCCTCGACGGTGCAGCGCGGCGGCGATATGGCAGCCGCCCTGTTCAAGGCCTATTGGCAGGATGGGCGCGACATTGGCGATATCGAGACGCTGGTCCAGATCGCCGTCGAACAGGGTTTCGACGAGCAGGCCGCCCGCGACGAACTCGCCAATGACGAGCTGCGCGAGACCGTGATCGGGCTGGAGGATCACGCCCGCAAGGTCGGCGTCAACGGCGTGCCCTTCTTCATCGTCGACGGCAAGCTCGCAATTTCGGGCGCGCAGCCGCCGGAGGTCTGGGCTCAGGCCTTCCAGCAGGTTCTGGCAGCGCAGCAGCAGCCGGAGATGCCGCAGTTCTGAGCGGCCGTGATCCTGGGGCGCGCCGTCAGGCGCGCGCCAGATGAACCAGGCCCGGCGCCGCGAGCGCAACGCCCGACAGGAACAGCAGGATGAAGACGATCCGCCGCAGCGCCGTTGGCGAGATGGCGGGTGGATAGCGCCGAGCGAGATGCGTCGCGGCCATGACGACCGGCACGGCGAGTAGCCCCGAGAGGACCGAGGGCGAGGGGATGTGGCCTGATGCAGCCACCAGCCCGGTGCGGCAGAGCGCATTGAGGGCGAACACCGTCACCAGCGTCTCGCGGATCGTCACCAGCGTCATCGGCTGCCGGTAGAAGTGGTAGACCAGCGGCGGGCCGGAGGTCGAGAACATCCCGCCCATCAGCCCGGCGACGCTGCCGAAGAACAGGAAGCTCGGCGCGCCGGACAGCCGCTCCCGCGGATGTGGCTTGCGCGCGAGCTGCAGGCTCGAGACGATGATGACGAAGCCGAGGGCCAGCCTCAGCAGATCGGCCTGGCTGTCGGCCAGCCATTCGAGCAACCGGTAGCCGATGAAGAGCGCGGGCAGGCTCGCGGCCATCACCATCCAGAATTCGCGCCAGGCGACGTCGCGCCAGCCCTTCAGCAGCATTTGCGTCGCGTTGACCAGGGTCAGCAGGCTGACGAGCATCGCTGCGTCGGGCAGCGAGATCAGCCCGGACAGTCCGACACCGCCCATGGTGATCAGGCCGAAGGCGAAGCCCGTCAGCGTCTGGGCATAGGCGGCAACGCCGGTCAGCAGCAGGAAGCCGATCAGCGCGGCCACGGACATCGTCGGCTGTCTCCAGAGAACGGAGCGCGAGCCCTAAAGCATCGGCGCCTCCGCCGGAATCCGTTTTCCGGCAAAGCTGATGTGCGCTGGCGGATCGCCATCGCCCTGTCATGGCGTTGTCGCGGTTGCGTTGCGATCAGGCCACGCCCGCGACCGTTCTGCCTCCCGCGAATGCGGCCAAAGGTTGACTCGACGGGGGCAGGGCGGGCACCATCGGCCCGCTCGCGATCAATCTACAGCAGGAGCGGCGAAGATGCTGTCGATCCCGAACCGCGCAGCCGTATGTATTTTCGGCTTTGCGCTTTCCGGCTGCATGCAGTCGATGCCGACCGCCGAGACGATCACTCGGCCGACTATGGAGGCCTTCACGCGGCTGAGTTCGTGGACGCCGTGGCGCGCGTCTCCCGAACAGCCTCCGCCGGCCGTCGTCACCGCGCAGAACCCGCCTCAGGTAACCGAGCCGGTCGAGGAGCCGCCGGTGCTGCCAGCGGTCCGGCCCCAACCGAAGCCCAAGCCCGTCCTCCACCACGCGCCGCAGCTGGCCTCGTCGCGCACCCGGCCTGCGACGCTGGCTCCGGTCCCCGTCATCATCCCAGCTGCCGTGGTGACTCCGGTCAAGACGGCCGCACCGACGGGATCGACGCCGACGGCCTCGCCGCTACTGCCGGCCAGGGTGAGCTGTCAGACAGCGAGCCAGCCCGGCGAGCGCGTGCGGATGGAGTGCACGCCGGTCGAGTGACGAGCTGATCGGCATTCGGCGTGGTCCAGCCTGCAGAGGTGTCTCCGATCGACGCATTGGCCAGTCGCAGGCAGTCCCTGCTGCGGCCTTCTGCCCGGGAAATCACTTGGTAAGGAACAACCCCTGCGATCCGGGCTTCCTAAGGTATGCCTCCTCGTAGGAAACCGCCTCTGGATTTTTGGCTTTGGCTCGCGGTCATCGGGCTCGTTGCGCTTGTGGGTGCGGTATCGCTGCAGTTTCCCGCGCGCATCGCGCCGCCGCTCCCGGCCGCGGCCGGCCAGGGCCAAGGGCGATAGATCGGAAAGTCCCCCATGGGCCGGGGCCTTCGATCGTCAGGTTGTGTGGCGATATCGCTCGACCGCGCGCCGCCTCAGATCGTCCTCGTCTTCTGCGACCGCGACCAGCGCTGCGACGATATAGGCCAGTCTGGTCCGCCCTCGCTCGTCAAACACGTTGATATTGGCCGGTTTGACGTCCTGCCAGGCAGCTTCCAGCGCTGCCTGCGCGCGAGCGAGGTCAACAGGATCATTCAGCGATGAGAATGGCACGTCTCCTGCTCCCCCAAGCCCTCGATGCCAACAGATTTAGGAGCCAGATCGCGGTCCGCAAGCATGAAAAAGGGACAGAGGGTCTCTTCGCGAAAAGCTTGATCCATCACTCGTCGGACCCAACCATGAAGCGGCCAAAGCGCCGACTTTGGAGAGAAGCAAGAGACCTGGCGGGACAGGAAGCTTTCGACCATCAGTTGCGGACCTAATGCCTGCATGCCTAAATGCTTGGCATTAAAGGGGGGCATATGCGGCTCATTACGGCTTTGGTCGGCGCTCTTGCTGTCCCGACTACCTGTCTAGCGCAACAGAAACTCGACGTGATGCGGCCGAATGAGGCGGCTTTCCAGTGCGGGTCGGCGTTTGCGATTGTTGGACAGGCATACGCCGATGCGGGCAAGAGCAAAGAGTCAGCAAAATTCCAGGGCAAGGCGCAGAGGCTCTTTGTCATGGCGGAGGCAGAGTTCGCTCGACGAGGTAAGACAAAGCTCGAAGCAGAGGCGCATATGCAGAAGCATGTCGATTCTTTGGTCCGCATGGAGCCCACCATGGACCCTCGTATATTCGCCACCTATATTAAACACTGCGAGACGCGCTTTCCTGATTGACGTTTCTGATCCTTAAGCGACATTCGTCAAAACGGCTTGACACTCATGGCCCAATAGAAATGCCCCGCCGGCATGCGCAGGCGGGGCATCGATTTATCGGCAGGCCCTTCACGGAGATCATCTCTCCGCGAAGGGCTGCTCAGCTCTTAGCTGCGATACCAGGCCGCGAGGTTCCAGGTGTCGACGTCCCAGCCGGAATGGTCGTGGGAGAGGTTGTTCGCCGCTGCGACGACCTTCTTGCGCGACAGGATCGGCAGGATGACGTTGGCCTCGCAGAAGATCTCGTTGACCTTGATCAGCAGCGCGGCGCGCTTGGCCGGGTCGAGTTCCTTCTGGGCGGCCTTGTAGGCCTCGTCGGCAGCCGGATCGGTATAGCGCGAGACGTTGCGGCCCAGCCACTTGTTCTCCTTGTTGGCGACTTCCCAGGAGACGAACTGGTTGAGGAAGCGCTCCGGATCGGGCTGCGGCTGCGTGGTCGTGTACATCTCCATGTCGACATAGAGCTTGGTGTAGGTGTCGGGGTTGGCGACATCCGACGAGAAGAACACCGAAGCCGTGACCGACTTGAGCTCGAGGTCGATGCCGGCGCGCTGGCAGGCCTGCTTGATGATGGCCTGGACCTTCTGGCGCGGGGCGTTGATCGAGGTCTGGTAGACGTATTTGAGCTTCTTGCCATCCTTCTCGCGGATGCCGTCGGCGCCCTTCTTCCAACCGGCGTCGTCGAGGATCTTGTTGGCCTTGTCGATGCTGAACTCGTACTTCAGCTTCTGCGACTTGAACTGCTTGGGCTCGTTGACGAAGCTCGCCGTGGCGCTGCCGGCGCGGCCATAGATGAACTTCTGGATCGAGTCGCGGTCGATCAGCAGGTTGATCGCCTGGCGGACGGCCGGATCCGACAGCGTCGGGTGCTTGGTCTTGACGCTCGAGCGCTCGCCGTCGACCTCGGTCCACGGATCGGTCGTGTTCAGCGTGATGAACTCGATGTCGCCAGCCGCCGCTGCGCTGATCTTGCCGCGGCCACCGGTTTCCATGCGCTTGAGGACTTCGTCCTCGACCAGCGTGTCCCAGGCATAGTCGTATTCGCCGGTCTGGAGCACGGCGCGCGCTGCCGAGACCGCGTCACCGCCGCCCTTGATCTCGAACGTGTCGAAATGCGGCTGGTTCTTGACGTGGTAGTCGGGGTTCAGGGTGCCGGTGAGGATGTCGCCCGGCTTGAAGTCCGCGAACTTGTAGGGGCCGGTGCCGACCGGCTTCAGGTTCGCCGGCGCCTCGCGCGACTTGGCGCCCTTGTAGTCGCCGAAATGATGCTTCGGAATGATCATGCCGGCGACGCCGACGAAGGGATCGGCCCAGAACGGGGTCGGCTTGGCGAAGATCACCTTGACGGTGAGGTCGTCGACCTTCTCGACCTTGATGTCCTTGTAGGCACCGGTGGTGTAGGCGGCCGTCGCCGGATCGGCAGCGTATTCCCAGGTGAAGACGACGTCGTCGGCGGTGAGCGGCTTGCCGTCATGCCACTTCACGCCCGGCTTCAGCTTCCAGGTGACGGTGGTGCCGTCCTCCGAGAGGCCGCCATTGGCGCGGGTCGGGACTTCAGCAGCAAGCTGCGGGGTGAGGTTGCCTTCCTTGTCCCAGCCGGCGAGCGGCTCGTAGAAAACGCGCGAGGCGATCTGGTCCTTGGTGCCGGAGGCGAAATGCGGGTTGAGCAGGGTCGGGGCCTGCCAGAGCAGCATCTTCAGCGGACCGCCGCCACCGGCCTTGGTCGGCTTGTATTCGAGCGTGGCGTTCGCCATCGCCACATCGTTCCATGCCAGGATCTGGCTCGCGATCGGGGCGGCGATGCCCAGCGCAGCCATCCGCTGCATGAAGGAGCGCCGCGACAGGCGGCCCTCTTTCAGATTATCGACCATTCCCTGGATATATTGACTGCTCATAACTGACCTTCGCATTACGCCGGCTAGATATCGACCAGAAATAGATCAGTATCAGCCTTGTTTTTACTGAGTCCAAGGCACGGTAATGCCTTGATCGCGACTCATCTCGTACGGGCCGCGACCTTAAGCCCATCTTAAGGCGTTTTGATGGGATGGTAGGGTTGCTTGCGGCGCATGGCAGTTGTCCGCATTCCCTTGGGCGCCATGGCCATGTGCGGTGCAGCACTGGCGTCGGGATGCCATTGTCTACGGAGGGAGCGACCGGCGGGAGAGGCGCGTGCCGGCACCCAAGGGAGCCCCAGCAAGGCTCGCGTCCGGTACACCGGCGGAGGGCCGGTCAGCCCTCCGCTTTTGTCATGGAAGCTTAGCTCCAGAAGCCTTCTTGATAGGTGCGAGGCGAGAACTCCTTGTCGTCCCGCTGCTCCTCGCAATCCTCCCGACGCTCGCTTTGTGTCTCGCATGCGCAGTCGGAATCGTGCCGTTCCAGCATCAGATCTCTCCTTTCAGTTGTGAGGGAGGGTGCCTTGGGCTTCACGAATATGGGCATTTATGCTGCAGCGCACAAGGCGTGAGTGGCATGGGTGGGTTGCCAACAATGTTGGAACAATCCAGCTAGGACTACGTTGGTGCGGTTCGCCGCAACGCGGCCTGAGGATTGGATACCAGATGAAGCAAGCGACCTATTTTTTGACCATTGCCGGTGCTTTTGCGATCGCTGGCGCGGTGATCGCCTCGCCCATGGCGGCCAGCGCCCAGGATTTGCCTGCGGGCGTTGCCTCCGGCCTCGATAGGCAGCCGGTCGAGTACAGCATGACTGCCGCCAAGGAGCGCAGGCTGATGATCATGCAGGAAACCATGCGCCAGCAGCAGCACGGCCGCGGTAGGCCCGGATACGGGCGCGGCTACGGCCCGCGGCCCCACCCCGGCTACGGCCCCGGCTATGGTCCCCGTCCTGGCCCGCGTCCCGGTTATGGCTATGGGCGCGGCTACGAGCGTTGGTGATCGGTAGCCTCCAATTGGGGCTCCCGCGCGGAGGGAACTGATCCTCCGCGCCGCTTCCCGCGGGGGCCGGCGCTCACGGAGGGCTCGCTTGCATCCGGCTTCGAATCGTGCGCCTTCCCGCAAAACGCAGGGAGCCGGTGGATGATGCAGAAGATCAACGATGTCCGCGACCGCCTGATCGTCGCCCTCGACGTGCCTACCGTGTGGGATGCCTACCGCCTCGTCTCTACGCTCGGCGACGGCGTCACCTTCTACAAGATCGGCTATCGCCTCGCCTTCGCCGGCGGGCTCGATCTCGCACGCCAGCTCGTTGCCGAGGGCAAGAAGGTCTTCCTCGACCTCAAGCTCCACGACATCGGCAACACCGTGAGCGAAGGCGTGGAATCGCTGACCAAGCTCGGCGTCACCTTCCTCACCGTACACGCCTATCCGCAGACCATGCGCGGTGCCGTCGAGGGCCGCGGCGATGCGGCGCTCAAGCTGCTCGCGGTCACCGCGCTGACCTCCTATGACGACAGCGACCTGCGCGATGCCGGCTATGGGCTGGCGGTGCGCGATCTCGTGCGCCTGCGCGCCGAGCAGGCGCGGACAGCCGGCATCGACGGCATCGTCTGCTCGGCTGCGGAGACGGAGATCGTGCGAGAGGTCATCGGGCCCGACATGGTCATCGTCACGCCGGGCATCCGCCCCTCCGGCAGCGCCGCCGGCGACCAGAAGCGCACGCTCACCCCGGCCGAGGCGATCCGCGTCGGCGCCGACCATCTCGTGGTCGGGCGTCCCATCATCCGCGCGGCAGACCCGCGCGCCGCGGCTGGCGCGGTCATGGACGAGATCGTCGCAGCTTCGTAAGCTCCGGCCCGGAACCGATTCAGCCAACGGATTGCACCATGCCCAAGGGATATGTCATCGGCCGCGCCAAGGTCACCGACGCCACCAAATGGGGGGCCTATGCCGCTCGTTCCACCGAAGTGATCAAGCAGTTCGGCGGCGTGCCGGTCGTGCGCGGCGGGCAGATGACGGTCGGCGAGGGTGAGGGGCGCGCCCGCAACGTCGTCATCGAGTTCAAGGATTTCGAGACGGCCAGGGCCTATCTCTTCTCGCCGGAATATGCGGAGGCTCGCAAGCTGCGCGAGGGCGCCGGCGAGATCGATCTCGTCGCCGTCGAGGGGATCTGAGCCATGGCCGCCAAGGGCTATTGGGTCGCGCGCGTCGATGTCGAGAACGAGGAGGCCTATGCCCGCTATCGTTCGCTGAACGCCGTAGCCTTCGCCAAATACGGCGCGAAGTTCCTCGTCCGCGGCGGCGAGTATAAGCTCGCCCGCGGCGAAGGCCGCAAGCACAACGTCGTCATCGAGTTCAAGGACGAGGCGACGGCGCGCGCCTGCTACGCCTCGCCGGAATACCAGGAGGCGATGAAGCATCTGAGCGCCGCCGGCAAGTCCGACCTCATCATCATCGGCGGCTATGAAGGCCCGCAGCCGGGCGAATGAGTTCGCCTGAACGCGATCTCGCACGCGAGACGCTGACCGCCATCGGCGTGATCAGCGGCACTTCGATGGACGCCATCGACGTGTCGCTGGTGACGAGCGACGGGCGCGATGCCGTCGCTTTCGGGGCGGGCGTCTCCTATCCCTATCGCGACGAGACGCGCCGCGCGCTGCAGGCCGTCATCGCCGATGCCGAGCGCGCCTCGGCCGAGCCGCTCGTCGCGCTCGAAGCCGCGGTGACGGCCGACCATCTCGCCGCCATCCGCAGTTACGTTGCCGACCAGAACCTCGGCTGGTCGGATCTCGATCTCGTCGGTCTGCATGGCCAGACGATCTACCATCGGCCGGAACGGCGCTTCACCCGGCAGCTCATCGACGGGCAGGCGGTGGCCGATGCGCTCGGCATCCCCGCCGTCGACCGCTTCCGCCATGCCGATGTTGCGGCCGGCGGCGAGGGGGCGCCCTTCGCGCCGCTCTATCACCGCGCCCTGGCGCAGCGGCTGGGGCAGCCGGTGATGGTGCTGAATCTCGGCGGCGTGGGGAACGTCACCTATATCGACGGCGAAACCGTCATCGCCTTCGATACCGGCCCGGCGAGCGCGATTCTCGATGATTTCGTCCTGCGCCGGCTCGGCCGCCCCTATGATGCCGACGGCATGCTGGCGGCGAGCGGGCGCATTCATGTCGACCTGGTGGCCAGCTTCATGGCCAATCCCTTCTTCGACCGGCCGGCGCCGAAGTCGCTCGATCGCAACGATTTCCATCGCCGCGCCCAGGTTGTCGAGGGGCTCTCGGATGCCGATGGCGCAGCGACGCTGGCGGCCTTCACCGTCGAGAGCATCGTGGCGGCGCTGCGCCATGTGCCGCGCGCGCCCAAGCGCTGGCTCGTCGGCGGCGGCGGGCGGCTGAACCGGCATTTCATGGCGCGGCTCGGTCAGCGGCTCGGCGTGCCCGTCGACCCTGTCGAGGTTGTAGGGTGGGACGGCGATGCGCTCGAAGCGCAGATCTTCGCCTATTTCGCGATCCGTTCGGTCAAGGGTCTGCCACTCAGCCTGCCCTCCACGACGGGTGTGCCGCTGCCGATGACGGGAGGCGAGCTTCACCGGCCCATAGCGCGTAATTGAGCATGGCTGTCATGCCTCCGTCATTTGAAGGATGAGGCGCCGAGCGAGCTCTGCCTACATTTGCGCCGGGTGAGCGGCGAGAGGGAGCTTCGTCGCTCGGAGGGGCGTTGGCAGGTCGGCTCTGCCCGGTAGAGGCCGAACTCAGCGCGGCTGAAGGGGCAGCACCGCGCTGCGCAGCAGCGAGACGAGCTGGCTTTGCTGGCGGGTGTTGGTCTTCTGGAAGATCCGCGCCAAATGCGTGCGGGCGGTCGAGATTCGCACGCCCTGGGCTACGGCCGCTTCCGTCAGAGACAATCCGCTTGCCAGGGCGGACGCAAACTTGGCTTCGGTATCGGTCAAATCAAAGAGCTGGCGCGCGCAGGCGATGATGTCGGTCGCCGTCTCGAGGCGCCTGAGCGCGATCATGACCAGACCATGTTGCCGGTGGAGCGCCGGGGAGGGCGCCGCAGGCATGACGCAGGCCGAAAGCGAATGACCGCCGTCGCCGCCATGCAGGATCATGCTCGCCTGATGGTTTGCGAGCGGGTCGCGAGCGCAGTGCAGCGCGCCGTCGATCAGCTGCCGAAGCCGGCGCTGGTCGCCCGGCTGACGGGCGTAGAGGCGCCCCTGACGCAACCCGATCGGCCCGTCCGGCTCGGCCAGGATTTCGTCGGCGCCCTCATTGGCATAGGAAATCCGCATCTCCGCATCGAGGATCGCGATACCAAGGGCGAGGCGGTCGAGCGCGCCGCGCGCCTCGTCGCGCTGGATCGTGACGCGGCCGATATGGCGGCGCAGTTCCGCCACGCGCCGCAGCACCGGATAGAGCCGGCGGAGCAAGGACGCATCGGCGTCGTCGAAACGCTCCTGGCTGCTGTCGCGCCGGACATCGAAAAACCAGAAGGTCTGTCCTTTCTCCGCAAGGCGGCAGGACATGCCGTCATGAGCGTCAGCCAGGGGGAACCAGCTCTGACCGGCCCGCGGGCGCCGCAGGGGGGCCGTGCCGGCGGCGTCGTGATCCCGATAGACGACGCCGAGCGGAATACCGCGCAAGATCTCGCCCATCTCGATCAGGCCCGGCGCCAGTTCGCTGCAGTACTCCTGCCAGGACGGATTAGGGTTCGACGGGTTGGGGTTCGCCGGGTAGGCGATCCGATCCTCGGGGTAGGGGCCGAAGCTGGCGAAGCAGGCATCCGAGCCGTCGAAGAGCTGCCGCATCGTCTCTGCGGCGCTCGGCATCTGTTCCTCGTCAATCGCGCCGATCAGAAGTCGGTCGATCGCAGACATGACGGTATCGACATCCGGACGCGCCATGAAGGCCCCCGACGGTCATGGGCTGGACATGATCCTGAGATCGGAAGGGTAGCAGCATGGAGTGTCCGGGAAAAGTCCATAAACAATCCAATCCTTAACGGGTGCCGCCAGCTGCCTCAGCCGGATCGGTTCCGGGTCAGCGCGCTGATGTCCGCGGCTGTCGGGAGGGCATCGAAGACGCCGTGCCGCGTCGTCGTCAGCGCGCCCGCGGCTGCAGCGTCACGTAGCGCCTCGGAGAGCGTGGCGCCCTCGGCCAGGCGGACGCCGAGCGTCGCAGCGAAGGCATCGCCGGCGCCGAGGGCGTCGACCGTATCGACCGGGAAACTTGGCTGCACGACAGGCGGCTCATCTGCCGCGACCGCTATGGCGCCGGCTGCGCCGCGGGTCAGCACGGCGAGCCTTGGGCCGCGTTTCAGGATCGCCGGGCCGAGTTCCGCGACGAAGCGCTCCGGCGTGGCGATGTCCACGTCCTGCCAGCCGAACGTCGCCGCCAGGCTGCGTGCCTCGGTTTCGTTGACGATGAGAACCGAGGTCGAGCCCACGACGTCCTCCGGCACCGTCCGGAAAGGCGAGGGGTTGAGCAGGGTTGGCACACCCGCCCGATGGGCCAGGGCGAAGGCCTCGCGGATGGGCGCGTCAGCGATCTCGAATTGCGCGGCCACGAGGGCGGCTCCTTCGATCGCGTTGGCCTTTGCCCGGACATGCGCCTCCGAAAGGGCGAGATTGGCCCCCGGAGCGATGGCGAGGCTGGTCTCGCCGGCCGCGTCGATGAAGGCGACGCCGCTCCCGGTCTGCCCGTCGATGCGCACGAGCATCGCCTCCGGCAGATCGGCGCGCACGAGGGCCGTCGGCGCGAAGCTGGCAGCCAGATCGTCGCCCACAGCAAGCAGTCCATCGACGGCGGTGCCGAGGCGGCGCGCCATGATCGCCTGGTTCAACCCCTTGCCACCGGGTTCGATGGTGACGCGTTCGGCGGTCGTCGATTCCCCGGGCCGCGGAAAACGCCCGACTTTCGCCGAACAAGCGAGGACGAAGCTTCCCAGGATAAAGATCGGCTTGCCGAGCATAGGGTTTGATTTTCCTATTCACGAACTGCTACGCGGGTTGTGTCACGATCATGCAACCGATGACTGCGCCTAAGCCTTCCTTTCCCAAGCCGTCGCCCAAGCCGCCGTTCCAGGAATTGCTGGAGCTGCGCAGCGACACCGCCAAGCCGCTCTATCAGCAGCTTGAGGATCAGCTGACGCGACTGATCGGCGACGGCGTCCTTCCACCCGGCACGACCCTTCCGGCGGAACGCGAATTGGCCGAGCGGCTCAGCATCAGCCGCACCACTGTACAACGCTCCTACAATACGCTGCGACAGCGAAAATTGCTGAGCGCGCAGGGGCGGCTCGGCTCGATCGTTCAGGGGCCGGGGCGTCGTCTGCACTCGGGCATGGACCGGCTCAAGGGCTTCACCGAGGAGATGCGCGAACTGGGCCGGGTGCCGTCTTCCCGCATTCTCGAGCGCACGGTGGTCAACGACCGCTCGATTGCCTCGATTTTCGGCGAGACCTCGCATGCCAGCTTCCTCAAGCTGATCCGTGTTCGCGCCGGTGACGGCATCCCGATGTCACGCGAGTGCGCCTGGTACAATCTGGAGCGGGTGCCGGAGCTCGCCGGGGCAGATCTGACAGGCTCCGTCTATGCTGCTCTTGCCGGTTTCGGATGTCCGCTGGTGCGCTGCGACCAGACCATCGAGGCGGCGGCTCCGAGCGAGGAGGAATGCGCGATCTTCGGCTTCCGGAAGCCGGTGCCTTGCCTGCTGATCAAGCGGCGCAGCTACGGCGCGGATGGCGTCATGCTCGAATATGTCGAAGGCCTTTTCCGCGGTGACACCTATACCTACCGGCTGGCGCTGAAGGTCTGATTCGAGCGGGCGCGCAGCCGCCGGCATGAGGTCCAATCCCGGTCCATATCTGAGAGGCTTTGAACCGGTTTCATCCCCGGTGCGACGAATGGAAACCGAAGCACGTACTGGAACTGTCTCCATACGTATGCGCGGCGAGCCATGGATTGCAGGGATGGATGTTGCGATGTCATTCCATGTTTCGGTCATCGGCAGGGCGGGCTTTACGCCGTTGCCGTCACGACGGGTGGCTCCGGAAGCGGCGGATGCGGCGTCGAAACCCGTCTTCGTCATCGATGCCGGCCTGAACATGCGCTTCAGCAATCGCGGCGCGGCCGCTCTCGCCCGGAACGGGTTGGGTGACACGGATCGCTTCACCGCCTGCGACAAGGCTTTCATGGCGCGGCTTCAGGTCTGGATGAAGCGCTGCCGCGGCGGCAGCGCGCTCGGCGAGATGCGGCTGCCGCTGGCGCTGCGCTGCGGACGGCAGGTCGCGATCGATGCCGTGCATCTGGCGGGCATCGACCTCTTCGTCCTGACCGTCGACGACCCCGAAAGCGCCATGGAGCGGAACGTCGCTCAGGTCAGTGAAGCCTGCGGGCTGACGCCGACGGAAGAGCGCATGCTGGCGCTCATCGTCGAGGGGCTCGACACGATCGTCGCGGCGAGGAGGCTCGGCATCGCGCCGACGACGGCGCGCACGCACCTCCAGCGCCTCTTCACCAAGACCGGAACGGCCCGGCAGAGCGAGCTTGTCCGCTTCGTCGCCACCTATGTCGAGGATGCGCGCTGAGCGAGTTCCGCGCGCGTCGGCAGTTTGATCGTCAGCGGATATTGACACCGCTCATCATCGTAAGCCCTGTGAAGCAGCGTGCGTATGCCCGCACTTTGCCGGGAGCGACCGCGGCCATGCCCGAGACCGTTGCAGCCTTCACCTTTTGCGCTCTGTTGAGCGCAAGCGCGATTCTCGGCATGAAATTGCGCGGCTGGTTGTCAGAGGAAAATCTCCCTGAGCGCACCATGGAGGCGCTGCGGCTGGTGACGAGCCTGCTCGTCACCTTTGCCGCGCTGGTGCTCAGCGTTCAGCTCTCGAACGTGAAGGCAAGCTTCGACAAGGCCTATCGCGACCGCAACGCCGACGCTGCCCAGCTCGCCCAGCTCGGCGAGTGCCTGCGCAACTACGGGCCGGAGGCGGAGCCGATACACCTCGACCTGCGCAGCTACACTGCGGCGGTCATCGCCAGCACCTGGCCGCAGGAGCCGAAGCCCGCGGGCATGTCCTACCCCGACACGTCCGTCATGGCGCGCGAGGGTGCCGATCCTTCCCTCGGTGCCCTGCTCAACCGCATCGGGCGGGCGATCAACGGCTTGGCGTCTTCCGACACGCTCCGCGCCAACATCGCGGCCGAATGCCGCTCGGCCTTTTTGCAGTTGCAGCAGCGGCGCTGGGCCGTGATCGAGGACGTGCATGGGCCGGTCTCGCCGCTTTTCACGAGCGTTCTGACCTTCTGGCTGATGCTCGTGTTCCTGAGCTTCGGCCTGCAGACGCCGCGCAAGCGCGTGGCCGCGATCGTGCTGGGGATCGGGGTCATCTCGATCTCGACGGTGATGTTCGTGATCAGCGATCTCGAGACGCATTATGACGGCTTGTTCGGCATCCCGAGCGCGGCGATGCGCGATGCCCTGGCGGGAATGACCCGCTGAATCCGCGAGGCCGACCGCGAATTGGGGGAGGACGTGGCCTTGGCAAGCTGCGGCCGGTCCGGTCTTGTCGAAGATCACGTTCTACATCGGGCGATGTGCCGAAATGCGCCTTCGACGCGAAGCAGGCGAAGGCGCTGGTCAACGACATTCAAGCCCGGCCCGGCCTCGTCGAGAGCCGCCCGACGGCGGCGCTCTTCGCCGACCCGCAGCACGAGTATACGCGGCAGTTGCTGGCGGCAGTGCCGGGCGGCGGGCGCTTCAGGCACTAATTGACGCAGGTTGCGTCGCGTCTCGTATCGTCGGCCCTCATCCTGAGCGGTAGCCGTCAGGCGGCGTCTCGAAGGATCTTCCAGAATGCGCTGGAGCATCCTTCGAGACGCCGCGGCGCGGCTCCTCGGGAGGAGCGCCGAGCGTGACAGCCGACCTTGCCTTTCCTCGGAGCCTGCCCATGCCTCTCGACGCCGCCCTTCGCGACAAGATCCTCGCCGCCGTCGAGGCGGGCTTCGACAAGCAGGTCGCCTACACGCAGGACCTCGTCCGCTTCGGCTCGGTGCGCGGCCAGGAGCATACGGTCCAGGACTTCATCTTCCGCGCCATGAAGCAGCGGGGCCTGACCATGGACCGTTTCGCCATGGACCGCGAGGCGATCGCGGCCCATCCCGGTGGCGCGCCGTTCTCCGACACGCATTCCGATGCCCCCATCGTCGTCGGCATTCATCACCCACGCGCGGAGAAGGGGCGGTCGCTGATTCTCCAGGCCCATATCGACGTGGTGCCGACCGGCCCGGCCGACCAATGGAGCCATCCGCCCTTCGATCCCGTGATCGACGGCGACTGGATGTATGGCCGTGGCGCCGCCGACATGAAGGCGGGGCACGCGGCGAACCTCGCCTGCCTCGATGCGCTCCGGCGCATCGGCATGCAGCCGGCCGCGACCGTCTACGTCCAGTCGGTGGTCGAGGAGGAATCCACCGGAAACGGCGCGTTGATGACGCATCTGCGCGGCTACAAGGCCGATGCCGTACTCATCCCGGAGCCGGAAGAGGAGATGCTGGTGCGCGCCAATGTCGGCGTGCTCTGGTTCCAGGTCGAGGTGCGCGGCAAGCCGGTGCATGTGCGCGAGATGGGCGCCGGCGCCAATGCCATCGACGCGGCCTATCGCGTCGTCGGCGCCTTGCGAGGGCTCGAGGAGGAGCTCAACCGCGAGAAGGCAGGGCGGGCGCATTTCGAGGATATCGCGCACCCGATCAACCTCAATATCGGCAAGATCGAGGGTGGCGACTGGGCTTCCTCCGTTCCGTGCTGGTGCCGGCTCGATTGCCGCATCGGCATCTATCCCGGCGTGAGCGCCGAGGAGACGGCGAAGCGTATCGAGGCCTGCGTGCTGGCTTTCTCCCGCGGCGACAGGTTCCTCGCCAATAATCCGCCGCGCGTCAGCTTCAACGGCTTCTACGCGCAGGGCTATGTGCTGGAGCCCGGCAGCGATGCCGAGGGCGTGCTGGCGAACGCCCACACCGCCGCGACCGGCAAGCCGCTGAAGAGCTTCATGACGGCGGCCTATCTCGATACCCGCGTCTACGCGCTCTACGACAAGGTGCCGGCGCTCTGCTACGGCCCGGTTTCGGAGAACGTCCACGCCTTCGACGAGCGCGTCAGCCTCACTTCGCTGAAGCGCATCACCGGCACCATGGCGCTCTTCGTCGCCGAATGGTGCGGCCTCGAAACCATCGGCGCTTGAGCGCGCCGGCGCTCGGAGCATCCGGCCGAAAAGTGGACACCGACTTTCGGAGAATGCGATGCTGAAACAAGGAACTGGAGCGCCGGGCGTCCGGGAGGACGCAGTGCGGTCCAGCCGGGCGCTCCTGCTCGTCCCGCTGCTCGGACTGCTCTGGGGCTTCAACTGGCCCGCGGTTCGCATCTCGCTGACCGAGATCGCGCCCTGGACGCTGCGCGCCGCCGGCATGAGCTTCGCCGGACTCGTCCTCGTCGCGGTGGCGCTGGCGCGCGGCGTTCCGCTCGCCGTGCCGCGTGGACAGTGGCTGCGCCTCGTCGTTGCCGGCATCCTCTCGATCGCCGCCTTCAATGTGCTGCTCGCCTTCGCGCAGCTCGCGGCGCCGACCTCGCGTGCCGCGATCCTGACCTTCACCATGCCGATCTGGGCGACGCTGCTCGCCCGCCTCGTGCTGGGTGAGGCTTTCGACGGCCGGCGCCTCGTCGGTCTCGCTTTCGGCATAGCCGGCCTGCTCTGTCTCGGCCTGCCGCTGATCGCGGCCGGACAACTCTCCTTCGGCCTGATGCTGGCGCTCCTCGCGGCGGTGAGCTGGGCGCTCGGTACGATCGTGACCAAGCGCTGGCCGGTCTCGGCTCCGGCGCTCGCCATCGCCGCCTGGCAATTGCTGATCGGCGGGCTCGTGGCCGGCATCGGCATGCTCGCCTTCGAGGGGCTGCCCGCGCCGAAGTTGCTGTCGCCGCGCGTGGTGGCGGCTTTGAGCTTCCACATCATCGGCGCGCAGGCGCTCGCCTACTTCCTCTGGTTCACGGTGGTGGCGCGTCTGCCGGCGGGCATCGCCAGCCTCGGCACGCTGATGGTCCCTGCGGTCGGCGTGCTCGGCTCGGTGTTGCTGCTGGGCGAGCGGCCCACATCGACCGACTGGCTCGGCCTTGCTCTGGTGGTCGCGGCCTCGGGGGCGATCATGGTCCCGCGCCGGCAGCGCCAGGCTGCCCACGGCGCTTGACGGCTAGCGCGTTCATTCGAAAGCCCACTGGAGAGCATCCGGATATTTCATTTTCGGATGGGCGGCGCAGTTCCTATCTGAGGCAGGGCACAAAGGAGGTCCGGGATTGTCCAGATCGTCGCCGATCATCGCCTTCATTCTTCTTCTGCTGGCCTTCTGCCCGCAGCGAACCATCGGACAGACTATGACCGACACCAGCCTTCATGCCGCCGCGGCGCGTGACGACGTCGCCACCATCAAGCGCCTTCTCTCGAAAGGTGCTGCCATCGATACGCGCGATGCGCGCGGGCGCACTGCGCTGCTGGTCGCGGCCCATGAGAACCACGTCAGCGCGGCCCAGGCGCTGATCGAGGCCGGTGCGAATGTGAACGCCAAGGACGCGATCAACGACAGCCCCTATCTCTATGCCGGGGCGCGCGGCCACCTCGCCATCCTGAAGCTGACGCTGGCGCATGGCGCTGACCTCAGGAGCACCAACCGCTACGGCGGCACGGCCCTGATCCCGGCCTGCGAGCGCGGCCATGTCGAGACGGTCCGCACCCTGATCGCCGCCGGTGTCGACGTCGACCACGTCAACAATCTCGGCTGGACCGGGCTGCTCGAGGCGATCATCCTCAGCGACGGTGGGCAGGCGCATCAGCAGATCGTCAATGATCTGATAGCCGCCGGGGCGAATGTGAACCTCGCCGATCGCGACGGCGTCACCCCGCTCCAGCACGCGCGCAGCCGCGGCTACGCCAAGATCGAGCAGATTCTGCGCACCGTCGGCGCCCGGTGAAGAGGTCGATCATGAGTCAGGCCCAGCGTTTCCTTTGCGAGGCGATCGAACTCGCCAGGGCCAATATCGAGAAGGGCGGCCGTCCATTCGGAGCCGTCGTGGTGCGGGGCGGCGAGGTGGTTGCCACCGGCGTCAACGAGATCATCGCCACCAACGACCCCACCGCCCATGCCGAGCTGACGGCGCTGCGCGCGGCGAGCCGCAAGCTGGGCTCGCCGAACCTTGCGGGCTGCGCGGTCTATGCCAGCGGCCATCCCTGCCCGATGTGCATGGCGGCGATGCGGCTCGCCGGCGTAGGCGAAGTCTACTATGCCTACTCCAACGATGACGGGGCGCCGTATGGGCTTTCCACCGCGGCAATCTATGCCGATCTGGCGAGGCCTTTCGCCGAGCAGTCGATGAAGATCAGCTATGTGCCCGTCCGTCTCGACGATGGGTCTGATCTCTATGCGGCGTGGAAGCAGCACCAGACCGCAGCGAGCTAGGCTGCATTGTTATCGCGCGGCCCCGCGCGGTCATCCCCGGCTTGATCCGGGATCCATGCCAGAGCGCCTTGAACCGTTGTTCGCCTGCGGCCGGCAGCGTCAGACCTTGTCGCCGAGATAGGCGGTGGCGTCGATCTCGACGATGCAATCGGGCGAGCCGAGGCCGTTGACGATGCAGGAGACGCGGTGCGGCGAGGCCTCGGCGAAATTGGCGAAGTAGACCTCGTTCATCGGCTCCCAATAGGCCCGGTCGGTGACATAGACTGTGCACTTCACGACATCGGCGAGGCTGCCGCCGGCTTCCTCCAGCAACGCCTTGATGTTGTCGATGCATTGCTGGGTCTGGCGCCGCGGATCGCCGATGGCGAGCTTGCCGTCCCGGTTGGTGCCGACGCAGCAGACGAACATGAAATCGCCGGCCACGGTCGCCTGCGCGAAGGGCAGCCTGCCCTTGCAGACCTTGTCCGATGAAATGATGCGCTTGGGCATGGCGGTCTCCTCCGTCCTGTCCCGCCATGTGGTGGCAAAAGGTGGAGATCATCTTTACGCGCCGGCTCGGAATTCCCCGGGCGGAACGAACGAGAGACTTGGGGGCAGCGCGTTACTCGCGCGGGGCGGTCGGTCAGAGCCGTAAAGTCGTGCAGGCGCGAGTCGCGCTTCGGGCGAGCTGAGCTGCCGCCGAACGGGAATTTGGCGGTAGAACCGCCACATCAAGCTGAAAATTCGAGGGAATTTGGAGCGGGCGATCGGGATCGAACCGACGACATTCAGCTTGGGAAGCTGACGTTCTACCACTGAACTACGCCCGCGTGCTGTCTTGCGGTCGAGACCCGACGCGTCGCAGCGAAGCGTTCTTAGCGTCTTGCAAACCCCGTGTCATCCCGCATTCTGCGGCACGGAGTCGCGTGCGCTCCAAACCGGGAAGAAATCAATAGCCGGCGCTGCCGTATCGTGGCTCATAGCGACCGATGCAGGCGCCTTGTGGGTCGGAAGGCCGCGCAGGAATACCGATCCGATTGAGCCATTCGACGGTTTCGGGCTAGCATCTTCCAACGAAGGGGAGTTTCCGACGCTCCCGTCCAAATGACCGCGCCATTGTCCAAGACGTCCGCCAGAAAGTGCCTTCGGATCCCCATGCGGGCGACGGACGGGATATCAAGCCACAACCGGACCCGGGCTTTTGAAAAGCGACACCATTCTGGCGGAGGATCGCCGGCATGACCGGGCGGGGATTGCATCATGTCACGGCAATCGCCACGGATGCGTTGCGCAACCTCGATTTCTATACGCGGGTACTCGGCCTCCGCTTGGTAAAGCGGACGGTGACACACGAGGATCCGGGCGCCTATCACCTCATCTACGGCAATGCGGACGGCGCGCCGGGAAGCAGCCTTTCATTTTTTGCTTGGTTGAGCGCGGCCGCGGCGAGCGAGCGGCCAGACGGCGGCGAGCATATATCCTTCGCCATTGGACCGGAGGCGGTCACCTGGTGGGAAAGGCGCCTTATTGCCTCCGGCGTCCCGTTCCGACGCGAGCGGGCGCCGGGTGGAGCCCCCCAACTGAGCTTTGAGGATCCCGATCACGCACCTCTGGCGCTGGTTGCTTCCGAGCTTGCCTCCGCGGCGACCTGGTCGCTGCCTGATATCCCTCCGGCTTTCGCCCTCCGCGCGCTCCGCGGCGTGTCATTGAGCATCCGCGGGACGGAGCTGATGACACGGATTCTCACCGAAGTTCTGGGTTTCGCCGAAATGCGGCGCGAAGCCGATTGGATCGAATTCTCCGCGCACGATGATGCGGGTGGGTGGATTTGTCTGCATCGGCGGAACGACCGGCAACGCCCCAGACTCGGAGCGGGAGCGATCCATCATGTCGCCTTCCGAGCGAGGGACGAGGCTGATCTGGCCGCCATGTCCGAAGCCCTCAAGGAGCGCGTCGGAATCAGCGCCAGCCCGATTAAGGACCGCCATTATTTTCGCTCGATCTACTTTCGCGGCCCTGACGGATTGCTGATCGAAGTCTCGACGGACAGTCCGGGCTTTCTGATCGACGAGACGCGCGAGAACCTGGGGACGCGACTGATCTTTCCCCCGGGCTTGCAGGATCGGCAGGAGGAGTTGCTCCGCATCCTGCCGCCGCTGGATCAGTTCAGCTAGCTCCGTTGGTCGGTGATGCCCGAACGAACGCGTGCCTTCGGCCAGCTCGCGGGTGTGAGATCCGGCATCTCGCGATGGCATTGTGGGTAGGGCTGACGCCGAAAGGCGGATTTTCCATCGCTCCGGTACCGTGTGGCGCCGCAGGCCACGATCCTGCCGGCGCATGTCGGGCCGACCCGTGCAGATCTTTCAGGAGCCGAAGCCGATTCCTGCTGCAATGCGCTGTTGCTTTGTGCGAGGAAGGGGCGCTGGCAACGGCCTCTTGTCATCGATCGGCGCCGCCGAAACCGCTGGCGGAAAAGGACGGGGTCAGGCTGCATGAATCGAATTCAAACAAACGAATTCATCCCTGAAGAACGATCGCCCTGATATCAGCCCGGCCATGACGACATCCCAGACTCGCCGCTCCGAACGTCGACGGTTGGTGGAAACGGCCAAGATCCGGACAAGCAGCGGGGTCACCTACAGCTGCATCATCCGTGACATATCGGACGGAGGAGCCAAGCTCCGCGTACCGGCGGGTGTGGAGTTGGCAGGAGAGATTCGGTTGACCTCGGCGCTTACCGGGCCCGAACGCGTTGCGCAGGTGATGTGGCAGGATCACACCTCAATCGGGATCGCCTTCGCGAAGCTGGCTGCCGGCTAGAGTCGGACTGAAAAGTGAAATCCACTTTTCGGAGAAGTCCGAAGCTTAAGCAAAGTGATGGATCGCCACTTCGCGTCCGGTAGGACACGGCTGCGAGCCGGGCATGGCCATCCGTTCACGCTGACCTCGCCCGCGCTCGCGTTGCGTGGATCCTTGGTCCGAAGCGATGCCTGAGGATTGGCCACGCGAAATGCCATGTGACCCGCCTCCGTGCGGCAGGGCGTGTGTGCCAACCCCAGCGGCGCAACGATTTTTCGAATTTCAGATGCTTGAGACTGGTGCTGCGAGAGAGGATTGAACTCTCGACCTCTCCATTACCAATGGAGTGCTCTACCACTGAGCTACCGCAGCAGGTCCGGCGGCCGGTGCGCGTCGCGGTCGCTCTGAGGCGGTTGCGGGCGCTGGCGTCGTTCCGAAGCGGCGCCCTGATGCCACAAGCGCGGGGCGGGCGCAACCCGCTCTCTCAATCCGGCAGCAATAATCGTGGATCGATCTGGAAAACTCGGCCGTCGCCTAAGAGATGGGCGCTCAGGCCCTCGCGGAACAGCGGCCGGAAGGCGACGTCGCGCAGATTGAGGCCGCCGGCATACGCGCCCATCGCCGGCATCACGCAGCGGCGCGACGACAAGGCGAAGCAGCGGCGCCTCAAGGCCCGTCCACGCATCCGCACTTTCGCGGTCGGGTGGAGGTGGCCGGCGATTTCGAGCCCGGCCGCGGCGCTGTCCGGCTCATGGCGGAGCACTACGCCGGACAGCATGATCGACTCGGCGCTCTCGCCGCCCATGGCGCGGCTGATCGCCGGGTCGTGGTTGCCGGTGATCCAGAGCCAGTCGCGGCCCTGTTGCAATTCGCGCAGCGAGGCGAGCGTTGCGGGGGCGAGCCTGGCTTCGGCCTCGCGGTCGTGGAAGCTGTCACCGAGTGCGATGAGCCGCGCCGGCTGATGGCGCCGCACCACTGCGGCGAGGGCGGTCAGCGTCGCTGTCGAATCATAGGGCGGCAGCATCACGCCGCGCGCGGCATAGGCGGAGCCCTTCTCCAGATGCAGATCGGCGACGACCAGCGTGCGCTCGTCCGGCAGCCAGAGCGCGCCGGAGAGATCGGGCACGAGCGCGAGCCGGCCCAGCATGAAGGCTTCGTTCGCTTTCGACAGCGCTCGGTCCAGCCCTGTAGTGGCAACCGTCACGCCATCGCCTCTTCGGTCAACATCGCCTCCGCCTCCGCCAGGATCTCGTCGGCCGCCTCGCCAAAAACCGCTTCGCGCCCGATCTCGAGCATCACCGAGACGCCGAGCGGCGAGACATGGTCGAGCGGCTGATGGACGATTCGGCCGCTGATTCGTGTCAGCATCTCACCCAGCCGGCGAATGTCGAGCAGGCCCGTCGCCGCATCGGCGCGTGCGGCCTTGAGCAGGATATGGTCGGGCTCGTGCCGGCGCAGCACGTCATAGACGAGGTCGGTCGAGATCGTCACCTGCCGGCCGCTCTTCTCCTGGCCCGGATAGCGCCGCTCGATCAGCCCGCCGATGATCGCGCAGGAACGGAAGGTGCGCTTCATCAGCGCCGATTCCGCCATCCAGTCCTCGAGGTCGTCGCCGAGCATGTCCTGCGCGAAGAGCTCGTCGAGATCGAGCGCGCCGCGCGCGATGGCGGCGGTCATGTCGCCGAGCGTCCAGCAGGCCATGCCGTAATCGTTGCAGACGAAGCCGAGCGGGCGCATGCGGGCGCGCTCCAGCCGCCGCGTCAGCAGCATGCCGAGGGTCTGATGGGCGAGGCGGCCCTCGAAGGGATAGGCGACGAGATAGAAGCGCCCGCCGCGCGGGAAGGTCTCCACCAGAAGCTCGCCCGGCTTGGGCAGGCGCGACTTCTGCTTCTGCGCCTGCAGCCAGGCTGCAACCTCCTCCGGCAGCGTGCGCCAGAGGCCGGGCGAGGCCAGTATGGCGCGCACGCGGGCGGCCAGGAAGGTCGAGAGCGGGAACTTGCCGCCGTCATAGGACGGGATCTTGGGATCGGTCCCGGCGGCAGCGCGCGAGCAGACGGCCTCATTCTCGACGATGCCCTCGAAGCGCAAGACCTCGCCGGCGAAGACGAAGGTGTCGCCCGGCACCATGGTCTCGGCGAAATACTCCTCGATCTCGCCGAGCACGCGCCCGCCACGCGTGATCATGCCGGGCTGGCCGGGCTTTCCGCCGCGCGCCCGGCCGAGCCGGACCTTCAGCATGGTGGCCTCGACGATGGTGCCGACATTCATGCGGTATTGCTGGATGACGCTGGCGTTGCTGGCGCGCCAGAGCCCGGTCTTGTCCTGCCGCAGCTTGGCGAAGCGCTCATAGCTCTTCAGCGCATAGCCGCCGGTCGCGACGAAATTGACGACGGCGTCGAAATCTTCGCGGACGAGATCGGCATAAGGGGAGGCGGTTCGAACTTCTTCGTAGAGCGCGTCGGCATCGAAGCCGTCCGAACAGGCGACGCCGAGCACATGCTGGGCGAGGACGTCGAGCGCGCCGATGCGCGGCGGTGGGGTGTCCTGGGCGGCTTCGTGGACGGCCTCCAATGCCGCGCGGCATTCCAGCAGCTCGAAGCGATTGGAAGGGACCAAAAGGGCTTCCGAGGGCTCGTCCATGCGGTGGTTGGAGCGGCCGATGCGCTGGATCAGTCGGCTCGCTCCTTTCGGTGCGCCGAGATTGACGACGAGGTCGACATCGCCCCAGTCGATGCCCAGGTCGAGCGTCGCGGTGCAGACCACGGCCTTGAGCCGGCCTGCCGCCATCGCGGCCTCGACCTTGCGGCGCTGCTGCGCGTCGAGCGAGCCGTGATGCAGTGCGATCGGCAGGTTGTCGTCGTTGAGATTCCACAGCGCCTGGAAGGCGAATTCCGCCTGCATGCGGGTGTTTACGAAGACGAGGGTCAGCTTGTGGCTGCGGATGGCGTCATAGACCTCGGCCATCGCATGCAGCGTGGTGTGGCCGGCGATCGGCAGGCGCCGCTGCGTATCGAGGATGCCGATGCGCGGCTTGGCGCCACCCGCGACGGTGACGAGTCCGGCCGGCGTCTCGGTGCCGCCGAGATAGCGCTGCAGATCGGCGGGCTCGCGCACGGTCGCGGAGAGGCCGACGGCCGAGACCTGCGGCGCCAGCGCCTTCAGCCGCGCGAGATCGAGCGAGAGCAGGTCGCCGCGCTTGGACGTGACGAGCGCGTGCAGTTCGTCGAGTACGATGCGGCGCAGGTTTGCGAAGAAGGGCACGGCATCGCGATGCGAGACCAGCAGCGCGAGCTGCTCCGGCGTCGTCAGCAGGATGTCGGGCGGGCGCTGGATCTGGCGCGTCCGCTTGGCGGCGGAGGTGTCGCCGGTGCGGGTCTCGATGGTGATCGGCAGCCCCATCTCGCGCACGGGAGCTTCGAGATTGCGGGCGATGTCGACCGCGAGCGCCTTGAGCGGCGAGATATAGAGCGTATGCAGCCCGTCATGCCTGCCCTCGCGCTCCGCTAGCTCGACCAGCGAGGGCAGGAAGCCGGCGAGCGTCTTGCCGGCGCCGGTCGGTGCGACCAGAAGCGTCGAGCGCCCGGCACGAGCCTCCTCCAGCAGCGCGAGCTGATGCGGACGCACGTTCCAGCCGCGCCCGGTGAACCAGGCCTCGAAGGTGGGAGGGAGCGGGGAGAGGGCGGCCATGCCGGCCGAAGATAGGGTGCGGCGCGAGAGAACGAAAGGGGAATAAAGAGGCCATCGCCGCTACTGGCAGCGAAGCTTGCGCTGGTTCACTTGGAGAGGCCGGAATGGCTGGTTCCGACCCGGAGCGGGCTCGGAGAAGGCCCAGTTACGGGCCGTTTGGCAGGCTGGCCGATTCCGGGCAGCGGGAGCATTTGTTTCCAAAGCGCTCGGCCACACGAGGTCAAAAATTCCTCGCCAGCTGCATGCTGGCTCGTGAGTGCTGTTACAAGCGTGGTGACCCTGACGGCCGCAATTCCATTGCCAATTACCTTGTGATTGGCGTGACCGGGCAATTCTGGCAATTTGAGCCTTCGCATACTCCGCCCGGGGTCAGAAGCCGCAGGGAGTTCGTCATGGATCGCTTGCGCTTGACGCTCGAAGCAATCATTGCAAATTCTCGTTGGTTCCTTGCTCCATTTCTCCTTGGCCTGATACTCACCCTCGCGGCGCTGCTCTTCAATTTCGCGCTCAAGCTGTTCGATTTTTTCATGCGAGCACAGGTTTCAGACCCGTCCGAAATCATTGTTGGCAGTCTGAAGCTCGTCGACATCGCCCTGACGGCGAATCTGATCGTGATCGTGATTTGCTCGAGTTACGAGAATTTCTTGGCACCCATCAATATACAGCAACGTCCTGCCTGGCCGACCAGTCTGGCAAACGTAGGCTTCTCGGGCCTCAAGCAAAGGCTGCTTGCATCCATCATAGCCATAGCGGCGGTGAATGTTCTGGAGTGGTTCCTGGATATTGAGAACAGCGCGGATAGTACAAAGCTCGGATGGCTCATTGCGATCATGTTGGGCTTTGCGCTCACCATGCTGCTCATGGCGATCGCAGACCGTGTCGGAGAGATTGAACCGCCAAGGCATTAGAGCCAGCGGTCCGCGAACGACCCATGGCGGACCTTCCTTTACCGCCGCTCCGCCACGACCAGCAGCCCCGGCACCGGCGCGCCGCGATCCTGCCGTGTGCTGGCGGGCTCGACGAGTAGGGGGACAAGCCCCGCCTCACCCAGTCTTTGCAGTAACCAGCTCTCCGCATGCGCGAACCGCCTGTCTTCACCGACGACCACGCCCTCGCCGGGATGCGTCTGCACCGTGAAGGCGAGCAGGCCGCCCGGCTCCAGCACGCGCGCGCTCTGGCTGAAGCAGGGCGCGAGCTCGCCGAGATAGACGAAGACGTCGGCAGCGACCACGAGATCTGCCGATGCGTCCGGCCGGCTGGCGAGGAAGCTCGTCAGCCCCGCGACCGCGAGCTTGTCGTAGAGCGGCATCCCGTCGGGCGCTGTCTTGGCTCGCGCCCGCTCGATCATGCGCGGCGAGAGATCGCAGCCGGCGAGGAAGCCGCTCTGCTCGTGGATCGCCTCGCCCATCAATCCGGTGCCGCAGCCGAGATCGTAGACCGTGTCGAACCGGAAGGGGCGGCCGGCGTTGCTGCAGCAGCGGACCAGCGCCGCCTTCAGGAGGGCGGGCGCAGTGTATTGCAGGGTTTCGGTGAGATGGCTGTCGAAGCGGTCGGCATAGGCGTCGAAGAGCGCGCCGGAGAAGTTCTCCGAGGTCGCCTGCTCGGCGGGCATCGCGCCGATGCGAGCGAGGTCGAGCCGCGCGCCGAAATGATCGTTCGGGTCGAGATCGAGGCATTGCCGCCAGGCCGTGGCAGCGTCCTCCTTATGGCCGAGCGCCTCCTGCGCGAGCCCGTAGAGATGCCAGGCGGCGGTGAAGTGATAGGCCTGCGACAGCGTCTGGTCGAGAATCTCGACGGCCGCTTGCGCATCCCCGTCCTTCAGCGCAGCCTCGGCCCAGCCATAGCGGCGGTCGAGCACGGGGTCGCCGGAGCTGGCGAAATGCGTGGTCGAGCCTGTATCGGTCATACCGACCGATGTAGCCGAGGAGTGTGACGCTGGCCAGACAAAGCGCCGGCTGGCGCCCCTCCGAATTGCTGCTGCCGACGCCGGCCGGTCTCTACTGCCCGCCGGCCGACATCCATATCGACCCGGTCCGCCCCGTAGCCCGGGCGCTGATCACTCATGGCCATTCCGACCATGCCCGCGCCGGCCACGGCGCCGTGCTGGCTACGCGCGAGACGCTGGCCATCATGGCGCTGCGCTATGGCGAGGGCTTCGCCGGCACGCAGCAGGTGGCGGCGCCCGGCGAAGCCATCCGCATCGGCGAGGTCGAGTTTCGCTTCGTGCCGGCCGGTCATGTCCTTGGCTCGGCCCAGATCGCGGTCGAGGGCCGGGGGCTGCGTATCGTTGCCTCCGGCGACTACAAGCGCGAGCGCGACCCCACCTGCGCGCCCTTCGAGGCCGTGCCTTGCGATGTCTTCATCACCGAGGCGACCTTCGGCCTGCCGGTCTTCCGCCATCCGCCGGCGGCGGGGGAGGTGGCCAAGCTGCTGGAATCGGTCAGGCTCTTCCCGGAGCGGACGCATATCGTCGGCGCCTATTCGCTGGGGAAGGCGCAGCGCGTCATGGCGCTGATCCGCGAGGCCGGCTACGAGCGGCCGATCTATATTCACGGCGCGGTCGAGAAGATCACCGCGTTCTATCAATCGGAAGGCATTCCGCTCGGCGAAATCAAGCTGGTCGCCGACACCGATCGCAAGACGCTGGGCGGCGAGATCGTCATCTGCCCGCCGAGCGCGACGCAGGATCTCTGGGCGCGCCGCTTCCCGGACCCTGTCACCGCCTTCGCCTCCGGCTGGATGCGCATCCGCGCCCGGGCGCGGCAGAAGGGCGTCGAGCTGCCGCTCGTCGTCTCCGACCATGCCGATTGGGACGATCTGCTGGCGACGATCAAGGAGGTTCAAGCCGGGGAGATCTGGGTCACCCATGGCGAGGCCGATGCCCTCGTCCACTGGTGCGGCACGGCGGGGTTGAAGGCCAAGCCGCTGCACCTCGTCGGCTATGGCGACGAGGGCGAGGCCGATCCGGTCGTGGAGGCGGCCGATGCGGCGGTTTGACGATACCAGCCATCATCCTGAGGAGCCGCGCAGCGGCGTCTCGAAGGATGCTCCAGGATGCTCCAGCGATCTTTGGAGCATCCTTCGAGACACGCTTCTGCGAAGCGCCTCTCAGGATGAGGGCCGGATGGAGGGTTTATCGCGACGACGCGACGACCGGGTGCGACGGCGCGGCCATGCCGACCATGGCGTTCGCCATGTCGCGGGCGAGGCAGTCATAGCCGGCATCGCTCATGTGGAAGCCATCCGTCCACAGCGCGGCCTTGAACGCCTCGGCGTCGGTGCGCTGCCATTCGCGCATCGCCGCATAGCGGGCGAAGACGGGCACGGCCTCGCGCCGGGCGACATCGCCGACCGCCTCGACATAGGCGCCATAGCGCTGCGGATCGCGGACGGAGGGGAAGAATTGCGGATCGAGGATGGCGAGCGCCGGGCCGGCATCGCGCACCATCGCGATGCCGTCGGCGACCATCGTCCTGAAGGCGTCGAGGTCACCGCCGGTGACGGCGTCGTTGGTGCCGACCTGCCAGATCACGAGGTCGTAGCGGCGTGCCGCCAGCGCGGCCTTGAGCCGCGCCAGCGTCTGCGGCGCGGTCTCTCCGCCGATGCCGGCATTGACGATTTCGATCTGGGACTTCGGCCAGGCGCTTGTCAGCAGCGCCTGCAGGCGCGCGGGATAGGTCTTGTCCTTGGCGCTGGCGCCCACGCCCTCGGTCGAGGAGGAGCCGATGGCGAGGATCGCGAGCGGCTGGCCCTGCGCGACCTTGGCGGAGAGCGGCACCAGCGTCGCGTTCGAGCGTACGATCGGCGTCTCGCGGCAGGAGAAGCTCGCCGCCTGTGCGGGGGCTCCGGTCGAAAGCGTTGCAGCGATGACAGGCAAGGCAAGGAACCGCATCGCGGCACGCATCGGCGTCTATCTCCTGGCTACCCTGCTGCCGTTAAGGTTTGCTTCATGAACGGTATCTGAACGATGCGCTGCAACAAATCCAAACGGGCGCAGTGTGGCGCGGGTGCGACAGCATGAACCGCTTCGCCTGGCTGCTTGATCGCCTCGCCTACGAGCCGCGCCGCAACGCGAAGCTGGCGCTGATCGCGGATTATTTGCGCACCACGCCCGATCCCGATCGCGGCTATGCGCTGGCGGCGATGACGGGCGGGCTCGTCTTCCGCAATGCCAAGGCGGGGCTGATCCGCGCACTGATCGCCGAGCGCACCGATCCCATCCTGTTCGCGCTATCCTATGATTATGTGGGCGACCTCTCGGAGACGGTCGCGCTGATGTGGCCGGCCCGGCATGGTGCCAATGCGGCGCCGCATCTCCCCGAGGTGGTCGAGAGCCTGCGCGAGGCCGGCAAGACCGATCTGCCGCGCCTCATTGCTTCCTGGCTCGACGCGCTCGACGAAACCGGCCGTTGGGCGCTGCTCAAGCTCATCACCGGCGCGCTCCGCATCGGCGTCTCGGCTCGCCTCGCCAAGACGGCGGCCGCGAGCCTCGGCGGCGTGCCGGCCGACGAAGTCGAGCAGGTCTGGCACGGGTTGGAGCCGCCCTATGCCGAGCTCTTCGCCTGGCTGGAGGGCAGGGGAGCGCGGCCGGAGGCGCGCGACCCGGCGCCGTTCCGCCCGGTCATGCTCTCGCACCCAATCGAGGACGGCGATTTCGACAAGCTCGACCCGGCCGAATTCTCAGCCGAATGGAAATGGGACGGCATCCGCGTCCAGGCGGTCAGCGGTCGCAAGGCGGACGGTGCGCGCGTCACGCGGCTCTATTCGCGCACCGGCGAGGATATCGCCGCCGCATTCCCTGATCTCGTCGAGGAGTTGACGCAGGACGGCGCGCTCGACGGCGAGTTGCTGGTGATGCGCGAGAGCGCGGTCCAGAGCTTCAACACGCTGCAGCAGCGCCTGAACCGCAAGACCGTCACCGCGAAGATGCTGGGCGAGTTCCCGGCGCATATCCGCGTCTACGATCTGCTCGTCGATGGCGAGGAGGACATCCGCCATCTGCCCTTCGAGGAGCGGCGGAAGCGCCTCGACGCCTTCCTGTCGCGGCTCGCCAGCGTGCGCTTCGATCTTTCGCCGCTGATTGCCTTCGCTTCATGGGAAGAACTGACGGCGGCTCGTGCCGATCCAGCTTCGGCCGGCGCTGGTGCCGATGCGGAGGCGGTCGAGGGCTGCATGATCAAGCGCCGCGACTCGCCCTATCTGCCTGGCCGCCCCAAGGGCTATTGGTGGAAATGGAAGCGCGATGCGCGGCTGGTCGATTGCGTGCTGATGTATGCCCAGCGCGGCCACGGCAAGCGCTCCTCCTTCTATTCGGATTACACTTTCGGCGTCTGGCGCGTGGGCGAGGAAGGCGGCGAGGAGCTGGTCCCGGTCGGCAAGGCCTATTTCGGCTTCACCGACGAGGAACTCATCGAACTCGACAAATATGTCCGCAAGAACACGGTGAACCGCTTCGGCCCCGTCCGCGAGGTCACGCATGAAGCGCAGGCCGGCCTCGTCTTCGAGGTTGCATTCGAGGGGCTGCAGCGCTCGACGCGCCACAAATCGGGGCTCGCCATGCGCTTTCCCCGGATCAGCCGCATCCGCTGGGACAAGCCGCCGCACGAGGCTGACCGTATCGAGGTGCTGGAAGCGCTGTTGCCGACCAATGGCTGAGGCGCAATGGGTTGCGGCCTTGCGCTCAGGGTGCTTGTGATCCCTTCCTCGCCTGAGGCAAAATGTCCGGGCCGAAAAGAGCGTCGGCCCGAAACGTGGAATGCGATTTTCGGACAGACCGATGCGGGGGCTTAGGGAGTGGTGGCGATGAGCAAGCAGCCTTCGACGCGGATCGTCATCGCGGACGATCACCCGCTGTTTCGCGGCGCGCTGCGCCAGGCCGTCTCGCATGCGATCGGCGGCGCCGAGGTCAGCGAGGTCGGCTCCCTGGAAGCATTGACCGAAGCCCTGGCCAGCGGCGGCGATGCCGATCTCGTCCTGCTCGACCTCACAATGCCTGGGGTGCAGGGTTTCTCGGGCCTGCTCTTCCTGCGCGCCGACCACCCCGAAATCCCGGTGATCGTCGTCTCGGCCAATGACGATCCGGCGGTGATTCGCCGCTGTATCGAGTTCGGCGCGCTCGGTTTCCTGCCCAAGACCGCCGATGTCGCGCAGATGGGCGAGGCGATCCGGGCCGTGCTCGACGGCGGGGTCTGGACCCCGCCGGGTGTCGACCTGTCGGCGCCGGTCGATGCCGAGGTCGCCGACATGGTCCGCCGTCTCTCGACGCTGACGCCCCAGCAAGTGCGGGTGCTGATGATGCTGTCCGAGGGGCTTCTCAACAAGCAGATCGCCTATGAGCTCGGCGTCTCCGAGGCGACGGTGAAGGCCCATGTCTCGGCGATCCTGACCAAGCTCGACGTCGACAGCCGCACGCAGGCCGTGATCGCCGCCTCGAAGATCGCCGGCACCGCCTGGGCGACGGCGGGGGCCTCGGCCACGGCTTGATGATCGCTTCCTGATAGGCTGAGCTGCCTTCGAGAATCCGCCGGGGTCATCCCGGGCGACCGGAGGGAGACCCGGGATCCATTCCGGAGCGCCTCCGATCAAGGTTCAGGCATGGATCCCGGGTCTCCGCTTTGCTGCGTCCGGGATGACCCGTGTTTTGTGCCGACAAATATGGTCTCCGAGAAATCGAGGACAGCGTTCAGACACCGTTCAAGCGCGGCGGATTTCAGGTTAAGACGATGACGAAGCGCCCTGGAGATGTGCGGGGCGCAAGAGGATGGCCAGCGCTTCCATGGAACGGTTTCTCGGCGGTTCGCCGCTCAGCGTGCTCGTCCGCCTGATCTTCATTTCGCTGCTGGTCGGGGCGGCGATGGCCTTCCTCGGCCTCTCGCCGCAGAGCCTCTACGAGGCGGCGGCACGCTTCGTCCGCTCGATCACCGGGCTAGGCTTCGGCGCGGTGCGAGAGGTCGGGCAGTGGATCATCGCCGGCGCCCTGATCGTCGTGCCGCTGTGGCTGCTGATACGGCTCTTCGCGGCGCGGAAGTAAGCTGCCGTCATCCTCGGGCGAAGCGACGCTTCGACCCGAGAAACGCATGATGAGAAGTCAGGGGTTTCCGAGATGCTCGGGTCAAGCCCGAGCATGACGTCTGGTTACAGCCCTTCGCCGCGGGCGATCGCAGCCGCGTCGCGCCCGATCAGGGCGGTGAGGCGGGTGAGGCCGGCACGTCGCGCCTGGGTCGCAAGCCCGGCCTTGACCTCCTTCGCCAGCCCCGGCCCCTTGAACACCATCGCCGAGTAGAACTGCACCAGCGTCGCGCCGGCGCGGATCTTGGCGAAGGCCGTCTGGGCCGAGTCGACGCCGCCGACGCCGATCAGCGGGAACTGTCCTTCGGCGCGCAGGAAGGCTTCGGCCAGGATGCGGGTCGAGGCGGTGAAGAGGGGCTTGCCGGAGAGACCGCCCGTTTCGCCCTTGGCGACGCTGCGCAGGCTCGCCGGGCGCGTGACCGTGGTGTTGGAGACGATCATCCCGTCGATGCCGCGCTTGCGGGCCACCGCGATCATGCCGTCGAGTTCGGGCATGGTCAGGTCCGGCGCGATCTTGACGAGGACCGGCGTGCGCCGGCCGCTGCCGGCAACGTCGTCCCGTGCTGCGAGCGTACGCGCCACGAGGTCGTCGAGCGCGGCCTCGGCCTGGAGGTCGCGCAGGCCGGGCGTGTTCGGCGAGGAGACGTTGATCGTCAGGAAATCGGCGAGCGGCGCCAGCCTGCGAGCGAGCGTGGCGTAGTCGGCGGCACGGTCGGCAGACTCCTTGTTGGCGCCGAGATTGACGCCGACCAGCCCGCCGCGGCTGCGCCGGGCCGCAAGCCGGGCGGCGACCGCCTCCATGCCCTCGCTGTTGAGGCCGTAGCGATTGATGACGGCTTCGTCCTCGATCAGTCGGAAGACACGCGGCCGCGGATTGCCGGGTTGCGGCAGCGGCGTCACCCCGCCGACCTCGACGAAGCCGAAGCCCAGGCCCAGCGCGCCGTCGATCGCCTCGGCATTCTTGTCGAAGCCGGCTGCGAGCCCGACGGGGTTCGGGAAGGTCAGGCCAAAGGCTTCCGTCGCGAGTACAGGGTCGTCTGACCCCGGCTTCAGCGCGGGGGCCGTGGCCAGCGCCGTGACGGCGAGCCGGTGCGCCGTCTCCGCATCCATGCGGTGGATCAGCGGCCGGGCGATGTTGAACAGGCTGCCGATCATGCCAGATCCTCCGGGACGGTGTGTATGCCGTCGGTCCCGAGTGGCAGCGGCGCTATCCAGCGCACGGCCTTCGGATCGAGGGCAGCGTAAAGATGCGGGAACAGCGCACCGCCGCGAGAGGGCTCGTAGCGCAATGCCGGGCCGAGGCGCGAATCATCCACGGCGATAAGCAGGAGCCCGTCCTGCCCGGTGAAGTGCTTCGCCGCCGTTTCGGCGAGCTGGGCTGCTGTCGAGAAATGGATGTAGTCATCCGCGAGGTCGACGGGCGCGCCATCGAAGCGTCCATTCCGCTCCGCTTCACGCCAGAGCGGGGCGGGGCATATCTTGTAGATCAGAGGCACCGGCAGTCTCACGGGAACAGGTTGGGCCCCGGCTTAATCCCTGGCAGGAGGATTCCGCAAGCGCTAGCCGGATTGCGGCGAGAACTGGATTGAAATCTTAGATGATAGGGGATATTTCCTATATTCAATCCCCGCCCGGCGACAAAAGCAATGCGAGGCCTGCGCGATGCTGTCACATGACCAGATCTGGGGGGCGATCGATATGCTCGCCCAGCGCTACGGTTTCACCGCCTCGGGGCTGGCGCGCAAGGCCGGCCTCGACGCCACCACCTTCAACCGCTCCAAGCGCGTGGCGCCGGACGGGCGCGAACGCTGGCCCTCGACCGAGTCGATCGCCAAGATTCTCGCCGCGACGGGCGCTTCCCTCGACGAATTCATGAGTGCCGTATTGCGGCGGGAGCCCGCGCCGACGCGCACCATTCCACTGATCGGCTTCGCCCAGGCAGGTTCCGGCGGCTTCTTCGACGACGGCGGCTTTCCGGCCGGCACGGGCTGGGAGGAGGTCGCCTTTCCCGGCGTGGCCGATGAGAAGGCCTACGCGCTCGAGATTTCCGGCGATTCGATGCTGCCCCTCTATCGCGACGGCGACACCATCATCGTCTCGCCGACAGCGACGGTGAGACGCGGCGACCGCGTCGTCGTCAAGACGGTGGAGGGGGAGGTGCTGGCCAAGCAGCTCAAGCGCCAGACCGCGAAGACGATCGAACTCGCCTCTCTCAATCCCGAACATCCCGACCGCGTGCTGAATCACGCCGATATCGCCTTCATGGCGCGCGTGATCTGGGCGAGCCAATAGGCGCCCGGCCTGCTCAAACAATTATTCCGGAGGTGGATCCGATCAGGTTGAATCAACCTGATCGGCGGGTGCTCTCGTGGCCGTTGCTCCGCCGCAGCGGCAGGGTGACCCGGAACACGGCGCCGGCGAGGGAGGGTTCGAGCTCGATCGTGCCGCCATGCAGCCGGACCAGCTCGGCTGCGACGGCAAGGCCGAGGCCGGTGCCCCCCGGCGTCACCGAGCCACGGAAGGCCTGAAAGAGATTGGCCCGCGCGCGCTCGGGCACGCCCGGCCCGTTGTCGATGACACGCAGTGCCACCGAGCCGTTCACCGGTCCTGCCGTCACCGCCAAGAGGGGCTGGGCGTCGGCTTCCGCCCCGGCCTGGGTCAGAGCCTGGACGGAATTGCGCATCAGGTTCGTCAGCACCCGCGCCATCTGGTCGGGATCGCAGGGTGCGATCAGCTCGGCAGGGACGCGGTTCTCGAAGCGCAGTCGCCCGTCACCCGGCAAGCCAAGCATCTCCGCCTGCTCTGTGACGAGCTGCCGGAGGGCGACCTCGCGGAGGACCGGCGTTGCCTCGGCCGCGCGGCCATAGGCGAGGGTGGCCTGGCAGAATTCGATGGCGCGCCCCAGCGTCGCGATCAGCCGTGGTGCGAAGCGGCGGATCTTGGCGTCGCGGGTCTCTATCAACTGGTCCGACATGAGCTGCGCAGCCGCCAGCATGTTGCGCAGGTCGTGGTTGATCTTGGAGACGGCGAGGCCGAGCTCGGCGAGGTGCTTCTTCGTGCGAAGCTCGTCGGCGAGCGTTGCCTCCATGCGGGCGAGCGCTCGCTCCGCCTCGCCGATCTCGTCGGCGCGCAATGTCGGTTCGATGATGCGTTGCGGATTCTCCGGGTCGGCCTCGAATTCCATCACGTTCGCCGCCAGACGCCGGATCGGACCGATGATCAGCGCGTTGAGGGCGATATAGACCGCGAGCGCCGTCAGCCCGGTGATCAGCAGCGAGATCAGCAGCAGGCTCCAGGAGAATTTGAGCATTGCCCGGCGCAGCGGCGCCTCGTCGATGACGATCTCGACGAAATCGGCCCCGCCAACCGCCTCGCCGACCACCCGGATCGGCAGGGTGGCGGGGGAGACCAGAACGGCGACCGCTTCCTCGATCGCGTTGATCCAGGAGAGATTGCGTAGATCGATCGAGCGGGAGACTTCCGGCGGGGGCATCGAGTCGAGGCTGAGCAGCCGGCGTGCGCCGCCGACACGGGCAGCGATCGACCGGGCGCCGACGCCCATCAACAGCCGGTTCTCGCTACCCTCCGGCAGCCCGTCCTCGGGCGCGCCCTCCAGCACCAGCGCGGCGACCTGCGCGGCGGCGATCCTGTCATGCAGCCAGTTGCGCCGGAAATTCGCGATGGAGGGCAGGTAGATCAGCACTTCCGCCAGCATGACGAAGAGCACGGTGACGAGCAGCAATTTGGCCGACAGGCCGAGACGGGTCAGACCGCGCGGCTGACTGATCGACAGATCGTTCCTGGGCAAGCCGGGTTGAAGCATCGACGCCAATCTTAACCGAAGCGCCGCAGAAAGCCGATCAACCGGCGCAGGCGAGGGTTCGTGGCTGACGGGACATGGAACGAGAGCGCCGCCCTGCGCGAGCTGTCCGAGCGGGCAAGCGCCGGCGTCACCACCCCGGCCATGTCGGCGATCGTCAGTCCGGCCTTGGTGGCGACGCACCACGGCGCAATCAGCTCGCCGGCGCCTTTCCCAACGATGGTGACGCCGAGGATGCTGCCCTTCCTGTCGGTGACGAGCTTGACGAAGCCCTCGCTCTCGTCGGCAGCTCGCGCCCCAGGAATCTCGGCGAAGGGCCAGCGCAGGACCTGGATCGTGCCGGCCTTGGCGCGCGCCGCGGCTTCCGAAAGGCCGATCGCGGCGATTTCCGGCTGGCACCAGGCGACGCGCGGGAAATTTGTCGCGTCGGTCCGCACGGGCTGACGAAACAGAATGCTGCGCAGGATCAGGCCGACATGGTCGTCGCCGGCCTGGTCGGTCATTGGCGCCGCGGTTCCGCCGGCGCAGGCACCCAGCGCATAGACGCGGCGGTTGCTCGTGCGCAGGCCCTTGTCGGTGACGATGCCGGTGGCGTCATGGCGGATACCGCCCAGATCGAGATCAAGTGCTGCGATCTCCGGCCTGCGCGGCCCGGCCAGCAGCAGATGCGAGCCCTCGACGACGGTTTCTTTCCCCTCGCCAGCGAGAACCAGGCGGAAGCCGGTCCGGCTGCGTTCCAGCCGGACCGGAGCGTTGCTCTCGTGCAGGGCCAGCCCCTCGCGCAGCAGGCGCCGGCGAACCAGAAGCGCCGCTTCCGCATCATGGTCCGGCAGCAATCCTTCCGGGGCGACGAGGCTCGCCGAGCTTCCGAGGCGCTGCAGGGCCTGCGCCAGTGCCGTACCGTTTGCGCCACCGCCGAGGACGACAGGGCGTTCGGGCAGGCGGGTCAGTTCGGAAAGCTCGTCCACGTCGATCACCTGCACCGTCTCGAGGCCGGGCAGTTCGGGGCGAGGCGCCCACGCGCCGGTGGCGATGACGAAACGTCGGGCCTTGATCGCTTGTGCGCCCACGCGGACCGTGCTGCGGCTGGCGAAGTGCGCCTCACCTCGCACGATGACGATCCCGAGGGCCTTCAGGCGTTCCTCGGCGTGATTCGCGGCCTCCGCTGCCAACGCGCGCTGGATGTGATCGTGAAGCTGGGCCGGGTTGGCCTGCGGATCGCCAGCCTTGAGACCGAACCGGCCGGCTTCGCGCATCGTGTGCGCGGCCGCTCCCGCCTCGATCAGTGCCTTCATGGCGAGCGGGCCGGAACTGCCACCCAGCGCGCCTCTCTCGACGAGAACCACGGAAACGCCGAAGGCGGCGGCAGCCGTCGACAGCGCGATGCCGTTGCCGCCCGCGCCGATCACGCAGATGTCGGGTGTCAACGCGGCGGGGTTCGCCGCCTTGGCCGTGCCGTCGCTCACCGGATGTCCCGCTTCGCTCTCGTTCTCAATCGCTGATGCGTTGTCGGGCGGACGGAATCAAGGCCTACACGCTCCCCGCCATGCGGGATCACCCTCATGGCCTTCAAGCGACGCTGCGGTTGCCGCCTCTGCTCTTGATGGTCGTAAGAGGTTCGGGCCGGCCGAACAGGAAGCCTTGGGCACGGTGGGCCCCGAGAAGCTGGACGGCGATGCGCTGCTGCTCGGTTTCGATGCCCTCGACCACGACGTTCATATGGAGCCGGCGGGCGAGCTGGCACACGGCTTCGATGACGGCCTTGGAAGCCTCGTTGGTGTGCACCTCGCGGGCGAAGCTCTGGTCGATCTTCACCTGCGCGAACGGGTAGGTCGAGAGATAGGCGAGCGAGGAGTAGCCGGTTCCGAAATCGTCGAGCGCGAAGGTCACGCCCAGTGCCCGCAACTCGTCGAGGACCGAAAGCGCCAGCTTGTTGTCCTCGATCAGCAGCGATTCCGTGACTTCGAGCATCAGCCGCCGGGATTCGAAATGGGAGGTCAGCAGCGCACTCTTGACCGTCTCGACGATGCGGCGGGGCTCGCGGAACTGCAGCGGCGAGACGTTCACCGAGACGCTGATGCCCGGCTCCCAGCTCGCCGCATCCTTGCAGGCCTGACGGATCGCCCAATCGCCCATCGCCGCGATCAGGCCGGACTGCTCGGCGATCGGAATGAAGATGCCGGGCGGCACCATGCCCCGGGTCGGATGGCGCCAGCGCATCAGCGCCTCGCGCGAGACGATCTCCTGCGTTTTCAGGTCGATGATCGGCTGATAGTAAAGTTCGAGCGTGCCATCCGCGCAGGCCTTGCGCAGATCGACCTCGATCTCATGCCGCTCGAGCATCTCCTCGGCCATGGTCGGGTTAAAGAACATCAGGGTGTTCCGACCGGCCGATTTGGCTTTGTAAAGGGCGGTATCGGCATGGCGCAGCAAGTCCGCCGGGTTGGTGCCGTCGTGCGGCGCCATGGCAATGCCGACACTCGCTGTCACATAGACCGTCTTGCCCTCGACATCGAAGGCACGGGTCATCGCATTGATCATGCGCTGCGCGATCGCCGTGACGATGGTGTGTTCGGCTGAGGGCAGGATCAGCAGGAACTCGTCGCCGCCGAAGCGGGCCAGCATGTCGTTGCTGCGGATCGCGCCGCGCAGGCGGCTCGCAGTCTCCATCAGCACATGGTCGCCGATATCGTGGCCCAGGCTGTCATTGACCTGCTTGAAGCCGTCGAGGTCGAGATAGAGCAGTGCGAAGGCCTCGCCGGTGCGCTCGAGCCGTGCAAATGCCTCGGCGATCTGCGTGTTGTACTCGAACCTGTTGGCGAGCCCTGTCAGTTCGTCGAAGCGCGCCATCTGCTCGATGCGCGCCTCGGTCGCCTTCCGCTCCGTCGCATCCTCGGTCAGCATGAGGATGCCGCCCTCGGCCGCCGGCGCGAAGGTCACGACCAGCACGAGCCCGCTGCGCGTCACAACCTCGTGGCTCGCAGCCTGCTGGGTGCTCTGGACCGTCGTCAGGGCCATCCGGATATCGCGCAGCTGCTCCTGGCTGATCACCTGCCGCTCAACCAGGAAGCGCGCGATCGCCGTCAACGGCGTGCCGGGCAGGGCGAGCGTCTCGGGCAAGCCGTAAAGCGTGCTGTGCGGCGTGTTGCTGACCGCCAGCTTGAGATTGCGGTCGAACATCGCCAGCCCGTCGATCATCGTGTTCAGGGCTGCGTCGAGCGTCAGGTTCTGCGAATGCAGCGCGGAGGCGAGCGCCTTTGAATGCTTCGTCGCATCGCTGAGAGCCAGCAGGTTCCGATGCAGCGAGTTGGTGATCGCGATGTTCGCGGCCACGTAGAGGAAAGCGAAATAGCCGATATAGCGGTAATAGGGATTCTGCGCGGCGATCAGCCCGATCGCCATCGGGATGCAGAAGGTCATGAGCTGCACCGCGACGAACTTCGGGCGGCCCGCATTGCGCGCGACGTATCCGGAAGCCAGGGCGATGGTGGACGCGACCGACGTGATGTGCGCGGCCGGGTCGTTGGTGTGAACCAGCGCGACATAGCAGCTGTAGCCCAGCACGGCGCTGAAAACGGTGGCGCCGAGGAAGTAGTCGCGATCCCAGCGGCGCGTCTGCGCGTAACTGTCGTTGGCGTGGTTCCGTCGGCGATAGGCCATGACGGTCAGGAGGCGCAGGATGACGATGAACGTCACCAGCAGGGTGAGGCCCATGAAGATCGCCATGCCGGTCGAAAGCCAGCATAGGAACGGGGTGAGAATACCGGCGATACCGCCCGGGATGATCGACGCTGGCGACGAGAAAAGCGAGCTGACCAGCAGCGTGTAGCCGGTCAGGTCGACATCGTCGGCCTTCTCGCGCCCGCCAGCGGCCATCAATCGCTTCAGCGTGCCCGACATCTACTCCTGCCTTTGCCGCGAGCGCGATCATGCACGCTAGGCCCAAACCTAGCGTATCATCAAAGGTTTGTATGGGAGCAGAGGTAAATGCTTCGTGTGACTCTAGTGCCGTACGGGACCATCCCGTACGATTCAGACCGGCGCCAGGTGTCTTTGGTAAACGCGCGCTAACATGCGGTCCTGCGTCTGCGCGATACGCTGCAGCTTCGAGATCGCGCTCGGGCTCAGCCGCAGCATGCAGTCGGTCCAGATCTGGCCGAGATGGCCGAGTTCTTCGCGCAGATCGCCGGAGCGGCGATTGAAGGCCGAGAAGAGCGCCGTTTTGGCTGCGTGGATCGGCAGGGCATCGGAGCAATACTTGCGGATCCAGGCTTCGCCGGTGCCGGTCGGGACGACCGCCTCGAGCCCACCCGCCGCCATGAACTCCTGCGCGCTCATTTCCTCGCCGGAGAGCAGCATCTGCTCCGCCGCGCGCTGGCCCATCCGGCGCGACAGGATCGCGACGGCGGTGATCGGGAAATGGTTGAACTTGATCTCGGGGTAGACGAACGAGGCCTGCTCCTCGGCGATCATCACGTTGCACGAGCGCGGTGCGTCGATGCCGCCGCCGATCGCCTTGGCGTGGATGGTCGAGAGGGTGATGACCAGCCCGTTGAGGCCGCCCGAATTCCAGATCGCCCCTTCCGCTGACAGACGCGCATATTCGGCGAGCGCGGCGCGGTCGTTCTTGGCCAGGCAGTCAAGATAGAAATCCAGGTCGCCGCCGAGCGTGAAGAACGGGCCTGCGCCGCGGAAGGCGAGGAAGCGCACCGGAGCGCGGTGATATTGGTCCGGCGCTCCCCAGAGGGCCACGATCGCGCTCTGAATCTTCACCAGGCTGTCGAGCAGCTGCAGCGTGAAGACCGGTTTCAGCTCGGGCCGGATCGTGACCCAGAGCGCCTTTATGTCCGGCTCGTAGGCGATCTCCACCTCCGGCAGGAAGCCGGCCTTGTAGCGGATCGCGTCGATGACCTCGCAGCTTTCGAGCAGGGCCGGCGAAACGGTTTCTGCTCCGATCTTCAAGGACTGCAACACGACGCCACCCCCGGAACTGCCTGATGTCGTGCAGACTAAACGAGCTTAACAAACTGTAAACGGAAACTCCCGGAAATGGTTAATAGCGTTAAGCTTTTTCGGATGACCAAGCGTCATGCCACCGATCTCGGGGCCGTGCAGGCCCCCTCGAGGCAAGAGCCGGGCCCTTGCGGAAGGGAGCGGGGAGGGGCAGGAAATTTCGAGGGGGCGCGATATCGGGAAAGAAATTGCCGGGATCGGCGGCGCCTGCGGGATGATCAGTTCAGGGATTTCCGAGCCCGGCCTTGCCTGATCCGGAATGGCACAGTGCTTTGCCGCATCCTGGAACGGCGCGCTGGTTCAGCGGCGCTTGTCCGAAACCCGCTGTGGGGATAACCATGGCGCCGCGAATTCGCCGCGTTCCCGCGTTCAAACAGCCAAGTTGCAAAACCCACCGAGCTGATGCCGTGACCCGCCAGACAGCCGAGGACGAGAAGCAGGCGCGCCTTGCCGCCGCGCTCCGCGAGAACCTGAAGCGCCGAAAGGCCCAGGCTCGCGCTCGCCGCTCGGAGGAGGTGGGTTCTCAGAAGCCGGTGCCGCCCACTCAGGCCGAACCTCCCCGGTCCTGACTTCCCTCACTCATTTGGGCTGCCGGGTTTCCGTGCGGCCGAGCAGGACCTGACGATGGACAAGATCCGCATCACCGGCGGCCAGCGCCTCAATGGCGCTATTCCGATTTCGGGCGCCAAGAACGCCGCCTTGCCGCTGATGATCGCGAGCCTTCTGACCGACGAGACCTTGACGCTGACCAATGTGCCGCGTCTCTCGGACGTCACCGCGCTCTCGCGCATCCTGTCCAACCACGGCGTCGACCGCACCGTCGCCGGCAAGCGTATCGGCCAGTCGACAGAGACCGGCCAGAACATCTCGCTGACCGCGCGCCAGATCGTCGATACCTGCGCGCCCTACGAACTGGTCTCGACCATGCGGGCGAGCTTCTGGGTGATCGCGCCGATCCTGGCCCGCATGGGCGAGGCGAAGGTCTCGCTCCCGGGGGGCTGCGCCATCGGCACGCGCCCGGTCGACCTGCTGCTGATGGCGCTGGAGAAGCTCGGAGCCGAGATCACGATCGAGAACGGCTACGCGCTGGCGCGTGCGCCCAAGGGGCTGAAGGGGGGCGAGATCGTCTTCCCGAAGGTCACGGTCGGCGGCACGCACACGGCCTTGATGGCCGCGGTCCTTGCTGACGGCACCACTGTGATCGAGAACGCCGCCCGCGAGCCCGAAGTCACCGATCTTGCCGCCTGCCTCGTCAAGATGGGCGCCAAGATCGAGGGCGCCGGCACCTCGCAGATCGTCGTGACGGGTGTGTCCCGCCTCGGTGGCGCGCATCACGCCGTGCTGCCGGACAGGATCGAGACCGGCACCTATGCGATGGCGGTTGCCATGACCGGCGGCGATGTCGTGCTGGAAGGCGCGCGCGCCGATCTGCTTCAGTCCGCGCTCGACGTGCTGACCAGGGCCGGCGTCGATATCGATGAGACCAATGAAGGCATTCGCGTGCGTCGCAACGGCCGCGGCATCGAGGCGGTCGATATCGACACCGATCCCTTCCCCGGCTTCCCGACCGATCTGCAGGCGCAGTTCATGGCGTTGATGACGAAGGCCAAAGGCACTTCGCGCATTCGCGAGACCATCTTCGAAAACCGCTTCATGCATGTGCAGGAACTCGCCCGGCTCGGCGCGAAGATCCGGCTCGACGGCGACGTCGCCCATGTCGAGGGCGTCGAGAAGCTCACCGGCGCTCCGGTGATGGCGACCGATCTGCGGGCTTCGGTCTCGCTCGTCATCGGCGGTCTCGCCGCCGAGGGCGACACCACCATCAACCGCGTTTATCATCTCGACCGCGGCTTCGAGTCGCTGGAGGCGAAGCTCACGCGCTGCGGCGCGGTGGTGGAACGCATCAGCAGTTGATTCTGGACTGTTGATTTTCTTGAGGCGGCTCGTCAGAACACGATCATGTCAGACGATGCCGCCGATCCACTTAAGCTCATCGCGCTCGATGCCGACGACCTCGCGGTCGTCTCGGCACATCTTCAGGATGCGGTGCTGAAAGCCGCCGATCTCCGTTATCTGCCGGCTGAGAAGCGCTTTGCGCTTGCCCTGCGCCGCTTCGACTGGGAGGGCGCACAGCACGGCAAGCGCCGCCGCCGGCTTGCGGCGTTGCATTTCGACCGGGTGCTCTCGGTCCGCAGCGCCAAGCTCGACAAGAACGATCCGGACAAGGTGCTGAACCTGCTCGCCATCACCTTCGACCAAGGCGATGATCCCGCCGGCAACGTGACGCTGAATTTTTCAGAAGGCGCTGCGATCCGCCTCTCGGTCGAATGCGTCGAGGCTCAGATGAAGGATCTGGGGCCGGTGTGGGAAGCCGTGGCGACGCCCGGCCATCCCAACGGCGCCTGACGAGGCGGCTCTCCAGTTTTCCGGCTGTGCCGGCTTCAAGCCGCGACACCCGTCGTCTAAGAACGCTGCGTCATCCCGGACAAGCCGCGAAGCGGCGCCGATCCGGGATCCATCGAAGGCCTTTGGCGCCTCATGGTGGATTCCGGGTCTTCGCTGCGCTACGCCCGGAAGGACGGCTATAAATTCGGATACGCCCGAGGATACCAATGCCGATCAGGCTCGACGACAGGGACGCACGTTTCGCAGAAGGCTTCGCAGCTCTGCTGTCCGCCAAGCGTGAGGTCTCGGAGGAGGTCGATCGGATCGCGGCCGACATCATCGCCGCGGTGCGCGAGCAAGGCGACTCCGCGCTTATCGGCTATACCAGCCGCTTCGACTCCCTCGACCTCGCGCCGGCGACGCTGCGCGTCAGCGAAGCCGAGATCGATGCTGCGGTTGCCGCCTGCTCCGCGGAGCTGCTCGCCGCGCTGGAGACGGCGCGCGATCGCATCGCCGTCTATCACGAGCGTCAGAGGCCCGCGGATTCATGGGTCAAAGATGCCATGGGCGTCGAAGCCGGCTGGCGCTGGAGCGCGATCGAGGCCGTCGGCCTTTACGTGCCCGGCGGAACCGCGAGCTACCCGTCCTCGGTGCTGATGAACGCGATTCCGGCGAAAGTCGCCGGCGTGCCGCGCATCGTCATGGTCGCCCCGACGCCACGTGGCGAGACCAATCCGCTCGTGCTCGCGGCCGCGCGGCTCGCCGGTGTCGACGAGGTCTATCGTATCGGCGGTGCCCAGGCCGTCGCGGCGCTGGCCTATGGCACGGAAACCATCGCGCCGGTCGCCAAGATCGTCGGCCCCGGCAACGCCTATGTTGCGGCGGCCAAGCGCCGCGTCTTCGGCCAGGTCGGTATCGATATGATCGCCGGCCCCTCCGAAGTGCTCGTGATCGCCGATCGGACCGCCAATCCGGACTGGATCGCCGCCGATCTGCTGGCGCAGGCCGAGCATGACGTCTCGGCCCAGTCGATCCTGATGACGGATGATGCTGTGCTCGCTGCCGAGGTCGAGAAGGCGATCATGGCCCAGCTCGCGACGCTGCCGCGCGCCGAGATCGCCGGCAGGAGCTGGCAGGAGTTCGGCGCGATCCTGCTGGTCGCCGATCTCGAAGCGGCGGTGCCGCTGGTCGATCGCATCGCGCCGGAGCATCTCGAGATCATGACGGCGGAGCCCGAGCGTCTGGCCGGCCTCATCCGCAATGCCGGGGCGATCTTCCTCGGCGGCCATACGCCGGAGGCGATCGGCGACTATGTCGGCGGCCCCAACCATGTGCTGCCGACGGCGCGCTCGGCCCGCTTCTCCTCCGGCCTCGGCGTCGGGGACTTCATGAAGCGGACCTCGCTGTTGAAGTGTGGCCCCGATGGCCTGCGGGCACTGGCCTCGGCCGCGACGCAGCTCGCCGAATCGGAGGGGTTGCAGGCGCATGGCCGATCCGTGACGATCAGGCTCAATCTCTGAGCGTCGGTCACCGAGCGGCGCTGCGGCGGGAGGAGCGATGTCCGACGTTTCGACTTCCAAGAAGCAGTGTCTTGTCGGCGTAACACTTGACGAGAACTCGCTGGGGCGCGGCTCGCCCGATCAGGAGCATGAGCGCGCTGTCGCCATCTACGACCTGATCGAGCGCAACCGCTTCGTCGTGCCGGAGCATGATGGCGGCCCCTATCTTGCCCATCTGGCCATGGTCGAGCGGCGCCTCGTCTTCGAGGTCAAGGAAGCGGACGGCTCGGCGGTCGTGACGCACCATCTCTCGCTCAGCCCGTTCCGGCGCATCATCAAGGACTACGAGCTGATCTGCGAGAGCTACTACGCTGCGATCCGCACGGCGACGCCGACGCAAATCGAGGCGATCGACATGGGCCGGCGCGGCCTCCACGACGAGGCGGCCGGCATCCTGGCCGAGCGGCTCGCCAACAAGGTCGAGATCGACTTCGACACGGCTCGCCGTCTCTTCACACTGATCTATGCCCTCCATTGGAAGGGCTGACGGGCTTGGAGCGCAAAATATCTTCAAGCGAGGTGGAAGCCGGTTCGCGTGAAGAAGATGCGGCGCAGGCTCTGCCGCGCAAGATCCAGAGCGTGCTTTTCATGTGTGCGATGAACGCCGTGCGCTCGCCGATGGCCGAGGCGCTGGCCAAGCACTTCTTCGGCAAGTCGATCTATGTCCAGTCGGCCGGTGCCCGCAAAGGCGAGCCCGATGGTTTCGCGCTCGCAGTCCTCGACGAGATCGGCATCGATCTGAGCCGGCACAAGCCGAAATCGGTCGAGGAGCTGGAGGAATGGGAAGGCCTCAACTTCGATCTGATCATCTCGCTTTCGCCCGAGGCGCATCACAAGGCGCTGGAGCTCACCCGCACCCACGCTGCCGAGGTCGAATACTGGCCGACCGTCGATCCGACGGTGTTCCAGGTCTCGCGCGAGCAGAAGCTCGATGCCTATCGCGAAGTCCGCGACACGTTGATCAAGCGGATCAAGCAGCGCCTGCAGCGCTGAAGGCGCCTGCCGCTCCGGCGCGGCCTGTGCCGGCGGCCCGGCTGTCCCCCTGACCGAGTTCCATGTCGAGGTGCCGCAGTCAATTGAGCCTGCACGCGGATGACGCGCTTAAGTGAAATTTTACGCGGAGCGGCTTGGGTGTCGGCGAGCGGCCATCGTCCCACCGGTTCCTGCCTATGCCTTCAATCCCCGTCTTGGAGCCTTGCGCGGCGCGCGAGGAGAGGCTGTCGTTTTCCGATGGCCTCCTGGTTGCTTGCCTTTGCCTGGTCGTCAGCTTCGGAGCCATGGCAAGCCTGCCGCGCGCGCAGGACGGCAGCGTGCCGGCAGCGATCGTCTTCCCGCCCTGGGTGGGCGCGGCCGAAGCCATTTCCCTCAGCCTTGCAACCGGTCATCGCGTGCTGCGCAGCGGGCGATTGCCTTCTATCGTCGTGGTCGCGCCAGAAGGCCCGGCACACGCGGCGGCGGCGCTGCCGCAAGGCGCCTGGTTCTCCCTGGTCCTGACCGGTCTCGCCGGCTGCCTCGATGCGGCTGCGGCGGTGGAAGCCTCGCGATGATCTGGTCACTCCCCGCCGTTCGCCGCAGGGTGGCGCAGGTCCTGCTCGCGCTTGGGCTCCTGCATGTGCCGCTGCTGGCGCTGGTCTTTCGGGCTCATGGCGATAACGGGTTCGTGCCGGTCACCATCGCGGCGCTGTCAGCCTTGCTGGCGTTGGCGTCCTATCGCCTGAACGGGCCGGCGATCGTGACCCAGCTCGTCATCGCGACGATGCTGATCGGGCAGGTCTCGATCCTGGTCTTCAGCTTTGCCGGCCATCTCTGGCAGCCGGACATGCACATGTACTATTTCGCGATCCTGGCGCTGCTCGCAGGGTTCTGCGACTGGCGGCCGATCGTGCTGGGCGCCTTGCTGACCGCGCTGCATCATCTCGTCCTGCAATATGCGCTGCCGGCCGCAGTGTTCTATCAGGGCGGCAGCTTGCTCAGGGTTCTGCTGCATGCGGTGATCGTCATCATCGAAACCGCCTTCCTCGCCGTGTTCGCTGTGATCCTGCAGCGCATGTTCACGATGAACGAGGCCAATCTCGCGCGGGCCGAGGCTGTGGCCGAGCGCGAGCGCGTCGCAGGCGAGAAGGAACGCAATTTGGCAGAGGAGCTGGGTCGCCGGGCCGCAAAGCTGCGCGATGTCGTATCCGGTTTTCATGTCCAGATGGAGCAGGCCATGGCTGTGCTCGATCAGTCCGCCATGACGATGAAGGCGGAGGCTGGCGCCTTGACGAGCACCTCCGATCAGGTGCGCTGCCAGACGGCCCTGGTCTCGGCCTCGGCGGCGGGTACGATGGAGAGCATCGAGCATCTCTCGGCGGCGAGCACGGAACTCGTCGCCTCGATCGGCGAGATCGGCCGCAACGCCGGCCATTCCGCCGATGGTGCGAAATCGGCCGCGTCACTGGCGCGCCACGCGAGCGACGAGATCGAGAACCTCGCCCATAGCAGCGAAAATGTCGGCGCCGTGGTCGAGATCATTCGCGGCATCGCGGCACAGACCAGCATGCTCGCGCTCAACGCCACGATCGAAGCGGCGCGCGCAGGCGAGATGGGCCGCGGTTTCGCAGTCGTCGCCAGCGAGGTGAAGACGCTCTCGGCCCAGACCGCCAAGGCGACGGACGAGGTCTCGCACCAGATCGGCGCGATGCAGCAGGCGTCACAGCGTTCGCTCAAGGCGATCCGCGAGATCGTCGAGGCAATCGGCGAGGTCGACAGCGTCGCCGACGCAATCGCGCGGTCCGTCGGCGAGCAAGGTCGGGCAACTGCCGAGATCGCACATCAGGTTCGCCTGTCCTTCGAAGGGGCGCAACGGAGCGCCGACGTCGCCGGTGGCTTCGAGGTCATGACGCAGCAGACCCATGGCGCAGCGCAACAGCTTCAGGGCGCTGCGAATGCGCTGGCTCAGCAGGCGCAGGAAATCCGCCGCGAGGTTGCGAGCTTCTGCAACCGGGTCGCGGCCGCCTAGAGCATCGGACCGAAAGGTGGAAGCCAGCTTTCGGAAAAATCCGATGCCGAGACAAAGAGATGGATCGCCACTTCGCGTCGGCTAGGACGCGTGGCGTAAGCTACCAGTGGCGGCCGGGGCCGACCGGCCCGATGCCGAGGAAGATGCCGAGGCTCGCCGCGATGTCGGCGAAGCTTTCGCGCCGGCCGAGCGGCACGGGGGCAATTCCGGGACCGAAGGCGAGGATCGGCACATGCTCGCGGGTATGGTCGGTGCCGCGCCAGCTCGGATCGTTGCCGTGATCGGCGGTGATGACGGCGATGTCGCCCGGCCTCAGTGCCGCTTCGATATGGGGCACAAGCCGGTCGAAGGCCTCCAGCGCCGCCGCGTATCCCGGAATGTCGCGCCGATGGCCGTATTCGGTGTCGAAATCGACGAGGTTCACGAAGCAGAAGCCGCCGTCGTTCAGTCCCTCCCAGGCTTCGAGCATCGCCTCGACCATGGCGGCATTGCCGAAGGGCTTGATCTCGGTGCCGGTGGCGCGATGGGCGAAGATGTCGCCGATCTTGCCGACGGTGACGATCGTGCGTCCCTGCGCCGCCAGCCGGTCGAGGATCGTCTCGTCCGGCGGCGGGATGGCGAAGTCCTTGCGGTTGCCGGTGCGGGTAAAGCCCTCCTCCGGTGAGCCGACGAAGGGCCGCGCGATGACGCGGCCGATCCGCAGCGGATCGACGAGGCCTCGCACCGTCTTGCAGAGCACATAGAGCCGATCGAGCCCGAAATGCTCCTCATGCGCGGCGATCTGGAGAACGGAATCGACCGACGTGTAGCAGATCGGCTTGCCCGTCCGGATATGTTCCGCCCCGAGCTCCTCGATGATCACCGTGCCTGAGGCGTGCTTGTTGCCGAGGATGCCGGGCAGGGCGCCTTCCTTGACGATGCCGGCGATCAGCTCCGGCGGAAAGGAGTTCGCAAGGTCGGTGAAATAGCCCCATTGGAATGGCACAGGGCAACCGGCGATCTCCCAATGGCCGGACGGCGTATCCTTGCCTTGGCTGACCTCGACGCCATAGCCCCAGCGCCCCTCCGGGCGCGCGGGTTTCGCGATGCCGGCGAGCGGCCGGCCGGTCGAAATCTCGCAGGCATGGGCGAGGCCGAGCCTCACCAGGTTCGGCAGCTGCAGCGGCCCGCTGCGCACACCCTCGCGGTCACCGCGGCCTGCCGCGCAGGCCTCGGCGATGTGGCCGAGTGTGTCCGAACCCGCATCGCCATAGGCAGCCGCATCCGCGGCGGCGCCGCAGCCGACCGAATCCAGCACGATCAGGAGCGCGCGGGCCATGCTCAGTCCCTCACCGCTGTGGCGTTGGCGATTTCGAGATTGAGCGCGGCTGCCAGCAGCGCCTGGGTATAGGCCTCGCGCGGCCGGGCGAAGATCGCCTCCGCCGGGCCTTCCTCGACCACCTTGCCGTTCTGCATCACCACCACCCGATGCGAGAGCGCCCGTACGACCTTGAGGTCGTGGCTGATGAAGAGATAGCCCAGTTTGCGCCTGGTTTGCAGGCCGCGCAGCAATTCGACGATCTGCGCTTGCACGGACATGTCGAGTGCCGATGTGGGCTCGTCGAGCACCACGAATTTCGGATCGAGCGCCATCGCCCGTGCAATGGCAATGCGCTGGCGCTGGCCGCCGGAGAATTCGTGCGGATAGCGGTCCATCGCCGCCGGATCGAGCCCGACATCGGCGAGCGCCTGCGCCACGATCTCGCGGCGGCGCTGATAGGTGAGGTCGGGCTGCTGGATGGCGAGCCCTTCCGCCACGATCTCCGCCACCGACATGCGCGGCGAGAGCGAGCCGTAGGGGTCCTGGAAGACGACCTGGAGGTTCTTGCGCTTCGGCCGCACCTGCTTGCTGGAGAGCCCGTCGATGCGGTCGCCGAGGAAGACGATCGGCCCCTCAGAGGCGATCAGCCGGAGGATCGCCAGCCCGAGCGTGGTCTTGCCCGAGCCGGATTCCCCGACGATACCCAGCGTCTCGCCCTCGCGGACCTTCACCGAGATGCCGTCGACGGCCTTCACATGCCCGGTTACGCGGCGCATCAGGCCGGACTTGATCGGGAACCAGACCTTGACCGGCCCGGCTTCGAGCAGCGTCGCGGCGTCAGTCGGGACAGGGGAGGGGCGGCCCTTCGGCTCGGCGGCGAGCAGCCGCTTGGTATATTCGTGCTGCGGATTGGCGAAGATTTCGCTGACCGGCCCCTGCTCGACGATCTTGCCCTTCAGCATCACGCAGACGCGGTCGGCGATGCGGCGGACGATGCCGAGGTCATGGGTGATGAACAGCATCGCCATGCCGAGCCGGGCCTGAAGCTCCTTGAGCAGCTTCAGGATCTGGGCCTGCACGGTGACGTCGAGGGCCGTGGTCGGCTCGTCGGCTATCAGCAGCTCCGGCTCATTGGCGAGCGCCATCGCGATCATCACGCGCTGGCGCTGGCCGCCGGAGAGCTGATGCGGATAGGCGTCCAGCCGGCTCCTCGCGTCGCGGATGCCGACGAGTTCCAGCAGCTCCAGCGTGCGGGCGCGGGCCTTCTCGCCGCGCAAGCCCTTGTGCAGTTCGAGAATCTCGCCGATCTGCCGCTCGATGCTGTGCAGCGGGTTGAGCGAGGTCATCGGCTCCTGGAACACCATCGTGATGTCGTTGCCGCGGACCTTGCGCATCGCGTCCTCGTCGGCGGCGATCAGGTCCTGCCCGTTGAACAGCACCTTGCCCGAGGGGTGATGCGCCGCCGGATAGTTCAGCAGCTTCAGGATCGACAGCGCCGAGACCGACTTGCCGGAGCCGGATTCCCCGACCAGCGCCAGCGTCTCGCCCTTGGCGATGGAGAAGGAGACATGATCGACCGCGAGCGTCTCCCGCCCGCCCTGGCGGAAGGCGACGGAGAGGTCCTCGACGGAGAGAAGCGGCGCGCTCATGCGAAGGTCTTCCGCGGGTCGAAGGCGTCGCGCACGGCTTCGCCGATGAAGATCAGCAGCGACAGCATCAGCGCGATCACCATGAAGCCTGAGAGGCCGAGCCAGGGCGCCTGGAGGTTCGCCTTGCCTTGCGCCAGCAACTCGCCCAGCGAAGGCGAGCCCGGCGGCAGGCCGAAGCCCAGGAAGTCGAGCGAGGTGAGCGTGGTGATCGAGCCGTTCAGGATGAAGGGCAGGAAGGTGAGTGTCGCCACCATCGCGTTCGGCAGCAGGTGCCGGATCATGATCGTGCGGTTGGAGAGACCCAGCGCGCGCGCCGCCCGCACATATTCGAAGTTGCGCGCCCGCAGGAACTCGGCGCGCACCACGCCGACGAGGGCCACCCAGGAAAACAGCAGGAGGATGCCGAGCAGCACGAAGAAGCTCGGTGTGATGATCGCCGCGACGATGATCAGCAGGTAGAGCGCCGGGATCGAGGTCCAGATCTCGATCAGGCGCTGGAAGATCAGGTCGGTCCAGCCGCCGAAATAACCCTGGATGGCGCCGGCCGCGATGCCGATCACCGAGGAGAAGGCGCAGAGGATCAGCCCGAACAGCACGGAAATGCGGAAGCCGTAGATCAGGCGCGCGACCACGTCGCGCCCCTGATCGTCGGTGCCCAGCCAGTTCCATTCGAGGTCGCGGCAGGTCGATCCGCCGGTGCGCTCGGCGATCGGCTTGCACTGCGCGTCGCTGAGCGTCCAAGTCGGCGGCGCCGGGGCGGGCACCGGCAGGTCGAGATTATGCGTGCGGTAGCTGTAGCGGATTGGCGGCCAGATCGCGAAGCCGTTGGCGGCGATCTCCTTGGCGATGACAGGGTCGCGGTAGTCGGTGGTCGCGAGGAAGCCGCCGAACTTCTCTTCGGGATAGTTCACCGCGATGGGGAACAGCCACTCGTCCTTGTAGCGCACGACGAGGGGGCGGTCGTTGGCGATGAACTCGGCGACGAGCGAGAGCAGGAACAGGGCGAGGAAGAGCCAGAGAGACCACCAGCCCCGCTTGTTCGCCTTGAAGTTGTTGAGCCGGCGCCGGTTGATCGGCGAGAGCTTGAGCCAGCCCTGCTGCGCCTCGGCCGGCGCCAGCGGGATGTCGCTGCGCAGGGCCGACGGCGGGGCATCGATCAGCGTGTCCATGCTCACGCCTCCCGGCTCTCGAAATCGATGCGGGGATCGACCCAGCTATAGGTCAGGTCGGTGATCAGATGCACCACGAGGCCGATCAGCGAGAAGATGTAGAGATTGGCGAAGACGACAGGATAGTCGCGGTTGACGATCGCCTCGAAAGACAGCAGCCCGAGCCCGTCGAGCGAGAAGATCGTCTCGATCAGGAGCGCACCGGCGAAAAGCGCATGCACGAAGGCGCCGGGGAAGCCGGCGATAACGATCAGCATCGCATTGCGGAAGACATGGCCGTAGAGCACGCCGCGCTCGCTGAGGCCCTTCATCCGTGCGGTCAACACGTATTGCTTCCGGATCTCGTCGAGGAAGGAGTTCTTGGTCAGAAGCGTCGAGGTGGCGAAGGCTCCGAGCGCCATCGCCAGGACCGGCAGCGTGATGTGCCAGAGATAGTCCATCACCTTCCCGAAGAGGCTGAGTTCCCCCCAGTTGTCCGAGGTGAGGCCCCTGAGCGGGAAGATCTGCCAGAACGAGCCGCCGGCGAAGAGCACGATCAGCAGGATCGCGAAGAGGAAGCTCGGGATGGCGTAGCCGACGATGACGACGGCACTCGTCCAGGTGTCGAAGCGCGAGCCCTCCTTCACCGCTTTGCGGATGCCGAGCGGGATCGAGATCGCGTAGGACAGCAGCGTCATCCACAGGCCGAGCGTGATCGAGACCGGCAGCTTCTCCTTGATGAGCTGCAGCACCGGCGCGTCGCGGAAATAGCTGCGGCCGAAATCGAAGCGGGCATAGTCGCCGAGCATCTTCAGGAAGCGCTCATACGCCGGCTTGTCGAAGCCGAACTGCTTTTCCAGCTCCTTGATGAAGGCGGGGTCGAGCCCCTGCGCTCCGCGATAGGCCGATGCCTCGCCATGCGCCCCGGCATCGCCCATCTGGCCGCCGCCGACGCGATCGGCTGCGCCGCTGTTGGGGTTCTGGAGCTGAGAGATCACGCGCTCGACCGGCCCGCCCGGCGCGAACTGCACGATGACGAAGGAGACGAGCAAGATGCCGAACAGCGTCGGTACCATCAGCGCGAGGCGCCGGGCGATGTAGCTCAGCATGCCCCGGTCACGCCTTTCCGATCCGTTTGGCCTTCTCGGCGTCGTACCACCAGATCGCAGGTGCGCCGGAGGAGTATTTCGGCTTGGTCGCCGGCCGGTCGTACATGTCCCAATAGGCCAGCCATTCCTCGTCGTTCCACCACATCGGGATCCAGTAGCGCCCGGCGCGCAGTAGCCGGTCGAGGCACTTCGCGGCGACGACGACCTCCGCATAGCTCTTGGCCTGGCCGATCTTCTCGATCATCGCATCGATGGCAGGATCGCTGATGCCGGCGGCATTGCGCGAGCCCTTGGTCCTGGCTGCTTCCGAGCCATAGATGATGCTGAGCGTATCGCTCGGGATCGCGCCGCCCGACATCGCACGGCTGATGATGTCGAAATCGAACTCGTCGAGGCGGCGCTGATACTGCGCGGGGTCGACGAGGCGCGAGGTGGCGTTGATGCCGAGGCGCTTGAGATTCGCCTGGAAGGGCTGCGTATGCGGCTGCAGGGCCGGGCTGGAATCGAGAAACTCGATCTCGAAGGGCTGGCCGTTCGGCAGCTTCAGAACATTGCCGTCGCGCCTGCAGCCGGCGGCGCGCAGCATCTCGTCGGCCTTGCGCAGCAGGGCGCGGTCGCTGCCCGAGCCGTCCGAGACCGGCGGCAGGAAGGGCTCGCCGAAGACCTCGTCCGGCACCTTGCCGCGCCAGGGCTCGAGCAGCGCCAGCTCCTCCGCCGAAGGCTTACCGACTGCCTTGGAGTCCGAGTTCTCGAAATAGGACGTCATGCGCTCATATGAGCCGAACATGATGGTCTTGCGCGTCCATTCGAAGTCGAAGGCAAGTCCGAGCGCCTCGCGGATGCGCGGGTCGGCGAATTTCTCGCGCCGGGTGTTGTAGATCCAGCCCTGCGAGCCGACAGGCTCGGTCTTCGGCAGGGCTTCCTTCTTGACCTTGCCCTCATGGACGGCAGGGAAGTCGTAGCCCGTCGCCCAGATGCGCGAGGTGAACTCCTCCTGGAACGTGATCACGCCGCTCTTGAAGGCCTCGAACGCGACCTGCCGGTCGCGGAAATACTCCCAGCGCACCCGGTCGAAATTGTTGGTGCCGATGTTGACCGGCAGGTCCTTGGCCCAGTAGTCCGGCACGCGCTCGAACTCGATGAAGCGGCCCTGCTCGAGACGTCCGACCTTGTAGGGGCCGGAACCCAGCGGGGGCTCCAGGGTCGAGGCGGTGAAGTCCCGCGTCGACCAGTACTTTTCCGAGAAGACCGGCAAACCGGCGACGACGAGATGGAGGTCGCGCCCGCGCTTTGGCGATAGCTTCACGACCAAGAGGTCGTCGCCCTCGGCTTCCGACGAGATGAGCTCGTTGAGCAGGAGCCGGTAGGAGGGATGGCCCTTCGCCTTCAGGATGTTCATCGAGAAGGCGGCGTCGCGGGCGGTGACGCGCGCGCCGTCGTGGAAGCGCGCCTCCGGCCGCAGGCGAAAGCGATAGGTCAGCTTGTCGGCGGAGGCGGTGACGCTCTTCGCCAGCAGCCCGTAGAGCGAGCCCGGCTCGTCGCCGGAGCCGGCCATCAACGTGTCGAAGCAGGCATCCATGCCGGCGGCGCCGTCACCCTGCAGGACGAAGGTGTTGAGCGTATTGAAGGTGTCGAAGCTCTGGTTGCCGCCGCCCCGCTTGATCTGGACGGTAAGCAGGCCGCCCTTCGGCGCCTTGGGGTTCACATAGGCGAAATGCGGGAAATCCGGCGGCAGGGCGAGTTCGCCGAAGGTCGACAGTCCGTGCGATTCAACATCCTGCGCCAGCGCCGCTCCGGGAAGACCGGGCAGGGCGCCCGCCACCGCGGCAGTGCCTGCGGTTTCCAGCAATCTGCGGCGTGTGATGCGCATCGCCATCGTTTCGCGTCTCCGTCTGATTCGCCGCTTTTCTATCTCGCCTGCGCGGCGGGTTACGGCAATGGCCGGCGAGACCTGGCGGGGTCGGCAAGCGGCGATTGTGCGGGCAAGCCGAAGGCGGGAGCAAGGCGGTGCCAAACAAAAAAGCCGGGCAAAGGCCCGGCTTTCTGAAGCAAATGGTCGCAGCTCCGGCCGATCAGGGCTTCGGCAGCGGCTGCGGCGCATCCGCCAGCGAATTCAGATAGGCGACGACGTCGGCGCGGGTCTCGGGCTTGCTGATGCCGGCGAAGGCCATCGCGGTGCCCGGCACATAGGCCTTCGGGTTCTTCAGGAAGTGGTCGAGCGCGTCGGCGTCCCAGGTCTTGTCGTTGCGGCCCTTCATCGCGGCCGAGTAGCCGAAGCCGTCGACAGAGCCCTCGTTGCGACCATAGACGCCGAACAGATGCGGGCCGACCTTGTTGGCGCCGCCCTTCTCGAAGGTGTGGCAGGCCTTGCAGGCGCCGGTGGCCTTCTCGCCCTTGGCGGGGTCGGCCTTGGCGAGGCGCACGGTGATCGGCTCTTCAGCAGCGGCTGCAGGGGCGCCACCGCCGGCAGCGGCCGGCTCTTCGCTCGGCAGGTCGAAGCCCGGAACGGCAGGCTTCTTCGGCGCGAAGACGATGCCCGCCGCCATGTTGAGGCTCATCACGACAAGCAGCGTGGAGAGAACCGCGCCGGCGATCTTGTTGGCTTCGATATTCATCGTATCCGAACCTTGGTGCCCTCCGCGGCCGAGGCCCGGGAGACGAGATAGCGCATAGCCGGAGTCTCGAAAGCCTCCAGCCTCCGCCGTTGCTTAACCGCTTTGCGCGCTTCATTGCAACTCGTATAAGCACGCACCGCTTTGAGACCTTTTGACGCCGCCCGCCGCACCCAACCGCATCCCTGCCGAGCCCGCCCGGAAACATGTCGAATCCGCTGATCCTGATCCCCGCCCGCATGCAGGCGACCCGCCTTCCAGGCAAGCCGCTCGCCGACATCAACGGCGAGCCGATGATCGTTCATGTCTGGCGCCGGGCTGTCGAATCCGGGGCCGGAGACGTCGCGGTGGCGACGGATGCGCCGGAAATCGCCGCCGCCATCGAGGCCGCTGGCGGCCGGGCGGTGATGACCAGCGTCAACCACCAGACCGGCTCGGACCGCATCAAGGAAGCCGCGGACATCCTCGATCCGCAGCGGCATTACGACATCATCGTCAATGTGCAGGGCGATTTCCCGACGCTGGAACCCTCGGCCATCGCCGCGGCGGTGAAGCCGCTCGCCGATCCGGCTGTGGATATCGCGACGCTTGCAGGCGTGATTACCGACGAAGAAGAGAAGATCGCGCCGAGCGTCGTGAAGCTTGTCGGGAGCGAGATCGCGCCCGGCCATATGCGTGCGCTCTATTTTACGCGCGCGACGGCACCGGCGGGCGAGGGGCCGCTCTATCACCATGTCGGCCTCTACGCTTATCGCCGTGCCGCGCTCGATCGCTTCGTCAGCCTGCCGCAGTCGCCGCTGGAGCTGCGTGAGAAGCTGGAGCAGCTGCGCGCGCTCGAAGACGGCATGCGCATCGACGTCATGGTCATCGACCATGTGCCGCGTGGCGTCGACACGCCCCCCGATCTCGATCGCGCCCGCGCGATCCTGAAGTCCCGCTAAGCAGCTCCGAACGCAAAGCGGCATGGCGGCTTTGCGTTCGGAGCTGCGTTAAAACAAGAAGCTGAGGAGCCTGAGAATCCCCATGTCCTTCGTCGTGTCCTACCAGGGTGAGCCCGGCGCTTTCTCTTCGCAGGCGGCTCTCCAGGTGTTTCCGGACTGCGAGCTGCTGCCCTGCCCCACCTTCGAGGATGCGCTCGCCGCCGTCAGCGACGGCAAGGCGCGCTACGGCATGATCCCGATCGACAACTCGATCGCCGGCCGCGTCGCCGACATCCACCATCTGCTGCCGCGCTCGGGCCTACACATCATCGGCGAGCATTTCCTGCCGATCCGCTTCCACCTGATGGGTGTCGCGGGCGCGACGCTGGCGACGGTGAAGACCGTGCAGAGCCACATCCATGCGCTCGGCCAGTGCCGCAAGATCATCCGCAAGCTCGGCCTCAAGGCCGAGGTTGCGGCCGATACGGCCGGCTCCGCCCGGCAGGTCGCCGAGGCCGGCGACGTGACCCGCGCGGCGATTGCCCCGCGTATCGCGGCGGATGTCTACGGCCTCAACATCCTGATGGAGGATATCGAGGACGAGAAGCACAACACCACGCGCTTCGTCGTGCTCTCTAAATATCCGGAATATGCCCGCCAGGGTGGGGCCAAGACCGTCACGACACTGATGTTCCGCGTCCGCAACATCCCGGCGGCGCTCTACAAGGCGATGGGCGGCTTCGCCACCAACGGCATCAACATGACCAAGCTAGAAAGCTACATGGTCGACGGCCTGTTCTCGGCGACGATGTTCTACGCCGATGTCGAGGGCCATCCCGATGATCCGGCGCTCCGGCGCGCGCTCGACGAGCTCTCCTACTTCTCCAAGGAGATGAAGATCATGGGCGTCTATCCCGCGAGCGAGTTCCGTTCCACCATCGAGGAGCCGGCGGAGTAGGATGGGCCGCCCCGTGAGCGCCCCATCCTCTGCGGGCGCTCACGTCACCGGGCTCTGCAGCGGCTCGGGCACGTCGTATCCCTCTGCGGTATAACTGTTGATCTTGTTGCGCAGCGTGCGGATGGCGATGCCAAGCAGATTGGCGGCATGCGTGCGGTTGCCACCGGTTTCCCGCAGCGTGGCGAGAATCAGGTCGCGTTCGACGTCGGCGACAGGCAGGCCGACGAGTTGCTCCACGATGGCCTGTTCGGGATCGAGGTCGTGCATGGTCGCGGTCCTTTCCGAGCCCCCGGAAGCCCCATCGACCCTGCAAGGGGACGCCCTCGATGGTTAAGGAGTGGTAAAGACGAGGGGCATCGGACTAGGCGTCGACCGCCGTCGCGCGCCGCTTCGCTTGCGGCGACAGGCGTCAATACCGCTCTTTCGCCCTCACCAGGGGCGCGGACCCTCCATCGTCGAGACATGGGCCGAGACGACCTTCCAGCCGAGATCGGGGAAACGCACCCAGGTCTGGCTCTGGCGGCCGATGATCTCGCGTCCGCGCACCTTGAACTCGAGATTCACCGTGGCGAGATCGCGGCCGAGCGTCAGGATCTCCAGGCGGATCCGCTTCTCCTTGATGCCCGGCCCCGGTGGGCGCGCGACGCGGTGCGCATGGATCTCGGAGAAACCGTAGCCGTTTTCGCCCAGCGCATAGCGGATGGTATGCGGGCTGTTCCAGAACGAGGCGTCGAGCACGTCGACATCCTTGTCGACCAGAGCCTGCTCATAAGCCTCGAACAGGGCGCTGATTTCGGCAACAACGTCGGGCAGGTTCGGGGTCAGGTCGGTCACGCGAGGGCCTCCATGGCTTGGGCGACGGCGATCAGGCTGGCATCGGTGCCGCGCCCGCCGATGATCGAGAGGCCGACCGGCGCGCCCTCCACCGTCGCGCCGGGAATGCTGGCCTGTGGTGAGCCGGTGAGGCCGCCCTGAGCGCAGAGGCAGGTGATGCGGTCGCGCATCGGCTGCAGCTCAGGGATCGGCAGGCCGCGCAGAGGCGCCGGGAAGGGCGTGGTCGGCAGGCACAGGATCGTGCCGGGCGGCAGCAGGTAGCGCAGTCGTGCTCGTGCCTCCTCGCGCATCAGCGCTGCCCAGTTGCGCTCGTTCGGCGGGACCTGGGAACCGGCGATCAGCCCGGCGGCGACGCTGAAGGCCATGCGCGGATTGTGCCCCTCGATCCAGGGCTTGAAGGTCTGCCAGGCCTCGACCGGCTGCAGGCTGCGCTGTGCCCGTGCCCAGACCGAAAGCCCCTGAGGCGCCATGATCTCCTCACGCGCCGGCCCGACGATCCGTTCGAGCTTGCGGACCATCGGAAGCAACGCATCGGCGACTTCCGGATCGGCGAAGCCGAAGGCGTCGACGGCGAGCAGGAGCTTCGTCGGGAGCGGTCCAGGGGCCTCGCCCAGCATGACGCTGCTCACTCGCGCGAAGGTCTCTGCATCCCGCGCGAACCAGCCCGCCGTGTCCGAGCTTGGAGCTTGCGGCATCAGCCCGGTCAGGTCGAGCCGGCCATGCGTCGGCCGGATGCCGTAGAGGCCGCAGAAACTCGACGGCACCCTCACCGAGCCGCCGGTGTCGGTGCCCAGCGCGGTGTCGCACAGGCCAGCGGCGACCGCGGCGGCCGAGCCCGAGGACGAGCCGCCGGGCACGCGCTCGGGCGCAGCAGTATTGGTCGGCGTGCCGTCGAATGCGTTTTCACCGAGGATGCCGAGCGAGACCTCGTCCGTGATCGTCTTGCCGACGAAATCCGCTCCTGCGTCCAGCAGTGCCTGCACCGCCCAGGCATTGCGCGTCGGGATGGGGTTCGCCTTGGCCCAGTCGTGGTTGCCGCCACCGGTCGGCAGGTCGGCGACGTCGAACAGGTCCTTGACCGCGAAGGTCAGCCCGGAAAGCGGCCCAGCGGGATTGCCGGCAATGCGGGCGCGGGGCCCGGGTACGAAGGCGTTGACCGGGTCCGTCATGGCAGGCTCCGCAAAGGCAGTTCGTCAGTGAGATCGTGCGCAGGGCTGCGTCAGATCCGCTCGCCCTCGAGCGCCCAGGCCCGCACCAGCGTGTTGGCGATGGCGATATGCTGGGGGCAGGCGAGGCCGTCCGGGTGGGCGCCGTCGAGCATCTGCAGCACCTCCTCGCGCGGGAACCAGCGTCCGGCCTCGAGCTCGGTCATGTCGAGAGTGATCTCGTCGCCGAGCGCCTCGGCGATGCAGCCGACCATGATCGAGGAGGGGAAGGGCCAGGGCTGCGAGGCGACGTAGCGCACTGCACCGACGCGCAGACCGGCCTCTTCCCAGCTCTCGCGGCGCACCGCGTCCTCCAGCGTCTCGCCCGGCTCGACGAAGCCGGCGATGCAGGAATACATGCCGGGCGCGAAGCGGGCCTGGCGCGCCAGCAGGCAGTTCTCGCCGCGCGTCACCAGCATAATCACGACCGGGTCGGTACGCGGGAAATGCATCGCACCGCAGGCGGTGCATTCGCGTCGCCAGCCCGAGGCCCCGGCAACGGTCGGCCCGCCGCACTGCGCGCAGAAACGGTGACGGGCATGCCAGTCCAGCACGGCCTTGGCCTCGCCGAGCGGCCCGACCTCGTCCTCCGGCACGATGCGCTTGAGCGCGACGGAGCGCAGATCGGTCAGGAAAAGCTCGGATCTCTCCTTCAGCGGCTCGATCAGCGCCTTGTCGAGCAGGCGCGCGAAGCGCGGCGTGCCGTCCTCGGCCATGCCGAGGAAGATTTCCTCGGCGGCGGGGCCGAGCATCTCGGTCTCGCCATGGGTGAACCAGACCGAAAACGCATCGCCGTCGAGCCGCTTCAGGACCGGCGTTTCGCCGGCCACCGCGACGATCCGGGTGTCCGAGCGGTGGCGGAGCGCCGTCACCGCGTCGGGTTTACTGCGCAGATCCTCGCGCCGGTCGAGCCGATTGATCGCGAACCCGGTGAGGGAGGAGCGTTCGCGGCGGAGCGGGGCGTCGTTCATGCCTTGGGTCTAGACCCGCGACACCCTGCCGCGCAAGCGCCTCTCAGGCCTCTCCGCGACCGCGCAGCAGATGGATGATGCCGGAGAAATCGGTGCCGCCTTCGCCCCAGGCATTGTGCAGCCCGAAGAGTTGCGCCGCCGCCGCGCCGAGCGGGGTCGAGGCCCCGGCCGTCTGCGCCGCTTCCTGCGCCAGCTTCAGGTCCTTCAGCATCAGCGCCGAGGCGAATCCCGGCTTGTAGTCGTTGTTGGCGGGCGAGGTCGGCACCGGCCCCGGCACCGGGCAGTAGGTCGTCAGCGACCAGCACTGGCCGGAGGACGTCGAGGCGACGTCGAACAGCGCCTGGTGCGAGAGGCCGAGCTTCTCGGCGAGCACGAAGGCCTCGGAGACGCCGATCATCGAGATGCCGAGGATCATGTTGTTGCAGATCTTGGCGGCCTGCCCGTTCCCGGCGCCGCCGCAATGCACGATCTTGCGGCCCATCTTGGCGAGGATCGGCTCGCCCTTGTCGAAGGCGTCGGTCGCACCGCCGACCATGAAGGTCAGCGTCGCGCCCTTGGCGCCGCCGGTGCCGCCCGAGACCGGGGCATCGAGCGAGAGGCAGCTGCGCTCGGCCGCCAGCGCATGCGCCTTGCGGGCGCTCTCGACGTCGATGGTCGAGGAATCGATCAGCAGCGTGCCGGGCTTCACCGCCGGCAGGATATCGGCCCAGACCGCGAGCACATGCTTGCCGGCCGGCAGCATGGTCACGACGATCTCGGAATCCGCGACCGCGTCCCGGGCGGAAGCCGCAATGCCGACGCCGAGTTCTGCGGCAGCGTTGCGCGAGGCCTCGACCAGATCGAAGGCTTTGACGCTGTGCCCGGCCTTGACGAGGTTGCCGGCCATCGGGCCGCCCATATTGCCGAGGCCGATGAAGGCGATGTTGGTCATGCTGCGCTTCCTTCCATTCTTCTTGACGGAATACTCTTTGCGGAATATCTTGGCGACCGATGATACGATCCTTCGCGCAGCGCGATGCCGAGCTGCTCTTCAACGACAGGCCGGTCCGGCGCTTCGCGGCGATCGAACGTATCATTCGCCGCAAGCTTCTGCTGCTTCATGCAGCCGCCAGGCTGGACGATCTGCGCATTCCGCCGGGCAACAGGCTGGAGGCCTTGCGCGGCGATCGGGCGGGGCAGCATTCGATCCGCGTCAACGATCAATGGCGGGTCTGTTTCATCTGGAAGGACGGAGAGGCGCATGATGTCGAAATCGTCGACTATCACTGATCCGCAGGACCATGCCGATGAGGCGGCGCTCGCTCCGCTTCCACCCGGTGAAATTCTGCTGGAGGAGTTCATGAAGCCGCTCGGCATCACCCAGAACCGCCTGGCGCGGGACATCGATGTGCCGGTCAGCCGCATCGCCGGCGTGGTCAAGGGCGATCGGGCGATCACGGCCGACACGGCGTTGCGTCTCGCGCAGTTCTTCGCGACCTCGCCGGAGATGTGGATGACCCTGCAGAGCGATTACGACCTGCGCATCGCGCGACAGGCATCGGGCCGCGAGATCGAGAGCCGGGTGAGGCCGCTCGCCGCATAGGCTCAATTCCCCTTCGCGCGTCCCACCAGCCCGCGCGCGACGATCATCCGCATCACTTCGTTGGTGCCTTCGAGGATCTGGTGGACGCGCAGGTCGCGGACGATCTTCTCGATGCCGTAATCGGCGAGATAGCCGTAGCCGCCATGGATCTGCAGGGCATCGTTCGCGACCTCGAAGCCGGTGTCGGTGGCGACGCGCTTGGCCATGGCACAGAGCTTGGTCGCGTCCGGCGTCTTGGCGTCGAGCGCGGCGGCCGCACGCCACAGAAAGGTGCGGGCCGCCTCGAGCTCCGTCGCCATATCGGCGAGCTTGAACTGCATGGCCTGGAAATCGGCGATAGGGCTGCCGAAAGCCTTGCGCTCTTTGGCATAGGCTAGCGCCTTGTCGAGTGCGCCCTGCGCCCCGCCGATCGAGCAGGCGCCGATGTTGAGCCGCCCGCCGTCGAGGCCGGCCATGGCGATCTTGAAGCCGATGCCCTCCGGGCCGAGGCGGTTCGCCACCGGCACGCGGCAGTTCTCGAAGATCACGGCGCGCGTCGGCTGGGCGTTCCAGCCCATCTTCTTCTCGTTGGCGCCGAAGGAGAGGCCGGGCGTGTCCTTCTCGACGACGATGGTCGAGATGCCGGAGGGGCCGGGCTCGCCGGTGCGCGCCATCACGACATAGACGTCGGAGACGCCGGCGCCCGAGATGAACTGCTTCTGGCCGTCGAGGACGTAATGGTCGCCGTCGAGCACGGCCTTCGTCTTCAGCGCGGCTGCGTCGGAGCCGGCGCCGGGCTCGGTCAGGCAATAGCTGGCGAGGTGCTCCATGGTGCACAGCTTCGGCAGGAAGCGCTGGCGCTGCTCGCCATCACCGTAGCGGTCGATCATCCAGGCGCACATGTTGTGGATCGAGATATAGGCTGCCACCGTTGGGCAGCCGGTCGAGAGCGCCTCGAAGATCAGCGCCGCGTCGAGCCGCGTGAGGCCGGAGCCGCCGACATCCTCCTGGATGTAGATGCCGCCCATGCCGAGCGCAGCGGCAGCGCGCATCTCCTCGACCGGGAAATGCTTCTCCTCGTCCCAGCGCGCGGCATGGGGCGCGAGCGTTTCGGCAGCGAAATCCTGCGCCATGTCGCGGATGGCGATCTGGTCTTCGGTGAGAGCGAAGGCGTTCAAGGCTGGCCCTCCTGATCAATGAGATAGTCCCGTCGCGCAGTCGCGCGCAATCGCGACGAAAGGCAGGGCCTGTTCGCGTCGTCGGATCGGAATGGGGAAGGGTGGCCGGCACATCGTGATGCGCCGGCAGCATTCATGGCAGGTCGGGCCGCGCGGAGGAAGGCCGGAAGCGGCATTGCGATGATCCGCAGCGCTCGCTCCATGGCGTCCTCCGGCGTTTCCGCGTCAGTTCATCGTCGGGATGACGAAGCTGGCGCCGTCCTTGATGCCGCTCGGCCAGCGCGCCGTCACCGTTTTGGTCTTGGTGTAGAAGCGGATCGAATCCGGGCCGTGCTGGTTGAGATCGCCGAAGGCGGACCGCTTCCAGCCGCCGAAGGTGTAATAGGCCAGCGGCACGGGAATCGGCACGTTGATGCCGACCATGCCGACCTGCACCTTCGACGCGAAGTCGCGCGCGGCGTCGCCGTCGCGGGTGTAGATCGCGGTGCCGTTGCCGTATTCGTGGTCGTTGGTGAGCTTCAGCGCCTCGTCATAGCTGTCGGCGCGGACGACCGAGAGCACCGGCCCGAAGATCTCTTCCTTGTAGATCCGCATGTCCTTGGTGACGTTGTCGAACAGGCAGCCGCCGACATAGAAGCCGTTCTCATAGCCCTGCATCTTGAAGCCGCGGCCGTCGACCACGAGCTTGGCGCCTTCCTCCACGCCGACATCGACGTAGTGCTTGATCTTCTCCATCGCCGCCTTGGTGACGACGGGGCCGTAATCGGCGGTGAGGTCGGTCGAGGGTCCGACCTTGAGGCTCTCGACGCGCGGGATCAGCCGCTTGACCAGTTCGTCGGCCGTCTTCTGGCCGACCGGGACCGCGACCGAGATCGCCATGCAGCGCTCGCCGGCCGAGCCGTAGCCGGCTCCGATCAGCGCATCGACGGCCTGATCCATATCGGCGTCGGGCATGATGACCATGTGGTTCTTGGCGCCGCCGAAGCACTGCACGCGCTTACCGTTCGCGCAGCCGCGAGCGTAGATGTATTCGGCGATCGGGGTCGAACCCACGAAGCCGACGGCCTTGATCTCGGGATGGTCGAGGATGGCGTCGACGGCTTCCTTGTCGCCGTTGACGACGTTGAGGATGCCGGGAGGGCCGCCTGCCTCGACGAAGAGCTCGGCGAGACGCATCGGTACGCCCGGATCGCGCTCGGACGGCTTCAGGATGAAGGCGTTGCCGCAGGCGATCGCGGGGCCGAGCTTCCAGAGCGGGATCATCGCCGGGAAGTTGAACGGGGTAATGCCGGCGACGACGCCGAGCGGCTGGCGCAGCGAATAGATGTCGATGCCCGGGCCGGCGCCGTCGGTGAACTCGCCCTTCATCAGGCCGGGCACGCCGAGGGAATACTCGATCACCTCGACGCCGCGCTGGATGTCGCCCTTGGCGTCGGGAATGGTCTTGCCGTGCTCGCGGGCGAGCAGCTCGGCGAGCTCCTCGTTGTTCTGGGCGATGAGGTCGAGGAACTTCATCAGCACGCGGGCGCGGCGCTGCGGGTTGACCGCGGCCCATTTCGGCTGCGCCTCGGCGGCGTTCTGCACGGCGGCGTCGAGTTCGGCGGCGGAGGCGAGCGCGACCTTGCCGATCACGCTGCCGTCCATCGGCTGGAAGATGTCGGAGCTGCGCCCCGACGTGCCGGCGACCTGCTTGCCGCCGATGAAATGTCCAACCTGACGCATGGCGCCCTCCCTACGAATTGCTGGTGTGTTGATCTTGCCAAGACCCTACCATTCTCGTTTGCGCACGGATATAGCGAGAGTAGAACGTTGGTCGTGCGAAAAAACAAATACGAGGAGGGGAGCCTTGGAGCGATTCGATTGGGACGATCTGCGCTTCTTTCTCGCCGTGGCGCGCTCCGGGCGCCTGACGGCTGCGGCCCGCAGGCTCGGAGCCGACCACGCCACCGTCTCGCGTCGCATCACCTCGCTGGAGGAGGCGCTCAAGGCCAAGCTCTTCGAGCGCCGGCCGCAGGGCTACACGCTGACCGCGCATGGCGAGCGGCTGCTCGCCAAGGCGGAGAGCATGGAGACCGAGGCTCTCGCGATCCAGAGTGACATCGGCGGCGCTGACATGGCCTTGTCCGGCACGGTCAGGATCGGTGCGCCGGACGGCTTCGGTACCGCCTTCCTGGCGCCGCGGCTCGCAACCTTTGCGAGATCCTATCCCGGTCTCGAAATCCAGCTCATCGCGATGCCGCGGCTCTTGTCACTGTCGAAGCGCGAGGCCGATGTCGCGATCACGCTGGCCCCGCCCAAGGAGGGCAAGGTCGTCGCGCGCAAGCTCTCCGACTACCGCCTGGGTCTCTACGCCTCGCCGGAGTACCTCGCGTCGATGCCGCCGGTGACGCAGCCGGAGGATCTCTTCGAGCACCGCATCATCGGCTATATCGACGACCTCATCTTCTCGCCGGAGCTCGACTATCTCGACGAGGTCGCCAAGGGGCTGCGCGCCCATGTCCAGAGCTCCAGCGTCATCGCGCAGATGAATGCTGTGGTGGCGGGCGCCGGCATCGGCGTGATCCATCATTTCATGGCGGAGGGCGAGCCGCGCCTCGTCCCCGTTCTGCCGGAGACGGTGCAGATCACGCGCTCCTTCTGGCTGTTGGTCCATGCCGATCTGAAGGACGTTGCGCGGGTGCGCGCCATCGTCGACTTCATCGTGCGCGAGGCGAAAACGTCTCGGACCTTGCTGATGGGCGAGGGGAGGGTGGAGCATCGCGCAGCCGCCGAATAGCGCGAGCGGCGAGGCCGCGAGGATCTTTCAGCGCTCGTCCCGCGGATCGAGCGCACGGCCGCTGCGATAGGCGTCGAGGAAGCGATCGGACGCGATCAGGTCGGCAAGGGCCCGCAGACCCTTTGCGACATCGGAGCCGAGCGTGGTCTCGACCCGCCCATTGGCCGCTGCCCAGCGCGAAACGGCCTGCCGGAGGCGATCCCGGCCTGCTGCCGTCAGGCTTGCCCGCTTGCTGCGCCTGTCCTCCAGATCGGGATGCAGTTCGACCAGCCCGTCCCGGACCAACGGGCGCAGAGCATGGGTGAGTGCCGAGATCTGGATGAGCTGGCGTGCCGCAACTTCGTTCAGTGTCGGGCCACTGCCGTCTTCGGTCAGGCCATCGATAGCAGCGAGCAGTCCGAACTGTGTCGCCTTCAGGCCGAGCGGTGCGATCGCATCGTCATAGAGCTGGCCCAGCCGCCGCGTGGCGCGTCGCAAGGCAGTATTGGTGCAGGCAAGCGCGAAGAATGCCTCCGGCGCATCCTCCTGTCCCTCGCAGGCCTCCGGCGCCCTCTGATCGGATGTCATGTTCATACCCCTAAAATGGTTGAGCACCGCACTATTGAAAAGGGCTCGGGTGCTCCCATTTTATTGAGTGCTCAACAAAAAAGTTGAGTACTCAATTTAATAGGACGTTTCATCATGAGCACGCCTTCCCACCGCAAGCTCGCTGTCGTCACCGGCGCTTCCGCCGGCATCGGTGCCGTTTATGCCGACCGGCTGGCCGCGCGCGGATACGATCTTCTGCTGATTGCGCGCCGGCGCGACCGGCTGGAGGAGGTGGCCCGCCGTATCGCGGCCGTCCATGGCCGCGAGGCCGAGATTCTGGTTGCCGATCTCGCCGAAGAGGCCGACATCGCAGGTGTCGAGCGCGATCTCGCGGCGCGCGGAGACATCGAGCTTATCGTCAACAATGCCGGCATCGCCCGCTTCGCGCCGATCGCGAAGGCGCCTGCTTCCGACTCCGCCGCGCAGATCGCCCTGAATATCGGCGCGCTGACGCGGCTCACCCATGCCGTCCTGCCGGGCTTCGTCGCGCGGAACCGCGGGACGATCGTCAATATCGCCTCGATCCTCAGCTTGCACACACTGCCCTATAGCGCGGTCTATAGCGGTACGAAGGCCTATGTCCTCGCATTCTCGCGCGGTCTGCAGTCTGAACTTGAGGGGACGGCGGTGAAGGTCCAGAGCGTGCATCCGCCGGCGACGGCGACCGATATCTGGGAACTGGCGGGCGTGTCCCTGGAGAACTTCGACCCGGAGAAGGTGATGACCACGGAAGATCTGGTCGATGCCGCGCTTGCCGGGCTCGATCGCGACGAGGCGATCACCTGGCCTTCGGTCGCGGATGAAGCGCTGTGGACAGCGTTCGACGATGCCCGCACGGCGATCGTCACAGCGTCGCAGACCCGGAAGCCGGCGCCGCGTTACGCCGCCTGAAGCGAACCATCCCTCCGCAGGCCGCCCCGTTGTGAGATGGCCTGCCCGGGCTCAGAGTGCGTCGGCGCAGACCCGGTTCCGGCCGCTTTGCTTGGCGACGTAGAGCGCGCGGTCCGCGTGGCCGAGACAGGCGTCCAGCTCGTCCTCGGAGCCGATCTGGGCTACGCCCAGTGAAACCGTGAGGGCGAGCGTTTCGTTGTCCAGGACCAGTGGTTCCCGGGCAATCGCCTCCCGGATGTCGTCGCAAAGCCGGGTCGCCTCGGCGAGGTCCGCGCCCGGAAAGAGGATGGCGAATTCCTCGCCGCCGACGCGCGCCAGCAGGTTGAAGCCGCGCTCGGCGGCAGCGCTCAGGCCGCGTGCGACGGCTGCCAGAGCCTTGTCGCCCCCGTCATGGCCGTAGCGGTCGTTCAGGCGCTTGAAGTGGTCGACGTCGAGGATGGCGATCGAAACGGGCAACCCCATCTCGCGGGCTTCGCCCACCAGCTTCTGGCCGCGTTCGAAGAAGTGGCGGCGATTGAACAGGCCGGTGAGGAAGTCGCGCGCGGCGAGGTCCTGCAGTTGTTTGAGTTGCGTCAGCGTCTCGACGTTGGACGCGATGCGGCACTGCAGTTCCTCGAGCACGAAGGGGCGCGAGACGAAGTCGTGCGCGCCGGCCTTGAGGAAGCCCGCCGAAGTCTTGCGGTCGGTCGAAGACGAGATGCCGAGAAGCCGGACATGCGGATGGAGACGCCTGATACGGCGCGCCAGCTCGAAACCATCCATGTCGGGCATGTAGTAGTCGCTGACGACGAGCTGGATGTCGGGATTGCCCTCCAGGACCGTCAGCGCCTCCTGCCCGGAGCCGGCCTCGACCACGGCATATTGCTGGATCGAGAGCATGCGGGCGAGCACCTTGCGAGTGGTCCGGGTGTCGTCGACGACGAGGATGCGGGTGTTGCGGTTGTCCAGCGCCCGTTTGACAGTGTTGACGAGGTTGGGCAGCGCAAACTCGTTGTCTTTCAGGACGTAGTCGATCACCTCCCGTTCCATGATCCGCCCGCGCGTGGCGAGATCGAAGGTGGCGGTGAAGACGACGGAGGGGATGCCGTGGGTCACGGTCCAGTCCAGCGCCTCGCCGCGGGGCGCGTCGGGCAGGTTGAGATCGACGACCGCGATCGCGTAGGCGCCCGGCGCTGCGACGATGATCTCGCTCAGGTCCTTGAGCGAACCGCAGGTCGTGACGGGCAGCCCGGTCTCAGCTTCGAGGAACTGCCGTAACGCCAGCGAGAAGGTTCGGGAGTCCTCGATGACGAGAATCTTGCGGTCATCGGCAATCGGATCTTGTCTTGTCTGAAGCATCGTAAGAGCACCCATGCTTCATCTAGGGCGCTCCCAAGCTTAATTTTTCGTCACGGCGGCGCTGCGACTGTGCCGCCGCCGGCGCGGCATCCTAGATGCGCCAGGGCAGGATGTTCTGCGGCAGGTGCCGGCCGAGCAGGTCGAGGATCAGCATCGCGACCAGGATGATGGCCGAGGCGCTGATGGCGACGGCCGCGGCCTCGCCGGCGAGGCCGGCTTCCTTCAGGCTGAACAGCACGACGCCCAGCGTTTCGGTGCCGGAGGACCACAGCAGCGCCGAGACTGTCAGCTCGTTGAACGCGACGAGGAAGACCATCAGCGCCGAGACGGCGGCAGCCGGCGCCAGGATCGGCGCGACGATGAAGCGCAGCATCTGCCAGAGGCTGGCGCCGTCGAGCTTTGCCGCCTCTTCGTGATGCGCCTCGATCTGGGCCATGGCCGCGACGGGGGCCTTCAGCGCCAGCGGCAGGAATCGGGCGAGATAGGCGAAGAGGATGATGAAGGGCGTGCCGTAGATGCTGACGCCGATCAGCGGCAGCGGCTTCAGGAAGATCAGGATGCAGGCGATGGCGAGGACCACGCCGGGCAGGGCATAGGGCAGCTCGATCATGAGCTCGATCGGACGCCTCAGCTTGCCCATTCGCCGCTCCAGCCCATAGGCGAAAGCGATCGCGAGGAAGGCCAGGATCACGGCGGCGGCGCCGGCGAAGAGCAGCGAGTTGCGGAAGGCGCGCATGGTCACGGCTTGCCTGAGCAGAACTTCAGTGAACTTGTCGAAGGTCAGCGTTTGCCAGGATAGAGCGACGCCGAGCGCGGGCGTCAGCGCCTCGCTCAGCAGCGCCAGCAAGGGCAATCCGAGTTTCAGTGCCAGCAGCAGCCAGAGCCCGGCCGCGACGAAGGGGCGGGCAGAGCCCAGCAGCCAGTAGGGTTCGAGCGGCCGCTCGATCTCGACCTTGCCGCGTTGGCGCCGGGCGACCAGCGTGCCCGCGACGATGCCGAGCGCCGCCACGATGGCGACGAGCACGGCAAGCGCCGCCGTCTCGCCAAGGCTCGACGGGCCGAAGCTCGACAGCCGGCGATAGATCAGCGTCGGCAGCGTGAGATAGTTCACCGGCAGGCCGAGCAGGGCCGGGATGCCGAAATTGCCGACGCCCGCAACGAAGGCGATGAGGCCGGCTGCGACGATCTGCGGTCGCAGCACCGGGACGATGATGCGCGCGGTGATGGTGGCGTTCGACGCGCCCTCCATCTGCGCCGCCTCGACCAGCGATTGCGGTATGCTGCGCAGGCCGGTCCAGAGGGTGATCGCGACCAGCGGCGCGTGGTGCAGCGCCATCACCAGGATGATGCCGCCGCGGCCCAGCAATGGATTGGGGGTGCCCGGCGCCGGCGCCAGGCCGATGAGCGAAAGGATCTGCGAATTCGGCGCGAGCAGGCTGAGGAAGGCGAGCGCCGCGACCTGCGGCGCGATCATCATCGAGAAGACGAAGAAGAAGGCGAGGGGGCGTTTCCCGCGCACATCGGTGACGCCGAGAGCCAGAGCGACGATGCCGCCGACAATGAGAGCACCGAGCGCGGAAATGCAGGCGGTTTCCAGCGTATGCCAGGTCGCGGCGACGGCGGAACGGCTCGCCATCTCGGCGAAGGCGGCATCCGGCGCGAACTGCCAGCCGGGAGCGAAGGCCGCGGCGACGAGCCGGAAGAAGGGCAGCCCGCCGAGCAGCAGCGCGACCGCGACGACGAGCGCCGGCAGGCCGAGGCCGTCCGGCAGCCGCAGAGGCAGCAGAGGCGGGGCCGCGAGCGCGGGCTCCCGCTTCGTGTTCTGGTCGATGGCCAGCGTCATGGCGCCGGCGCCCCTAGCATGGAAGCGACCTTACTCGAAGATCGAGCTGAAGCGCTTGCGCGCCGCAGCCTCGTCGGCGAGCGCCTTGGCGGCGTCGAACGACATCAGCTTGATCGCGCTGCGCGCCGGGTAGCCCGCGGGCAGGGCGACATCGGGATGGGCCGCGACATAGCCCTGCTTCAGCGCGAGTTCCTGGCCCTCCTTCGACAGCAGGAAGTCGATGAAGGCCTTCGCGGCCTCCGGGTTCTTCGTGCTCTTCAGGATCGCCACGGGCTCGCTGACGGCGGAGACGCCCTCGCTCGGGAAGACGAACTCGACCGGCGCGCCCTTGGCCTTCTCGCGGATCGGCATGAAGTCGACGATCATGCCGTAGAGCTTCTCGCCCGTGGCGACCTGGCGCAGGATGTCGCCATTGGCGCCGGCAGCCAGCGTGCCGTTCTCCTTGAGCTTCTCGTAGAAGTCCCAGCCGTCCTTCAGATTCCCGGTCAGCGTGATCGTGTGGATCAGCGCGGCGCCCGAGTTCAGCGGGCTCGGCATGGCCAGCTGGTTCTTGGCTTCCGGTCTGGTGAGATCGGTCCAGCTCGCCGGCTTCATCGCCGCCTTGGTGTTGTAGACGATTCCGGTGGTGATCAGCTTGGTCGCGAACCACATCTTCTTGGGATCATGGACGCCGGCCGGGTAGGCGGCGACATCGGCCTTGTCGTGGGCGAGCAGCCTGTCGTCCTTCTTGAGGCCTTCCATCGTCACCGAATCGGCGATCAGGAGTACGTCGGCCTGCGGGGCGCCGGCCTCGAATTCCGCCTTGAGCTTCGCCATGATGCGCGGCGTTCCGTCGCGGACGAAGGAGACGTCGACCTTTGGGTATTTCGCCTTGAAGGCGTCGATCGTTTGCTGGGCGTCGGTGTTCGGCTGGCTGGTGTAGAGTACGAGCTTGCCTTCGGCCGCGAGCGCGCCGGACGCGGCGGCAAGGCCGGCCGCAATGATGAAGGCGTTCAAGGCCTTGCGCTGCATGGAACTCTCCGTCTCTGAATCGCGATTGCGAGATGGCGCTGCGCGTAGACCGCGTAGATGACGGTTCCATGAAACCGCTGCCGGAAGCTGTGCCCGGGGCGGTCCAGTTTGGAATTAAAAATACTATTTGTTGAGAGCCGGACCGTCTTGTTTCGTGCGGGGCTTTTCGACTAGGGTCGCGGCAAGGCGATCAAAAACGTCGAATTAAAACGGTTTAAACGGGAGGTTATCTGATGAAATTGGCTCGAAATTTCGCGATGGGCACCGCCGTCGCCGCGGTCCTCGCGGGCTGGACCGGCGCTGCTTCGGCGCAGGAAGTCCTCACCGCCTGGTTCACCAAGGGCTTCTATAAGGGCGAGGACGACGCGCTGTTGGCCGTCGTCGACAAGTTCCAGAAGGCAACCGGCGTCAAGGTCGAGCTCTCACTCTATGCGACCGAGGACTGCGTCACCAAATCGGTCGGCGCCGTCGATGCCGGCACGCCGCCGGATGTCGGCTTCTGCACCACCTATGATTTCCGAACGACCGGAAAATGGGCCTATGACGGCAAGCTCGAGGACGTCTCGGACGTGCTTGAGCCGCTCAAGTCCGAGCTGCAGCCTATGGCGCTCTCGACCACCTTCCTGATGAACGGCAAGGCCGGCAAAAAGTCCTACTATGCCTTCCCGGTCGAGCAGCAGATGATGCACATCACCTACTGGAAGGACATGCTGGAGGAGGCCGGCTTCAAGGAGGCCGACATCCCGAAGACCTGGGACGGCTACTGGGACTTCTGGTGCGACAAGGTGCAGGGTTCGCTGCGCGCCAAGGGCAAGCGCATCTATGGCATCGGCCATCCGATGGGCATCGCCGCCTCCGACACCTTCTACTCCTTCCTGACTTTCGCCAACGCCTATAACGCCAAGGTCGTCGACGAGAACGGCAAGATCGTGCTCGACCAGCCCGAGAACAAGAAGGCGATGGTCGAGGCGGTGAAGTCCTACGCCAACATCTTCCAGCGCGGCTGCACGCCGCCGTCCTCCGTCAACTGGCTAGACCCGGACAACAACGTCGCCTTCCACAACCGCACGACTGTCGCCACGCACAACGCCACGATCTCGATCGCCGGCAAGCATATGGACGACATGAACAACCCCTCGCTCACGGCCGAGCAGCGGGCGCAGGCGAAGAAGAACTACGAGGACAACATTCGCACGGCCGAGTTCCCGCTCAAGGCCGACGGCAGCAAGATGACGAACCTTGCCGCGGTCAAGACGGCGGTGATCTTCGCCGATGCCAAGAACAAGAAGCGCGCCAAGGAATTCATGGCCTTCTTCATGAAGGACGAGAACCTGCGGCCGTTCGTCGAAGGCTCGGCCGGCCGCTGGGTCCCGACGACGCTGAAGGGCATCGAGGCGCCGTTCTGGTCTGACGGCAAGGACCCGCACCGCGCGGTCGTCTACAAGCAGTACAAGGACGGCACCGTGCCGTTCCAGTTCGTCTACAACTACAACTTCACGACCGTGAACGCCGAGAACGTCTGGGCCAAGGCCGTGAACCGCGTGGTTCAGGACAAGATCCCGGCCGAGCAGGCCGTGGACGAGATGATCGCCCGCATCAAGCAGATCGCCGGGTAAGCGTCGGACCGAAAGGCGGAAGCCGCTTTTCGGCAGAATCCGATGCAGGAACGAGAACATCGATCGTCGGAGCGGATCGGCGTATCCGCCCCGGCGGTCTGAGGGCCCCGCGTCCGTTACGCTCGCATCCTCGATCCGCCGCGGCAATGCCTGCCGCGGCGGAGCTTTCACCGGGTGACAATTCCAGGGAGAGTCCATGAGCACTGCCGCCATGACAGCGCCGATTTCGGCACCGCGTGAGGATAAATCGGGCTTCACGCGCGACCGCGCGACCTGGGGTGCGATCATGCTGGCGCCCTATGTGCTCGTCTTCGCTGTGATGGTGGTCTACCCGGTTGGCTATGGCCTCTGGCTCGGCCTCAACTGGAACTCCTACAAGGCGCTCTTCGCCGACCCGATCTTCCTGCGCACCGTCGTCAATACGATCATCTTCCTGTTCGTGGCGGTGAACCTGAAGTTCCTCATCGCACTGGGGTTGTCCGGCTTCTTCGTGCAGCAGCGGGCCTGGATCCGCTTCGTGCTGGTGCTGTTCATCCTGCCCTGGGCGGTGCCTTCGATCCCGACCATCCTGTCGTTCCGCGTGATGTTGAACCCGGAGAACGGCATGGTGAACCAGCAGCTCTTCCAGTGGTTCGGCGTCATGGAGGGGCCGGGCTGGCTGACCGATCCGACGCTCGCCTTCGCCATGTCGATCATGGTCCACATCTGGAAGTCGCTGCCGTTCTGGACGCTGATCCTGATCACCGGCCGGCTCGCCATCGCGCAGGACCTCTACGAGGCGGCAAGCGTCGATGGTGCCAATCGCTGGCAGCAGTTCCGCTTCATCACCTGGCCCTCGCTGGCGACGCTCTACGTCACCTCGACCATGCTCTCGATGATCTGGACGCTGGGCGACTTCAATAGCGTCTACCTGCTCAACAGCGGCGGTCCCGGCGACCTCAATCACGTCCTCGCGACGCTTGGCATCCGCTACATGCGCAACAACAATCTCGATCTCGGCATCGCCTCGATCATCGTCGCCATGCCGCTGATCCTGCCGATGGTCTTCGTGATGGTGAAGCGCCTGTCGAAGGGAGCGGACGCATGAGGAAGTTCCTCGACGAAGGCAAGCTGATCCTGATCGCGATTCCCGTGCTGATCTGGACGCTGCTGCCGATCTACCACCTCTTCGTGCTGTCGATCTCGAACCAGGAGTCGATGCTGGCCGGCAAGCTCTGGCCGGACAACCCGACGCTGCAGAATTTCCAGATCGTCTTCAACCAGCAGCACTACTACCTGCATAATTTCTGGCGGCAGCTGTTCAACAGCTTCTTCATCGCGATCGCGACGGGGGGGATCACGCTGTTCGTCGCGACGCTCGCCGCCTTCGCCATCGCCCGGCTCAAGGTGAAGGGCGGGCGCACGATGATGAATCTCGCGCTCGCGACCTATCTCATTCCGGCCGCCTTCCTCGCCATCCCCATGTACAAGGCGATGGGCTCCTACGGGCTGCTCAATACGCAGGCCTCGCTGATCCTCGCCATGGTCGCGCTGGCCTCGCCCTATGCGATCTGGGTGCTGAAGCAGGCTTCCGACAAATTGCCGAAGGAGCTCGACGAGGCGGCGGTGATGGACGGCGCCACCTCGCTCCAGCTCTTCCGGCTGGTCTATCTGCCGCTGATGAAGCCCTCGATGGTGGTGATCGGCATCTACGCGCTGCTGCTCGCCTGGAACGAGTATCTCTACGCCTTCCTGCTGCTCTCGTCGGAGAAGGCGGTGCCTCTGGCGGTCGGCCTCGGCCTCTTCCTTTCGGCCGACGATGCGCCCTGGAACCTGCTGATGGCGGCGGGTCTGCTCTATGCCATCCCGCCAGCCGTGATCTATTACGGCTTCCGCAAGAACATGGTCAGCGGCCTGACCTCGGGTGCGGTGAAGAGCTGAGGGCGGTTGCCAACCCCGTCATTCTCGGGCGCAGCGAAGCGCAGACCCGAGAATCTCTCGCAGGAAGGAGCGCACCTCCTTCCCGAGATGCCCGGGGCAAGCCCGGGCATGACCTGCGGACCGGCCACTGCATGGCAGAACTGCTTCATCGCTCTCGCAATGGCGGCGAACAGGCGTCACATTGCGTGCGTTATGACAAGAAGAATTGTCGAGGATAGATCAATGACCGCCTCCAAGCTCGACCAGCTCCGCGAAATGACCACTGTCGTCGCCGACACCGGCGATATCGAGGCCGTGCGCCGGCTGAAGCCGGTCGATTGCACCACGAATCCGACCCTGATCCTCAAGGCCGTCGAGGCCCCGGCCTATGCCCATCTCGTCGACGAGGCGATCGGCTGGGGCAAGAAGCAGGGTGGCGGCGAGAAGGCGGTCCATGCCGTCTGCGACCGCCTCGCGGTGAGCTTCGGCACCGAGCTGACCAAGATCGTGCCCGGCCGTGTCTCGACCGAGGTCGATGCCGATCTCTCCTTCGATACGCAGGCGAGCATCGAGAAGGCCCGCGCCATCATCGCCGCCTACAAGGAGCGCGGCGTCGGCAAGGACCGCATCCTGATCAAGGTCGCCTCGACCTGGGAGGGGCTGCAGGCGGCCAAGGTGCTGCAGGCCGAGGGGATCGACTGCAACCTGACGCTGCTTTTCGCGCTGCCGCAGGCGGTCGCTGCGGCCGACGCCAGGGCCTTCCTGATCTCGCCCTTCGTCGGGCGCATCCTCGACTGGCACGTCAAGGCCGGCGGCGGCCCCTACACCGCCGAGACCGATCCCGGCGTCGTTTCGGTCCGGTCGATCTATGCCTATTACAAGACCTACGGCATCGACACGGTGGTGATGGGCGCCTCCTTCCGCAACACCGGCGAGATCGAGGCGCTGGCCGGCTGCGACCGGCTGACCATTGGCCCGGGCCTGCTCGACGAGCTCGCCGGCGCGACCGGGGAGCTGCCGCGCAAGCTCAAGCGCGAGGCGCCCGGCAAGGCCCCGGAAAAGCTCGTGCTCGACGAGAAGGCCTTCCGCTTCGCCATGAACGAGGACGCGATGGCGACGGAGAAGCTGGCGGAAGGCATCCGCGGCTTCGTCAAGGACCTGCGCAGCCTGCGCAAGCTCGTTGCCGAAAAGCTCGGCTAAAGCGGCCATGGCGGAGCGCCGGCCGCCATCGGGACCGATCTGCTGCAGCAGATGAGCGGAGACGGTCGCGGCCATGGTCGCCAAGAGCCCGCTGAAGCGGCTCGGCACGGTCGCGGAGCTGGTCGAGCTGGTCGCCTGGTTCGCGAGCGAGTGTTGCAGCTTCTCGACGGGTGCGGTCTTCGATCTTTCGGGCAGGCGCGCCACCTACTGACGCCCGGCTTGCGTCAGATCATTGACGCAACCGCTGCGTGGGTTTCTCATGCGAGTCGTCGAACGAGGCGGCCCGGCTGTCGCGGCTGCCCGGAATGGAGTCTGCCGCCATGAGCACACCATCTGGAGTCTCCACCCCTCCCTCTCTCGGTACGCATCTCATTCCGCTCCGGCGTAGTTGGGGCTGGCTGATGGCGGAGGGGATCGTCCTCATCATCCTCGGCGTTCTGGGTCTCGGCGCCGTGGCGCTGCTCAGCCTCGCCAGTGCGATCTGGTTCGGCGCCATGATCTTCGTCGGCGGCATCGTCGTGCTGATCGACGCCTTCCGCCATCAGGGCTGGAAAAGCCGCCTGTGGCACATCCTGATCGGCGTGCTCTACGTCGCGGTCGGCGTGATGACCTTCGTCAATCCGCTGGTCGCCACGGCCTCGCTGACCCTTCTGGTCGGTGCGGCCCTGGTCGCGACGGGCGTGCTGCGCCTCATCATGGCGTTCCAGAACCGGGAGCTGCCCTATTGGGGCTGGGTCGCGTTCTCCGGCGCGCTGTCGTTGCTGCTCGGCGGCATGATCCTGGCGCAATGGCCCGGCTCGAGCCTGTGGGTACTCGGCACTTTCCTGGCGATCGAGCTGATCTTCCAGGGCTGGGCGGCGATCGCGCTGGCGCGCGCCATCCGCTCGACCTTTGACGGTGTCCGGCCGGGGGGCTGACGCAGGAAGGCTAGGGCTGGGCGGATTCGCGTTGCGCCACCGGCTGGGCCAGCGAGATGTCGGCCGGGCTGGGTGGTGCGTCGCGGAAATCGCGGAAGAAGCTGCGGCCGCCGGCCGCGGCTGCTTGCAGTTGGCCCTTCCAGCTCTTCTCGCCGGGCTTGCCGCCTAGCGCGGTAAAGTCACCCTCGATCATGTGATCGCTGTCGCGGCCCTGATAGACCAGCACGCCCCGTGCTGTGACGACCACATCGCCGCGTCGCAATGTCGGATCCTTCAGATACCAATCGGGGTCCCGCTGGGGATCGAGCTTGACCACTGGTGGCTTCGGCTTGGAGGCCGCCTCGGCCGAAGCGCGTTTCCGGTGAGGCTTAACGGTGACGCTGAGCGGGTCATAGGGCTCGAACTCGATCACCGGGCGCGGTTGAGGCCGTCCGAACAGGGCATTGGCCAAATTGTCGAGGAAGCCGGCGGCACCCGCAGGCATGGTTGCCGCGATGCTCGCCATCGCCGCGATAAATACGACCTCGCGCAACCGTCTCGCCATCTCGCCGGCCTCCCTGCCGGGACAACAACTGACGACTCGATGCAAAGTTTCAACGACAGGACGCGGGCGCGCTTAACGACCGGTCAATCGACCGGGTCCGCGGGAAGGCGCCGTCAACCTTGATAGGTCGGCCTTGAATCACCTTTTCGTGTTTCGGCTCTGGCGGCCATGGCATTTCCTTCAAGTTGACGGATGGTTGCCGCTTCTCAGGCAGCTTCCGGGTGCCATCATGATCAGGATCGTTGGCTTCTGCCTCGCAGCCCTGCTGGCCGCATCGCAGGCGCAGGCCCAGTCTGCCTGGAGCTTCGATCGGGGTGCGACCGAGATCAGCTTCATCGGGCACCGTTTCGGGGCCGTGGTCACGAACGGCCGCTTCGAGCGATACGAAGGCAGCTTCGCCATCGATTTCGACCACCCGGAGCGAAGTCGTGTCCGTGTGACGCTGCAGACGGCGTCGATCAAAGCGGGTTCACCGCTGGTCGACGGCTTCATTGCTGGTGAGAGCATGCTCGATGCAGCGCACTATCCCGTGGCGAGCTTCGTTTCCGAAAACGTGTCGCGCACTGGTGAGCACAGCCTCGACATCCGCGGCAGGTTGACGATCAAGGGCGTGACACAGCCCTTCTCTGTGAAGGCGACCGTGGACGGAGACATCGAGCGGGCTAGGCGCGGCGACGTGCTGCCCTTCCAGGCCAGCGGCAGTTTCCTGCGGCCAGCCTATGGCATCGGCCGGGACGTGAACATCGTCGACGACCAGATGGACATCGTCATCAAGGGGCGCCTGAAGCGATGAGCGATGGGGCGGGGCGGCCGGCGCGCTGGCATCCGGCCAGCGTCGTGCTGCACTGGCTGACGCTGCTGCTCGTGCTGTTCCAGTTCTGGATCGCAGGGCCGATGCGCGACGAGAGCCGCGACCTCATCTCCCGCTTCGAACTCTATCAGCGCCATAAATCCGTGGGGTTGACGATCGCGCTCTTCGTGGTGCTGCGGCTCTTGCTGCGTCTTGCCATTCCGCAGCCGGGACCTTTCGAGAGCAATCCCTGGCTGCGGGGCGCGGCCGGCACCGTTCACGCCGGGCTCTATCTCTGCCTGCTGGCATTGCCGGTCACGGGGCTGCTGATGGCGGCGGCGGCGCCGATCCAGATCCCGACGCTCTATTTCGGGCTGTTCCCGGTGCCGCACCCGGTCGGTCCTAACCCTGCCATCTACCAGCGGATGCTGTGGCTGCACAATCAGCTCGGCAACATCCTGATCGCGCTCGGCGTCGCGCATGTGGCGGCGGTCGCCGTCCATATGCTGCTCTGGCGCGATGGCCTGCTCGGCCGGATGTGGTTCGGTCGGCGCTGGTCGTAACCGTCTTCAGCGACCGTTCGCCGCCTCGCCGCTTTGGTCGGCCTCCGCCGCCGCGGTGTCCGTCCTCCCTGGGGCGCTCTGGAACATGGTGCGGCCGCCCGCGGCTGCGGTCTGCAGATTTTGCTTCCAGCCCTTGGGGTCGCTGCCGCCGAGCGCGACGAAATCGCTGGAGTGCGCCGCATCGCTGTCGCGCCCCTGATAGACCAGCACACCGCTCGCGGTGACGACAATATCGCCCCGTCGCAGCGTTGGGTCCTTCAAATACCAGTGGCGGTCGGTCTGCGGGTCCAGCTTGGCGACCGGGAGCTTGGGCTTCGAGGAGGCTTCGGGTGCCCGCGGGCGTGGCCGCGCCCGGGGCCTGTCATCGTCGAACTCATAGATCGGCGAGGCCCGCAGGCGGGGCGCGCCGAAGATCGCCCGCGCCAGACTGTCGAAGAAGCCGGCCGCCTCCGCACCGGGCGCGGCCGCGGCGGACAGCAGAGCCGCCATCCCGAACCGGATCGCAAATCCGTGCCTCATCGCCGAGCCCTCCGCAGCGTCGTGTCCTCAACGACGTTTGGTCGCGGAAGGCGCGGCGCCGGTTCAGGGGCAACGGCGAGTTTTTTGCTTCGGCGCGATCAGTGCTTGCCCTTGGCCGCGAAAGCCTCGGCCCGGATCGTCGAGAGCGACTTCGCCGGGGTGATCGCCTCTGGGTCGAGCAGGCAGTGAATGATCGCGGGCTTGCCGCTCTTCACCGCGCGCTCGAAGGCCGGGGCGAACTCTTCGGTCTTCTCGACACGCTCGCCATGGCCGCCGAACGCCTTGGCATAGGCGGCGAAATCGGGGTTCTTCAGCGTCGTCGCCGAGACGCGGCCGGGATATTCGCGCTCCTGATGCATGCGGATCGTGCCGTACATGCCGTTATCGACGACGACGACGATCACCGGCAGGTCGTACTGCACGGCCGTCGCGAAGTCCTGGCCATTCATCAGGAAGCAGCCATCGCCGGCGAAGGCGATGACGGTGCGCTCCGGGAAGAGCCGCTTGGCGCCGATCGCGGCCGGCACGCCATAGCCCATCGAGCCGCAGGTCGGGGCGAGCTGCGTCGCGAACTTGTTGAAGCGGTGGAAGCGGTGCACCCAGGTCGCGTAATTGCCGGCGCCGTTGCACATGATGGCGTCGTCGGGCAGCTGGCTGCGCAGCCAGCGCACCATCTCGCCGGGGTGGAACTCGCCGGGCACGGGCGCCGGCTGCTCGCTCCAGGCGATATAGGCTTCGTGCGCGGCGGCGCCGGCGCCTTTCCAGGCCGGAGCCTTGGGGGGCTCGATCGCGGCCAATGCGGCGCAGAAGCCGGCGGGCGAAGCATTGATCGCGAGCGTCGGCCGGTAGACGCGACCCAGCTCCTCCGGATCGGCATGGACATGCACCAGCGGCCGGCCCGGATTGGGAATGCCGAACAGCGTGTAGGACTGGCTCGGCATCTCCGACAGCCGCCCGCCGACGAGCAGGACGAGATCGCTCTCCTTGATGCGGGCGAGCAGCTTCGGGTTCGGGCCGATGCCGAGATCACCGGCGAAATTCGGATGATCGGCCGGGAACAGCATCTGCCGGCGGAAGGAGACCGCGACCGGCAGGTCGAAACGCTCGGCGAAGGCCTGGAACTGCGCGATCGTCTCAGGGCTCCAGCGCGAGCCGCCGAGGATTGCGATCGGCGACTTGGCCGCAGCGAAGCGCTTGGCCAGATCCTGCATCTGCACCGGCGAGGGATGCTGCTCGGTGACCTGATAGGGCTCGGCGTCGGCGACATCCGCGAGGTCGGTCAGCACGTCCTCGGGCAGCGCGATTACGACCGGGCCAGGCCGGCCCGAGGTCGCGACGTGGAAGGCGCGGCTGATGATTTCCGGGATGCGCGCGGCATTGTCGATCTCGGTCGCCCATTTCGTCATCGTGCCGAAGACGGCGCGGTAATCGAGCTCCTGGAAGGCCTCGCGCTCGCGCATGCTGCCGTCGATCTGACCGACGAAGAGGATGAGCGGCGTCGAATCCTGGTCGGCGATATGGATGCCGGGCGAGGCGTTGGTGGCGCCGGGGCCGCGAGTCACGAAGCAGATGCCGGGCTTGCCTGTGAGCTTGCCGGCAGCCTCGGCCATCATGCAGGCGCCGCCCTCGGCCCGGCAGATGGTGACCTTCATCGACGCATCGTGCAGTGCGTCGAGCACGGCGAGATAGCTCTCGCCCGGCACGCAGAAGGCGTCGGTGGCGCCATGGATCAGAAGCTGGTCGACGAGGATCTGCCCGCCGGTGCGATTAGCCATTGCTCTTGTTCCCTTGTCCTAGCCGTCATTGCGAGGCGCGCAGCGACGAAGCAATCCAGGGGGACGTCGAGCGAGCCCTCCTGGATTGCTTCGCTGCGCTCGCAATGACGGCGGATGTCATCGTGCCGGCCCTCCCCAGGCCGGATCGTTCAAAATGTCGTCTGCATGTTCGCCGAGCCGGGGGCTCGGCCGCTTTGCCACTTGCCGTACGCCGTTCATGACGATGGGCGAGGCGACGGTCGGAATGCTGCCCGCCTTCGCGGCAGCGCTCGGCAGGTCGACTTTGACGCCGCGCGCTACCACCTGCGGATCGGCGAAAACCTCGCCGATATCGTTGATCGGCCCTGCGGGTACGCCGACCTTCTCCAGCCCGGCCAGAAGCTCGGCCTTGGTCTGGCGCTTGCAAAGTTCGTGCAGCCGCGCCGTCAGCGCGACGCGGTTCTTCACCCGCGACTTGTTGTCGAGATAGTCGGGATGGTCGGCCAGTGCCGGCTCGCCCAGCACGTCGCAGAGCTTGCGCCACTGCCCGTCATTGCCGGTCGCGATGATGATATGGCCGTCGGCGACCGGGAACACGTCATAGGGCACGATGTTCGGATGGGCGTTGCCGAGCCGGGGCGGCGGGTTGCCGCCGACGAGATAGTTCATCGCCTGATTGCCGAGCACGGCGACCTGCGAGTCGAGCAGGGCGAGATCGAGCGTGGCGCCTTCGCCGGTCGCATCGCGGTGGCGCAGCGCCGAGAGGATGCCGACCGAGGCATAGAGCCCGGTGTAGATGTCCGCGACCGCATAGCCGGCCTTCATCGGCGCGCCCGCCGGCTCGCCGGTGATCGACATGGCCCCGCCCATGCCCTGGACGAGGAAGTCGTAGCCGGCGCGCGGCGCATACGGGCCGTCCTGGCCGAAGCCGGTGACCGAGCAATAGATCAGGCGGGGGAATTCCTTGCGCAGCGAGGCGGAGTCGAGCCCGTATTTGCTGAGGCCGCCCACCTTGAAGTTCTCGATGACGACATCGGCATGGGCGGCCAGTCGCCTGACCAGCGCCTGGCCTTCGGCCGTCCGGAAATCGGCGGTGATCGAGCGCTTGCCACGATTGGCGGCGTGGAAATAGGCGGCCGAGAGGTGCTCTTCGCCGGTGCTCTCGACGAAGGGCGGGCCCCATTTGCGGGTGTCGTCGCCCTCGGGCGCCTCGACCTTGACGACATCGGCGCCGAGATCGGCCAGGAGCTGGCCGATCCAGGGACCTGCAAGGATGCGCGCCAGTTCGAGGACGCGCAGGCCGGCGAGGGGAGGGGTCGTCATGGCGGGTTCGACTCGGGCGTCATGGTCGGGCTTGGCCCGACCATCTCCGGGGAGGTTCGCGTGGGACGAGATGCCCGGGTCAAGCCCGGGCATGACGCCTGATTGCGCTCAGAAGAACGCCTGCAGGCCGGTAATCGCCCGGCCGAGGATCAGCGCGTGGACGTCATGCGTGCCCTCATAGGTGTTCACCGTCTCGAGGTTCGCCGCATGGCGCATCACCTGATACTCGATCTGGATGCCGTTGCCGCCGTGCATGTCGCGAGCCTGGCGGGCGATGTCGAGCGCCTTGCCGCAGTTGTTGCGCTTGACCAGCGAGATCATCTCCGGGGCCATCTTGCCCTCGTCGAGCAGGCGCCCGACGCGCAATGAACCCTGCAGGCCGAGTGTGATCTCGGTCAGCATGTCCGCGAGCTTCTTCTGATAAAGCTGGGTCTGGGCGAGCGGCTTGTTGAACTGCTTGCGGTCGAGCCCATACTGGCGGGCGCGGTGGAAGCAATCCTCGGCGGCGCCCATCACGCCCCAGGAGATGCCGTAGCGCGCGCGGTTCAGGCAGCCGAACGGACCCGACAGGCCCGAGACGTTCGGCAGCAGGTTCTCTTCCGGCACGATGACGCCGTCCATGACGACTTCGCCGGTGATCGAGGCGCGCAGCGAAAGCTTGCCGCCGATCTTCGGCGCGGAGAGGCCCTTCATGCCCTTGTCGAGGATGAACCCGCGGATCTGGTTGTCATGCGCTGATGATTTCGCCCAGACGACGAAGACGTCGGCGATCGGCGAGTTCGAGATCCACATCTTCGATCCCGTCAGCTTGTAGCCGTCGGCGACCTTCTCGGCGCGGGTCTTCATGCCGCCTGGGTCGGAGCCGGCATCCGGCTCGGTCAGGCCGAAGCAGCCGACCCACTCGCCGCTGGCGAGCTTCGGCAGGTACTTCTTGCGCTGCTCCTCGCTGCCATAGGCATAGATGGGATACATCACGAGCGAGGACTGCACCGACATCATTGAGCGGTAGCCGGAATCGACGCGCTCGACCTCGCGGGCGACCAGCCCGTAGGAGACGTAGTTCGCGCCGGCGCAGCCATATTCCTCGGGGACGGTGACGCCGAGCAGGCCGAGCTCGCCCATTTCGTTGAAGATCGAGCGATCGGTCTTCTCGTCGAGATAGGCGTCATGGATGCGGGGAGCGAGCTTCTCCTGCGCATAGGCGCGGGCCGTGTCGCGGATCAGCCGCTCGTCTTCCGTGAGCTGCTCGTCGAGCAGATAGGCGTCGTCCCAGGTGAACTTCGCGAGCTTGTGGCTGCCGGCCATGTTCTTCGTCTCCCGTCCTGTTTCCACTTACCGTCATTGCGAGGAGCGGAGCGACGAAGCAATCCAGGGGGACGTAGAGCGCTGCCGCTCCTGGATTGCTTCGCTTCGCTCGCAATGACGGGTGCTGTTCAGCTCAATCCGTCACGCATCCACGTCGAAGCTGACGCCCTGCGCCAACGGCAGCGTGGTGCCGTAGTTCAGCGTGTTGGTGGCGCGGCGCATATAAGCCTTCCAGGCGTCGGAGCCGGCCTCGCGACCGCCGCCCGTCTCCTTCTCGCCGCCGAAGGCCCCGCCGATCTCGGCGCCCGAGGGGCCGATATTGACGTTGGCGATGCCGCAGTCCGAACCCTCGTCCGAGACGAAGAGCTCGGCCTCGCGCATGTTCAGCGTGAAGATCGAGGAGGACAGGCCGGCGCCGACGGCGTTCTGGATCGCGATCGCCTCGTCGATGGAGTTGTACTTCATCACATAGAGGATCGGGGCGAAGGTCTCGCGCTCGACCGGGCCGCACTGCTTGGGCATCTCGACCAGCGCCGGACGGACGTAGAAGCCGCCCGCGCCGACATCGACCTTCTCGCCGCCATGGACCTTGCCGCCTTCGGCCTTGGCCTCGGAGAGCGCCTTCTGCATCCCCTGATAGGCGGCCTCGTCGACCAGCGGGCCGACCAGCACGCCGGCCTCGCGCGGATCGCCGATCTTCACCGAGCCGTAGACCTTGGCGAGCTTCGGCACGAGCGCGTCATAGACGCTTTCATGCACGATCAGGCGGCGCAGCGTGGTGCAGCGCTGGCCGGCGGTGCCCATCGCGGCGAAAGCGATGCCGCGCAGCGCGATGTCGAGATCGGCGGAGGGAGCGACGATCGCGGCGTTGTTGCCGCCGAGCTCGAGGATCGCACGGGCGAAGCGCGACGCCAGCTTCTGGCCGACTTCCTTGCCCATGCGGGTCGAGCCGGTGGCCGAGACGACAGGGACGCGGTGGTCGGAAACCAGGATGTCGCCGATCTCGCGAGCGCCGATCAGCACCTCGGAAAGGCCGACCGGAGCCTCGGGGCCGAAGCGCTTCATGGTCTTCTCGACGATGGCCTGCACGGCGAGCGCGGTCAGCGGGGTCTTCTCGGAGGGCTTCCAGACGACGCTGTCGCCGCAGACGAAGGCGAGCGCCGCGTTCCAGCACCAGACCGCGACCGGGAAGTTGAAGGCCGAGATCACGCCGACGACGCCGATCGGATGCCAGGTCTCCATCATGCGATGGTTCGGGCGCTCGGTGGCGATGGTCAGGCCGTAGAGCTGGCGCGACAGACCGACAGCGAAATCACAGATGTCGATCATCTCCTGAACCTCGCCGAGGCCCTCGGAGACGACCTTGCCGGCTTCGAGCGTCACCAGCAGACCGAGATCGGTCTTGGCGGCGCGCAGTTCCTCGCCGAGCAGGCGAACGAACTCGCCGCGCCGCGGCGCCGGCACCTTGCGCCAGGCGAGGTAGGCGGACTGCGCCCGGCCGATCGCGGCCTCGGCCTCGGCAGGGTTCGTCTCGCGCAGGGTCACGACGGTCTCGCCGGTGATCGGCGAGCGCGCCGACAGGCCGGCATCGGCATAGGCTGCCTCGGAAACCCCGAGGCGCTTGAGCAGGGCGAGCGTGTCTTTCGGCAGAGGTGTGGCCATCGTTGTCTTCCAGCGGTCGCGGGCGGACGCCAAAGGGCTGATAACCCCGAGGCGCATGAAGCAATGGCGCGGAAACCGGAGCCGCCGCGCTTTGGGCCGGGAGAATGCCCTCTTTCATAGGGGGGCAGCAACCGATATGTTCTCACCACTTGGTGAGAAATTCTCATGGATGACGCGCTCGTTCCCGGCCGCCTCTCGGTGCCCTCGCTCTCCGCGCTCGCCGCCTTCGAGGCGGCTGCCCGGCATGGCAGCTTCACCCGTGCGGCGGAGGAGCTCAACCTGACGCAGGGCGCGGTCAGCCGCCAGGTCGCGCATCTGGAGAAGGTGCTCGGCGTCAGCCTGTTCGAGCGCGTCAAGAAGCGGGTGAGTCTGACCGCGGCCGGCGCCGCCTATGCCGCCGAGATACGGGACGGACTCTCGCGGCTTGCCGCCGCGACCGTCTCGGCCATGGCCTTTCGCGGGGCAGCAGGGGTGTTGAACCTCGCGACGCTGCCGACCTTCGGCACGCGCTGGCTGATCCCGCGCCTGCCACGCTTCATCGAGGCGCATCCCGGCATCACCATCAACTTCACCACGCGGCTGGTGCCGTTCGATTTCGCCCGCGAGCAGGTCGACGCCGCCGTGCATTTCGGCGCCGAGAGCTGGCCGGGCGCGCGGCTGCACCGGCTGATGGGCGAGGAGGTTGTGCCCGTCGCTGCGCCGTCCCTGCTTGTGCGCGCCGGTATCGCCGCCCCGGCCGACATGCTGCGCGTGCCGCTGCTCCAGCAATCGACGCGTCCGCGCGCCTGGGCCAACTGGCTGGAACAACAGGGGCTGGCGCCTGAACGGGCGCTGATGGGGCCGCGCTTCGAGCAGTTCGCCATGATCGCACAGGCGGCGGTGGCGGGGCTCGGGCTCGCCATCGTGCCGCGCTTTCTGGTCGAGGAGGAGCTGCGCTCGGGCTCGCTCGTCATCCCTATCGACCGGCCGGTGACGGGCAAGGACGGCTATTACCTCGTCTATCCCGAGGAGAAGGCCAATCTGCCGACGGTCGTCGCCTTCCGAGACTGGCTGCTCGGAGAATGTGCGCCGACGAGTTGAGGCGCCTCTCGACAAGCGCGGCGTGCTCAGTCATTCATGCGCGAAATTCACCAACCCGGCTTCCCGCCCGAAGCCGGCCGCGCGAGGCCTGCCATGCCGCCCGTCTCCGAAAGCGCCGATGTCGTGATCTGCGGTGGAGCCGCGATCGGTTCCTCCGTCGCCTATCATCTCGCCGCCGATCCCGGCTTCACCGGCAAGGTCGTGGTGCTCGAGAAGGACCCGACCTATCGCTTCTCCGCCTCTGCGCTCTCGGCCGCCTCGATCCGCCAGCAGTTCTCCAGCGCGGTGAACATCCGCATCTCTCTCTTCGGCATCGATTTCCTGCGCAATATCGGCCAGCACCTCGCCGTCGACGGCGAAGTCCCGGCGATCGACCTGCATGAGGGCGGCTATCTCTATCTCGCGAGCGAGGCAGGGGCGCCCGTCCTTCACGCCAACCAGAAGCTGCAGGCGGCCGAGGGTGCCGACATCGCCCTCTACGATCCCGCCGCGCTGAAGCAGCGCTTCCCCTGGCTCAATGTCGAGGATCTCGCCTGCGGCACCTTTGGCGTCAGCGGCGAGGGCTGGTTCGACGGCTGGGCGCTGCTCCAGGCCTTCCGCAAGAAGGCGCGCAGCCTCGGCGTCGAGTACAGGCAGGGCGAGATCGCCAGCTACGTCACGGAGGGCGGCCGGGTTACTGCGGTCGAGCTTGCAGACGGCAGCCGCATCGCCTGCGGCGCCGTAGTCAACGCCAGCGGCACCCATGGCGCGAAGCTCGCCGCTACTGCAGGCATTTCCATCCCGGTGAAGTCAATGAAGCGCTATGTCTTCACCTTCACCTGCAAGGGCGATGTCGACGGCTGCCCGCTGTTGATCGACACCACCGGCGCCTGGTGCCGGCAGGAGGGCAAGCGCACCGCGGAAGGCCAGCTCTTCATCGGCAGCTGCTCGCCGCTGACGCCCGAGCAGGACGTGGAATGGATCGAGTCCGATCCCTCCGCCGAGGATGTCGACTGGGGCTTCTTCGAGGAGGTGGTCTGGCCCTCCCTCGCCAACCGCATCCCGGCCTTCGAGCAGATCAAGCCCGGACGCGCCTGGGCCGGGCCCTATGACATGTGCGGCCTGGACCACAACGCCATCGTCGGCCCTGCGGTTGGCTTGCCCAACCTCTATCTCGCCAACGGCTTCTCCGGCCATGGCCTGCAGCAGTCGCCGGCGGTTGGGCGCGGACTTGCCGAGCATATTGCGCATGGCGGCTATCGCTCGCTCGACCTTGCCGATCTCGGCCACGAGCGCATCGTTGCGGGCAGGCCGCTCAAGGAGGCCAACGTCATCTGACGAGGAGGCACCGCCATGGTCGATCCCGCTTTCGTCCGGACCATGGCCCGCTACAATGCCTGGCAGAACCGCAGCCTGATGGAGGCGGCCGACGGGCTGAGCGACGAGGCCCGCAAGCTCGACCGCGGCGCCTTTTTCAAGTCGATCCACGGCACCTTCAACCACATCCTCTGGGCCGACGAGGTCTGGCTCAGTCGCCTGATCGGCAGCGAGAGGCCGTCCGTCGGCGGTCGTGATTCAGCTGTCTATTTCGAGGGCTGGGCGCAGTTCTGCGCGCGCCGCCGCCAGCGTGACCAGGCCATTCTCGACTGGGCGGAGAGCGTCGAGGTCGATTGGCTGCGCGGCACGCTGATCTGGTATTCCGGCGCTGCCGGCCGCGAGATGGGCAGGCAGCGGGGCTTCGTGATCGCGCATTTCTTCAACCACCAGACTCATCATCGCGGCCAGATCCACGCCATGCTCACGGCGGCCGGAGCAAAGCCGGATGATACCGACCTCTTCCGCGTCGACGAGGTGCGGTGAGGGGCGCCCGGCAATTCAAGTGCGGTCATCCCGGGCGACCGTAGGGAGACCCGGGATCCATGCCTGAGCTTTTATCGGGTGGGTTCAGGCATGGATCCCGGCTCTTTGCTTCGCTCCGGCCGGGATGACGCGCGTTTGGGTCTGCGCGTTTTGAGCCTCGGTTAAACGTTCGCGGGATCGCTGTCTTCCTCATCGCGATCCGGCGGCACCGTCGCCGTCGCATTCTGGCTGAGCTTCTGAAACAGGCCGAGCCCGACCAGCGCCAGCACGGCGAGCAGCATCAACAGGCCGGGATAGACGACGTCCCCCATCGTCTCGCGCGAGGTCTTGGCGATCAGCACCAGCGATTCCAGCGAGAGCGCCACGATCATGATCGACATGAACTTGGTCAGCGATCCCCGCGCCTCGGCCGGCCGGCGCATCTCGCGATCGGCGACAACCTCCTCCTCGAACAGGAACTTCCCGACATCGGCCACGGCGACTGCGATGATGACGAGTCCAATCGCGTCGAGCATCGTGTCGAGCGCGCCGTCGCCGGTCCAGAAACCGTGCGAGGTGCGCCAGACCGCGACGCCGATCAGGATGATCGAGGCTCCCAGCAGCGCGAAGGCGATGATGGTGTAGAGCAGCCGGCTGAACAGCGTCATATCTTCCCCCCGATCCGATTGCTGGCGACAACCGCCCTCACAGCGGCGGGTTCCGTCACGGCGCCCCGCGGCGCTTGTCTCGATGTATCGACAGCATGCATGGCGGCTCCTGCGGCGGAGCCGATTGCCGGCTATCGCGTTCCATGCTCCAAGCGCGAAGTTCCGCCGGAGCGCTTGCCAATGCCCGAGACGACGACCCTCATCACCTTCGCCCTGATCGCGCTCGGCATGGTGCTGACGCCCGGCCCAAACATGATCTACCTGATCTCGCGCTCGATCGCGCAGGGCAGGGGCGCGGGCCTGATCTCGCTCGGCGGCGTGATCCTCGGCTTCTTCGTCTACATGTTCTGCGCCGCCTTCGGCATCACGGCGCTGCTCTTCGCCGTTCCCTATGCCTATGACGCGCTGCGGCTGGGCGGTGCGGCCTATCTGCTCTGGCTCGCCTGGCAGGCGGTGCGCCCTGGCGGACGCTCGCCCTTCCATGTCCGCGACCTGCCGCATGACGGGCCGCGCAAGCTCTTCGCCATGGGCTTCCTGACCAGCCTGCTCAATCCCAAGATCGCGATGTTCTATCTTGCGCTGCTGCCGCAGTTCATCGACCCGGCCGCCGGCGACGTGCTGGCCCAGTCGGTCGTGCTCGGCTTCATCCAGATCGCGATCAGCGGCAGCGTCAACGCCCTGATCGCGACGGCTGCCGGCAGCATCGCGCTGTTCCTGAAGACGCGCCCGTTCTGGTCGCTGGTGCAGCGCTGGCTGATGGGCACCGTGCTCGCCGGCTTCGCCCTGCGCATGGCCATGGAAGCGCGGCGCTAGCCGTCCCGGATGTCAGCTCTCGAACCCGCGACGGACGCTCCCCGGCCGAGCCTGCCGAACCTGTTCACTGGCTTTCTCAAGATCGGGATGATGGGGTTCGGCGGCGTCGGACCGGTGGCGCGCCATATCATCGTCGCCGAGCGCAGCTGGCTCGACGATCGCGGCTATGCCGAGCTGATGGGCATCTGCCAGGCGCTGCCCGGCGCGAACACCGTCAACGCCGCCGTTATGCTGGGCGACCGCTTTCGCGGCGCGGCCGGCGCTTTGACCTGCGTCTTCGCTCTGATGGCGATGCCGCTGCTTTCGCTCGTCGCAATCGCAAACATCTACGGCGCTGTTTCCGATCATCCGCTGGCGCGGGTCGCGCTGACCGGCGCTGCCGCCAGCGCTGCCGGGCTGATCCTCGGCACGGCCGCACGGCTGCTCACGAAAGCCGGCCTCGCCCGCTGGGCCTGGGTGATGGCGGCCGCCGCCTTTATCGCGGTCGGGCTTCTGCGGCTGCCGATGCTGCCGACGCTGCTGGTGCTCGTCCCCCTTGGACTGGCAGCTGCCTCTCTGGGCGCGCGGCGGGTCTGATGGAGCGCGGCATCTTCGGCCAGCTGGTCATCACCTTCGGCACGATCTCCCTGATGGCGATCGGCGGCGCCAATGCCGTGGTGCCGGAAATCCACCGCCAGGTCGTCGAGATCCTCGGCTGGATGGATGCGCCGACCTTCGCGCGGCTCTTCGCCATCGCGCAGACGGCGCCCGGCCCCAATATCATGCTCGGCAGCATCGTCGGCTGGCATGTCGCCGGGATAAGCGGTCTGCTGGTCGCCACGGTGGCGATGCTGCTGCCGTCCTCGCTGCTCGCGCTCGCCTGCAACCGCGGACTGCAGCGCTATAGCGACAACCGCCTTGTTCGGATTGTGACGCTCGCTCTGGTGCCGATCGCGCTCGGCCTGATGCTCGCGAGCGGGGCCGTCGCGACGCTCGCAGCCGATGCCGGCCTTTTCGGCTTCGCGATCACGGCGGCGACCACCTTGGTGACCTATCGCTCCAAGCTGAATCCGCTGGTGCCGATGGCTGCCGGGACGGTCATCTATGTCGCGGGCTGGTACGCGGGCCTCGTCTGACCGCTTCGGTGGCCCGAGCCGGGCGGACCCGTCGCGAATTGGCGCTCCGCCCGTCGGATGTGTAGGATCGGCCGCCCGGCACGGTCGAGGGGGCCTTTCGTGCAGACCGAGCAAAGCGTCCTGCGTCTCTCGATCGCCGTCACCTTCCTGCTCGCCGCAGCGGGCATCGTCTTCGGCCTTCTCTCCGGCTCCTTCGCGATCGTCTTCGATGGCGTCTACGCTTTGACGGATGCGGCGATGACGATCGTCGCGCTGCTGGTGGCGAATCTGATCACGTCCTCGACGGCGGAAGGCGCTGTCAGCGGCAGGTTGGTCAAGCACTTCACCATGGGTTTCTGGCATCTGGAGCCCATGGTCCTCGGGCTCAACGGCGTCCTCCTGACCGGAGCCGCGGTCTATGCGCTGATCAACGCGATCGGCAGCATCATGGCCGGCGGGCGGCACCTCGCCTTCGATTATGCGATTGTCTATGCGGTCCTGACGATGCTGATCGCCTTCGCCATGGCGGTTTACGGCAAGCGGGCCAACCGGGATCTTCATTCGAACTTCGTCGCGCTGGATGCGAAGGCCTGGGCGATGTCGGGCGGCCTTAGCGGTGCCCTGCTCGTCGCCTTCGTCTTCGGTTACGCGATCCATGGGACGCGGTTCGCCTGGATGCTGCCCTATGTCGATCCGGTCGCGCTCGCGCTGGTCTGCATCGTCGTGATCCCCATGCCGATCGGCACGATCAAGCAGGCCCTGGCCGACATCTTGCTCGTGACGCCTGCCGATTTGAAGCGCCATGCCGACAACGTCGCGGAAGACATCGTGCGTCGCTACGGCTTTGCTACCTACCGCTCCTATGTCGCGCGGGTCGGCCGCGGACGGCAGATCGAGCTGTATTTCATCGTGCCCAAGGACGAGCCGGCGAAGAAGCTGGAGGAATGGGATCGCATTCGCGACGAGATCGGCGAGGCGATCGGCGACGATACGCCCGACCGCTGGCTCACCATCGTTTTCACCACGGATCCCGAATGGGCCGATTGAGCCCGGCCCGGGCGCCGCTGCGACTGGGTATGCGCGCGGTGAATGGGGTCTCCGCCGCCGTTTCCCGTTGCCGCGAAAGGCCCAGCCTATAAGCTGCCCGGCATTGTCCCATCCGGAACGAATGCGAGTGAGCCGATGAGCGCTTTGACCCCCGAGGAACAGAAGGTCACCGAGTGGCTGGCGAGCCGCAAGGAGGGCATGGTCGCGCTGCTCCGCGAACTGGTCGACACCGACTCGGGCTCCTACGACAAGGCCGGCGTCGACCGGGCAGGGGAGGTCGTGGCGCGCTTCCACAAGGCGAACGGGCTCGATGTCGAAATCGTGCCCGACACCCGCTTCGGCGATGCGGTCAAGGCGCGCCTGCGCAATCCGACGGCCAACGACCAGCGTCCCGTGCTGCTGCTCGGCCATCGCGATACCGTCTTCCCGCAGGGCGAACCCACGCGGCGGCCTTTCACGGTCAAGGGCTCGCGCGCCTATGGGCCGGGCGTCGCCGACATGAAGGGCGGCATCGTGATCTCGGCCTTCGTCGCCGCGGCTTTCTCCGAATGCGGCGGCTTGGCCTCGCCGTTGCTGATGCTCACGACCAGCGACGAGGAGATCGGCTCGCCGTCCTCCCGGCCGGTGATCGAGGAGGCGGCGCGTGAGTCGCGCTGCGTCTTCAATGCCGAGCCCAGCCGCCTGCCGGGCGGGACCGATTTCGCCAGGGATCACAAGCAGTCGGTCACCAGCGGGCGCAAGGGCGGCGTTTTCATGCGGGCCGAATTCACCGGCAAACCGGCCCATTCCGGCGCCAATTACGAGAAGGGCGCCTCGGCCATCGTCGATCTCGGCCACAAGATCCCCAAGCTGCAGGGTCTCACCGATCTGGAGAAGGGCATCACCGTCAATGTCGGGCTGATCGGCGGCGGCCAGACGGTCAACACCATCGCCCCGAGTGCCTGGTGCGAGATCGACCTGCGCTATGTCACCGCCGCCCAGCGCGACGAGATGGTCGGCAGGATCAAGGCGATCGTCGAGGTGCCGGAAGTGCAGGGCACCAGCGCCGTGCTCTCCATCAAGGGCGAGTTCCTGCCGCTCGAGCGCTCGCCGGAATCGGCGGCGTTGTACGACACCTATCGCGAGGCGGCGGCAGCCTTCGGCATCGGCGTGACGGCGGAGTTCACCGGCGGCTGCGCCGATTCCGGCTTCACCGCCGCGCAGGGCACGCCGACGCTGTGCAGCGTCGGCCCGATCGGTGGCATGGCGCATACGCCGGACGAGTTCCTCGAGGTCGAGAGCCTCGTGCCGGCGGCGCAGGTGCTGGCGCTTGCCGTGATGCGTGCCGCCGCGAAGGTCGGCTGAGAGCGGTTCAGCGGCAGAGCAGATCGATCTTGCGGCTGAGCGAGGGCTCGTCCTCGCTCAGCCGGTCGGTCAGCACATGCAGCCAGTTGAAGCCGACCCAGAGCTCGAGCCGGTCGTCGATCTCCCCGGCTGCGAACTCGCCGCGCTCGGCGGCGCGCATGAACATCTGCCGTGGCGCCGCCAGCCTCTCCGGCATGAACTTGAAGCGCAGCGCGGCGAGCGCGCTTTCGCTGCTCTGAGCCTCGGCGATCAATCCCCGGAAGACGCGCCCCGCCGTATCCTCGCGCCAGAACCGCCAGAGGTCTCTGGTGTAGCGCAGAAGGTCGGCGCGCAATGAGCCCTCGTCCGGCACGGGGATCGCGGCGTCCTTTTCCGCGCCGTAGACGTCAATGAACAGATCGGCCTTGTTCGGCCACCAGCGGTAGATCGTCGGCTTGCCGGCACCGGCACGGCGGGCGACCTCCTCGATCGAGAAGCCGGCATAGCCCTTCTCCGCCAGCAGATCCCGCGCCGCCGCCTTCACGGCCGCCTCCGTCTCGGGGCTGCGCCGCGCGCCGATTGAGGCGCGGCGCTTCATGCGCGGTTCCATTGCATTCCCGTCCCTGTCGCTTCGCGGTCTCGCATTGACATAACGAAACGGACCGTTTAGTTCAACCAATCGAAACGGTCCGTTTCGTTATGAATAAGGCCATCACATGGGCACGCCTTCTTCCCTCTCGCGCCTTGCGGCACGCCTGGGCTTCCTGGCGGTTGCGACTGTCGGTGCCTATGGCGCCATCAATCTCCTGCTGGCTTTCCTCGCGCCGCTGACGCAGGGATGGCCGACGCTCGGCGTCACGGCCCTGGCCGTGCCGCCGATGGTGCTGGCGATGGTCTACGGGGTGATCCCGATCGCGTTCCGTTTCGGTTCGCCCCGCTGATGCGCGGCGCGCTCAGAACGCCTCTTCCCAGTCGCGGCTGAGGCGCATCGCGCAGTTGATCAGCCCGACCATCGAATAGGTCTGCGGGAAATTGCCCCAGAGCTCGCCGGTTTCGAGATCGGCATCCTCCGAAAGCAGGCCGAAGCTGTTGCGCCGCTTCAGGATGCGCTCGAACAGCTCCTTGGCCTCCTCGCTGCGCCCGATCGTGTTCAGCGCGTCGACATACCAGAAGGCACAGATCAGGAAGCCGGTGTGCATGTAGCCGAAATCGTCCTGCGTCGCGTAGCGCAGCAGCAGGTCGCCGCGCCTCAGGTCGCGGCCGATCGCCTCGACGGTGGCAATGAAGCGGGCGTCATCCGGCGTGACGAAGCCGATCTCGGCGAGGAGCAGCAGCGTCGCGTCGAGATCCTGGCCGTTGAAGGTCGAGACAAAATGGCCCTTCTCGCCGTTCCAGATGCGCTCGGTGATGGTCGTCTTGAGCCGCTTCGCCTCGCCCTTCCAATATTCCTTGCGATCTGCTCGCCCGAGCGTGCCGGCGATGCGAGCGAGCCGGTCGCAGGCCGCCCAGCACATCACGCTGGAGAAGGAGTGCACGGCTTCCTTCTCCCGCAACTCCCAGGGGCCGGCGTCGGGCTTGTCGAACACCGAGATCGCCAGCTCGCCCATGCGCTCGAGCTGGCTGAACAGCGTATCCTTGCCGGGCTGGATCAGTCGACGGTCGAAGAAGGAATGCGTCGCCGCCAGCACGACCGCGCCATAGCCATCGTTCTGGATCTGCACCGCCGCGCCGTTGCCGAAGCGCACGGGCTGATGCCCGCGATAGCCTGAAAGGTTCGTGGCCTCGAATTCGATCAGCGTGCCGCCGCGCGTGATCGGATAGAGCGGCGGCAGGTGCTCGGCGCCGCTTTCCGAGAAGGTGTCGACGATGTTGGTGATGAAGCCGAGATAGTCCTCCATCGTCCGCGTCGTGCCGAGCCGGTTGAGCGCATGGACGACGAAATAGGCGTCGCGCAGCCAGCAATAGCGGTAGTCCCAGTTGCGCTGGGTGCCCGGCGCCTCCGGAATTGAGGTTGTCAGCGCCGCGACGATCGCGCCGGTTTCCTCGAAGGAGCAGAGCTTGAGCGTGATCGCCGCGCGGATCACCTCCCGCTGGTACTCGAACGGGATCGACAGGGAGCGCACCCAGTCGCGCCAGAAATCGGTGGTCTTGTCGAGAAACTCGCGGGAGGTCGTCTCGATCTCGGCGCGCAGTGCCTCATCCGTGCCGATGAAGAATGAGTAGGTCTGGTCGACGGCGAAGGGAACGCCGTCGACGATATAGGAGATCGGTGCGTTCGTGGTCAGCCTGATCGTCTGGTCGGCGCCGACGAAGCGCACATGGTTCGAGCCGCGCGTGATCTCGTCGGGCTCTTCTCCGATGCCGAGGCAGGGCTTGACGAGGACGCGGATACGCGGCCTGCCCGAGATGCGGCGCACGCGGCGTACGAGCTGCGGCGGCCGGAAGAAGCGCTCGTAGCGCACGAAGCGTGGCGCGAAATCGAGGATCTCGATGGCGTTGCCCTGATCGTCCGACAGCACGGAGGAGAGGATGGCGGTATTGTCGAGATAGCCTTGCTCGCAGCGCGTCATGCCGACGAGCTCGATGGCGAAGAAGCCCTTGTCGAGCTCCTCATTGCCGTCATCGGCCTTGTTGTTGATCAGCGAGCAGAACACGGGATCGCGGTCGAAACGCGGGAAGCAGCCCCAGACGATGCGGGCACGCCGGTCGATGAGCGCGGCGATCGAGCAATTGCCGATCACGCCGAGATCGAGCGAGGCGGAGCGTTGCCCCGCGGCCGTGGTCGTTACGGTCATGGCCAGACCCTTAGTCCTGGGAGAAGCTGGAAGCGGCGAGGCCGCCATTCTCGGCGGCTGCGAGAAGGATATGCCGCAAGGCGGTCGGCGAGGCGAGGCGGATCGTCGCCAGGCTTTCCCGATCTGCGCCGATCCGGATCGAAAGCCCATCCATGGCGTTGACCGTCTCGAAGCCGTCCTCGTCGGTGATGTCATCGCCGATGAAGACGGGGCGGCGGCCGGCATAGGCCGGCGTCGCCATCAGCATAGCGATGGCGCTGCCCTTGCTCGCGTTGGCCGGCACCAGCTCGGCGACAGACTTGCCCTCCTGCAGGCGCACGGACGGCCCGAGCTTCGCGGCCGCCTTGCGCATCAGATCCAGCGCCTCGTCCTTGAGTTCGGGCGCGAGCCGCCAGTGCAGTGCGGTCGATATCCGCTTGTCCTCGACGATGATGCCGACATGGCTGTTGGCGAAGCGCACGAGGTCCCGCACCGCCTCGCGCATGTGTTCGGGGGGGGCGGATTGGGACCGGAGCTCGCCGCCCATCCGAATCTGTGCGCCGTGCAAACCGGCGATGTCGAAGATGTAAGGTGCCAGCATCTCGTCGAGAAAGGCGATCGGGCGTCCCGACACCAGGGCCAGCGCGCCGCCAAGCTGGCTGCGCAGGCTTTCCAGCGCCGGGGCGACGCGCCGGTCGAGCTGGACATCCTCGGGTGAGGGCGCGATCTCGACCAGCGTTCCGTCGAAATCCAGGAACAGCGCGATCTGCTCCGCCTCCGCAGCGATATCGCGGGTGCTCGGGACAGTTTCCGGTTCGATCAATGTCGTCATCGCTTTCTATTTGGGCAGGGAAGACGGCAGAAGAACGGCTGTCCTCGCTGACAATCCTTTCTCATCGTCCGCACGCCGCTATCGGCGCGGAAAAATCGTCATCGGGGTTGTCTCATTCTACTGTTCGCCCGATAGTGGCGATCACGATTTCACCGCAGCACTGCCACCGCTTCGCCATGCGGCCAGCGCTGCACCCTGGAAACATTACGCCTGCCTGGGCGTTCTGTTCCTGCCGCCGGTGGCAAAAATCGGGCGGCCGTCCTGGAGAAATTCGTCGCTATGCGCCTCATCGTCGTTTCGAACCGCGTCACCATCCCCGATCGTCAGGAAAAGGCAACGGCGGGCGGGCTGGCGGTGGCGCTGCGCGAGGCGCTCGAGCAGCATGGCGGCCTCTGGTTCGGCTGGAGCGGCGGCGTCAGTGATGCGGCGGTCCATGACGTCCGGCAGGTCCAGCGCGGCAACGTGACCTATGCCGTGACCGACCTCAGCGAGGCCGAACGGCAGAGCTATTATCTCGGCTTTTCGAACCGGGCTCTCTGGCCGCTGATGCATTACCGGCTGGGACTGACCGATTTCCAGCGCAGCGACTATATGGGCTATCTCGGCGTCAATCGCCGCTTCGCGCGGGCGCTGGCGAGCCTCATCCAGCCCGACGACGTCATCTGGATTCACGATTATCATCTGATCCCGCTGGCAGCGGAACTGCGCCGGCGCGGTGTCAGCAACCGCATCGGCTATTTCCACCATATCCCGTGGCCCTCGGCCGATGTGATGGGGGCCTTGCCGTTCAGCGGGACACTGATCCGCACCATAGCCGCCTATGATCTGGTCGGCATGCAGACGGAGCTCGATGTCCGCAACCTGATCGGCGGGCTGGAGGCGCTGTGCGGCGGCCGCAGCGACGGGCGGCGCGTGCGTGTCGGTACGCGCGAGACCGAGGTGCAAGCCTTCCCGATCGGCATCGACGTCGAGGCTTTCCGCCGCCTTGCCACGGCCTCGACGCGTCAGGCGCCGACACCGCTGCGGGCCACGCGGGAATCGCTCGGTGAGCGCAAACTGGTCGTCGGCGTCGATCGGCTCGATTATTCTAAGGGCATCGTGCAGCGCCTCGAAGCCTTCGGCGAGTTCCTGCGCAGCCATCCCGAGCACCGCGGCAATGTGAGCCTCCTGCAGATCGCCCCGCCTTCGCGCAGCGACGTGCCCGAATATGCCGAGCTCGACCGTCTTTCCGACGAGGTTGCGGGCAGGCTGAACGCTCAGCTCGGCGAGTTCGACTGGACGCCGATCCGGGTGGTCAAAAAGGCATACTCGCGCAGTGCGCTCGCCGGCTTCTATCGCCGCGCGGAGGTCGGGCTCGTCACCCCGATGCGGGACGGGATGAATTTGGTCGCCAAGGAATATGTCGCGGCGCAGAATCCTGCAGATCCGGGTGTCCTTGTCCTGTCGCGCTTCGCTGGCGCTGCCCAGCAGATGCGCGAAGCCCTGATCGTTAATCCCTACGATGCCCATGAGGTGGCGGATGCGATCCGTACCGCGCTCGCTATGCCCAAGGCTGAGCGTATCCGCCGTTTCGAGACGCTTTACGCCACGATCACCGCGACGGACATCGATTGGTGGACGCAGCGATATCTCGACGCGTTGGCGGGCAGTGGTGCCATGCCGGGCGCCGAAGCTGAGCACATGAAACCGAGAACCGGGACCCGGCGCCCCGCGCGGGCCGCCGCCAGCGCGAAGCGGCCGTCGCAGGATGCGAAGAGCCGCAAGGTCTCGAAAGAATCACCGCGGAAGCAAGGGCCCCGCGCAGTGTCTCATTTGGCGGTGGTTCAGCCATGAGACCTTGTCACAATCGCGACGAAGACGGTCGAAATCTTGGGGGGATGTTTCACAGCCTGCTCACAGCCCTTGCCGAATAAGGTCTTTGGTCGCTAGAAGGCAGCATGGCCGGGGCGGGCGACTCGGGTCGGACAGGCATCGTATCGTCGATGGCTGAGGAGGCGGGCGGAGGGCTGAGATCGATGCGAGGTGCTCTCGGAGGACCGGGCGTTCTGTTGCGCCGCCTCCGCGAGGTCATGGCCGCATCGATCAGCCCGCAGGAGCGGCTCGATCGGCTCGTCGTCCTGATCGCGGGCAATCTCGTCGCGGAAGTCTGTTCCGTCTACGTCCTGCGCGAGGACGGCTCGCTCGAGCTCTACGCCACCGAGGGCCTCAACCGCGAGGCGGTTCACCTCACGACCATGCGTGCCGGGGAGGGCCTCGTCGGCCTGATCGCGAGCGAGGCCGAGCCGCTGGCACTTTCGGATGCGCAGGCGCATCCCTCCTTCTCCTACCGGCCCGAGACGGGCGAAGAGGTCTATCGCTCCTTCCTCGGCGTGCCGATCCTGCGTGGCGGCGCCGTGATGGGCGTGCTCGTCATCCAGAACCGGGCCTCGCGCATCTACTCCGAAGAGGAGATCGAGAGCCTCCAGACCACCGCCATGCTGATGGCGGAGATGATCGCGGCCGGCGGATTGAAGTCGCTGGCGGCACCCGGCGCATCCATCGGTCTCGATCGCCCGATCCATGGCGTCGGCGTTATCTTGGCTGATGGCGTCGGTCTCGGTCATGCCGTGCTGCACGAACCGCGCGTCGCGATCAGCAACCTCATCGCTGAAAACCCGGCTGCCGAGGTCAGTCGCCTCGAAGCTGCGATCGGCGAGATGCGTGCCTCGATCGACGAGCTGATCGAGCGTGGCGACGTCGCCCATACCGGCGAGCACCGGGACGTGCTCGAGACTTTCCGCATGTTCGCTCACGATCAGGGCTGGCTGCGCCGGATGCGCGAGGTCGTGCTCACGGGCCTGACCGCGGAGGCGGCTGTCGAGCGCGTCCAGTCCGACACCCGTGCGAAGATGCTGCGCCAGACCGATCCCTATCTGCGGGAGCGGCTGCACGATCTGGACGATCTCGCCAACCGGCTCCAGCGCACCCTGCTCGGCAAAGCCAATGGCGTCGCGCATGAGAAGTTGCCCGAGAATGCGATCCTCGTCGCTCGCTCCATGGGGCCGGCCGCTCTGCTCGACTATGAGCGCGCGCATCTGCGCGGCCTCGTTCTGGAGGAGGGCGGTCCGACGAGCCACATCGCCATTGTCGCGCGAGCCCTCGGCATTCCCGCAGTCGGCGAGGTTGCCAATGCGACCGCGCTCATTCAGGCGGGTGACGCCATCATCGTGGATGGCCAGGCCGGCGAGGTGCAGATCCGCCCCCAGCCCGACGTCGAGAACGCCTACAAGGACAAGGCTCGGCTGCGCGCCCGCAAGCAGAAGCAGTACGAGAAGCTGAAGGAGCTTCCGGCGGCGACCAAGGATGGTGTCGCGATCACCCTGCAGATCAATGCCGGCCTGATCGTCGACATGCCGAACATCGAGGCGACGGCGGCGTCGGGTATCGGGCTCTTCCGCACCGAGCTGCAGTTCATGGTGGCGCAGCACATGCCCACCACCTCCGAGCAGCAGGCGCTCTATGCGGCCGTGCTGGACGCGGCCGGCGAACGGCCCGTGACCTTCCGCACCCTAGATATCGGCGGCGACAAGGTGTTGCCCTATATGGAGCGGGTCGAGGAGGAGAACCCTGCGCTCGGCTGGCGGGCGATCCGCATCGGGCTCGACAAGCCGCGCCTGCTCCGGGCGCAGCTGCGCGCGATGCTGCGTGCAGGGGCCGGGCGCGATCTCAAGATCATGCTGCCGATGGTCGCGACCACGGACGAGTTCCGTCGCGCCCGCATGATCATCCGCCGCGAGCAGGCGATGCTGGAGAAGCAGGGCGTCGCCCCGCCGCGGGATCTGCGCGTGGGCGTGATGGTGGAAGTGCCTTCGCTCCTGTTCGAGCTGCCGGAAATCTCGCGCGAGGCGGATTTCCTCTCGATCGGGACGAACGACCTGATGCAATTCCTGTTCGCGGCCGACCGCGAGAACAAGCGTGTGGCGGACCGTTTCGATCCGCTCGGCGTCGGTGCCTTGAGGGCGCTGCGCCGGATCGTCGACGCGGCCTCGGAAGCCGGCTGCCCGGTGACCGTTTGCGGCGAGATGGGCGGCAAGCCGCTGGAGACCATGGCCCTGATCGGCCTGGGCTATTGCGGCTTCTCGATGTCGGCTGCCTCGGTTGGCCCGGTCAAGGCGATGTTGCGTGCGCTCGACGTTCGCAAGCTCCGCGAGCGCATGGACTGGATGCTTGCCTCGCCGGAAGGCGCCGCCAGCCTGCGCCCGCAGCTCGCTGCTTTCGCGGCTGAATTCAAGGTCCCGGTCTAGCGACGCTCATTGTCGCGCCCGGTCTCTCATCATTTGCCAGAGTTCTCCCATGTCCCTTCAGCTTCCCCAGGACCGTCTCGACAGCATCGTGGCGCGTCATGCCGCCGCGATGGACGAGATCAACCACGCGAGCGATCCGGCACGGACCGTCGAATTGGCGAAGGAACTCTCGGAGCTCGATCCGGTCGTTGCCGCGATCGCTTCCTGGCGCCAGGCGCAGGTCTCGCTGGATGAGGCAGAGAGCCTGATCGCGGATCCTGCTACCGACCCGGAGTTCCGCGATCTTGCCTATGAGGAGCGGGAGGCCGCCCGCGCCGAGATCGAGCTGCGCGGCCGCGAGATCCTGATCGCGCTGCTGCCGAAGGATGCCGCCGACGAGCGCGGCGTCATCATCGAAATCCGGGCGGGAACGGGGGGCGATGAAGCCTCGCTCTTCGCCGGTGATCTGCTGCGCATGTATCAGCGCTATGCGGCCCAGAAGGGCTGGAGCGTCGACATGCTTTCGGAAAGCGAGGGGACCGTCGGCGGCTACAAGGAAGCCATCGCCGAGATCAACGGCCGCGGAGTCTATGCCAGGCTCAAATTTGAATCCGGCGTTCACCGCGTCCAGCGTGTGCCGGATACGGAGGCGAGCGGGCGCATCCACACCTCGGCGGCAACGGTGGCGACCCTGCCGCTCGCGAGCGACGTCGACATCGTGCTGAACGATGCCGACATCCGCACCGATACGCTGCGCTCGGGCGGTGCAGGTGGCCAGCACGTCAACAAGACCGAATCGGCTGTGCGCCTCACCCATATTCCGACCAATACCGTCGTGCTGGTGCAGGACGAGCGCTCTCAGCACAAGAACAAGGCCAGGGCCTATGAACTGCTGCGCGCCAAGCTCTACGACATGGAGCGCCTGCGCATCGATGCCGAGCGCTCGGCGGACCGGCGTTCGCAGGTCGGCTCGGGCGATCGCTCGGAACGTATCCGCACCTACAATTTCCCGCAGGGGCGGGTGACCGACCATCGTATCAACCTGACGCTCTATAAGCTCGACGAGATGATGCAGGGGCTCGTCCTGGACGAGATCGTCGATGCCCTGACCGCCGAGCATCAGGCAAGGCTCCTGGCAGAAGAAGGAGCGGCGTAAGCCCGTGGCGATGAAACCAAATCGCCCGACCGACGTTGGTGACGTATCGACACCAGCAAAGGGGGGAGCCTCCCATGATCAAGACTGTTTCCACGGTTGCAATGGCCGGCCTGATGGCGCTGGCGATGAGCGGAATCTCGCAGGCGCAGGAGAATACCTTTCGCAAGATCACATCCGGTCCGCCGGCGGCCTTGCAGGGGTCGATGACCCAGGCGCAGGCGCGCAAGGCCTGCCAGATGGAGATGAAGGGCGCTCGCGAAAGCAAGGCCTCGATCAATACCAAGATGAAGCTGTGCATCGATCAGAAAATGCAGGGCAACAGCTGATAGCGAACGCAAGTCCGGCGAGCGCTTTGCCCGCCGGCATCGATTGGTCAGGGGAGGGCGCCGTGCCGACCGTCAGGGAGGCGCGGCGTCTTCTTGCGCAGCGCCTGATCCAAGCCGGTTCGGAAACCGCCGGGCTCGATGCTCGCCTCCTCATCGAAGGCAGTGTCGGAGCTGAAAATCCCGACCCCGACATGGTTTTGCCGGCAGAGGCGCTTGCCAGGCTGCGCGGCTTCGCGGCACGGCGCGTCGCGGGCGAACCGGTCTGGCGCATCCTCGGCGAACGCGAATTCTGGGGCCTCCCGTTCCGGCTCTCGCCCGCGACGCTGGAGCCACGGCCGGACAGCGAGACCATTGTCGAAGCCGCCTTGCAGGAACTGGCTGATCGCCGTGGCGAGGCCCTGAAGCTGCTCGATCTCGGAACCGGAACCGGCTGCCTGCTGATCGCGCTGCTGAGCGAGCTGCCGCAGGCGACGGGCATCGGCATCGACCTGTCGGAGGAGGCCAGCCTGACGGCCGCTGCCAACGCTGCGCTGAACGGGTTGACCGATCGCGTGAGCTTCCGGCAAGGCAACTGGACCGAGGGACTGACGGGCGGCTTTGACCTGATCCTGTCCAACCCGCCCTATATTCCCTCGGCGGAGATCGCGGGCCTGTCCGTCGAGGTGCGGGAGCATGACCCGGTGCTGGCTCTCGATGGCGGAGAGGATGGGCTGGGGCCCTATCGAATCTTCGCCAGAACCTTGCCCGCTTTGCTGGCGCCGGGCGGCCTTGTCGTCTTTGAGATCGGTGCCGGGCAGGGACCCGATGTCATCGCGCTGATGCGGGCCGGCGGGCTTGAATTCCGGGGCAGCCGGAACGATCTGGGGGGGCACGAGCGGGCGTTGATCTTCGCGCTCGCCTGAAATGCACAGGCTTTTGGTTGATTTCGCTTGGAGAAGCCGCCAAAAGCCGCTATGCAGCATTCAGCCGAAGCTGGTGGCGTCAGAGCCGGGCCTCTGGGCAGTTTCCGATCTTACAGGATTTGCTCGAGTTCGGCATCGTTTGCAGGCGTGTTCCTGAAGCGGTGCAGCTGACAAGCCGGGTGGAGCCCCGAAGGCGCGTGGCGCCGATCGGCTCATGGGGTTGAGCCCCCCTTTTGGGGCTGGAGCTCCGTTTTGGAAAAGAGCGCGTGAAGACCAGAAACGGCGTATCGCCCCTTCGGGTCAACTCAGTCCGGCACAGCGTCGCAACCCGCTGTGTGTCGCAACGCGTATGACGGCACCACGGTTGCTTTGAGCACAGAAGCGCGAGACAGACGCGAATGAGACCAGGTCAGAACCGGCGTATGCGCGGCCGTAACAATAACGGCAACAACAACGGCAATCGCAAATCTCCTAATCCGCTGCAACGTAGCTACGAATCCAACGGTCCGGACGTAAAGGTCCGGGGCACGGCGCAGCATGTCGCCGAGAAATATCTGCAGCTTGCGCGCGACGCCCAGTCTTCTGGCGATACGGTCGCGGCCGAGAGCTATTTCCAGTACGCGGAGCACTACTATCGCATCCTGCTCGCGGCGCAGGAGCAGATGGCCCAGCAGTTCGGCCATTCCTTCCCGCCGAATCGCGCCTTCGTCGAGGATGCGGACGAGGGTGACGAGGAGGGCGAAGAGGAGGGGCAGCTTTTCCAGCCCGGCGCCGGGCCGCAGCCCGATTTTCGCGGGCCGAACGGCCATGCCGGCCAGAATGGCTACAACGGTCATGGCGGCCTGCGCGCCGAAGGCGAGGGGGGCGAGGGCCAGCCGCAGGGCGGCCAGCGTTTCGACCGCCAGAACCGTCGCGAGCGTTTCAACAACAACGACCGTAACAACAACGATCGCCGCTTCGATCGTCAGGATCGCGGTGAGCGTCGCTTTGATCGTAATGCCGAAGGCGGCCAGAGTGGGGCTCCCGGCTATGCGCCGCGTCCCGATGCACCGCGTTCCGATATTCCGGTTAGCACCGAGAACGCGACCGAGGCTGCTCCCGAGCAGGTTCAGAGCGAGCGTCGTTTCGAGCGCAGCGAGCGTCCCCAGCGCGAGCGTCGTCCGCGCCGCGAGCGCGAGATCGAGGCGGATGCGGGCGAGGATGTCGCCACCGCTCTGCCGTCCTTCCTGACCAACCCCGTGCGCGTATCGGCGCCGGAGCCGGTCGAGGCGGCACCGGCGGAGCCGGTTGAGGCGGCTGCCGACGTTGCCGCGGAGCCGGCGCCCAAGCGCACCCGCCGCCGCCGCTCGCCGCGCGAGGTCATGGACGCTCTCGGCTCCGAGACGGATGGGTCGGCCGAGTAAGCCGCGAAACCCGCCGACAGCTTTGAAAAAGGGCCCGCGAGGGCCCTTTTTGTTTATCTGCGCTCTCAGGCTATGCCGAGTTCGGCTGGTGCCTCCGCCGGTGTCAGCAGGTCTCCTGCCTGCAGGTGCCCGCCCGCGACGATGCGGCAATAGATGCCGCAATCGACATGGCCGTAGTTCTGCATCAGCGCCTTCGGGATCTGCATGTCGCGCGCGCCGGTCTCCGGGTCGACATTCGTCGCCGCGCAGCGCTCGATCCGCTTGATCACATGCAGCCGCAGGCCATTCGGCCCGTCCAGATCGCGGCCGACCAACTCGTTCTCCGCCCAGGGTTCGAGCCCGCTCACCATCAGGTTGCCGCGGAAGCGCAGCGGATCGACAGGTCTTCCGAGCCGTTCTTCGAGATCGGCGACGCTCGCGAGATTGATGATCGAGACGAAGCCTGAGCGGGAATCGGTGAAGCGATAGGTCGAGGGTGCCGTCAGCAGCTTCGGCTCGCCGCGCAACTCGGCGGGCATGAAACCTTCGAAGAAGCGCGTGATCGCCGCTCTGCCGTCGTCACTGGCGGTTGCTGCGCGCAATACCTCCCGGCTTCCCTCATGGATGACGAGGTCTCCGCTCGCATCGTCGTAGCGGCTGTGCAGCCGGGCCAGCGACTCGTTGCGCATCAGCATCAGGTACTTGATCTTCGGCTGATGCACCGGCTCGGCGGCGTCGAAGCCGGAAGGGCCATTCTCGACGGCGAACAGCCGGTCGCCGGGAAAGTAGCCTTCAGTCGGCAGATCGGCGCGCTGAAGCGGCTCCGGCGAGAGGCCTTTCACAGGGTAGCGATAGAGCGTTTCGATGCGCATGGTCCGACCCGAGCAGGCAAAAGGTGGCGGACCATAGCCTTGTCGGCGGATCCTGACAGATCAAATCTTGTATCCGTTTCGATCAATCCGCCTCGTCCTCGCCGTCGCTGACCGAGCGCTGGCAGCCCCAGCCGGCGAGCACGGCATCGGTCTCGTCGGCGACGAAGAAGCGGGCGGCGTCGCGGTCATAGCCCTCGGCCAGCAGGCGTTCGTAGTCGGTATGGACATGGCGGACATGGCTGCCGAGCGCGAGCCAGAGGGCCGTCGAGGGCGGCAGGTCCTTCATGTGGCGCCGCTCCGCCAGCGTGATCACCGCCTCTGCGTCGGAGAGCGGAATGCCGGGCGCCAGCGCCCTCAACGCCCGACGAATCGCCTGCTGTCGCTTGGTCCCGGCCATGCCCGATCTGCGCCTGCCGCTTGCGCCAGGTCAATTGTGGGGGCGCCCCTCTTCCGTTGCGCCAATGTCACACTATCTTGGAGAGCGAGGGGCGGCCCATAGCGGCGCCCCATCTTGATGAAAGGGCAGCGGAACACGTCGCCACGGGGCGCGTTCTGCGGGCGGAGTGACTTGAATGAACATTGAAAAATATACGGATCGAGCGAAGGGCTTTCTTCAGGCGGCGCAGACGATCGCGCTACGCGAGGGACATCAGCAGTTCACGCCGGAGCATCTGCTCAAGGCGTTGCTTGACGACAATGAGGGCATGGCGGCCGGTCTGATCGACCGGGCCGGCGGTCAGTCGCGCGTCGCGCTGCAACTCGTCGATCAGGCCCTGGCGAAGATTCCGAAGGTTTCGGGCGGTTCGGGCGGTCTCAACCTGACGCCGGGCCTGGCGCGCGTGTTCGACACCGCCGAGAAGGCGGCCGAGAAGGCTGGCGACTCGTTCGTCACGGTCGAGCGGCTCTTGCTCGCTCTCGCGATCGAGAAGGACACCGAGGCGGGCAAGGCTCTGTCGAAGGCCGGTGTGACGCCGCAGGCGCTCAACGCCGCGATCGAGGCGATCCGCAAGGGCCGTACGGCCGATTCCGCCTCGGCCGAACAGGCCTATGACGCGCTGAAGAAATACGCCCGCGACCTCACCGCAGCGGCGCGCGAGGGCAAGCTCGACCCGGTGATCGGGCGTGACGAGGAGATCCGTCGCACCATCCAGGTGCTGTCGCGCCGGACCAAGAACAACCCCGTCCTCATTGGCGAGCCCGGCGTCGGCAAGACCGCCATCGCCGAGGGCCTCGCTTTGCGTATCGTCAATGGCGATGTGCCCGAGAGCCTGAAGGACAAGGAGCTGCTCGCCCTAGACATGGGCTCGCTGATCGCCGGAGCGAAGTATCGCGGCGAGTTCGAGGAGCGGCTGAAGGCCGTGCTGACCGAGGTCTCGTCCTCGGACGGCGGCGTCATCCTGTTCATCGATGAGATGCACACCCTTGTCGGCGCCGGCAAGACAGATGGCGCGATGGATGCCTCGAACCTGCTGAAGCCGGCGCTCGCGCGCGGCGAGTTGCACTGCATCGGCGCGACCACGCTCGATGAGTACCGCAAATACGTCGAGAAGGACGCGGCGCTGGCGCGGCGCTTCCAGCCCGTCTTCGTCGACGAGCCGACGGTCGAGGACACCATCTCGATCCTGCGCGGCCTGAAGGAGAAGTACGAGCAGCATCACCGCGTCCGCATCACCGATTCGGCTCTGGTCTCGGCCGCGACGCTCTCGAACCGCTACATCACTGACCGCTTCCTGCCCGACAAGGCGATTGACCTTGTCGACGAAGCCTCGGCGCGGCTGCGCATGCAGGTCGACTCCAAGCCCGAGGAGCTGGATTCGATCGACCGCGAGATCGTGCGGCTCAAGATCGAACAGGAGGCGCTCAAGAAGGAGAACGACGCTGGCTCGAAGGAGCGGCTGAAGCGGCTCGAATCCGAACTGGCCGAGCTCGAGGCGCGTTCCGACGCGATCACGACCAAGTGGAAGGCCGAGAAGGACAAGCTCGGCCAGGCGGCGGAGCTCAAGACCAAGCTCGACAATGCCCGCAACGAGCTCGCCCAGGCACAGCGCAAGGGTGAGTACCAGCGGGCGGGCGAGCTCGCCTATGGCGAGATCCCGCAGCTCGAGAAGAAGCTGGCCGAGGTCGAGGCGAAAGGTGACGATGCCGGCATGGTCGAGGAGGCGGTGACGCCGGACCATGTCGCGCAGGTTGTCAGCCGCTGGACCGGCGTGCCGGTCGATCGGATGCTCGAAGGCGAGAAGGAGAAGCTGCTCCGCATGGAGGAGGTTCTGGCCTCCCGCGTCGTCGGGCAGCGCGAGGCCGTGGAAGCGGTCTCGACCGCGGTCCGCCGTGCCCGCGCCGGCCTGCAGGACCCGAACCGCCCGATCGGTTCCTTCATGTTCCTCGGCCCGACCGGCGTCGGCAAGACGGAGCTGACCAAGGCGCTCGCCGCCTTCCTGTTCGACGACGACACCGCGCTCGTGCGCATCGACATGTCCGAGTACATGGAGAAGCACTCGGTCGCCCGGCTGATCGGCGCGCCTCCCGGCTATGTCGGCTATGAGGAGGGCGGTGCCCTGACGGAGGCGGTTCGTCGCCGGCCCTATCAGGTCGTGCTCTTCGACGAAGTCGAGAAGGCGCATCCGGACGTCTTCAACGTCCTGCTGCAGGTTCTCGACGACGGGCGCCTGACCGACGGCCAGGGCCGCACGGTCGACTTCCGCAACGTGCTGATCATCATGACCTCGAACCTCGGTTCGGAGTTCCTGGTGAACCAGCCGGAAGGGCAGGACAGCGATGCCGTCCGCGACGAGGTCATGGGCGTGGTCCGCCATGCCTTCCGGCCGGAGTTCCTGAACCGGATCGACGACATCATCCTGTTCCACCGACTGCGGCGGGAGGACATGGGCGCGATCGTCGACATCCAGATGGCCCGGCTGCAGAAGCTGCTGACCGACCGCAAGATCACGCTCGAGCTCTCGAAGGAGGCGCGCGAGTGGCTGGCGGACAAGGGTTACGACCCCGCCTATGGCGCACGTCCGCTCAAACGCGTGATCCAGAAGTCGGTGCAGGACCCGCTGGCGGAAGCCATCCTCGCCGGCGAGATCGTCGACGGCGAGACGGTGCCCGTCACCGTCGGGCCGGGCTCGCTGATGCTCGGCGATGTCGCGGCCGTAAAGGAAAAGCGGCCGGCGGGCGTCGCGCTGAACTGATGTCTGCGGAGTAGACAGATAACGAAAGGGCCGCGCGAGCGGCCCTTTCTTGTCTCGGTAGCGAAGCGCTGCTCATCCCCGCTTCAGCAGGAACACCGCCTGCGCGCCGAACAGGTTCCAGAACCACCAGGGCGCGTTGACGCCGACCCGGCCGCCGGCGGCATCGAGCGCCACCGCGCGCTCCTTCTTGGCGCCGATCTGGTCGCAGAGCACGACGAAGTCCCGAATCGTGCAGAAATGGATGTTGGGCGTGTCCCACCATGAATAGGGCAGGGCGTCGGTCACCGGCATCCGCCCCTGGAAGAACACCTGGCTGCGCATCCGCCAATGCCCGAAATTCGGGAAGGAGACGATCGCGTGCCGGCCGATGCGCAGCATGTGCTCCAGCACGAGTCGCGGATTGCGCGTCGCCTGGATCGTCTGGGACAGGATGACGTAGTCGAACGAATCGTCGGGATAGCCGGCAAGATCGGCGTCGGCGTCACCCTGGATCACCGAGAGCCCTCGCGCCACGCAATCGGCCACGCCTTCGCGCGAAAGCTCGATGCCGCGCGCATCGACCCGGCGGGTTTCGGCGAGGAGCGCGAGCAGCACTCCGTCGCCGCAGCCGACATCGAGCACGCGCGTGCCCGGCGTCACCATCTCGGCGACGAGCTTCAGGTCGATGCGGTTGGTCTGGTTGTCGCTGAAGGCCATGCTCAGAGTCCGCGTGCCCGTGCCGCTGCGCCGATGAAGCCGCGTGTCGTGGCGAAGAGATTGGGCTCTTCCAGCAGGAAGGCGTCGTGCCCCTTGTCGCTCTCCAGTTCGACGAAGGAGACCGAGGCGCCGGCGGCGTTGAGCGCATGCACGATCGCGCGGGAATCCGCGGTGGGGAACAGCCAGTCCGAGGTGAAGGAGGCCACGCAGAAACGTGTCTTTGTGCCCACGAAAGCGCGCGCGAGCACGCCGTCATGGTCGGCTGCGAGGTCGAAATAATCCATCGCGCGCGTCACATAGAGATAGGAGTTGGCGTCGAAGCGCTCGACGAAGGAGAGGCCCTGATAGCGCAGGTAGCTCTCCACCTGGAAGTCAGCGTCGAAGGAGAAGGTCGGCGCCTCCCGGTCCTGCAGCTTGCGGCCGAACTTGCGGTGCAGCGCCTGCTCCGAGAGATAGGTGATGTGCGCGCCCATCCGCGCCACCGAAAGCCCCTTGGCCGGGCGGGTGCCCTCTTCGAGATAGCGCCCCTGCCGCCAGTCGGGATCGGCCATCACTGCCTGACGGCCGACTTCGTGGAAGGCGATGTTCTGGGCCGAGTGCTTGGCGCCGGTCGCCAGCGGCAGCGCAGAGAAGACGCGACCCGGATAGCTCGCCGCCCATTGCAGCACCTGCATGCCGCCCATCGAGCCGCCCGCGACGCAGAACAGCGTCTCGATGCCGAGCGAGTCGACCAGCGCTGCCTGCGCCCGCACCATGTCGCGGATGGTGACGACCGGGAAAGACAGGCCCCAGGGCTTGCCAGTGGCCGGATTGGTCGAGGCCGGTCCGGTCGTGCCGGTGCAGCCGCCGATCACGTTGGCGCAGATCACGAAGAAGCGGTCGGTGTCGATCGGCTTGCCCGGTCCGATCATCGCGGTCCACCAGCCGCCCTTGCCGGTGATGGGATTGCGGCTCGCGACATATTGGTCGCCGGTCAGGGCATGGCAGACCAGGATCGCGTTCGTTTTGTCGGCGTTGAGCGTGCCGTAAGTCTGGTAGGCGATCTGCCACCGGTCGAGCACGACGCCGCAATCCATCAACAGCGGCGTGTCGGGGCCGAAACGCGCAACCGGGCTCGAAGGCTCGTTCGCCTCCTTCTGCGGATCGGCCAGGCTGGGGGAGAGATCGCTCATATCGTCCGCTTCGGCAGTGTGATTTGTCTTGCCGGTCCAGGCGTTCGGAAAATCGAACTCTAGCGATGCCGTGCCGGCGCGTCGCTGTCAACGCGGGACTGCGCAGCCGGCTTTGCCAAGGCGCGGCGGGAGCGCTAAGGAGCGTGGCAACTCCTAAAGCCCTCATCCTGAGGAGCCGCGGAACGTGGCGTCTCGAAGGATGATCCAGCGGGTTCCGAAACCTCCTGGAGCATCCTTCGGGACGCAAGCTTCGCTTGCTGCTCAGGATGAGGGCTCACGGGTCCTCGTCGAGAAGCGCAACCTGCCGCCATGACCGAAGCCGCCCCCACGACCCTCGCCGACCTGCGTGCAGGGATCGATCGCATCGACAGCGAGATGCATGCGCTGCTGATGGAGCGCTCGCAGATCATCGAGACGCTGATCTCGGTCAAGAAGACGCAGGCCTCCGGCTCTGCCTTCCGCCCCGGCCGCGAGGCCGACATGATGAAGCGCCTCGCGCTGCGCCATAAGGGGCTTCTGCCGCTCGATACGGTCGAGAGCATCTGGCGCATCATCATCGCGACCTTCACCTATGTGCAGGCCAATTATTCGGTGCATGCCGATGTCTCCGGCGGCGATCCGGCAATGCGCGATTCCGCTCGCTTCCATTTTGGCTTCACCGTTCCCTTCGTCCCGCATGAGGATGCCCGCGCGGTCATCCGCGCCGTGGCCGAGTCAGCCGGCGACCTCGGCATCTTCCGCATGGACCAGGGCGCCAGCGCCGGCATCTGGTGGCGGGACCTGATCGGGGCCGACAAGCCCAAGATCATCGCGCGCCTGCCCTTCATCGAGCGGCCGGATCATCCAGCGGGAACGCCGGTCTACTGCATCGCCAAGCCGCTGACCGACGCCGCCGTGCGCGAGATCGTGCTCTATGCCGCCCGCGTCGAGCGCTGGTCGGAAGCACTCCGTCACGGTCTCGCCGAGCATCTGGCCGAGGTCTCGGCCTCGGCGGCCGATGGCTCGCATCTGTCGCTGCTGGTCGCGGCCTCCGGCGAGGTCGATCAGTCGGTGATCCGTGCCGCCCTCGCGCCCGCCGGTCTCAGCGACTTCTCCGAGGTCGGCAGCCATGCCGCCCGCTTCGCCGTCAAATCCGCCCGTTCGTGAATAGATGAACTTGATCTAATGCCCCCTCAACGCCGCCATCCCGGGCGACCATAGGGAGACCCGGGATCCATGCCTGAGCGCTGCCGGTGAACGCTCCGGCATGGATCCCGGATCTTCGCTTCGCTCCATCCGGGATGACCGCGCGGATATGATACCGAAAGAGCAAGAGATGACCGCCTCCCGCCCCGTTCCCCGTCCCGGCGTCCTCGACATCGAGGCCTATGTCCCCGGCAAGTCCGCCGCCCCCGCCGGCGTGAAGCTGCACAAGCTCTCCTCCAACGAGACGCCGCTCGGCCCGAGCCCGAAGGCCGTCGCGGCCTTCGAGGGCCTTGCCGCCAAGCTGGAGCTCTATCCCGACGGCACGTCGACCAAGCTCAAGCAGGCGATCGCCGGCCGCTACGGTCTCGATCCCGCGCGGATCATCTGCGGCAACGGCTCGGATGAACTGCTGGAGCTCGTCACCAAGGCCTATCTCGGCGCGGGCGACGAGGGCATCTACAGCCAGTACGGCTTCCTGGTTTATCGCATCGCGATCCTCGCCGCCGGCGGTAAGCCGGTCGTCGTGGCCGAGAAAAACTACACGGCCGATGTCGACGGCATCCTCGCCGCGGTGACACCGAAGACGAAGATCGTCTTCCTCGCCAACCCCAACAACCCGACCGGCACCTATCTGCCCTTCGACGAGGTGAAGCGCCTGCAGGCCGGCCTTCCGCCGCATATCCTGCTGGTGCTGGACGCGGCCTATGCCGAGTATGTCCGCCGCAACGACTACGCCTCCGGCCTCGAACTCGTCGCCGAGAGCGAGAATGTGGTGATGACCCGCACCTTCTCGAAGATCTACGGCCTCGCCAATCTGCGCATCGGCTGGATGTATGCGCCGGCCCATATCATCGATGCGCTCGAACGTATCCGCGGCCCCTTCAACGTCAACGGCGCCGCGATCGAGGCGGGCGCCGCCGCCGTCGCAGACGAGGCCCATGTCGCCGCCGCGCTGGAGCACAACGAGAAGTGGCTGGCCTGGACGACGGCCGAGCTGGAGAAGCTCGGTCTCACCGTGACGCCCTCGGTCGGCAACTTCATCCTGATTCATTTCCCGAAGACACCGGGCAAGACGGCCAAGGAGGCCGACGCCTTCCTGACCCAGCGCGGCCTCATCCTGCGCGCCGTCACCTCCTATGGCCTGCCGGACGCGCTGCGCATGACCATCGGCTCCGAGGAGGCGAACCGCCTCGTCGTCGCAGCGCTCGCCGATTTCCTCAAGGCATGAGCGAGATGGCGGAAAGCTTCGCGCCGCGCCGGCCCACGCCGGTCTTTGCCCGCCTCGCCATCATCGGCATCGGGCTGATCGGCTCCTCGATCGCGCGCGCGGCGAAGGAGCTGAATCTCGCCGGCACGATCGTGCTGGCGGACCGCGACGAAGCCGTCCGCCAGCGGGCGCGCGAACTCGGCCTCGGCCATGCCGTGGCAGAGACGGCAGCGGAAGCGGCTGTTGATGCCGACCACATCATCCTCTGCGTTCCGGTCGGGGCCTGCGGGCCGGTCGCGGCCGAGATTGCGTCCTCGCTGAAGCCCGGCGCGATCGTCTCCGATGTCGGCTCGGTCAAGGGCTCGGTCGTCGACGCCGTCTCGCCGCATCTGCCGGAGGGCGTCGCCTTCGTGCCGGCCCATCCGGTCGCGGGCACCGAGAATTCCGGCCCCGATGCCGGCTTCCCGAGCCTCTTCCTCAACCGCTGGTGCATCCTGACCCCGCCGGAAGGCACGGACGCGGCGGCCATCGCGAAAACCCGCCAGTTCTGGGAGGGGATGGGGGCGCTGGTCGAGGTGATGAGCGCGCAGCATCATGATCTCGTGCTCGCTGTCACCAGCCACCTGCCGCATCTCATCGCCTACAACATCGTCGGCACGGCCGAGGACCTCGAAGCGGTGACGCAGTCGGAGGTCATCAAGTTCTCGGCCGGTGGTTTCCGCGACTTCACCCGCATCGCGGCGTCGGACCCGACGATGTGGCGCGACGTCTTCCTGCACAACAAGGAAGCGGTGCTGGAGATGCTCGGCCGCTTCAACGAGGACCTCGCGCTGCTGACCCGCGCCATCCGCTACGGCGACGGCGAGACGCTGCACAAGCACTTCACCCGCACCCGGGCGATCCGCCGCGGCATCGTCGCGCTCGGGCAGGAGAAACCGGAGACGGAGAAGCTGCGCAAGGACTGAAGCATCGGACCGAAAAGTGACTTCCACTTTTCGGAGAAATCCCATGCGCAAACAAAGGCCTGGATTGCCGTTTCGCACCCGATGGGAGGCGTGGCGATCCAGCGGGGTGGCTTCACGGGGCCGCCTGATCGGGTAGCGGCTCCACCGGTTGCGGGGCGGCAGGCGCTACGCAACCCTGTGCAAGATGTCGGGTTTGGCTTGCCAAGCTCCGCAGTGACTGTTACAGCGCCACCCGTCGCCGCAATAGCTCAGCTGGTAGAGCACCTCATTCGTAATGAGGGGGTCGGGGGTTCGAATCCCTCTTGCGGCACCATCCTCATATTCGCCAATTCCGCAGACGTTGAAAACCGGCCGAAGCGGCCGGTTTTTTGCGTCTGGCGGTTCGTCCGGCCATCGCACTGAGCCGGTGCTTATTTCCGCGCCGAACGCGCTCTGATCGCTGCCTCATCGGCCGCCTGCTGGCGCTTGAAGGCGGCGATGTTCTCCTGGCCCGCACGCATGTTCTCGGCTGCGCGCCCGTCCTGCATCATGTCGCGGCCCTCTTGCAGGACATCCATGGCGCATCCGGCCGTGCGATTGCAGGCCGTTGCCGGCTGGGAGCCGACCGACAGGTAAATTGCCGCACCGGCCGCCGCTATCCCAGCAAGAATGAGCATTTTTCTATCCATGTGACGGGCTCCGCGCCGAGGCATTGAGAAACGTCTAAGGCCAGTCAGGTCGGCGTGTGACCGCGCACGGCTTGAATGCGCGCCATGACTTTTCGTCACGGACGCTGAAAACACCAACGGGCCTAAGGAATACTCCCGTCTGGAGAGGCCGGAACCTGTCCCCAAGGACAATACACCGTCTTCTCTCGTTGTGCTGAATTCGACGGCCGGCTGGCGCCACACGGATCTTGCAGCCCGAGGGAAGGATTCACGATGGCCCCTCCTGTTCAGGAATCGCGCAGCATCGATCACTTCTTCTCGGCTCCTTCGGGCCGAGCCGACCGCTGGCGGGATCTTCATGCCGCCGCGCGCTCCTGGTCGACGGGTGGCAAGAGCCGCCGCGCGGTCGAGGTTGCGCTCAATGAACTCGGCGTCATCGAGGAGTTTCATGCATTCCCGGGCGCCGAGCTTCTGGCGGCCCTGCGGGGCCTCCTGCAGAACGACGACGCAACCGGCTTCCTGTCGCTCGCCAAGCGCATCTCGCTGGCCATCATCACGAGCAACTACAAGCATGATCCGAAGGAATGGCAGTCGGCCGACCTGTCGCTGGCGGAGCCGGTGGACATTCTGCCCTCGTCACTGGGAGAGGGTTCATCGCACCGTCCCTATTTCGAAACGCTGCTGGTGACGCCCGCTCCCCCCGATCGCTGGCCGCATGTCGCGGCCGAGTTTCGCCGGCTGAGACGCCCCGAGGACGCGTTCGTCTACGAAGCGGTGCTGGTTGGCAGCCTGGAAGATGCGATCTGCGCGGCAGTGCTGAATCCCAACATCGCTGCGGTCGCCATCTATGAGGGCTTTGTGCTGAGGTCCCGGCACGATGCCCCGATCCTGCGCAGCGTCCTCGCCGCGCAGCAGCCGCTCCTCGACAAGGCTGATGAAGCCGACATGGCCTTGCGCCTCGCCGCCGGGCTGAAGGCGATCCGGCCCGAGCTCGATATCTATCTGCTCTCCGATCGGCGCGTCGAAAAGCTGGCGGGCGATCCGCGCGCCGCGATGATCCGCCGCGTGATGTACCAGGTCGAGGAGCCGCTGGAGCTGCATCTGTCGGTGCTGGAGGGCATCAAGGCGCGCTACGACACGCCTTTCTTCGACAATCTCAAGCTCTATGCGCAGAGGCCGATCGCCACCTTCCATGCCCTTCCGATCGCACGCGGCAAATCGGTTTTCCACTCGCCCTGGATCCGCGACATGGGCCAGTTCTACGGCATCAACCTCTTCCTTGCCGAGAGCAGCGCCACCACGGGCGGCCTGGACAGCCTGCTGGAGCCCACCGGCAACATCAAGCGCGCCCAGGAAATGGCGGCGCGCGCCTTCGGCGCCGACCACGTCTTCTTCGTGACCAACGGCACCAGCACCTCGAACAAGATGGTTCTGCAGGCGCTGGTCGCGCCCGGCGACATCGTCATCCTCGACCGCAACTGCCACAAGTCGCATCATTACGGCCTGGTGCTGAGCGGCGCGCAGCCCGTCTATGTCGAGGCGTTCCCGATGACGGAATACTCAATGTACGGGGCGGTGCCGCTGCGCACCATCAAGAAGGCGCTGCTTGATCTGAAGGCGGAAGGCCGCCTGGATCGCGTCAAGATGGTCGACCTGACCAACTGCACCTTCGACGGCCACATCTACAACACCCGGCGCGTGATGGAGGAATGCCTCGCCATCAAGCCGGATCTGATCTTCCTCTGGGACGAAGCATGGTTCGGCTTCGCCCGCTGGTCACCCTTCCTGAGGCCGCGAACGGCGATGGGCGCGGCGGCCGACATCGAAGCCTGGATGGAGGGGCCGGAAGCCGTCGACAGCTACGAGCGGCAGCGCAAGGAACTCGGCGCGAGCCCATCTGCCAAGACCCTGCTGGACACGCGGCTGATCCCCGATCCGCGCGCCGTCCGGTTGCGCGTCTATCAGACGAACTCGACCCATAAATCGATGTCGGCATTCCGGCAGGGGTCGATGGTGCTGGTCAAGGATGTCGACTTCCACAAGGTCGAGGCGCAGTTCCACGAAGCGATCTTCACCCACGCCTCGACGAGCCCGAACCAGCAGCTCATCGCCAGCCTCGAGGTCGCACGCCGGCAGATGGAGCTCGAAGGCTACGGCCTGGTAATGAACGCCATCGAAGTAGCGCTCGACATCCGGCGGGAGATCGCCATCCACCCGCTGATCTCCAAGTACTTCAAGATCGTCGGAGCCGATGGAATGGTGCCGGCGCAGTACCGGACCAGCGGCTTTGTCGATTTCCTTGCGCCCGAGACGCGCTGGGACGACCAGTTGCGCAGCATGCGCGAGGACGAATTCTGCCTCGACCCGACGCGCATGACGCTGGTCTGCGGCACAGCGGGCTTCGACGGCACCTCGTTCAAGGGACTTCTGGCCTCCGAGTACGGCATCCAGGTCAACAAGACGTCGCGCAACTCGGTGCTCCTCCAGTCCAACATCAACAACACGCGCAGCGATGTGGCGCTGCTGATCGGCGTCCTGCTCAAGATCAGCAATGAGATCGAGGCGCGCCTGCGTCAGGGCGGCGAAGGCGAACGACGGGCCTTCGAGGCCCGTGTGCGCAGCCTGATGAAGGATGTGCCCGAACTCCCGGATTTCAGCCGCTTCCACGAAGCCTTTCGCGGCGATGCCGGCAAGAACACGCCTGAAGGCGATATCCGCACGGCGTTCTTCTCCGCCTATGCGGAGGAAAAATGCGAATACCTGCCGATCGACAGCCCCGAATGCGACCGTCGCATCGACAAGGGCCCGGCGCTCGTCTCGGCCAATTTCGTCATTCCCTACCCGCCGGGCTTCCCGATCCTGGTGCCGGGCCAGGTCGTGACGCATGAAACGATCACCTTCATGCGCAAGCTCGATGTGAAGGAAATCCACGGATACGAGAAAGCAAAGGGCCTCAAATTGCTGAGGCCGGACGCGCTGTCCGACAAACAAGGTGTGAGTGCCGAGAAGAGTCAGAAAAAGCCTCGAGCAGCTTAGCTGTTCGTCGATCCCGACTGCCAGCAATTGGGGGAATGGAATGTTCGACTGGTTCGCTGCCACCCTGAGAAGCTACCCGGAGATCTCGCTCTTCCTCTCGCTGGCGATCGGATACTATGTCGGCGGCTTCGCCTATAAGGGCTTCAGCCTCGGCGCGGTGACCTCGACGCTGATTGCCGCTGTCATCATCGGCCAGCTCGGCATCACGATCTCCCCCAATGTGAAATCGACCTTCTTCCTGCTCTTCCTGTTTGCCGTCGGCTACGGCGTCGGGCCGCAGTTCGTTCGCGGCATTGCCAAGGACGGCGCGCCGCAGGCGATCTTTGCGGTCGTCGTCACCGTCTTCTGCCTGGCGGTTCCCGTCGCAATCGCGAAGATCGCCGGCTACCATCCGGGCTACGCGGCCGGCCTCTATGCCGGATCACAGACGATCTCGGCCTCGATGGGGCTGGCGACCGACGCCATCAATCGCCTTGGGCTGTCGGCCGAACAAACCAAGGAATATCTCGATGGGATGCCGGTCGCCTATGCGGTCACCTACATCTTCGGCACCGTCGGGTCTGCCGTCGTTCTCGCCCAGCTCGGCCCGAAGCTGCTCGGTATCGATCTCGTCAAGGCCTGCAAGGACTACGAGGCCCGGCTCGGCGGCGGCAAGGAGATCGGAGGTCCGGGCTCCGTCTGGCGGCGCTTCGAGCTCCGCGCCTTCCGGCTCCGCACCGACGCCAAGGTCGCCGGCATGCGCGCCGCGGAAGCCGAGGCCCTGGTGCCGGACGCCCGCGTCTTCGTCGAGCGCATCCGCCGCAACGGCGTCATCGAGGACGCGACCGCCGACACGATCCTGCGAGAAGGGGACGTCATCGCTCTCGCCGGTCCGCGCGAGACGCTGGTCAACCTGATCGGTCAGAATGCCGATGAGATCGAGGACCCCGAACTGCTCGACCTGAAGGCCGAGGGCGTCGACATCTACGTCACCAGCAAGGACGCCGACGGCAAGACGCTGACCGAGCTCTCCCAGATGCCGACCGCCCGCGGCGTCTTCCTGCGCAAGATCGTCCGCGGCGCGACCGCCGTCAGCATCCCGATCCTGCCGGATACGATCATTCATCGCGGCGACATCCTGACCGTCGTCGGCCGCACCCAGGACATCGCTGCGGTTGCGAAGACCATCGGCCATGCGGATCGCCCGAGCGATGTCGCCGATGTCGCCTTCATCGGCGGTGCCATCACGCTCGGCGCGCTCATCGGCGCGCTCGTGTTCAAGGTGGGCGGTGTTCCGCTGACGCTGTCGACCGCAGGCGGTGCGCTGATCTCCGGTCTCGTCTTCGGCTGGCTGCGGTCGGTGCGCCCGGTCTTCGGCCGCATCCCGAGCTCGACCGTCTGGTTCATGAATTCGGTCGGCCTCAACATGTTCATCGCCGTCGTCGGCATCTCGGCCGGCCCCGGCTTCGTCAAGGGGCTGCAGACGCAGGGCGTCGGCCTCTTCCTCTGGGGCGCTCTGGCGACGGCCGTCCCGCTGATCCTGGCGATGTTCGCCGGCAAGTATGTGTTCCGGTTCGATCCGGCGATCCTGCTTGGCGCCTGCGCCGGCGCGCGCACCACGACGGCCGCGCTCGGAATGATCTGCGAGACCGCGGGCAGCCAGGTTCCGGCGCTCGGTTACACCGTGACCTACGCGGTCGGGAACACGCTTCTGACTATCTGGGGCATGGTGATCATCATTCTGCTGACCTGACAAAATCAGACGAAACCATTCGATTTCAGGCTCATATCAGGAGTTTGTCATGGATCCTGTCACTCTGCGGAGCTTCGAGAAACTCAGCCCCTTCGAGATCAAGGACGAGCTCATCCGCCTTGCAAAGCTGACGGCTCAGGACTCGTCGATCGCGATGCTCAACGCCGGCCGCGGCAACCCCAACTGGGTGGCGATGACACCGCGCGAAGGCTTCTTCCTGCTTGGGCAATTCGCGATCACAGAAAGCCGCCGCGTGATGAACAAGCCCGCCGGCATCGGCGGCATGCCCAAGGCCGACGGCATCGCCGCGCGGCTGGAGGATTGGCTGACCACGCACAAAGATTCCCCCGGCGCCGCCTTTCTCCGCGAGATGGTCGCCTTCGCCGTCAAGAAGTTCGACTTCAAGCCTGATGCCTTCGTGCACGAGCTGGTCGACTCGATCATCGGCGACAACTACCCGGTGCCGGACCGCATGCTGGTGCACAACGAGCGCATCGTGCACGAGTATCTGATGTGGGCGATGTGCGGCGAGCCGCGCCCCCCCGGCCAGTTCGACCTCTATGCCGTCGAGGGCGGCACGGCGGCGATGTGCTACATCTTCAAGTCGCTGAAGGCCAACCGGCTGCTGAACCCCGGCGACACGATCGCCCTGGCGACGCCGATCTTCACCCCCTATCTCGAAATGCCGCATCTCGAGGACTACGGCCTCAACATCGTCACCGTGGCGGCGCCGCAGGAGAACCGCTTCCAGTTCACCGACGAGGAGCTGAAGAAACTCGAGGACCCGAAGGTCAAGGCCTTCTTCGTGGTCAACCCCGGCAATCCCTCCGCTGTCGCGCTGAGCGAGGAGACGATCGCCAAGATCGTCAAGCTGGTCACGACGAAGCGCCCCGATCTGCTGCTCCTGACCGACGATGTCTACGGAACCTTCGTGAAGGGCTTCCGCGGCCTGCTCGGAGCGCTCCCGCGCAATACGATCGGGGTCTACTCCTACTCCAAGTATTTCGGCTGCACCGGCTGGCGGCTCGGCGTCATCGCCATCCATCGCGACAACATCTTCGACAAGGCGATCGCGAACCATCCCGAGAAGATCCTGACGGTGCTCGACAAGCGATACGGACCGCTGACGCTGAAGCCGCGCGAGATGAGGCTGATCGACCGCATCGTCGCGGACAGCCGCGACATCGCTCTCAACCACACCGCCGGCTTGTCGCTTCCGCAGCAGGTGATGATGTCGCTGTTCTCGCTGTCCGAGATGATGGACGAGGCCAAGCTTTATCAGAAGACCTGCATGGATATCGTCAGGTCTCGCGCCGACAGGATGATCGAGGGGTTGGGCATCGAGGTGCCCGACAATCCGCTGCACGATCGCTATTACGGCCTGGTCGATTTCGAGTTCTGGGCCAACAAATATGTCGGCCCCGAGGTGGTGGCCTATATGAAGCAGCACATCCACCCGCTCGACATCGTATTCCGGCTGGCCGAGGACCACGGCATCGTGTTGCTGAACGGTGGCGGCTTCCATGCGCCGGACTGGTCGGTGCGCGTCTCCTTCGCCAATCTCGACGACGAGGTCTACAGCCAGATCGGCCGCGCGACGCGTGCCGTCGCTCGTGGCTATCGGCAGGCCTTCGAGGCCTACAAACTCGCCCTCAAGGAGAAGTCCTGAGGGCCGCGCTGTCGCGCAGGCCTGATGGCCGATCAGCGCCATCGGGTCGTTCCGCTCTATGCGAGAGCGCATTTGCGGGGAGGGGGGCATGAGTTTCGTCGTTGACGCCTTGCGTGGCAATCCCGAGCTCGCGATCTTCCTGACCATCGCCCTCGGTTTTCTGGTCGGCCGGCTGAAATTCGGCAGCTTCAGCCTCGGCATCGTCGTCGGCTGCCTGCTGGCCGGCGTCGTGATCGGCCAGCTCGACATCAAGGTGCCTGCCGCCGTGAAGGCGGTCTTCTTCGATCTGTTCCTGTTCACGACCGGCTACAAGGTCGGCCCCCAGTTCTTTCGCGCCCTCAAGCGCGATGCCATTCCGCAGGTCGCGCTGACGGTCGTGCTCTGCGTGACCTGCCTCCTCTCGGCATTCGGGTTCGCAAAGCTCCTCGGCTACGACATCGGGACTGCTGCCGGCCTGCTCGCCGGCGCCTTTTCGGAGTCGACCGTGATCGGAACCGCGGGCGAGGCGATCCAGCGCCTCGATCTTCCCCAGTCCGAACGGACGGCACTGGTCAACAACATCCCTGTCGCCTACGCCGTCACCTATCTCGTCGGCACCGCCTCGCTGGTCTGGTTCCTGCCGAAGATCGGCCCGAAGCTGATGGGCATCGATTTGAAGGAGACCGCGGCCGCAATGGCCTCGCAATCATCGGGGCAGGTCAGCGAGGCAGACGGCGTGGTCTCGGCCGCGCGCCTGTTTGATACGCGGACCTATCGCGTCACCAATGAGCAGTTCGTCGGTCGGACTGTCGCCGAGATCGAGGCGCTTCCACGCGTGGCGCGTGCCTACCTGCTGCGCATCCGTTCAGGCGATACCCTGCGCGAGCCCGAGCCCAATCTCGTGATCCGCGCGGGCGACATCGTCGCCGTCATGGCCCGGCAGGAGGTCCACGCAAATCACGGCGACCTCATCGGCCCGGAGGTCAGCGATCCCGGTCTTCTCGATATCCCCATCGAGTCGCTCGACGTGGTCCTGACCAACCGTTCCCTCGACGGGCAGCGCTTGGCGGAGCTCGCTAATCAGGATTTCGCCCGCGGCGTCTTCCTCGCCCGGCTGATGCGCTCCGGTTTGGCCATGCCGATCGAGGCGGAAAGCAAGGTCAATCGCGGCGATGTCCTCTCGATCATCGGACCGATGCATGCCGTCGAACGCGCTGCGGAGAAACTCGGCTACCCCGATAGGCGGACCTCTGCGACCGACATGGTGTTCGTCGGTCTCGGCATCTTCCTGGGCGGTCTGGTCGGGCTCCTGAGCGTCGTCGTCGGCGGGATCCCGCTGACGCTGACCGCCAGCGGCGGAGCGCTCATCATGGGGCTGGCCTTCGGCTGGCTGCGGTCGGCCTATCCCTACTTCGGCCGCATACCCGAACCGGCGATCTGGATCTTCGATACGGTCGGCCTGTGCGTGTTCATCGGCATCGTCGGCCTCGGCGCGGGCCCGAGCTTCATCTCCGGGCTGAAGACGACCGGGCTCAGCCTGGTGGTCGTCGGCCTCGTCTCCGCGCTGCTTCCGCACACGCTGGGCATCCTCTTCGGCCGATATGTCCTGAAGATGGATCCCCTCATCGTGCTCGGCGCCTGTGCCGGAGCGGGCACGATCACGGCTGCTCTCAGGGCGATCCAGGACGAAGCCCAGAGTAGCGTCCCCGCTCTGGGCTACACAGTGCCCTATGCGATCGGGAACATTCTCCTGACCGCCTGGGGGCCGATCCTGGTCGCGCTGATGGCCAGGTAACCCGCTCCGCCGCGGCCCGCTTCTGATGCTTCGGTGCCGCGGCGAAGCCTGCGAGGCTCACGCGAAGCGCTTTGCACCCGCAACGCAGAGGACAACGACGCCCGCCACTGCGACCATCGTCCAGGCGATGGGCTCATGCAGCAGCAGGCCGGCAAGCAGCAGGCCGAAGAAGGGCTGCAGGAGCTGGAGCTGCCCGACACCGGCGATGCCGCCGAGAGCCAGCCCGCGGTACCAGAACACGAAGCCGACCAGCATGCTGAAGACCGAGACATAGGCCAGGCCGAGCCAGGCGGGCGTCCCGATGCCCTGCCAGGATGCCGGCAGGAACAGCAGCGTCAGCACGGCCATCGCCGGCAGTGACAGCAGCAGCGCCCAGGAGATGACCTGCCAGCCGCCGAGCCGGCGCGAGAGCGCCGCACCTTCGGCATAGCCAAGGCCGCAGAGCAGGATGGCGGCGATCATCAGCAGGTCGCCGGTGAGCGAACCGCCCTCGCTATGGGCGAGCGCGAAGCCCGCGACGGTCGCAGCGCCGAGCACGGAGAAAAGCCAGAAGGCCGGCTTCGGCCGCTCGCCGGCGCGCATCACGCCGAACAGTGCCGTCGCCAGCGGCAGCAGCCCGACGAACACGATCGAGCGGGCCGCCGTGATGTGCTGGAGCGCCAGCGCCGTCAGCAGCGGAAAGCCGAGAACGACGCCGAGCGCGACGATGGCGAGCGGGCCGAGATCGGAGCGTTCCGGCCGCTTCTGGCGCAGCAGGACGAGGAAGAACGCGCCCAGAAGCGCCGCGATCACTGCGCGGGCGGAAGTGAGGAAGAGCGGCGAGAAGCCGGCGACGGCGACGCGCGTGGCCGGCAGGGAGCCGCTGAAGATCAGCACGCCGATGAGGCCGCTGCCCCATCCCTTGCCGGCCCCGTCCTGCTGCATCGTCGCCGCCTTGTTCTGCATCCTCGCAGGTCTAGGCAGTCTGCGCTGGCCGGAACAGTGACAATCCGATACATTCGAGTAGAACTGTATGGGTATGGACATCATGACAGTTGTCGATCCGAGCGCAGTCGACGCCGGGCAGGGGCGGACGGCGGTGGTGATGGCCGCCATTCGGGACAAGCTCGCGGCTCGGTCTCTGGCCCCTGGCGACCGGCTGCCGTCGATCCGCCGTTTCGCCGCGACGATGCGGGTTTCGCCGTCCACCGTTGTCGAGGCTTATGACCGGCTGGCCGCGGAAGGCTTGATCCGCGCCCGCCAGGGCTCCGGCTTCTATGTCACGGGCAATGGCCTGCCGCCCCTGGCATTGACGCAGGCCGCATCGCCGCACGAGCGCGCGGTGGATCCCTTCTGGGTCTCGCGCCAGTCGCTCGATGCGGATGAGGCCGCTCTGAAGCCGGGTTGTGGCTGGCTCCCGGCCGACTGGATGCCGGGCGAGGCGCTGCGCCGCGGCTTTCGCGCTTTGGCGCGGGCGCAGGACCCGGTTCTCTCCGAATATGGCGGGACGCGCGGCTCGCCGACGCTGCGGCGCTATCTGCTCGGGCGTTTCGCCGAGGAGGGGCTCGCCGCGGGTCCTGAACAGCTCCTGCTGACCGGGTCGGGAACGCAGGCGCTCGATCTGGTCTGCCGCTTCCTGCTGCGGCCGGGCGACACCGTCCTTGTCGACGATCCCTGCTATTTCAACTTCCAGGCGTTGCTGCGGGCACATCAGCTGCGCGTGCTCGGCGTGCCCTATACGCCATCGGGGCCGGACGTCTCCGCTTTCGAGGCGCTGGTCTCTGCCGAGCGGCCGCGCCTCTACCTTACCAATTCCGGGCTGCACAACCCGACCGGGGCCAGCCTCTCGCCGCAGACGGCCTTCCGTGTCCTGCAAATCGCCGCCGCTCAGGATCTCACCATCGTCGAGGACGAGATCTTCGCCGATTTCGAGCCGGAACGGTCGCCGCGCCTCGCTTTGCTCGACGGGCTCGACCGGGTGATCCGCATCGGCAGCTTCTCGAAGACGCTCTCGGCCTCCCTGCGTTGCGGCTACATCGCCGCGCGCGCGGATTGGATCGATGGGTTGGTCGACCTTCAGGTCGCGACGAACTTCGGCGGCCCCGGCCCGGTCGCGGCCGATCTGGTTGCAGGCGTGCTCGCCGAGGGAGGTTATCGCAAGCATATGGAGGAGGTGCGCCGCCGCCTCGCCCAGGCTCGCCGCGAGGCCGCCACCCGGCTGGAGATGCTCGGCATCGTGCCATGGCTGATGCCGCGCGGCGGCTTCTACCTCTGGTGCCGCCTGCCTGAGGGCGTCGATTCCGCCGGGCTTGCGCGGCTGGCTGTGGCGCGGAACGTCGTGCTGGCGCCCGGCAACGTCTTCAGCGTCTCGCAGGGCGCGGGCGGCTTCATGCGCTTCAATGTCGCCCAGTCGCGCGATCCGCGTGTGTTTGAGGTATTGCAGCAGGGGATGGAGGAGCTACGGCAGGGCGGTTGATCAGGCGCAGCGCCCGCGTGCCTGCGCGCCACTCGTCAGCCAGCTGCCCCCCTGTTATAGACCCCCGCAACCGGCCCGGCCGGATAGGATCGAAAGTAAGAAGTCATGCATCTGAGGATCGGCACGCGCCGCAGCCCGCTGGCGATGGCGCAGACCAATCAGGTCATGGGGTTGATCCGGGAGAAGTTTCCGGAGACGGAATTCACCCTCTGCCAGATCGCCACCATCGCTGATCGTGACCGCGTCTCCGAATTCCATCAGTTCGGCATGGTCGGTGTCTTCGCCGTCGAGCACGAGCAGCAGCTCGTGCGCCGCGAGGTCGATTTCGTCGTTCATTCCCTGAAGGACCTGCCGACCGCTCTGCATGAGGGTCTCGTCCTTGCCTCCGTGCCGCCGCGCGAGGATCCGCGCGACGCGCTCTGCGGTGCGACGATGGCTTCGCTCCGGGAGGGGGCTCGCATCGGGACCGGCTCGCTGCGGCGCCGCGCGCAAATCCTCAACCTGCGACCCGACGTTACCGTCGTGCCGATTCGCGGCAATGTCGGCCCGCGCCTCGCCAAGATCGGCGGCGACGATCCGCTCGATGCCGTCATCCTCGCCCAAGCCGGGCTGCGCCGGCTCGGGCTGGACGTTGCATCGTCCGAGGTGCTGGCATCCGAGCTTTTCCCCTATGCCGTCGGGCAGGGGGCGCTGGGCCTGGAAGCCCGCGCCGACGATGCCGCCGTGATCGAGATCCTGCAGGCGATCCAATGCCCCAAGGCTCGTGCAGAGGTCGAAGCCGAGCGCGAGATGATGCATGCGCTGGGTGCCGGCTGCAGCTTGCCGGTCGGTGCCTGCGCCAGCTGGGCCGATGGCCGCCTGACCCTGCATGCCCAGGTCACGTCCGTCGAGGGAGCGGAGCGTGTCGAAGCCAGCGACAGCGCCGCGCCCGAGCAGGCGCGGGAACTCGGCCTCGCCGTCGCCGAGGAGCTGAAGTCGCGCGGCGGCGGGGCGATCCTCGAGAAGAGCTACCGCGGCTACTATCCGACGTTCAAGACGCTGTAGCTTCAGCGAGAACCCTAACCAGACAGCAAGGCCCGGCTCCTTGTCGGGGTGCCGGGCCTTGTCATGGCCACCGTCGCATGCAGGCGAGTGGCCGCTTCGGGATGAGGTCAGAGCCGGACGGCGACCTCGCCATGCCGTGCGGCGAACTGCGCCGCCTCCTTCCAGAACAGCATCCAGGCAGGCTGCGGGCTTTCGTATCCCGGTTCGTGCATCGACATCGTATAGGGGCCCTTGTTGCCGGCCGGCTTGTCGGGGTCGAGCCGCGCAGCCCTGCACATCGCGCGGGCAATGCGCTTGATTCTCTCTTCGTCCATGTCTGTCTCCGCCGCCAGGATTCAGCGGCGACGAAACGCGGAAGCAAACAGGCAGGTTCCCGAAAATCTCAGGAAAATAAATGAAATAACGATATCAGTATCTTAAATGGGATCTCGCGGATCCTCGGCGCTCGGCTTGTCGAGCATGGTGGCGCCGGGCCCCCGCGCGCCTGCCCAACGCGCCGCCAGCGCGATACCCAGTGGAATCGCGATCACGACGATCCACACAACGAAGCCCCAATCCCCGTTCATTCCATCAATTCCGTCCAGAGCCTTCGCCAGACGGTAGCTTCTTCGCGCCTGCCTGGAAATCCGTCTGCGGCGGCTCCTCCTCATACTCGAAGGGCGGGGCGGGGCCTGTCGGATGGGCGGAGTGCGGCGACGGCCCGGGGCGCTTTCCGGTGGCCACCGACTGAGCGGGCGGCTGCGGCGTCTCGATCGGCTTTGGTGAACCGACACGGTTGAGCATCTCGGCCTCCATGGGTGCATGTCAGATACTGGACCAAGCTGCGAGCCGCGGCATTGTTCCCGGTGGCTTCAGCCCGCCAGCAGCCCGAGCGCGCGCTCGATCCGCGAGCAGCCGGCCCGGGCGCGAGCCCTGGCGTAGCTGCGCTGCAGCCGCCCGCTGGCATAGGCATCGATGACGATGGCGTGGACATAGCTCTTGCGCACCACGGCCGGCGTGTTGACGAGGCGCTCCGAGACCGCGCGCATGATGTCGGCGAGCTGGCGCTTGCGTCCGGCCTCGCTCGCGACCTCCTCTGCCGCCAGCAGCAACTCCGCTGCCGCAGCGTTGGCGGCGAGCATCCGCAGATCCTTGCTGCTGACCGGCAGGCCGCAGGCCTGCTTCAGATAAGCGTTGATCTCGGCCGCATGGATCGCTGCGACGGACCCGTCTTCGCGGCGATATTGCAGCAGCCTGCGCCCTGGCAACGCGGCAATGCGCGTGAGCGCGCGTGCCAGCGGAGCGTCGTCCACCGCGCAGGCGATCTCCTTGCCGCCCTTGCCGCGGAAATGAAGCGCGACCCGCGTGCCCGTGAGCGCGACGTGCCGCTTCAGCAGCGTCGACGTGCCGTGGCTGCCGTTGCTCTTCGCATAGCTCTCGTTGCCGACGCGCAGGTGGCAGCGGTCGATGATGGCGGCGGCGCAGGCGAGGGCCTTGTCGTGGGAAAGCGTGCGGGCCTTCATGTCGGCGACAATGCGGGCACGCAGCTTCGGCAGAGCGGCGATCAGCCGTCCAAGCCGCTTCAGCTTGTGGCGTTCGCGCACCTTCTCCCATTCGGGATGGTAGCGATGCTGCAGACGGCCGGCCTCGTCATGGCCGATCGCCTGAAGATGCGCCCGCGGATCGGTGGCGATCCGGACATCTTCATAGGCCGGGGGGATCGCGAGGGAGCGGATGCGCGCCAGCGTGTCCTCATCCGTGATTCTCTCGCCCTCCGCATCGCGATAGCCGAAGAAGCGCCCGTGACGGACGCGGCGGATCGTGAGTTCGTCAGACGAAACGCGCCGCAGTCGCATCCTGGCGGGGCGTCGTTTAGCTTGCGGGGAGACCGGCATGGCGTGGGCTCGCAGATCACTGCTGCGGAAATGCGCCGGCACCGACTTGGTTCCGCCGAGTTCAGCATACTCACCACATTTCGACAAGCACCCTCATTCGAGGGGGTGTATGCGTGGAAATCAGTGGCATTGCGAAGGCGTCTCGCCAAAACTGTTAAAAAATTTGAACAAGACGACGAGGGAGAGAATGACGCGGCGCGTGCTGATTGCCGAGTTCATGCATGAGACGAACACCTTCAGTGTTCAGCTCACGGACGAAGCCACTTTCCGGGCGCACGGCGCCTTTCTGGGCAATGAAATCCCCGAGGCCTTCCGCGGCACCCGCACCTCGATGGGGGCTGCCTTCGAGGCTGCCGACAAGTTCGGCTGGAGCCTGACCCATCCGCTGGTGACCGGTGCCAATCCCTCGGGCCGCGTCACCGATGCCGCCTTCGACGTCTTTGCCGGCCACATCGTCAATGCTGCCGATGGCGTCGACGGCGTGCTGCTGCACCTCCACGGCGCGATGGCGACCGAGAGCTCGGATGATGGCGAAGGCGAGTTGCTGGCGCGGCTGCGCAAGCGCGTCGGCCCGGATGTGCCGGTCGTCGCGGTGCTCGACCTGCACGCAACGGTTACGCAGCTCATGGCCGACAACGCCAACGCGTTGATCTCCTACCGCACCTATCCGCATATCGATCAGTATGAGCGGACCTGGCAGGCGGCGGAACTGCTCGAACGCGCAATGAAGGGCGAGATCAGGCCCAAGGTCGCGCTCGCCCGCCGCCCGATCCTCTATGCTCTCGACGGCGGGCGCACCACCTCGCCGCCGTTCCTGGAATTGCTGCGCAGGGGCGATGCGCTGGAAGCCTCCGGCGATGCGCTGGTCGTCAGCGTTCAGGCTGGCTTCTCCTCGGCCGACGTCCACGACATCGGCCCGTCGATCGCGGTCACGGCCGACGATCGCGACAAGGCGCAGGCCGTCGCCGAAGAGCTGATGGACTATGCCTGGGAGCAGCGCCGCTTCTCCTCGATCCATTTCACGCCGCTGGCCGAGGCCATGGCCCGCGCCAAGGCTGGCGAGGCCGACGCCGGAAAGCCCGGCTACAAGCCTGTGGTGATCTCGGATTATTCCGACAATCCCGGCTCCGGCGCCTATGGCGATGCCACCAACCTGCTGCGCGCGGTCCTTGACGCGAAGCTGAAGAATGTCGGCTTCCACGCGATCTGCGACCCCGAAGCGGCGCTCGCGGCACAGGCGGCCGGCGTCGGCAACCGCGTCAGGCTGAAGCTCGGCGGCAAGGTCGATCCCAGCATGGGCGGCGGCCCGCTCGATCTCGACGCCCATGTCGTCGCGCTGACCGACGGATACTTCATGTGCTACGGCCCTATGGCCGGCGGCGTCTGGCGCAATTACGGGCTCTCGGCCCTGCTGCGCGTCGACGATGTCGAGATCATCGTCATCACCCATAACGGCCAAGCGACCGATCTCGCCCAGTTCACCTCGCTCGGTGTCGATCCGACACGGAAATCGACAGTGATCGTCAAGTCGATGCAGCACTTCCGCGCCGCCTTCGAGCCGATCGCGCGCGAGGTGCTGGAAGTCGATACCGGCGCGATCTCGACGCGCAATTTCAAGGAGCGGCCCTACCGCAAGGTGCGCCGGCCGATCTTCCCCCTCGACGACATCTGAAGCCCGGCCGCAAAGCGCCGGCGAAGACAGTAAATGCAGGAGAAAACCATGGCGGTTCATGCCGATATCGTGCTGCGCAACGGGCCGATCTGGTGCGGGCGCGAGGACGGCGTCGTCGAGGCGCTGGCGATCTGGCAGGGCCGGGTGCTCGCGGCCGGCAGCGATGGCGAGATCGCACCGCTCGTCGGGCCGAAGACGCGGATAATCGATCTGAAGGGCCGTCTGGCGACACCGGGTCTCAACGATTCGCACCTGCATCTCGTCTCGCTCGGCATGACCATGGGCTGGGTCGATTCCAAGCCCGAGGCCGCGCCGACGCTGGAGGCGCTGCTCGCCGCGATCTCGGCCCGGGCTGCGACGCTGAAGCCCGGCGAGTGGGTTCTCTCCCGCGGCTACGACCAGACCAAGCTTGACACCGGCCGCCATCCCTATCGCGAGGAGCTCGATCGCGCCGCGCCGAACAATCCGGTGATGCTGGTCCGCACCTGCGGCCATATCGCGATCTGCAACTCGGAGGCCCTTCGTCTCGGCGGCATCGACGAGAAGTCGCCGACGCCGCAGGGCGGCCTGATCGAGCAGCAGAACGGCCGCCTGACCGGCCTGCTTGCCGAGAACGCCCGCGCCCCGGTGCAGGCCGCGATCCCTGCTGCCACCGAGGAGGATATCATCGCCGGCATCGAGCGCGGCGGCCGCTACCTGCTCTCGCTCGGCATCACCAGCTGCATGGACGCTGCGGTCGGCCAGAAGGGCGGCTTCGGCGAGATTGCCGCGTATCACCGCGCCAAGCGCGACGGGCGCCTGCCGGTGCGCACCTGGCTGACCTTGCTCGGCGACGACGGCCGCTCGATCGTGCCGCAGTGCTACGACGCGGGGCTGATCTCGGGCACCGGCGATGACATGCTGATGATCGGTGCCGTGAAGCTCTTCCTCGACGGTTCGGCCGGCGGGCGCACCGCCTGGATGACCGAGCCCTATCTCGGCGAGGACAAGACCACCGGCGTCTGGATGTGGGAGGATGCCGAGCTCGAACGCATGGTGCTCGACGCTCACAAGAAGGGCTATCAGCTCGCCTGCCACGCCATTGGCGACGCTGCGATCGAACAGCTCATCACGGCCTATGAAAAGGCGCTCGCGGCCCATCCCGATCCGGATCGCCGTCATCGCATCGAGCATTGCGGCTTCTCGACCCCGGCCCAGCACGAGCGCATGGTCAAGGCCGGGATCTATCCCTGCCCGCAGCAGGTCTTCATCCATGATTTCGGCGATGCCTACGTCAAGGTGCTCGGCCCGGAGCGCGCGCTGCCGAGCTACCCCTTCCGCACCTGGTTCGACCTCGGTCTGAAGCCGGCGACGGGCAGCGACGCGCCGGTCTGCGACCCCAACCCCTTCCCGAACTTCCACACCATGCTGACCCGCCAGACCTGGAAGGGCACGGTGATGGACGAAGGCCAGCGCGTCTCGATCGAGGAGGCCCTGCAGGCCTACACCGAATACGGCGCCTTCTCTCAGAAGCAGGAAGCCGTGAAGGGGCGGCTCGCCCCCGGCTTCCTCGCCGACGTTGCGGTGTTCTCGCGCAATCTGCTTGCGGCCGATCCGGCGGATATCCTCAAGGACACGCGCTGCGATCTCACCATTCTGGGCGGCGAGGTCGTCTACGAGCGGGCGTGAGGCCGGCTTCGACCGCGCAGGGGAAGACAAGCGCGGCAAAGCCATTATGGTTCCACTTGGAAGCAAACAACTCCGGATCAGCCGGAGCCGATGAGAAAAAAACGGGAGGAATAATCGTGTTGTTGAAGAAATTTGCCTTTGCCACCGCGCTGACGCTGGCGGCTTTTGCAGTGCAGGCGCAAGCGCAGGCCCAGGAGCCGCGCCGTGGCGGGACGATCCGCTTTACGGCGCCCTATGGCGCATCCTTCGTCAGCAATGACAGCCATGTCTCGAACCAGATCCAGGACGAGATCTACGGCTATGCGCTGCACAGCATGCTCTACAAATGGGATGCGAAGGCCGGCAAGCCGGCGCTCGACCTCGCCAAGAGCGTGACGGTCTCGCCGGACGGGAAGGTCTACACTTTCAAGCTGCGCGACGATGCGCTCTTCCACAACGGCCGCAAGATGACGGCCGATGACATCATCTGGTCCTATACCCGCCTCATGGACGGGGCGAAGAACTATCCGGGCGCGCGCTACATCGCCCGCATCGTCGGCGCCAGCGATGTCCAGAAGGGCCAGGCCAAGGAGATCTCCGGCCTCAAGAAGATCGACGATTACACGCTCGAAATGACGCTGACGGACAAGGCCGATCCCGGCTATTTCCTGTTCAGCGCGATGACCGCGATCCTTCCGGCCAAGGAAGCGCAGGCTCCCGACTTCTTCAACAAGCCGATCGGCCTCGGCCCGTTCAAGTTCGTCGAGCACGTGCCCGGTTCGCGCATGGCCTTCGAGCGCTGGGACAAATACTACCAGACCGGCAAGCCCTATGCCGACAAGCTCGTCATCTCGCCGATGGGCGAGGCGGCTGCGCGCGACGTCGCCTTCCGCAACAAGGAGATCGACGTCTCGATCCTCGGCTCGACCCAGTACGTCGCCTACAAGGCCGATGCGAACCTCTCGAAGGGCATTCTCGAGGTCGCCGAGGTCTTCACCCGCAACATGGGCATGAATCCGAGCTTCAAGCCCTTCTCCGACAAGCGGGTGCGCCAGGCGATCAACCACGCCATCGACAGCGACCTGATCATCAAGCGCCTGGTCCGTGACAAGGCCTATCGCGCCGCGGGCTGGCTGCCGCTGTCCTCGCCGGTCTTCGACAAGGACGCCAAGCCCTACGCCTACGATCCCGAAAAGGCCAAGAAGTTGCTGACCGAGGCCGGCTATCCCGACGGCTTCGAGTTCGAATGGACCGCGACGCCGAACGAGAGCTGGGGCATTCCGATCGTCGAGGCAACGATCCCGATGCTCGCCAAGGTCGGCATCAAGGTGAAGGTCAAGCCGGTCGAAACCTCGGCCCTGGGCGGTGTCGTCGTGGGCGGCGACTTCCAGGCCTTCATCTGGTCGAACACCTCCGGCCCGGACTCGCTGACGGCGCTGAAGTGCTTCCACTCCGCGACGCCGCGCTCGTCCTGCAACTACACCACCTTCAAGAACGCGGCCTATGACAAGCTGATCGACGACGCCTCGGCCGAGAACGATCCGGCCAAGCAGCTGGAGCTGCTGAAGAAGGCCAATGCCATGCTGCAGGATGAGGCCCCGGTCTGGTTCTTCAACTACAACAAGGCGGTCATGGCCTATCAGCCCTGGCTGCACGGCCTCCAGCCGAACGCGACTGAGCTCGCACTGCAGCGCTACGAGGACCTCTGGGTCGACGCTTCCTCGCCGGCGGCGAAGTAAGCGGTGTCTGCCTTCTCCATCTGGGCCTGGAGCCCAGATGGAGGGACCGCCCCGGTCATCCCGGACAAGCCGCGTCAGCGGCGCTGATCCGGGATCCATGCCTGAACCGTTCCGGCATGGATCCCGGGTCTCCGCGTCGCTACGCCCGGGATGACGGCGGAGAATGATCTTTCCGATAGCGGCACGTTGATCGCCGCAATCAGGGGTTCGCCATGTTGCCATATATCGCGCGTCGCCTGCTTCAGGCGATCCCGATCCTGCTTGCGGTCGCGGCGCTGATCTTCGTGCTGTTCAGCGTCATCCCAGGCAATTTCGCCACCAGCCAGATGGCTGACGGGCGCAGCAATATCGACGCCGAAACCATCGCGCGCATGAACGAGCAGTTCGGTCTCAACGACCCGCTGCCGCTGCGCTTCGCGAAATATGTCGGCGGCCTCGCCACCTTCGATCTCGGCAATTCCTTTCGCACGCGCCAGCCGGTGATCAACCAGATCGGCGAGCGGCTCTGGCCGAGCCTTCAGCTCGCGCTCGGGGCCATGCTCTTCGCCATCGTCATCGGCGTACCGCTCGGTTTCCTCGCGGCGCTGAAGCCGGGGAGCTGGGTCGACATGCTCTCGATGGTCTTCGCCGTCTCCGGCCTGTCGCTGCCGATGTTCTGGCTCGGCCTGCTGCTGATGTACGGCTTCGCGCTGACGCTCGGCTGGTTCCCGAGCTTCGGCTATGGCGACGGCGATCCGCGCTACATCGTGCTGCCGGCGATCGCGCTCGGCGTCTCGCCGCTTGCGTTGTTGGCGCGCACGACGCGCGCAGCGGTGCTCGAAGTCATGCACGCCGATTTCGTCCGCACCGCCCGCGCCAAGGGCGCGGGTTCCTACCGCGTCATGCGCTGGCATGTCGCGCGCAACGCGCTCGTCATCGTGCTGACCACGCTCGGCCTGCAGTTCGGCTCGGTGCTTGGCCAGGCGGTCGTCGTCGAAAAGCTCTTCGCCTGGCCTGGCCTGGGTTCGCTGTTGGTCGACAGCGTGACCTGGCGCGACATCCCCGTCGTGCAGGGTTGCATCCTGACGATCGTGCTCTTCTTCCTCGTCGTGAACATCGCCGTCGACGTGCTCTGCGCCGTCGTCGATCCGCGCATCAAGTACAGCTAGGCCTTCCCATGAAATTTCGTGCCAATCTCTGGATCGGGGGGGCCTGCTTCGCGCTCGTCGTGGCTGGCGGTGTCTTCGCGCCCTGGTTTGCCCACACCGATCCCGTCATGGACGCCAACCTGATGAACGCCGAGATCCCGCCGGGATCGGAGTTCTGGTTCGGCACCGATGCGCAGGGGCGCGACATCTACAGCCGCGTGCTCTACGGCGCCCGCATCTCGCTGACGGTCGGCATCGTCTCGCAGCTCATCAACACGGTGATCGGCGTCGCGCTCGGCCTCTCCGCCGCCTATTGGGGCGGCTGGTGGGACGATTTTGTCAACGGCCTCACCAACATGATGCTCGCCATTCCCTCGCTGATATTCGCGCTGGCGATCATGGCGATCCTCAACCCCGGCCTCACCAGCCTGCTGATCGCGCTGGGCCTCACCAATTGGTCCTTCACCTGCCGGTTGACCCGGGCCGCGACGCTTTCGGTGAGGCAGCTGGGTTATGTCGAGGCCGCCCGCTCGCTCGGCTACGGCACCTTCCGCATCATGCTGACGCAGATCCTGCCCAACATCGCCGGCCCGATCATCGTCATCGGCACACTCGGCATGGGCGGTGCCGTGCTGGCGGAGGCCTCGCTCTCCTTCCTCGGCCTGGGAATCCGCCCGCCCTTCCCAAGCTGGGGCAGCATGCTCTCGGATGCGCGCGACCAGATCTCGACTGCGCCCTGGATCTCGATCTTTCCGGGTCTCGCGATTTTCCTGACCGTGCTCGGCCTCAACCTGCTAGGTGACGGGCTGCGCGATATCCTCGATCCGCATTCGCAGCTTCGCAAAGCCTGACAGTAGACCGATGACGACCCAGCACCTGATCGATCCTCCGCTCGAAACCATCCGCTTCCACGGGCTGAAGGCGGGGCCGAAGCTCCTCGTCCTCGGCGCCGTCCATGGCAACGAGACCTGCGGGCCCAATGCCATCGCCCGCGTGATCGAGGATTGCCGGGCTGGTCGCGTCGCGATCCAGCGCGGCGAGGTCACCTTCCTGCCCGTCGCCAATCCCAAGGCCTATCGGCAGAACACCCGAGAGGGAGACCGCAACCTCAACCGCGACCTGCGCGAGCGGCCGCAACCGAGCGACAACGAGGACCGGATCGGCAACCGCCTCTCCGCGATCCTGCGCCAGCACGACATGCTGCTCGACGTCCATTCCTTCACCGGGGAGGGCGTGCCCTTCGTCTTCTTCGGGCCGGACGACAACCGCGGCGAGCTCGAGCCCTTCCGCCATGGCCCGGCCGAAGCCGCCTTCGCCGCCAGCCTCGGCGTCGACCTGATGATCCATGGCTGGCTCGACATCTATGTCCGGCTGATCGCGGCACGGGAACGGCTGAACCTGCCGCGCCTCGCCGTCACCGAGGGCTTCGGCACGACCGAGTTCATGCGCTTCGCCGGCGGCTATGGCGTGACGCTCGAATGCGGTCGCCACGACGACCCGGCTTCCGTCGATGTCGGCTACAAGGCGATCCGCAATGCGCTCGCCCATGTCGGTTTGACCGAAGAAGCGCCGCCGGCTCCGGCCGAGCGCGTCGTCGTCCATATGGACGATCTGGTGATCTGCGAAGCCGAGGGCGACCGCGTCGAAGGCTCGTGGAAGACCGGCGACCGCGTCGCCAAGGGAACGCCGATTGCCCGCCGCGCCGACGGCACCGTCGTCACGATGCCGCGCGACGGCTTCATCATCTTCCCCAACCCCAAGGCCAAGCCCGGCGAGGGCATCTGCTATCTCGGCAGCGAGAGCCACCGCCGGCCCTGAAGCCGGGGGGCCTCGCGATCAGGGCACGGCGCCACGCTTGTTGCCGAAGCCGGGGATGTAGCAGCTGCAGCCGGTGCCCGAAGGCAGTGGCGGCGTGGGGCAATCGCCGCGGCTGGTGACGCAGATGTTGTTGTAGCGCTGCCGATAGCGCGGCCGGTCATAGCCATAGCCATAGGGCGGCGGAGGCGGCCGGTCGTACCCGTAAGGCGGCGGCGGAGGACGGTAGGGGTCGTAATACTGCGCGCCTGCTGGAATGGCCGACAGCAGCATAGCTCCGGCGAAAGCCGATAGAGCGAGCCTGTGGCGAGTCATGGTCTTCCCTTTCCGCAATCTCGCCGTGACCGAGAGGCGGCGAGACGAGCTTGGGCAATTTTAGCTGGAGCGCGATGAACAAAAGCTGAGCCAGCGGTTCCGAAGCCGCGATTGGTAAAATGCCCTGCATCGGGCTGAGGGAATTTTAGGCCCGCGCGCGTAGGGCATGATGCCATGCATCTGTTGATGAGGCCCCGCAGGCGAGCAAGGCGGTTGCCCGCCGAGATCGAGATCGAGATCATCTCGAGTCTCTTCGCAGCCTTGCCGCAGATTCTGTGCATCGCGGCTGGCCTGATCATCGGCTCCGCGATCATGGCCGTACAGACCGGCGAGCCGATCTTCTGGTGGATCACCGGCGCGGGCGTGATCACGACGATCGCACGCGTCATCAACATCGTCGGATTCAAGCGCCGCGATCCGGCCCGCAGGCTGACTCTGGAAGAGGCGCGGGCCTGGGAGAAGGGGTATGCCTATACGGCCTTCGCCTTCACCGGCGTGATCGCGACCTTGACGGTCGGCGCGGCCTATCTCGGCCATACCGGCGGCTTCGTGCTCAGCCTTGGCCTCAACATGGCGCTGACGGCCGGCTCCTATCTGCGGACGCTGCGCTACTGGATTTGTGCCGGGCTTTCCTCACTCGCCATCGGCGCGCAGATCGCTGCCTTCCTGCTCTCGGGCGATGCGCTGTATCAGGCGCTCAGCGTCCTGCTCGGGGTCTATCTGTACTCGATCTTCGAGAGCTCGGATCACATCATCGGCCAATTCGAGGAACTGATGATGGTGCGGCGGGAACTCGATTTCGCCGCGAGCCATGATTCGCTCACCGGCCTCGCCAATCGCCGAGGTCTCGATCGAGCCCTCGATGACGCCTGCGCGAAGGAGGAGGCCCTCGGCCTTCTCCTGCTCGATCTGGACGGCTTCAAGCAGGTCAACGACCGGCACGGCCATCATGGCGGCGACGATCTGCTCAAGCAGGTGGCAGGGCGATTGCAGGGCGTCATACGCCCCGGCGATGTTGTGGCCCGTCTCGGCGGCGACGAGTTCGCCATCGTGGTCCGGGAAACCGACGATATCGCGGTGCTCTCTGATGTGGCGGACCGGGCCCTGGCCGTTCTGCAGGCCCCGTTCATCGTGCTGGGGCAGCTCGTGTCGGTGGGTGCCAGCGTCGGCGTCTCGGTCAAGCCGGCGCTTGATTCGGAGCGCTGGACGGCCGAGACCCTGAAGCGCGCGGCAGATCAGGCCCTCTACGGCGCCAAACGCGCAGGCAAGGGCCGCAGCATGATCGCTGCCTTGGACGACGTCGCCTGACGCACCACGCGGGCGACGGCATCAGTTCGGCTCGATCGCGATCAGGAGCTCGCCCGCCGCTGCCGTCGCGCCCTGCTTGGCCGCAACCCGCGTCACGATGCCGGTCGCCGGGCTCTTCAGGTCCATGAAAAGCTTCATCGATTCCAGCACTGCGACGACCTGTCCGGCAGCGACGCTATCGCCTTCTTGGACATGAATGGCGGCGACGGTGCCCGGCATAGCCGCCCGCACTGCGTCGCCGGAGCCGCCCGCGGCTTCGCGCGCCGCCGCCTCCGCTGCGACCGCAAGCGCGATCTCGATCCGCCCCTCGAACGTGCCCCAGCGCAGATGGACTCCGGTCTTGTCGCGCACCGCATCGACCGTCAGGCGCCGGCCGTCGAGCATCGCCCGCCACCGCGTCGGGTCGGCTCCTGCTGTGACCGAGACCTCGGTTTCTTCGCCTTCGGCCATGACGTGGAAAGCGCCACCTCGGCTTTCGACCCTGATCCGGCTGGTCTGGCCCGCATGTCTGAGGGTGAGATGGCTCTCCGCGGGCTTGCCCGCCGTCCCCAGCAGCCGGAAATCGGTCAGCGCCCCCCAGGGCCCCGCCGCGATCGGCTTGGTCCCGGCGAGCCAGATCGCTGCCGCGAGAGCATCGCGCTCCCGCGCAGTGCCGGCGGGCAGCCGCCAGCCGGCAGGCCAGGTCTCGCCGATGAACAACGTTGTGGCCTCGCCACGCGCGAACACCGGCTGTCTCAGCGCATCGACGAGGAAGGGCCGGATCGTCGCCGGGCCGAATACCGTCATGCGCTCCAAGCCATCGGCGAGGCGCCGCCGCGCAGCCTCCCGGTCGGGGCCATGGGCGATGACCTTGGCGAGCATGGAATCGTAGAAGGGCGAGACGGTGCTGCCGGTTTCGACGCCGCTGTCTACGCGCAGCCCCTCCGGCTCGCGCCAGAGCGTGATCGTGCCGGTGTCGGGCTGGAAGCCTTCTTCGGCCCGCTCCGCCGTCAGCCGTGCCTCGATGGCGTGGCCGATGCAGGCGATCTCCTCCTGGCGGCGCGGCAGCGTCTCGCCGGCGGCGATGCGGATCTGCCATTCGACCAGATCGAGCCCCGTGATCGCTTCCGTCACGGGATGCTCGACCTGCAGGCGCGTGTTCATCTCGAGGAAGAACACTTCCTGCGTCGTTGCGTCGACAAGGAATTCGACGGTGCCGAGATTGTCGTAGGCGATGGCGCGGGCGAGCTTCAGCGCATGCGCATGCAGCGCGGCGCGGACCTCCGGCTTGAGATTGGGGGCAGGGGCTTCTTCCAGCAACTTCTGGTTTGAGCGCTGCACCGAGCAGTCGCGCTCGAAGAGGTGAACGATGTCGCCGTGCCTGTCGCCGGCGACCTGCACCTCGACATGGCGCGGCCGCGTCACGAATTTCTCGATCAGCAAGCGCCCATCCCCGAAGGCGGCTTCGGCCTCGCGGCTGGCGGTCGCGATGGCGGCGTCGAGATCGGCTTCGATCTCAACCTTGCGGATGCCCTTGCCGCCGCCGCCGGCCGAGGCCTTGACCATGACGGGCAGACCGATGCGCAGCGCCGCGCGCTTCAGCGTCGCGGGTGCCTGATCGGCGCCGTCATAGCCGGGCACGCCGGGAACCCCGGCCTCCCGCGCGATCTGCTTGGAGCGGATCTTGTCGCCCATTGCCTCGATGGCTTGGGCGGAGGGACCGACGAAGGTGATGCCGTTCGCCTCGCAGGCGGCGATCAGATCCAGCCGTTCCGACAGGAAGCCATAACCCGGATGGATCGCCTGTGCGCCGGTCTTGAGCGCGGCGTCGATGATGCGGTCGGCGCGCAGATAGGAATCGCGCGCCGGGGCGGGGCCAATATGCACGGCCGTGTCGGCGAGCCGGACATGCAGGGCGTCTCTGTCGGCCTCGGAATGGACCGCGACGGTGCGGATGCCGAGCTTGCGGCAGGTGCGGATGATGCGGCAGGCGATCTCGCCGCGATTGGCGATGAGGAGGGTGTCGAACATGGCGCCGCTCACATCCGGTAGACCGGCCGCGGGCCGGTATCGCGCGTCTCGCCCGCTGAAAGGGCGAGGCAAAGGCCCAGCACGTCGCGCGTCTGCTGGGGCTCGATGATGCCGTCGTCCCAGAGCCGGGCCGTGGCGTAATAGGGGTCGCTCTGCTCCTCGAACTGGGCGCGGGTGCGCTTGTCGAGCTCGGCGATGGCCGCTTCGTCGCCCGAACCCCTGAGCGATTGCCGGCGCAGCTCCGTCACCACGGTAGCCGCGACCTCCGGGCTCATCGTCGCGATCCGGGCATTCGGCCAGGAGAACAGGAAGCGTGGCCGGAAGCCGCGCCCGCACATGCCGTAATTGCCCGCGCCATACGATCCGCCGATCAGCACGGTGTATTTCGGCACGCGCGCATTCGAGACGGCATAGACGAGCTTGGCCGAATGCTTGGCGATGCCGCCGCGCTCGGCCTCCGTGCCGACCATGAAGCCGGTGATATTCTGCAGGAAGAGCAGCGGAATCTGGCGCTGGTCGCAGAGCTCGATGAAATGCGCGCCCTTGATGGCGCTTTCCGAGAACAGCACCCCGTTATTGGCGAGAATCCCCACGGGATAGCCGTGGATATGGGCGAAGCCGGTGACGAGCGTCGCGCCGTAATCCGGCTTGAAGGCGCTGAAGGCGCTGTCGTCGGCCACGCGTGCGATGACCTCCCGCACGTCATAAGGTCGGCGCAGATCGGTCGGGACGATATCGACGAGTTCGGCCGGGTCGAGCTTTGGCGCTGCGGGTGCTTGCGGCGGCGGCGCGACCCGGCCGATTTCGCCGAGCGCGCCGACGATCTCGCGCAGCTTGGCGAGCCCCTCCATCTCGGTTTCGAAGAGGTGGTCGCTGACGCCGGAGACCAGCGTATGCATTTCCGCCCCGCCCAGCGTCTCGCCATCGACGATCTCGTGGATCGCCGCCTTCACGATCGGCGGGCCGCCGAGATGGATGCGCCCCGTCCCCTTCACCATGATCACCTGGTCGGAAAGCGCCGGGATATAGGCGCCGCCCGCCGTCGCGCCGCCGAAGACGATCGAGATCTGCGGAATGCCCGCGGCCGACATCCGGCACTGGTTGTAGAAGGAGCCGCCGAAATGGTCGCGGTCCGGGAAGACGCGGTCCTGTTCCGGCAGGAAGGCGCCGCCGCAATCGACGAGGTAGAGGCAGGGCAGCCGGTGCTCCTCGGCGATCTCCTGTGCCCGCAGATGCTTGCGAACGGTTTCGGCGAAGAAGGAGCCGCCCTTCACCGTGGCGTCGTTGGCGATCAGCATGCAGGCGCGGCCCTGCACGATGCCGATGCCGGTGACGATGCCGGCGCCCGGCACCTCGTTGCCGTAGAGTTCCCAGGCTGCAAGCGGTGACAGTTCGAGGAAGGGCGTCTGCGGATCGAGGAGGAGATCGATGCGCTCGCGCACCATGATCTTGCCGCGCGATTCATGCCGGGCGCGCAGCTTCTCGCCGCCGCCTTGCGCGATGAGGCCGTGGCGCTGGCGCAGCGTCTCCAGCATGGCGGAGAGCGGGGGAGGGGCGGTGACCGCTGAAGAGGTTGCTTCCGACATGCCGACTCCCGCTGGCCGTCATCCCGGGCGGAGCGACGCGGAGACCCGGGATCCATGCCTGAACGGTTCCGGCATGGATCCCGGATCGGCGCCGCTGACGCGGCTTGTCCGGGATGACCTGTTCTCCTTAGGCAAATGACGGAACTTGATCTCGCCGTAACATTCACCTACCGTCCGGTAGGTAGTCAGATCGCGGCGCCGCGGTCAAGCAGGGAGAAAGCCATGTCGGCCGTCGAGACGCTTGCAGGCGAGGGCGCGCGTCGCTCGCCCTATTTCACCGAGGAGCATGAGGCGCTGCGCGATCAGGTTCGCCGCTTCGTCGAGACCGAGATCAAGCCGCACGCCCTGAAATGGGAGGAGGACGGATTCGTCCCGCGCGCGGTGCTGCGCCGGATGGGCGAGCTCGGCTTCTTCGGTATTCGTTATCCGGCCGAATATGGCGGCTCGGAGATGGATACGCTCGCGACCGTCGTGCTGGCGGAGGAACTCGGCCGCTCGACCTTCTCGGGTGTTGCCATCACCGCGCTGGTCCACACCGACATGGCCTCGGTCCATATCGCCAATGCCGGCAGCAAGGCGCAGAAGGACCGGTATCTGCCGGCCATCATCGCCGGCGAGAAGATCGTCGCGGTCGCCGTGACCGAGCCCGATGCCGGCTCGGACGTGAAGGGCATCCGTACCACGGCGCGGCGCGAGGGCGACCATTACGTCCTCAACGGCGCCAAGATGTTCATCACCAACGGCGTCTACGCCGATCTCTACTGCGTTGCCGCCAAGACCGATCCGGCGGCCAAGCCCTCGCAATCGGTCTCGATCTTCCTCGTCGAGAAGGGCACGCCCGGCTTCTCGGTCTCCCGCGCGCTCGACAAGCATGGCTGGCGCTCGTCCGATACTGCCGAGCTTTCCTTCGTCGATTGTCGCGTGCCGGCCGAAAACCTGCTTGGGCAGGAGGGCCGTGGCTTCTACGCGATCATGAGCAATTTCCAGAACGAGCGCACCGTGATCGGCGCGATGGCGATCGGGGAGTCGCAGGCCGCCATCGACCTGACGCTGGACTATGTGAAGACGCGAAAAGCCTTCGGCGCGCCGCTCTGGGAGAAGCAGGCGATCCGCCAGCGGCTTGCCGAGCTTGCGGGCAAGGTCGAGGCCGGCCGCCAACTCGTCTATCACGCTGCCTGGCTCGATGCGCAGGGCTTCGACGCCACCCGCGAGGTCTCGATGGTCAAGGCCTACTGCGGCGAGCTGGTCAACGAAGTCATGTATGACTGCCTGCAGTTCCATGGTGGCATGGGCTACATGCGCGAAAGCGCGATCGAGCGCATGACCCGCGACGCTCGCGTCCAGTCCATCGGCGGCGGCGCCACCGAGGTGATGCTCGAAGAGGTGGCGAAGCGGCTGTGATGCTGTTGCGCGCCCCTTCAGCCGTCATGCTCGGGATTGACCCGAGCATCTCATGCCAGAGATTCTCGGGTCTGCGCCTCGCTTCGCCCGAGAATGACGCGGGCTCCTGCGCATGACTGTCGCCGCCGACCGCAGCCCGCGCGACACCGAGAACAGCTCGCGCCGCCTGATCCTCGACCATGCCGCGCGGCTGCTGCGTAGCGGCGGCTACCATCAGACCACGCTGCGCGAGATCGCCGAGGCCGTCGGCATCCGCAAGGCGAGCCTCTACTACCACTTCGCCTCGAAGGAGGAGATCGTCGAGGCGGTCGTGAACGACGGCGTCCGCTTCGTGCATGAGGGCGTCGTTGCCGCGCTCGCCGCAACGGAAGGGGCGCTGCCGCGTGAGCGGCTGGAGGCGGCGATCCGGGGCCATCTCGCGGCGCTGCACGGCCATGGCGACTACACCTCTGCTAGCATCAAGGTCTTCAACTTTGGCGCGGCTCCGGTGCCGGAAAGCGTGCGTGCCGTGCGACGCGCCTATGAGGAGGTCTGGCGCCGGCTGATCGCGGAGCTGCAGCAGGCTGGCGCGCTGCCGGCGGAGCGCTCGCCGGACGTGCTGCGCCTCTTCCTGCTCGGCGCGCTCAATGGCTCGACCGATTGGTACAGACCCGAACGCTTCGAGATCGATGCGCTGGCGCGCGAGTTCGCGGCGCTTCTCTCGCCATGATGCGCCGGTCGCTCCGCCCTCCGCGCAAGGGCGGACGGCGTCGGCGTAGCTGACCGCTGCCGCAGCCGTTGCTAGCATCCGCCTGCGGGGCCGCGATCGCCTCGCTGCCCCACGAGGACGATGAGCCTGATGCGCGCCTTCTATCATTCCGACCAAGCCCTCCACGACCCGCAGCAATACATGCGCTTCGGCAAGGTCGTGGCGCCCAAGGACCTGCCGGAACGGACGGAGCGCCTGCTCGGTGCCCTGGCGAAGCATGGCATCGCGCCGGAGCGGCCCGCGGCTCACGGCACCGCCCCGGTTCTCGCGATTCACGATGCCGGATTCGTCACGTTTCTCGAAACCGCCTGGGCGCGTTGGCAGGAGTTGCCGGCCGAGCGCGGGCCGGAAGCCTGGCCCAATACCTTCCCCTATTGGAGCGGCCGCCCGGACGAGGATGTCCGCCCGCCCTGCCGCCCGACCGGCTTCATCGGCCAGCTCGGCTGGTATCTCGGGGACCTGTCGGTGCCGGTCGGCGAGCACTGCTGGCATTCGACGCTGCGCTCATCGGAAACCGCGGTTTCCGGTGCCGATGCGATCCTTGCGGGGGAGCGCGCCGTCTACTCGCTGTGCCGCCCCTCGGGCCACCACGCCCGTGCCGACCGTGCCACCGGCTTCTGCTACCTCAACAACACAGCGATTGCCGCTCAGCGTCTGCGCAGCAAGTTCGGCAAGGTCGCGATCCTCGATGTCGATGCCCATCATGGCGACGGCACCCAGCAGATCTTCTATCGCCGCGACGACGTGCTGACGATTTCGGTCCATGCCGACCCGGCGAACTACTATCCCTTCTTCACGGGCTACGCCGATGAGCGCGGCAACGGGCCGGGCGAGGGCTTCAACCTCAACCTGCCTTTGGCGCATGGCGCGGGCGGAGCCGAGATGCAGGCGGCGGTCGATCGCGCCGGCAAGGCGACACGCGATTTCGGCGCCGAGGTGCTGGTCGTCGCGCTCGGATACGACGCCCACAAGGACGACCCGATCGGCGTGCTGAAGCTGGATGCGTCCGATTTCGGCACCATCGGCCGGCAGGTGAAGGCGTTCGGCCTGCCGACGCTCGTGGTGCAGGAGGGCGGCTATGCGATCGAGGCGATCGGCGATTGCCTCGATGCGTTCCTGGGCGGGTTTGTCTGAAGGCGGTGTCGCGCGGGTGCTAGGCGAGGTAGTCGTGCAGCACCCGGCCGAAAGGCAGCGTGAAATCGACGAGCTGGTGACGCGCCCGCACGATTCTCCGCACGGGGAAGTCGGCGACCCGGCAGTTGACATGAGGGATGAGATGCAGCCGCGCCTCTCCCTCCCAGGCGCCATGGACCGTGATGTCCGTGAGATTGTAGCCGACGAGCTGAGCCACCTTCGGTGAGCCATCGACATCGGGCAGCAGCTTCAGGTTGATGTTCAGGCCGGCGATGCCGTCGCGCACCTTGTCGAGCTGATCCTGCAGGCTGCGATGCTTGTAGGTCATCGTGCCCATTGCCACGCGCTCGCCGTCATAGTGCAGCGTGCCGGTCAGGGTGTCCTTCATCACGCTGAGGCGCGGCACGCCGTACTTCTTGGGGAAGCCCCAGATCTCGCGTCCACCGGTGATGGGCGGCTCGTCGTCGAGATACATCTGCACCGAGAAGTTGCAGGGCTCTCCCTTGTAGCTGGCGTAGATGCCGGTCCCGCTCTCCTCATAGGAACCGAAACCGGACGAATCCGGCATCTTCATCCACTCGTAAAAGACGAGGTTGCCGGGTGCCGGCTCGAGCGGCTCGGGCAGCGCGGCGCGGATGATTTCGGGGTCCGTCTCGTAGGTGATGATCAGATATTCCCGCTTGATGAAGCGGTTCGGCGGATGCGGATAGCTGGGGCTGAAGACGGGCATCGACGGCGCCTTGAGGATCTCGTCCCGGTTCATGCTGGTCGCTCCTTCTCGAAATCAGCCGCAACTCTGGCAGGCGTCCTGCGACAGATTGATGGTGACCGGACGAATAGGAAAGCTTCTCCTCACCGCTCGCGCAAAGATTGCCCTCCACCCTGAGAAATGTTCCCCAGGCGGAGGGCGATTTGTCTCGAACGGGCTCTCAGATCGCCGCTTCGATCAGGAACGGCCCCTTCTTGGCCAGCGCCGCCTTGAACAGGCTGGTGAACTCCTCGGCCGTCGTGGCGCGCGCAGCCTCCACGCCCATGCCCTTGGCCATCGACACCCAGTCGAGCGCCGGCTCGTCGATGTTGAGCATCAGCGTCGCGTTGCGGCCGAAGTCGTTGACGCCGACGGCGCGCATCTCGCCATGCAGGATCTGATAGGTCCGGTTGGCGAAGATGACGGTGACGATGTCGAGGTTTTCGCGCGCCTGCGTCCAGAGCCCCTGCACCGTGTACATGCCCGAGCCGTCGGCCTGCATGCCGATGACCTTGCGGTCGGGGCAGGCCACGGCCGCGCCGATGGCCAGCGGGATGCCTTCGCCGATCGCGCCGCCGGTGAGCTGGATGTAGTCGTGCTGCGGCGCGCTGTGGCAGTCGTAGTAGAAGCTCCGGCCCGACGAGACCGACTCATCGCAAACGATGCAGTTCTCCGGCAGCAGCGCCGAGACGATGGCGCAGGCCTTGTCGGCATCGAGCTTGCCGGTCGGCAGAGCAGGCTGCTCCTTGCGCGGCGGGGCGATGTAGGCGGGGGCGGTCTTGGTGGCGCCCATCTCCTCCGCGAGCGCGGTGATCGATGCAGGCAGATCGTCGCCGGGGCTGGCGAGCGTCGCGACCTCGCAGCCGTCATGGATCAGGCGGCCGGGCTTGCCCGGATAGGCGAAGAAGCCGACCGGGGTCTGAGCCCCGACGAGCACGAGGTAATCGACGTCCTTGAGCTGATCGAGCGCCTTGTCGATCGGGTAGAACACCTTGGGCATGGCGACGCGGCCGGCGCCGCGCTGGATGCGCCCGTTCGACATCTGGCTGAAGATCTTGGCGCCGGTCGTTGCGCAGATGCGGGCCGCCATCTCCATCGACTTCTCGCGCAGCGCCAGGCCGGTCAGCATGATCGCCGCACGCGCGCCATGCTTGCGCAGGCCGGCTGCGACCGCGCGGATCGTGGCGGCTTCGACGCTCTTCAGCGCCGGCAGCTCGGTCGGCTTCAGCATGGCGGGCTCGACACTCCCCCAGGCGCAGTCAGCCGGCAGGATCACGGTGGTGACGCCGGGCAGGGTCAGCGAGGCGACATAGGCTTCCCCGATCGCCGGGCCGACATCCTCCGCCGTCGCGATGCGCCGGACGAAATGCGACATCGGATGCGCCAGGCTCTCGATATCGCTGGTCAGCGGCGCGTCATGGACGAGGTGGTAGGTGGCGTGGTCGCCGACGACGTTGATCATCGGCGTGCGGGCGCGCCGGGCGTTGTGCATGTTGGCAAGCGCGTTCGCCATGCCCGGCCCGCAATGCAGCAGCGTCGCTGCCGGCTTGTCGGCCATGCGGGCATAGCCGTCGGCGGCACCGGTCACCACGCCCTCGAACAGGCCGAGCACGCAGCGCATCTGCGGCTTGCGGTCGAGGGCTGCGACGAAATGCATTTCGGAGGTGCCGGGATTGGCGAAGCAGGTATCGACGCCGTTGATCAGAAGCGTGTCGCAAAGGCGGTCGGCGCCGTTCATTGGGAAACCTCGACTCGAAAGAAGGCGCCCTTGCGCCGGCGGGCGCAGGGGAGGAAATTCCTCCCGCCCTGTCAAACAAGAGAATGTCATCGCTTTCCCAAGCGACAGTGATCGGCCGCTTGACGGATTTGCATATGTATTCAACCTGCTTCGGAAGGAAGGTTGAACCTCGCCGCGGATGACGTTTAGGCGTCTGAGCGGAGCATCAGCCGCAAAAGCAGGGGAAAGGTTTCAACCATGGCAGTTTTCAAGCGCATCGGCGCGACTGTGGGCATTGGCCTCGCGGCGCTTCTGGCGGCGGGTGGCGCCCAAGCGCAGACCAAGGTCAATATCGGTATTTCCGGCTGGACCGGCTTCGCGCCGCTGGTGCTCGCCAAGGAGGCCGGCATCTTCGCCAAGAACGGCCTGGACGTGACGATCAAGAAGATTCCGCAGAAGGATCGCCACCTCGCCATCGCCTCGGGCGACATCCAGTGCGCCGCGACCACGGTCGAGACCTGGATCGTCTGGGACGCGGCCGGCATCAAGACCAAGCAGATCTTCCAGCTCGACAAGAGCTACGGCGCCGACGGCATGGCCGTGCGCAACGCCGTCGGCTCGATCAAGGACCTGAAGGGCAAGACGGTCGCGGCCTCGGCGCCCGGCACCTCGCCCTATTTCGCGCTCGCCTGGATGCTCAAGGAAAATGGCATGTCCATGAAGGACGTGACCGTCGTCAACATGGAGCCCGGCCCGGCCGCGCAGGCTTTCATCGCCGGCCAGAACGACGCGGCCATGACCTATGAGCCCTATCTCTCCACCGTCCGCGACAAGCCGGATGCGGGCAAGATCATCGCCACTACCCTCGACTACCCGATGGTGATGGACACCTTCGGCTGCACGCCTGCCTTCCTTGTCAACGAGAAGGCGGCTGCCGCGCTCGCCCAGAGCTATTTCGAGGCGCTGGAGATGATCAAGAAGGACCAGGCCAAGGCCTATGAGATCATGGGCGCGGATGTGAAGCAGACCGGCGAGCAATTCGGCAAGTCGGCCGCCTTCCTGCGCTGGTCGGATGCCGACGGCAACAAGAAGTTCTTTGCGGGCGATTGGCAGGCCTTCTCCGCCAAGGCAGCCGATCTCCTGCTTGATATCGGCCTGATCAAGGCCAAGCCCGATCTCGCCGCGCTGGTCGACACGAAGTTCGTCGCCGGCAAGTGAACGCCGGGGAGGCTGCTTGAGATCTGCGCGAGCCCTCATTCTGAGGAGCCATCCCGAAAGGGATAGCGTCTCGAAGGATGTTTCAGAAGGCTCGGGAACTATCTGGAGCATCCTTCGGGACGCCGCTGCGCGGCTCCTCAGGATGAGGGCTGGAGGGTGACGGCCGGCCTTGAATGCCCAAGGGGCGACATCCTCCCGGATGTTCTGGAACCCGGCCTGCGCGTCGTCTTCTGCGGCACGCAGGCCGGAGCCGCCTCGGCCCGGCGCGGAGCCTATTATGCCGGCCCGGGCAACAAGTTCTGGCCGGTTCTCCATCAGACCGGGCTCGTACCGCTAAGGCTCGTGCCAGAGGACTTCCGAAGCCTGCCGCGCTACGGCATCGGCCTGACCGACGTGGCCAAGCGGACCTCCGGCCCGGACTCCGCCCTGCGCGGCAGCCATTTCGATGTGGCTGGCTTCGAGGCGCGGATCGCGGCAAGCGCGCCTGATATCCTCGCCTTCAACGGCAAGCGCGCGGCACAGGCCGTCCTCGGGATCAGCGAGGGACGGCTTTCCTACGGGCGGCAGGCTGAGAAGCTGGCCGGTGCCGAGATCTATGTCCTCCCCTCGACCTCAGGCGCCGCAGCCGGCTTCTGGTCGATCGAACCCTGGAAGCAACTGGCCATGGCCGTGACCGGAACGATATCGCGATGAGACCCTTGCAACCCGTCTCGGCCACGGCCCGCATCGGCTATGGCCTGGCCTTCTTCGCGCTCTTCGTCGCGCTCTGGTCGGTCGCGACCTTCGGCGGCTATGTCCAGCGTCTCTTCCTGGCCGACCCGCTGACCATGGTCGGCGAGGGCTACAATCTGATGGTGCGCTACGGCTTCAGCTTCGACATCATGATGACGATCTGGCGCGTCGTCGGCGGCTTCATCATCGCCGTCATCGTCGCTCTGCCGCTCGGCATCATGATGGGCGCCTACAAGCCTATCGAGGCGTTCCTGGAGCCCTTCGTCTCCTTCGCGCGCTATCTGCCGGCCTCGGCCTTCATTCCGCTGCTGATCCTCTGGGCCGGTATCGGCGAGACGCAGAAGCTGCTCGTCATCTTCATCGGCTCGGTCTTCCAGCTCATCCTGATGATCGCGGTCTCGGTCGGTTCGATCCGGCGCGATCTGGTCGATGCCGCCTATACGCTGGGCGCCACCGACCGGTCGGTGGTGCGCCGCGTCATGTTGCCGAACGCCGCGCCCGAGATAGCCGAGATCTTCCGCCTCGTCCTCGGCTGGGCCTGGACCTATGTCATCGTCGCCGAGCTGATCGGCTCTTCTTCCGGCATCGGCCACATGATCACCGACAGCCAGGCGCTGCTGAACACCGGGCAGATCATCTTCGGTATCATCGTGATCGGCCTCATCGGGCTGGTCTCGGATTTCCTCTTCAAGGCGATCAACCAGCGCCTGTTTCCGTGGGCGCGCGCATGAGCAAGCTTGTCATCGAGAATGTCGGCAAGATCTTCGCAGGCCAGCGCGGTGCTGAGCCGACGCGGGCGCTGATGCCGACCTCGCTCAACGTCGCCGACAACGACTTCATTACGATCCTCGGCCCGTCCGGTTGCGGCAAGTCGACCCTGCTGCGCATCATCGGCGGGCTGGAGACGGCGAGCGAGGGGCGCATCCTGCTCGACGGCACGCCTGTGTCGGGGCCGGGAGCCGATCGGGGTTTCGTCTTCCAGAGCTACACGCTCTTCCCCTGGCTGACGGTGCAGCAGAACATCGCGTTCGGCCTGCGCGAAAAGGGGGTGCCCGAGGCCGAGCGGCTGAGGATCGCCCGCGACTGGGCGGTGCGCGTCGGGCTCGGCAGCTTCGTCGACCATTTTCCGAAGCAGCTCTCGGGCGGCATGCAGCAGCGCACGGCGATCGCTCGCGCACTCGCCAACGACCCCAAGATCCTGCTGCTCGACGAGCCTTTCGGCGCGCTCGACAACCAGACCCGCGCGCTGATGCAGGAGATGCTGCTCGGCATATGGGAGCGCGAGAAGAAGACCGTGCTCTTCGTGACCCATGATATCGAGGAGGCCATCTTCGTCGGCTCCCGCGTCGTCGTGATGAGCGCGCGCCCGGGGCGGATCAAGGCCGATATCGCCGTGGATCTGCCACACCCGCGTCCTTACACCATCAAGACGACCCCGGAATTCGTCGCCCTGAAGGAGCGACTGGTTGAGGAGATCCGTGCCGAGGTGATCGCCGCCGATCATTGACCATCCTCGTCATTGCGAGGAGCGAAGCGACAAAGCAATCCAGGGCCGGCGGAGCTCTACGTCTCCCTGGATTGCTTCGCTGCGCTCGCAATGACGAAAGGGGCTGCGGCGTAAAGGCAAAACCAGTCATGCTTCCGTAGGGGAACCAAGCCGCGCCGCCTGCGTTGTCATGTCGCAGGCGAGTGCCTGCCTTGCGCCGAGGGGCGGTTACGACAGCGATCCGACTTGCCATGTTGATGGAAAGGGGCGCTGCCGAAGGTGGGGCCAATGCACTCGCTGATTGCCAGGATGTTGTCTCGGCTCGCGATCGAGCCACGTATCGATGTTGTTTTTCCCGATGGCACGCTTCAATCCATCGGACAGGGCTCTGCGCCGCGGTTGCGCATGCGTATCGTGGATTCGCCGACCGAACTGAAACTCGCGCTCAATCCTGAACTCGCCCTGGGTGAAGCCGTCATGGACGGGCGCGTCGTGGTCGAGCAGGGCTCGCTCTATGATCTGCTCGACGCGCTGGTTGCCGCCGTCCACAAGGCCCGCCCGAAGGGCTGGGGCAAGACGCTGGAGGGTCTGCGCACCGCGGTGCGCCGTTTCCACCAGAACAACACGCCGGCACTGGCGAAGCGCAACGTCGCGCATCATTACGACCTGAAGAGCGATTTCTTCCGGCTCTTCCTCGACCCGGACATGCAGTACTCCTGCGCTTATTTCGCGCAGCCGCACATGACTCTCGCCGAGGCGCAACTCGCCAAGAAGCGGCACATCATGGGCAAGCTCGATCTGCGGTCGGGCCTGCGCGTGCTCGATATCGGCTGCGGCTGGGGCGGCATGGCCCTGTCGATCGCCGGCGAGACCGGCGCTTCCGTCACTGGCATCACGCTTTCCGAGGAACAGCTTGCCATCGCGAAGCAGCGCGGCGCGGATTCAGGCCTGCCGGTCGAGTTCCGGCTGCAGGATTATCGCCACCTGACGGAGCCCTTCGACCGTATCGTCTCGATCGGAATGTTCGAGCATGTCGGCGTTGGCTACTACCGCGACTACTTCCGCAAGGTCGGCGAGCTGCTCAACGACGATGGCGTGGCGCTGATCCACACCATCGGCCGCTCGACGCCGCCGGGCGCGACCAATCCCTTCATCGCCAAGTATATCTTCCCGGGCGGCTACATCCCCGCCATGTCGGAGGTGGCGGCCGCGATCGAACTGGAGGGGCTGGTCATCACGGATGTCGAGGTGCTGCGTATCCACTATGCCGAGACGCTGAAGGCCTGGCGCGAGAACTTCCTCGCCCGGCGCGACGAGGCGGTGGCGATGTATGACGAGCGCTTCGCCCGGATGTGGGAGTTCTACCTCGCTGCGTCCGAGGCGAGCTTCCGGCACGATGATCTGGTGGTGTTCCAGTTCCAGCTCGCCAAGAAGCTCGACGGCTTGCCGATCACGCGTGGCTATATCGAGGAGCGCAAAGACACGCTCGGGCAAAAGCCATCGACGATGTATGTCGCCGAGCCGGTTTAGGCCGGCTCCGGGCCGACATAGCGGGCACGGGGCCGGATGAGCCGCCCCGTCTCGCTCTGCTCCAGCGCGTGGGCGATCCAGCCCGCGCAGCGCGCGGCGGCGAAGAGTTGGAACGGCACATCCGGCGCAAGCCCGAGTTCGCTCGCGATCGCCGTCAGCACGAAATCGATATTCGGCTCCTCACCGGTCAGCGCCGTGACGGCCCGGCGCGTCTCCTCATAGGCCGGCGGCAGCGTGAACGCGGTTAGCAGCGCGAGGGCCCGTGCATCGCCATCCGGATAGAGCGGATGGCCGAAGCCGGGCAGGGGCATGCCTGTGGCGAGGCGGGCGGAGACAGCCATCTCCACGCCCTCGCTCGCGATCTCCCGCATCAGCCCGAGCACGCGCGGTGTCATCCCGCCATGCAGCGGGCCGGAGAGTGTGGCCAGCCCGGCCAGCACACAGGCCGCGAGCGAGGCGCGCGTCGAGGCGGCGACCCGCACCGCGAAGGTCGAGGCGTTGAGCTCATGGTCAGCGAGCAGCACCAGCGCGCGGCGGATCAGGTCGGCGCCATCAGCATCGCAACCCCAGGCCAGCGCCAGCCGGTGGTGGATCGGGCCTTGGCCCGGCCGCCCGGCAATCGCATCGACCAGCGCATCGATGACGGACGCCGCCTCGAGATAGAGCGCCTTCTTCGTGCGGCCGGCCATGGCGGGATCGCTGGCGGCACGCGCCGCGATCACCGCGAACATGCGCTGCCGGGCCGGCGCCTCCGGCACGATCGTGAACAGCGGCGGAAAGCGTTGCGAACCGCAATCCCACAGCAGCCGCGCGACATCTTCCAGCTTCGCCGTCTCGGCGAGCTGCTCGGCATCCTGCCCGCGATACCAGAGCTTGCCGCGCTGGATCGTAGCGATGCCCGAGGCCAGGATCGGCTCGCCGAAGGCGATCGCGTCCTCGGCGATGGCCGCCGGTTTCCGCCCCCGCGCCTTGCGGCGCTCCAGCCGCGCCACATCCTCCGCCCGATAGAGCCTCCGGCGCGAATCGCCCGCATCGCCACGCGCCTCGATCAGCCCGCGGCTGACATAGGCATAGAGCGTCTGCGGCTTCAGCCCGAGCCGCACCATCACCTGTTGCGCCGTCAGCCAGTCGGTCATCGAAATACATTGATTATATTGTTCAAGATTGATTCTAGCGATGAAGCTACCGATCCTCAAGTCCTCAGATGTTGAGGAGAGATCGCCATGTCCGATGGCCTTGAAGATGTCGTTGCCGCGCACACTGTCCTTTCGGAAGTCGATGGAGCGGCTGGCCGGCTGGTGATGCGCGGCCATAGCCTCGATGAACTGGCGGGGCACACCTCCTTCGAGGAGATGGCTGCGCTGATGCTGGACGGCTTCGTGCCGGATCTGCCCGCCATGAAGGATCTTCCGGCGGCGCTGGGCGCCGCGCGGCAGGATTTGTTCGAGACGGTCGTCGCCAGGGCTGCGGTGCCGGTGACGCTCGAGCCGGTCGAGATGATCAGGGCAATGACTGCGCTGATCCCGGACGGCGAGGACGCCGGCACGATCCTGCGGCTTCTGGCGGCGCCCGCCGTCTTCACCGCCGCGTCCCTGCGCTTGCGGCAGGGACTTGCACCGATCGCGCCCGACCCTGCGCTGTCGCAGGCCGCCGATACGCTGCGCATGCTGCACGGCAAGGCGCCGACCAGGCAGCAGGCGACTGCCCTCGATACCTATCTCGTCACCGTCGCCGATCACGGCCTCAACGCCTCGACCTTCGCCGCCCGCGTCGTCGCCTCGACCCGGGCCGGGTTGGTCTCGGCCACGCTCGCGGGCATCAGCGCGCTGAAGGGGCCGCTCCATGGCGGCGCTCCCGGTCCGGTGATCGAGATGCTCGATGCGATCGGTACCCCGGCGAATGCCCGCAGCTGGCTCGAATCCGCGCTCGATCGCGGCGACCGGCTGATGGGTTTCGGCCACCGCATCTACCGCGTGCGCGACCCGCGCGCCGATGCGCTGAAGGGCGCGATCCGCCGGCTCGGCGCCGATAGCGGGCGTCTCGCGCTGGCCGAGGCGGTCGAGCAGGCGGCGCTCGCCATCCTGCGCGAGCGCAAGCCCAACCGCACGCTGGAAACGAATGTCGAGTTCTACACGGCGCTGCTGCTGGAGGCACTCGGCTTCACGCCGGATTCCTTCACCTGCGTCTTCGCGCTGGGGCGGACGACGGGCTGGCTCGCCCATGCCAAGGAGCAGATCGCCGGCKGCCGGCTGATCCGCCCGCAATCGGTCTATGTCGGCCCGCAGCCGCGGCAGGCGGCCTAGCGCGCCGTCATTCCGGAGCCGGCCGTAGGACCGAGCCCGGAACTTATGGACACGAGGCTGCTCCTGTTCCGTCATGCTCGCCCTCGTGGCGAGCATCCACGTCTTGAACACCGCACTGCACCGATGAAGGCGTGGATGGCCGGTACAAGCCCGACCATGACGGCAATCCGCGCGTTCATGGGTTCCGGGCTCTTCGCTGTGCGAGCCCCGGAATGACGGCGTGGTTCCGTCACAACACAGCGTGCTTTACGACGCTGGAGTCAGCCTCACGACAAACAGCTCGCCGTCGCGCCCGGCGGCGAGTTCGGCCGTGACGGGAGCTTCGAGCACGGCGCTGTCCCCGGCGGCCAGCGCGGTCCCGTTCACCTGCCAATTGCCATGGCACGCCACGAGAACCAGCAATCCACGCTCCGACGCGACCTCATGCCATCCGCCGCCCAGGCGCTCGACGCCGTGGCTCCATGCCCCGCACCGGCTCATCACGTTGAGATCGTCGATCGGCCCGTCGACCAGCACGCCGTCCACTGCCCGGTCGGCGGCGAAGAAGAAGGGGGCGGTCGAGCGAGCGAGCGCCACCGTCTCCCCGCCGCCGAAGGCAAGGCGGATGCCGTTGCCGGTCAGCACCGACAGGGTCCGGTCGATGCCGGGGAAGGACGAGAACGGCCCGTCCTGCCCGACATGCGCCATCGAGATGCGCCATTCGAAATCGCTCAGGGGGGCTCCCTCGGGAAAAACCGCGATCTCGGTCGTGGTGCCGCCGCCGTTCTTCCACGGCATGACCTTGCAGTCGGCGGCGCGGATGATGCGCATGGGATGGGTCCTCGACGGGGGGACGGGGTGGCGTCGTCATTGCGAGGAGCGTAGCGACGAAGCAATCTAGGGGGCGTAGAGCTCTACGACACTGGATTGCTTCGCTTCGCTCGCAATGACAGGGAGTTCAGCCCAGAATCCCCGGCAGGTTGAGCCCCTTCTCGCGGGCGCAGTCCAGCGCGATGTCGTAGCCGGCATCGGCATGGCGCATTACGCCGGTCGCCGGGTCGTTCCAGAGCACGCGCGAGAGGCGGGCAGCCGCGTCATCGGTGCCGTCAGCGCAGATGACGACGCCCGAATGCTGCGAGAAGCCCATGCCGACGCCGCCGCCATGATGCAGCGAGACCCAGGTCGCGCCGCCCGCAGTGTTGAGCAGGGCATTGAGCAGCGGCCAGTCGGATACCGCGTCCGAGCCGTCCTTCATCGCTTCGGTCTCGCGGTTCGGCGAGGCGACGGAGCCGGAGTCGAGATGGTCGCGGCCGATCACGACCGGCGCCTTGAGCTCGCCGGTCCTGACCATCTCGTTGAAGGCGAGACCGAGCCGATGGCGATCACCGAGGCCGACCCAGCAGATGCGCGCCGGCAGGCCCTGGAACGAGATGCGCTCGCGCGCCATGTCGAGCCAGTTGTGCAGATGCGTGTTGCCGGGCGTGAGCTCCTTCACCTTGGCGTCGGTCTTGTAGATATCCTCCGGATCGCCCGAGAGCGCGGCCCAGCGGAACGGGCCGATGCCGCGGCAGAACAGCGGGCGGATATAGGCCGGCACGAAGCCGGGGAAGGCGAAGGCGTTCTCCAGCCCCTCTTCCTTGGCGACCTGGCGGATATTGTTGCCGTAGTCGAAGGTTGGGATGCCCATGTCCTGGAAGGCGATCATCGCCTCGACATGCTCGCGCATCGAGGCGCGCGCCGCCTTCTCGACGGCCTTCGGATCGCCCTCGCGGCGCTGTTTCCACTCGCCCATGGTCCAGCCCTTGGGCAGGTAGCCGTTGACCGGGTCATGGGCCGAGGTCTGGTCGGTGACCATGTCGGGCCGGATGCCGCGACGGACCATCTCAGGCAGGATCTCGGCGCAGTTGCCGAGCAGGCCGACCGATTTCGCCTCGCCGTTCTTGGTCCAGCGGGCGATCATCTCGAGCGCCTCGTCGAGGGTTTGCGCCTTCTCGTCGAGATAGCGGGTGCGCAGGCGGAAATCGATCGAGTCGGGATTGCACTCGACGGCGAGGCAGGAGGCGCCGGCCATCACCGCTGCAAGTGGCTGCGCGCCGCCCATGCCGCCTAAGCCGCCGGTCAGCACCCATTTGCCCTTGAGGCTGCCGTTGTAGTGCTGGCGCCCGGCCTCGACAAAGGTCTCGTAGGTGCCCTGCACGATGCCCTGGGTGCCGATATAGATCCAGGAGCCGGCCGTCATCTGGCCGTACATGGCGAGCCCCTTCTTATCGAGCTCGTTGAAATGGTCCCAGTTCGCCCAGTGCGGCACGAGGTTGGAGTTGGCGATCAACACGCGCGGCGCATCCTTGTGGGTGCGGAAGACGCCGACCGGCTTGCCGGACTGGACGAGCAGCGTCTCGTCGGCCTCGAGCTGGCGCAGGGCCGCGACGATGCGGTCGAAATCCTCCCAGGAGCGCGCGGCCCGGCCGATGCCGCCATAGACGACGAGCTCATGCGGGTTCTCGGCGACGTCCGGGTCGAGATTGTTCATCAGCATGCGCAGCGGCGCTTCGGTCAGCCAGCTCTTGGCGGTGAGCTCGGTGCCGGTCGCGGCGCGGATCGTGCGGGTGTTGTCGAGGCGGGTCATGAACGGCTCCGTTCGATGGCTGCGGCTGCGGCAAGCGCGGCTTCGATTGTGGCTGACAAGGCGGTCTGCAGGCTGGCGGCCTTAGTCTCGTCGAAGGCCCAGGGCGCTGATTCTTCAGCCAGATAGGCGGAGAGCGCTATTTCCATCTGGAGCGCATGGACGCGCTCGAAGGGGCGCCCGTAATGGCGCGTGATCCAGCCACCCTTGAAGCGGCCGTTGAGGATCTGGGTGAAGGGCTGGCCTGCCATGGCGGCGACAGCTGCCGCCTCGACGCTATCAGCGCAGCTTTCGCCGGAATTGGTGCCGAGGTTCAGCGTCGGCAGCGTCCCATCGAAAAGACGCGGGATCTCCGACTTGATCGAGTGGCAGTCCCAGAGCACGCAATAGCCGTGCTCGGCCTTCACCCGTGCGATCTCGGCCGCGAGCGCCTGATGATAGGGCTGGAAATAGGCAACTTTGCGCCGCTCGATCTCAGCTGCGTCCGGCGCGTTCTGCCAGATCGGCGCACCGTCGAAGGTCGTAGTCGGCACGAGTTCGGTCGTCGCCTGGCCCGGATAGAGCGAGACGCCGGCCGGATCGCGGTTGAGGTCGATCACGAAGCGCGAGAGCTGCGCCTCGACGATCGTCGGCTCGAACGGCGCGGCGAAGCTGTAGAGCCGGCGCATATGCCAGTCGGTGTCCTCGACCAGCCGGCCGCGCTCGTTCAGCGCCGCCGCAACCTCCGGCGGCAGGCCCGTGCCGGGATGCGGCATCGAGAGGATGAACGGGGAGGAGCCCCGCGTGACGCTGATGATGGTCATTTGAGCGCGTTTCCTCCTGCCCTCATCCTGAGGAGGCGCGTCAGCGCCGTCTCGAAGGATGTTCCAGTGTGCGGCGGAGCCTCGGCGAGCATCCTTCGAGACGCGCCTTCGGCGCTCCTCAGGATGAGGGCTCGCGGGACGCGAGGCGATCTCACGCCCCGCACTCCGCGAAGCTGTCGAGGCCCGCTGCCTTGCCGACCGCTCCGGACAGCACGAACTCGGTCGCGGCTGCGAGATCAGGAGCGAGATAGCGATCCTCGGTCAGCGGCGCGATCTTCTCGCGCAGCAGCGCCAGCACCGGTTCCAGCCGCGCGCTGGTCTTGAGCGGGCGATGATGCTCGATCGCTTCCGCCGCCGCCATCAGCTCGACGCCGATGATGCTGGCGGCGTTCTTCGCCATGTCGATCAGGCGGAAGGCGCCATGCGTCGCCATGGAGACGTGGTCTTCCTGGTTGGCTGAAGTGGGGATGGTGTCGACCGAAGCAGGGTAAGCCTTCTGCTTGTTCTCGGAAGCCAGCGCCGCGGCCGTGACCTGCGCGATCATGAAGCCGGAGTTCAGGCCGGCGTCGCGGGCGAGGAAGGGCGGCAGCCCGCTCATGACGGGGTCGACCAGCAGCGCCATGCGCCGCTCGGAGAGATTGCCGATCTCGCAGACGCCCATCGCCAGCATGTCGGCGGCGAAGGCGACCGGCTCGGCATGGAAGTTGCCGCCCGAGACGATCTCGCCCGGCCCGAGCACCAGCGGGTTGTCGGTGACCGCGTTGGCCTCGATGCCAAGCGTGGCGGCCACGTTGCCGATGAGGTCACGCACCGCGCCCATCACCTGCGGCTGGCAGCGCAGGGAGTAGGGGTCCTGCACCTTGGTATCGCCATGGCGATGGCTCTCGCGGATGGCGCTGCCGGCGATCAGGTCGAGCAGGATCTTGGCGACCTTGATCTGGCCGGGCTGGCCGCGCAGGGTCTGGATACGCGGGTCGAAGGGCGTGTCGGAACCCTTCAGTGCATCGACCGAGAGCGCACCGGCGACCAGCGCGGCGTCGAAGACGCGGGCGATAGCGGCAAGACCGGTGAGCGCCAGCGTGGTCGAGACCTGCGTGCCGTTGATCAGCGCGAGGCCCTCCTTGGCACCGAGCGCGAGCGGGCTGAGGCCGGCGCGCTTCAGCGCCTCGGCTGCGGGCAGAGTCTCGCCCTTCAGGCGGATCTCGCCGAAGCCCATCAGGGCTGCGGTCATATGGGCCAGCGGCGCGAGATCGCCGGAGGCGCCGACCGAGCCCTTGGCGGGGATGACCGGCAGGGCATCGGCCTTGAGCGCACCGGTCAGCGCTTCGATCACCACCGGCCGCACGCCGGAGGCGCCGCGCGCCAGGCTCGCCGCCTTCATCGCGAGCAGCAGGCGCACCACGCCGTCTGGCAGGGCAGGGCCGGTGCCGACGGCATGCGAGAGGATGAGGTTGCGCTGGAGCGTGGCGAGATCGGCATCGGCGATGCGCACGCTGGCGAGCTTGCCGAAGCCGGTGTTGACGCCATAGGTCACGGTGCCGGCGGCGACGATCTCCTCGACGATCTTCTGCCCGGAGGCGATGGAGGTGGCGCTGTCGCCGGCGAGGGAGGCCACGGCGCCGTCGAGGATGGCGCGCCAGTCGGTGAGGCGGGCTGCGCCCGGGTTAAGCGAAACCGTCGTCATTGTCCGTTCCAGATGCGGGTGTGAAGCGGGTTGAAGCCGATGCGATAGGCGAGCTCGGCCGGGCGTTCGATGTCCCAGATCGCGAGGTCGCAGCGCTTTCCGGCTTCGAGCGTGCCGACCTCGTCCTGGAGGCCGAGCGCGGTGGCGGCGTGGCGGGTGAGGCCGGCGAGCGCCTCCTCCGGCGTCATGCGGAAGAGCGTGCAGGCCATGTTGAGCACGAGCAGCGGCGAGGTCAGCGGCGACGAGCCGGGATTGGCGTCGGTCGCCAGTGCGATGGCGACGCCGTGCTTGCGCATCAGCTCGATCGGCGGCTTCTGCGTCTCGCGCAGGAAATAGAAAGCGCCGGGCAGCACGACCGCGACGCTGCCAGCCTTGGCCATGGCTTCGACGCCGATCTCATCGAGATATTCGAGATGGTCGGCGGACAGCGCGCCCATCTCGGCTGCAAGCTTGGCGCCATGCAGGTTGGAAAGCTGCTCGGCATGGACCTTGATCGCGAGGCCCTTCGCCTTGGCGGCGCTGAAGACAGCCTTCGTCTCCTCGGGGGAAAAGGCGATGCCCTCGCAGAAGACGTCAACGGCATCTGCAAGTCCTTCGGCCGCAACCGCGTCGAGGATCGGTCCCGCGACGAGCGCGGTGTAGTCGCCCGAGCGGCCCTTATATTCCGGCGGCACGGCGTGGGCGCCGAGGAAGGTGGTGCGCACCGTCACGGGTCGCTCACGGCCGATCCGGCGCGCGACGCGGAGCTGCTTCAGCTCGGCCTGCTGCTCCAGCCCGTAGCCGGACTTGATCTCGACGGTGGTGACGCCTTCGGCCATCAGTGCGGCGAGGCGCCGATCGGCCGAGGCGAGGAGGTCGTCCTCGCTCGCCTCGCGCGTCGCCTTGACGGTGGAGAGGATGCCGCCGCCGGCGCGTGCGATCTCCTCATAGGTCGCGCCCTGGAGGCGCAGTTCGAACTCATGCGCGCGGTCGCCGCCGTAGACGAGATGGGTGTGGCAATCGACCAGGCCGGGCGTGATCCAGCGTCCCTGGCAATCGATGGTCTCGGCCGCCGCGAAGGCCGGAGCTTCCGCGCGCTGGCCGGCGAAGATGATGCGTCCGTCGCGGGATGCGACGACGCCGTCCTCGATGGCGCCATAAGCTGCGTTGACGATGGGTGACATCGTCGCCAGCCGCGCATTCGTCCAGAGCTTGTCGCAAGCCAGCGTTTCACCTGGCGCTATGGCCACCGCGCATCCTCCCGCTACTCTTTGATCTCCGGACATGATATCTAATTGCATATGCAAATGGCAAGCGCTATTTGCATATGCAATTAGGCGCCAACGACCGAGGGAGCGAAACGGTGACCGAGACCCTGCATCTGGCCGAGGCTCTTCTGCCCGAGGGCTTTGCCGGTGATGTGAAACTGACCGTCGCCGACGGCGTGATCATGTCCGTCGAAGCAGGGCGGAAGCCGGCGGGGGAAGCCCGGAGTTTCGGCGGGATTGCGCTGCCAGGCATGCCGAACCTGCACAGCCATGCCTTCCAGCGCGGCATGGCCGGCCTGTCCGAGCGGCGCGGCGCGCCGGAGGATTCCTTCTGGACCTGGCGCGAGGTGATGTATCGCTTTCTCGACCGGCTCGACCCGGAGGATGTGCAGGCCATCGCTGCCCAGGCTTTCGTCGAGATGCTGGAAGGCGGCTTCACCGCGCTCGCAGAATTTCACTACCTGCATCACGATAAGGACGGCCGCCCCTATGCGAACATCGCGGCCATGGGGCAGGCGATAGCCGCGGCGGCAGGAGAAACCGGGCTCGGCCTCACCTTGCTGCCGGTGCTCTATCGCTTCGGCAATTTCGGGCAGGCGCCGTCGGTCCATGGCCAGCGCCGCTTCGTCAATGACCGCGACGCTTATCAGCGTCTGCTGGAGAACAGTGCGGTGGCGATCCGCGATCTGCCGGATGCGCGGCTTGGCGTGGCCCCACATTCGCTGCGTGCCGTCGCGCTCGACGATCTCGGGTGGGTGGCCTCCCTGCGTCCGGGCAACCCGGTCCATATCCATGTCGCCGAGCAGGTGCCGGAGGTCGAGGCCAGTCTGAAGATCACCGGCAAGCGCCCGGTCGAACTGCTGATGGACACGATCCCGCTCGACCGGCGCTGGTGCCTGATCCATGCGACGCATCTGAGCGATGCAGAGCGCGACGGCATTGCGCGCAGCGGCGCGGTCGCCGGCCTGTGCCCGATCACCGAGTCCAACCTCGGCGACGGAATCTTCGACGGCATCCGCTACCGCGATGCCGGCGGCGCCTTCGGTGTCGGCAGCGATTCCAACATCCAGATCGATGCCGGTGCCGAACTGCGCCAGCTCGAATATTCGCAGCGCCTGCGCGATCGCCGCCGCGCCCTCTTCGCCGAGGAGCAGGCCTCGACTGGCCTGGCGCTCTGGCAGGCAGCTTGTGCCGGCGGTGCGCAGGCCTGCGGCCGCGCCATCGGCGCGATCGCGCCGGGCCACCGTGCCGATTTCATCACGCTCGACGCCGATCACCCGGCCATCGTCGGCAAGGCCGGTGCCGAGGCGGTCGACAGCGCGATCTTCGCCGCCAACGCTCTGCCTTTGCGCGACGTCGTCGTCGGTGGCAGGAGGGTGGTGGCCGAAGGGCAGCATGTCGCCCGCGATTCGGTGCGCGCGCGCTTTGCCGGCGTGATGCGGCGCCTGCTTGCTGCAGCGTAGGGAACAGGATGACGGAGACCCGGCTCGACGCGGTGAAGCTGGACGGCGCCGGGCCGGTCTATGAGCAGATCCGGCGCGCGATCCGCGATCTGGTGGTCAGCGGGGAATGGCCGCCGGGCACCGGCGTGCCGCCGGAACACGCCTTGATGGAACAGCTCGGCGCCTCGCGGATGACGGTGCATCGCGCGCTCGTGCAACTCGCCCGTGAGGGGCTCATCGTCCGCCGCCGCCGCTCGGGCACCATCGTCGCGAGCCCTCCGGCCAGTCACGCCATGCTCGACATTCTCTCGATCCCGGAGGAGGTGGAGCAACTCGGCCAAGCGTATGCATATGACGTTCTTTCACGCAGCGACGGCCGGCCTGCTCCGGAAGTCGCCGAGCGCTTCGGCCTGAAGCGTTCGGACAAGGTGGCTCATCTCGTCGTGCTGCATCGCGCCGACGGCAAGCCGCATGTGCTGGAAGAGCGCGTCATCCACGCTGCCGCCGTGTCCGGTCTCGCCGAGGAGGATTTCGCGCTGACACCGCCCGGCGACTGGCTGCTCAGGCACAGTCTCTGGTCGCAGGCCGAGCACGCGATCAGCGCCGTCGGGGCGGGAGAGGAAGAGGCTGGCCTGCTCGACATCGCGGTTGGCGAGCCCTGCCTCCTGGTCGAGCGCCGGACCTGGAACCAGTCGAAGCCGGTCACCGCCGTGCGGCTGCTCTATCCCGGCTTTCGCCATCGCTTCGTCGGGCGTTTCGGCCCCTACGGCCAGGTCTGACGCGGCAAGCCAGGCTGCAAAAAAAAAGGCCCGCCGGATCGGCGAGCCTCCCAAGAATTCGCTGGAGCTTCCGTCAGCAGGCGTAACGCACGCGCCGGCCCCACTCGTCGCGGCCGTAGCAAACTTGATCCGGCGTGGCGGCGGAACCGATGATGGCGCCGCTGGCACCGCCGATGGCTGCACCGGCCAAGGCACCGCCGGCCCGGCCCGTCGCGGCGCCGCCGATAAGCGCACCCGCGCCCGCGCCGATAAGAGCGCCAGTACCTGCATTCTGTTCACGCGCGGTGCAGGCGCCCAAGGCGGCTGCAAGACCCACGATGACCATGAACTTCTTCATGCCGACTGTTCTCCTCTTCACAAAACGGCGATGTCGCTCGCACTCCGAAACCCGCCGTGCCGGCAAAGGTTCCGATGCGAAGCGCAACCTCCATTTACATGACGATGGGCCGGAAATGTGGTGCCGGAAGATTGCACAAAAAGGCTCTGAAAAAGCTGGAACCTTTGGCTTCCGCAGGACGTTGAGGAGACGAGTTTCTGGCGCTGCAGCGATGCGCCGCTGACACATGGAGGAACCGACATGGCGATGTCCACCACGCCCACCACCAGCACTGCCAATCCCTTGATTGCAGGGGCCCGCGTTGCCGGAACGGACGTCTACAACGCAGCTGGTGAGCATCTCGGCGAGATCTACGACGTGATGCTCGACAAGCAGACCGGCAAGGTCGCCTACGCCATCATGTCCTTCGGCGGCTTCCTCGGCCTCGGCGAGAAGTACCATCCGATTCCGTGGAGCGTTCTCGATTACGACCCGCAACGCGGCGGCTACGTCGTGCCTCTGACGAAGGAGAAGCTCGAAGCTGCGCCGATGTACGACAGCGAGGGCGAACCCGACTGGGAGGACAAGGCTTACGGCAAGCGTGTCCACGACTATTACGGCACGATGCCCTACTGGATGATGTAGCGGCTGCCAGACGCAGGTCGCGGCGGTTGCTATCCCCCCAGCCGAACCGCCGTGGCGGCGGGATGCGGGCCGAAAGGCCCGCATCTTCTTTTTGAGCCTGGCTTGCGTGTTCTCGCAGGCGGCGAAGGCCTGAAGAGCGCGGGGCTTTTTCTCCAGCGCTTGGGAACCGGAGGGCGCCTTCGCGCGTCTGCTCCGAGAGGGAATTCGACACTCGATGAGCTACCGCGGCATAGCCGCGAGGCAGCCGTCCCTCACATCAGGAGAAAGCGAGATGCGTATCCGTTACGGCTATCGGATCGAGTTGGTTTGCGCGCGTGACATGCCCCTCTTCACATTGCTCGACGTCCATCCCTCACGCCGCCATGACCTGACGATGCCCGACGAGATGCGGGTTAGCGCTTTGGCCGATCCGTCGCTCCCGATCGCTGTCGCACAGCATCTCGACGCCTTCGGCAATATCTGCCGGCGCATGGTGGCGCCTCCCGGCGGCATCCGCCTTGAATCGGAAGGGGTCGTGCACGATTCGGGCGAGCCCGACCGTGTCCATCCGACGGCGCGCGAGGTTGCTCCCTCGCGCCTGCCCGACGAGGCGCTCGTCTATCTGCTCGGCAGCCGCTATTGCGAAACCGACAAGCTCTTCGATCAGGCCTGGTCGCTGTTCGGGCAGGTGGCGCCGGGCTGGCCGCGCGTCCAGGCGATTGTCGACTTCGTCCACAATCACCTGACCTTCGGCTATCATTTCGCTCGCAGCACGCGCACGGCCGCAGAGGCCTTCGAGGAGCGGATCGGCGTCTGCCGCGATTTCGCGCATCTCGCCATCGCCCTGTGCCGCTGCATGAACATCCCGGCACGCTATTGCAATGGCTATCTCGGCGACATCGGCGTGCCGCCTGACCCGGCGCCGATGGACTTCAATGCCTGGTTCGAGGTTTTCCTGGGCGGCCGCTGGTACACCTTCGATGCCCGCCACAACGAGCCGCGCATCGGCCGCATCGTCATCGCCCGCGGACGTGACGCGACCGATACCGCGATGATGTGTTCCTTCGGCATGCATACGCTGCAGCGCTTCGAGGTGATCACCGAAGAAGTCGCGGAGACGCCCATGCCGCTGGCCCCGCCGCAGCCTGCGCAGTTCGACGCGCGCCCGGCGGCGGCGTGAGGCCGGTCTTGCACCGCTGCGGGGTGCACCTATCTTGGGCTCCACATGCGCCATACCGTTGTCGTCAACGCTCGCGCGGGAGCTGTGCTGGAAGCCGGTGCCGATGCTTTTGCAACGCGCATCGAGGCTGCTTTCAAGGCCCATAGCTGCCACGCGGAAGTCAAGCTGGTCCCGCCGCGCGAGATCGGCAGCGCCTTGTCGCTGGCGATCGAAAAAGACAGGACGATACCGGTCCTGGCCGGCGGCGACGGCACCATCAACGGCGCCTTGCCAGTCCTGATTCAGTCGGACCGCCCGGTCGGCATCCTGCCGATGGGAACCGTGAACGTGCTGGGGCGTGACCTCGGCCTGTTCGGCCCGCTCGAACAGCAGGTCGAGGCGCTCTGTCATGGCGAGCCCGTCGCGATGGATGTCGGCCGCGTCAACGATCGGCTGTTCCACTCCATCTCCGGCATGGGGTTCTTCAGCCTGATGGCGCGCGAGCGCGAATATGCCCGCCGCCGCTTCCCCTTCAGCCGGGTTGCTGCCTTCGGTGTCGCCGCGACGCGCTCGATCCTGTTCACGCGCCCGATCACCGTCGAGATTGCCGTCGGCAATCAAAGCCGCGTCGTCGAGGCGGATGCCGTGCTGGTCACCGTCAATCGTTTCAACGGTGCGGAATGGCGGCGCGATTGTCTCGATGGCGGTGTCTTCGAGGTCCATGTCCTGAATGCGGGCGGCCTCTATTCGCGCAGCAAGGCGGCCCTGTCCGTCGCTTCCGGCCTCTGGCGCTCGTCGCGAAATCTCAGTTCCTTCACAGGCAATGCCGTGACGCTTTCCCGGCGCGACAAGCGGCGCGGGCACATCACTTTCGATGGCGAGGTCGAGCGCAAGGTCGGGCCGTTGGCATATGGTTTGCTGCCCAGGGCCTTGACGGTTATCGCCGCTCGCCCGCCCCGCTTCCGGAGTTGAAAGTCGCCATGTCTCAGCCTGGGCACGCTCTGAGCCAGGTGTCTGCCCCCTGGTGGCAGCCGCGCATTCTCGTGCCGGTTGCCGCCGCGCTGGTCTTTGTGACGCTTGCTGCCTTCATCGCCTCGGGTCACAGCTTCGCCTTCGATACCACGCTGGTCCAGCTGTTCCGCGACCCTGCCAATCCCGCCGCTCCGGTCGGGCCGACCTGGTTTCAGGAGGCGGTGCGGGACATGACTGCGCTCGGCAGTTTTGTCGGCCTGTTCTTCATGGCGACGACCGCGACGCTGGCGCTCTGGTTCTGTGGTTATCGGCACCTGGCTGTGGGCCTCGTCGTCAGCCTGCTCGCGGCCCTGCTGGTCAGCAATGGGCTGAAGATCGCGATCGGGCGCCCACGGCCCGACATCGTCGCCCATGCGGCGCTGACCTTCACTGCCAGCTTTCCGAGCGGGCATGCCTTCCTCTCGGCGGTGACGCTGCTGAGCATCGCGGGCTTCGTCGGCCTCGCCTCGCGGCGTGACGACATCAAGCGGCTGTGCGTTTCGCTGGCCTGGGTGATGATCGTGCTGATCGGTCTCAGCCGGGTCTATCTCGGCGTTCACTGGCCGACCGACGTCATCGGCGGCTGGTGTCTCGGCGTTGCCTGGTCGAGCACCGCGATCGCTTGGCTCGGGCGGAGGATGGCGGCCTCCGACACGGCCTGAGGCCGGCTGGCTCGGTCGGCGTCCGGCCTCAGAGCCGGCTCAGCGCATGTCGATAGTGGCGTTGACGCCGAGATCGGGCGTGCGCCCGAGGATCTTCGCCGTCGCCAGCTTGAAGGCGACGACGACGCTGCTCGATGGGCCGTCCCAGATTTCGGCAGAGATCGGTGTCAGCTCCAGCAGCGTCGCGTCGGGATCGTCCGGTCCATTGGGGAACCAGGCGCTCGCCAGCGGGGTCCAGATCTCGCGCAGCTCCTCCCGGCCCGGCACTTCCGAGGCCGAGCAGGAGATGGCGGCGTAGAAGTTCCGGTCCTCAAGGCTGATCGCGAGGGAGACGGAAGGGGAGCGCAGGGCCGCGCCGATAATGCCGGTATGGCGATGGCTGATGAAGAGCAGCCGATGATGGTCGCGGTCGAGATGCCCCGACATCGGCCGGGTCTTGATGGTGTTTTCGGCTAACAGCGAGACCATATAGACGGGGTGCGCGGCCAGCGCGGTCCAAATTCGCTCCTGCACTTCGGTCTCGCGCATCACTTGCTCCAGCTCGCACGATCATCTCATGGCTCGCGCCCGATGAGAACGCAGTCGGCGGCGGAACGTTCCGTCCTCGCGGAACTTTGACCGGGCGTCGGGCGTTGGCAGCGCGCCGCGGTTCCGGCCGCTTCTCCAAGGATGTCTCATGCTCGCTTCGCGCAATCTTCTGGTCGTTCTGGTCGTGGTGCTGGTCGCTGCCCTCGCTGTCACCGGCTATTCGCTCTACCAGGAGAAGAAGCAGCCGGACGGCGTCGAAATCTCGGTCGGCAAGAACGGGCTGTCGATCAAGGAGAAGTGAGGTTGCTGCCGCCGCCTCTCCGGCGATGCGGTCAGCGGATGGCTCCCCGACCGTCGGGCATTGGCCTTCCCGCCCCAAAGGCGCTAACACCCTCCCACGGACCTGTTCGTGGGAGAACGAGATGAACGCGCCCTTCAAGAACCTGATCGCCGGCGAGTGGGCCGGCGGGGCCAATGCCTCGCGCAACATCAATCCCTCCAACACCAACGACGTGGTCGGCGAATACGTCCAGGGCTCGGTCGAGGACCTCAACAGCGCCGTGGCCGCCGCCAAGGCCGCGTCGT
>NZ_JBFTOA010000005.1:0-364739 GCF_056397745.1 Allobosea sp. 05L423 | reverse complement strand
CCTAAGGCCCAATCGTTGACGCGGGGTGGAGCAGCCCGGTAGCTCGTCAGGCTCATAACCTGAAGGTCGTCAGTTCAAATCTGGCCCCCGCAACCAAATCAAAAGCCCGCCCCTCAAAAGGCGGGCTTTCGATCGTTCAGAGCGCAAGCTCAGCATCCGCGCCAAGTCGCCAGAAAACTCCAGCCAGACGCCACAACTCAGATCCTGCACGCCAGGGAGCACCAGCCGGCACCACACGGCTTAGCCTCTAGCGACGCCGACAACCTCAGCGATCAAAGTCTCATCCCACCATCCACCGCGATTGTGGCACCGTTGATATAGCTGCCCTCCGGTGAGCAGAGCAGAAGCGCGATCCCGGCGCAGTCCCGGGCGCGGCCGACCCGGCCGAGGGGGATTTGCGCGAGAGCCTGCTGTTCCCGACCAGGCTGCGCAAGAATCGCGCGGTTGCGATCGGTGCGGATGGCGCCCGGCTGAATGATGTTGAAGGTGATATCATCTGCCCGTGTGGTGCGTGCGAGGTTAAGCATCATGTTCGTCTGCGCGGCCTTGGTGGCGGCATAGTAGAGGCAATCGGCATTGGCGCGCGCCTCCTGCACGGAACCGATCGCGATGACGCGGCCGAAGCCCCGGGCCTGCATGCCGGGCAGGAAGGCTTTCAGAAGCCGCGCCGTCGCGTGCAGATTGACTTCGCTCTGCGCCGCCAAGGCATCGTCGCTCAAAGCGTCGAGTGTCTGGCGAACCTCCACCGAGGCGCAGAGGACGAGAATATCGGGTGAAAGCGCTTGCCGCCCAAGCTTGCCCACGATGTCGCGGACAGCGCCCGGCTGTGCGAGATCGGCGATGAGCGCCGTAGCGCCACCGTCCTCGCCGCCGAGCCGGCGCGCGACAGCTTCGGCCTCGTCGTCGCGGTCGTGGACGATAAGGCGCGCGCCCGCGCCTGCTAGAGCGCTCCCAATTGCAAGGCCGATCCCTCGGGCGGCGCCGGTGACGAGCGCAACACGCCCGGAAAGCGCGCCTGCCATCAGCCGAGCAGCGGCTTCACGCGCGCCGTCGCATCGTCCATCGCCTGCTGCGCCGGCTTGCGGCCGAGCACGGCAGCCTGTGTCTCCTCGATGAAGATGTCGTGGGCGCGCGCTTGTTCGTCGAAGGCGGGCAGATGGATGCGCGAGGCCTTGAGCGCGGCGGCCTCGTCGGCTGCATATGGCATCGCCGCCTTGAGCTTCTCATCGGCATAAGTCGAGATGCGGACCGGGCCGTTGCCGTTCAGCGCCATGGCGGTCGTGCCTGCCTTCGAGGACAAAGCGCGGATGAACTTCCAGCTCAGGGGCTTCTGCTTGGCATTCTTCGGGATCATCAGCGACCAGAACTCGACTGTCGGCGCGAAGGCGACCTTGCCGGAAAGGTCGGCGGCCATCGGCGGCAGCAGCGATTTGAAGCGCCCGCCATATTTGCCCTTGGACGGGTCGTTATAGGTGACGAGACGAGCGAAGGGATTGATCGTCATCGCCGCGCGGCCCTGCTGCATCCAGGTCGTGATCTCCTCGTTGTTCACCGTCGCGAAATTCCGCGGGAGCACGCCGGCCTTGTAGAAATCGGCGAGCAAAGTGAGCGTCTTCACCATCGGCGGCTCGGCCGCGATGATCTTGCCGTCTGATGTCATGTAGTCGCCGCCGAGGCAGCGGGCGAGCGTCAGGAAATTCGAGGCGAAGACGGCGGTGAAGGCGAGGCCATAGACCTGCGTGCCATCCTCGCGCTTGAAAGTCAGCTTGCGGGCGAGTTCCGTCAGCTCCTCGAATGTCGTCGGCAGCTTGGTGACGCCGCGCTCCTCGAGCAGGGCCTCGTTGTAGATCAGGGCATTGGTCGCATGGCGAACCGGGATGCCGTGCAGCGCATCGCCCACCTTGAGCGGCGCGATCAGGCCGGGCGCGAAATCGTCGAAGGCCTCGATCGGAGCCTGCTTCATCAGCGCGTCGAGCGGCTCGAAGAGCTGCAGGTTGCGCGGAACCGCCCGACCGTTGACGAGATAGGCGACGTCGATCGAGGTCTCCGACAGCGAGGCTTCGCGCAGCAATCGCTCATGCACGGCGTTGACGTCGCCGAAGGTGACCCAGTTCACATCGGTGCCACTGGCCTTCCGGAAGGCTTCTGTCGCGTCTCCGCCGGGACCGGTCGTGGCTGCGGTCTGATGGACTCGGTGGCCGAGCGCGGTCAGCGTCTTCGCCTGGGCAAAGACGCTGCGCGGGAGAAGCACCGCGGCGGCCGCGGCACCAGTGAGCGCGCCGAACCGGCGGCGCGAGACGCGGGATGTCATCGATTGTCCTCCGGGATGTTGTTTCGACGCTGTCATCGCGCCGCTTTTGTCGGTCGTTCAGGCCGGCAGCAGCGGCTGCACGCGCTTGACCAGCGAGGCCATCGCCTCCGCAGGCGTCTTCATGCCAAGCACGGCGGCTTCCGCCTCTTCCTTGAACAGGTCGCCGGCACGCGCGGCTTCGTCGAAGGCCGGCATCGGCACGCGCGCGACCTTGAGCACCTTCAGTTCCTCGGCGGCATAGGGCACGGTACCGGCGAAGCCCTGGTCCGCATAGGTCGAGGCGCGCACCGGGCCGTTGCCGTTGAGCGCGGCCTTCAGCGTCGCATCCTTGGCGGTCATCGCCTTGATGAAGCTCCAGGCGAGGTCCTTGCGCCTGGCGTTCTTCGGAATGACCATGCCCCAGAACTCGACCTTCGCCGGGGCAGCATCGTATTTGCCGGCGAGCGTTTTCGAGGCCGGGACCGCGATGGTATTGATCTTGCCGGGGAATTTCGATTTCTGCGGATCGTTGTAGATGCGGTTGCGGCCCATGCTCTGCAGGCTCATTGCGGCCCGGCCCTGCTGCATCCAGACATTGACGTCCTCGGGCGAGAGTGTCGCGAAATTGCGCGGGAAGGCGTTGATCTGGAAAAGCTCGCGCAAGGTGCGGATCGCGTTCAGCATCGGCGGCTGGTCGGCGACGCATTTGAAGTCGGGAGTGATGAAGTCGCCATCCCAGGCGCGGGCGAGGTCGATCACATTGGGGTAGGTCACGCCCGGCGTGCACAAGCCCACGACCTGTGTGCCGTCGCTGCGGCGATAGCTGCAGGCCTTGGCGATCTCGATCATCTCCTCGATCGTCGCCGGGGGCTTGGAGAAGCCCTTCTCGGCCAGGATTTCCTCATTGTAGTGCAGGCCGGAGGAGGCGTGGCGGAAGGGGACGGCGAGCTGGTGGCCACCGACCTTCATGCCCTGCATCAGGCCGGGAAAGATGTCGGCCGGGTCCTCGACCGGATCCTTCCTGAGGTAATCGTCGAGCGGCTCGAACAGGGTCGCGGCGCGCGGCACAACCTGCGTATTGACGACGAAGCCGACATCGACGGAAGTCTCGCCGAGGCTTGCCTCGCGGAACAGCCGCTCCTGCAGAGGCCCGGTGTCGAAGGTGGTCCACTGGACGGTGACGCCGTTCTTCTGCGCCCAGTCCTTGGTTATGTCGCCGCCCTGCGCGCCGGTCGCGACTGTCTGCATGACGCGGTGAGTGAAGACGTTGAACGGGCCGCTCTGCGCCTGCGCCGCGCTGCCGAGCCCGGCGAAGCTCAACCCCAGGATGCCGGCCCCGAACTGTCTACGGTCGAGCGTCGTCCTCTGGCTCATGGTGATCCTCCCTGTGGTTCGCGAGTTCCGCGATGGCGGCTTCTGCCGCTTCGAAATGCTTGTTCATGGCGGCAGAGGCTGCGGCGGGATCGCCGGCCCGGATCGCGTCGACGACACGGACATGCCGCTCGAAAGTGCGCTGCCAGTCGTCGGGACCGCGCGCCTCGCGCGAGTTGAAGATCTCCATCACTTCGCGAATGACCGGCCTGAGGCCCCGGATCTGGAAATCGAGCAGGCGGTTGCCCGATGAGGCCGCCACCGCCTCATGAAAGTCGAGATCGGCCTCGATCCAGCGCGGCACATTGCCGAGCGCATCCTCCATGCGGGCCAGAATGAGGTCGAGCTTCTCGATATCCTCGGCCGAGCGGCGCTCGGCGCTATGCGCCGCGATCGGCGGCTCGAGGATGCGACGCAGTTCCACCGCCTCGGTCAGGCCATTGGCGCGGCCGCGCACGGCAAAGCGATAGAAGCGGTCGAGCGGGGCGGCATCGAGCGCCTGCACCCGCGTCGGCTTACCCTGCTGGATATGCACGACGCCCATTGCCGCAAGCTGCCGGATGGCCTCGCGCGCGATCGGCTTGCTGACGCCGAAGGAGGCCGCGATGCGCGCTTCCGAAGGCAGGGAGTCGCCTGGCTTCAGCCGGCCCTCATGGATCGCCTGGGTGATGCGCTGGATCACGGCATCGCCGAGGCGCATCGGCACGACATCGCCGCCTGCGAACGGGTCGTCAGTATCCAGCACGGCACGGGCGAGATCGCTCATCAATGTCCTCCGGTGGCGATCATTGACAGATGCCGCATTCCTTGGCAACTGTTCAACCTATCAGATAAGTATATGTCGTTCAGCGACGCGTCTCGGGAGGGTCATGCCGCATGTCGGCCAGCCGCATCGCCAAAGTCGATGTCCATCCGTTGCGGGCGACGCTGCCCAAGGTCCAGCGGACCTCGCAGGGCGACTACCCCGCGATCGAGATCGTCGTGGTCGAGATCGAGACCGAGGACGGAACCGTCGGTTTCGGCGAGGGGCTGTGCCGGCGCGGCGCTGCCGGCTACGCGCGCTTCATCGAGGAAGCATTGGTTCCGCGACTGATCGGGCGCGACGCTGCCGACCGCAGAGCGCTCTGGAAGGCGATGCGTGCCGCCCTCTCCGGCCGCCCTGGCGGGCAGGTCGTCGAGGCGATCGCGGCGATTGATATCGCGCTCTGGGACATCGCGGGAAAGCAGGCGGGCGAGCCGATTCATCGGTTGCTCGGGGGGATGGGGCGCAAGGAGGTTGCGGCCTATGCCTCCTCTATCAACTGGCTAGACGATGCGACGGTCGAGGCCGAGGTCGCGGCGGCGCTGAAGGCCGGCTTCCGCGAGATCAAGGTCAAGCTTGGCCACCCGCTCAAGGATGCGGTGGCGCGGGCCAAGCTGATCCGCAGGCTCGCCGGCGACGACATCGCGCTCTATGTGGATGCGAACTGGGCCTATGACGTCGACGACGCGCTGATCGTCGGGCGGGCGCTCGCCGATCTCGGCTACGGCTTCTTTGAGGAGCCGATCGCCCCGCATGATCGTGAGGGCTACCGGCGCCTCGCGCAGCATCTGCCGATCCGGCTCGCCGCGGGCGAGAGCGATTTCGTCGCGGGCGAGGCGCTGACCATGCTGCAGGATCGCTCCCTCGGCCTGATCCAGCCGGACGTCACGCGCTCCGGCGGCATCACCGAGACATGGCGCATCGCCGAGCTCGCCGCGGCCTTCAATACCGCCTATGCGCCGCATGTCGGCTGGTCGGGCGCGATCTGCGTCGCCGCGAGCCTGCAACTGGCAGCGGCTGCGGAGAGCTTCCGCACCTTCGAATGCATGGTCTACGAGAACCCGCTGCGCGATGCCTTCACGTATCCGCTCGTCGGCGAAGGCTCGCAGCTCGTCGATGGCAAGCTCGCGATCCCGCAAGGGCCCGGCCTCGGCATCGAGATCGACCGCGAGGCGCTGAAGCGCTTCAGGATCGCGTGACGATGCGCAGGGCTTTGGGACCCCATTACCTCCCGGGTCATCCCGGACAAGCGGTGAAGCCGCGCCGATCCGGAATCCATTCCGGAACGGTTCAGGCATGGATCCCGGGTCTGCGCTGCGCTTCGCCCGGGATGACCAGGGTGGGGAGGCGCGGATGAAGCAAAAAACACCCCTCTCGGCGATCGCGCTGGTCACTCCGGTTCAGCTCATGATCGGCGGCATCATCTTCCTGCCGGCGATCTATGTCTTCTGGCTCAGCCTCAACCAGTCCTCCTTCGGCCAGCAGGCGACATTCGTCGGCCTCGCCAATTACGCCAAGGTGCTGGCCGACCCCTATTTCTGGAAGGCGCTGCTGAACACTGTGATCGTCGTCGCCGTGGTCGTGCATGTCGAGTTGCTGATCGGGCTCGGCATGGCGCTGTTCTTCGCCTCGGGCGTGCCGTTTCGCCCTCTCCTGCTCGCCATCGTGCTCGCGCCCTATGCGGTGAGCGAGGTCTCGGCGGTGGTGATGTGGCGCTATTTGTTCGAGCCGGATGTCGGGATGATGAGCCGGCTTCTGGCCACCATCGGCCTGCCGCCGATCGAATGGGCTGTGAATCCGAGCCATGGCTTCGCCATGGTCAGCCTGCTCTCGATCTGGCTGCACCTGCCCTTCTCGTTCATCATCCTCTATGCGGCGCGGCTCTCGATTCCGACCGATCTCTATGAGGCCGCCTCGATCGACGGCGCCTCGGCCTGGACGTCGTTCAGTCGCATTACGCTGCCGCTGCTGATGCCGGCGCTGCTGATCGCCGCGCTGTTCCGCTACATCTTCGCCTTCCGCCTATTCTCCGAGGTCTGGCTGATGACCGGCGGCGGCCCGGCGCGCTCGACCGAGGTGATGGCGGTCTATCTCTATCTCGAGGCCTTCCGGTACAACGCCTTCGGCTCCGCCGCCGCCACAGGTTGGCTGCTCGTGCTCGCCTCGCTCCTGCTCGCGCTGTTCTATCTGCGCCGGCTCTACAAGGAGATGTTTGCGCGTGCCTAAGCTTCTGCGCCATCTCCTCAAGCTCGTCGGCGTGCTGGCGGTTGTCGCCTGGTCGCTCGTGCCGATCGGGCTGATCGCGATGTCCTCCTTCAAGGCCGATCGCGACATCTTCTCGACCGCCGGCGCCTTTTCCTTCGCGCCGACGCTGGCGAACTACCAGGCGCTGTGGAGCCGCTGGGGCGATTTCTTCTTCGGCCTGTGGAACAGCCTCCTCGTCACGGTGGGCGCGACGCTGCTCGCGGTCGGCGTCTCCCTGCTCGCCGGCTTCGCCTATTCGCGCTTCGCCTCGCGCGGCCTGCAGGCCTCGGCCTTCTTCCTGATCTTCATCCGGCTGATCCCGCCGATCGTGATCACGCTGCCGCTGTTCCCGGTGGTGAACTGGCTCGGGCTCAACGACACGCATTTCGTGCTCATCGTGCTCTACGCCACCTTCTTCGTCTCGCTGGGGACGGTGGTGATGCGGACCTTCATCGACCAGATCCCGCGCGAGCTGGACGAGGCCGCGATGATGGACGGCGCCTCGCAGATGCAGATCATCGCCCGCGTCATCCTGCCGATGGCGGCGCAGGGGATGCTTGCGGTCTCGGTCTTCGTCATCGTCTACGCCTGGAACGAGTTCCTCTTCGCGTTCATCTTCACGACCACCAAGGCGAAGACCGCGCCATTGGTGATCTCCGAGATGATCGGCGCCGTCGAAGGCGTCGAATGGGGCGTGCTCTTCGCCGCCTCGACCGTGCAGCTCGTGCCCGTGCTCGCCTTCGTCATCCTCATGCAGAAACACCTCGTCGCGGGCCTGACCGCCGGCGCGGTGAAGGGGTAAGCCATGACCCAGCTCGACGATCTCAGACGCGCCATCCGCGAGAGCGATCCGCAACTCAGCCGCTTCGATCCCCTGCCGCGGATCATCTGCCTCGACGATTTCGACCGCGGCATGAGCGGCTGGACCCAACTCGTCGGCAATTACGAGGATACGCTGGACGCGATGCTGCCGGGCTATGCCCAGCACAGCCACGCCATGCTCTCGACCTTGCCGAACTGGGATTTCGGCTCGCATGGCGGCGTCGACGGCTCCTATGCGCTGAAGATCGCGACGCGGCCGAAAAAGGGTGCGCAGAACGTCGCGATCAAGCGCCTGACCTTCCGCAAGGCCGGGCCGATCCGGCTGGAGGCCTATTTCACCTTCAAGCCGGAGGCGACGGAGCTTGCGCTCTCGGAGACCGATATCCGCTCCTTCGGCTTCCTTTACGACCTCCAGATCGGCGACACCTCAGGGCCGGGCGACCGGGTGATGCCGCATCTGCGCTTCCTCAACGCGCAGGACGGGCAGCACATCCAGCGCTGGCAGTTCAAGCGCAAGACGACGCCGATCAAGCCGATCGGGACCGCCGGCAAGACGATCACGCATTACCATCTCGCTCCCGAGGACTGGGAGGACCTGCCCGGCGGAGAGCAAAGGCTCTGCTACAACGAGATTCCGACCAAGGTGAACTGGCACTATCTGCGCTTGGATTTCGACCTCGCCGCGATGCAGGCGACGCGCTTCCAGGTCAACGACCGCATCTTCGCGATGGACGGATTCGACTGCATCCGCATCCCCGCGATGAAGAATCTGTGGTGCATGCTGAACCTCGCGTTCTTCGCCGAGACGGATACCGACAAGCGCGCCTTCGCCTATCTCGACTCCGTCTGCCTGTCGGGGGATTTCTGATGTTGCCCGAGAACCTGACCGCCGTCGTCGCCCGCAACGAGATCTGGACGGGGACAAGCGCGACCGAACCCTACGAGGCCGGCTGGGCGAAGGAAGCAATCGTCTTCATCCGTGCGCTCAAGGAGCCGAAGGGGCCCTTGCCGAAAGCCAGGGTCGAAATTTCGGCAGACGGGATGCATTGGTGCGCCGAGGGTTCGGAGTTCGACCTGCCTGCGGCGAAGGACGCCGTCACGTTTCAGCGGCTCAGCCATTTCGGCAACTTCCTGCGCGTTGCCGCGACCCTGCAAGAGAGCTCCGAGATCACCCTGCTCGTGACGTTCCACCTCAAAGCCTGATCACGGCGCAGCAGCTAACGTTCAGGAGGCGGTCAGTGTCGACAAGGCGGCCGCTGCATTCGCTGCCGGCGCTTGCGTTCCAGACTGCAAGGGCAAGGTGAGATCGGCCGCGGATTGCGGTTTCAATCGCGGCCAATGGAGCGCCATCGGCCGGTTCGCCACGCCAGCTTCGTTGTTCCAAGCGAATCTTGCTGGGTGCATCCCGGTCTATGGATTCGCCTGTGATGCGTCGGCAGATTTGCCTTCTGCTTCGCTCTTTCCATCGGCCGCAACGGCCTCGACCAGACGGATCGCGAGCAGCCGCTGTTTTCGCGAACGGATTCGCGCGAACGCCTCGTCCAGCCGGTGGCTTTCCGGTGGCGGCGCAGGCTCGGCCTCGTAGTCGGCCGCCGGCCCCTCGGCGAAGCCGTCCGCCGATGGAAACACGGCTAAGCCTTCGAAGAAGAAATGCAGATCGACGCCCAGCCGCTGAGAGAGAATGAAGATCGCGCCGGCGGTCAGCCGATCAGACCCATCCTCGTAGTTCCCGATTTGCTGATGCGAGACACCGAGCAGGCGGGCGATGTCCTTCTGAGCGAGACCCATCTTGCCGCGAAGCAGCCGAAGGCGGTCACCCACATGTCGATTGGCGTGAGTCAGTTCCGGTTTCATCGGGCGCTTTCAATCACGACCCACGGGAGAGACGCTCGCATTATGCCGGCGGCTTCCGAGGCGTCCACCTCTGCTGACAGGGGGGCGCGCCAGCCGCAGTAGCATGAGCATGGCCAATCGCTGAAAACGGGTGGTGCGTGACGAGCCACCGCGGCAGGATCGAAGATCCGGAGAGATGGAGCAGACCATGGCGTGCGAAGCAGGCAAGATCCATATCGGCATCGGCGGCTGGGTCTACGAACCCTGGCGCGGAGCCTTCTACCCGAAGGATCTGCCGCAGAAGCGCGAGCTCGAATACGCTGCGAGCAAGCTCACCTCGATCGAGATCAACGGCACCTATTATGGTTCGCAGAAGCCGGAGAGCTTCGCGAAATGGCGCGAGGATACGCCGGAGGATTTCGTCTTCGCATTGAAGGGCTCGCGGTTCTGCACCAACCGGCGCGTGCTTGCTGAGGCCGGTCCCTCGGTCGAGAAATTCCTGACCAGCGGACTGACCGAGCTCAGGCACAAGCTCGGACCGATCAATTGGCAGTTCATGCCGACAAAGAAATTCGATCCCGAGGATTTCGAGGCGTTCCTCAAGCTGTTGCCCAAGGAGCTGGACGGCATCTCGCTGCGCCATGCCGTCGAGGTTCGGCACGACAGCTTCCGCACGCCCGATTTCATCGCGCTGCTGCGTGAGTACGGCGTCGCCGTCATCACCTCGGCCGATGCCGATTACACGCAGATCGCGGATGTGACGGCGCCCTTCGTCTATGCGCGCATCATGGGCACGCAGGAAGCCGAGCCGACGGGTTATTCCGAGACCGGTCTCGCTCGCTGGGCCAAGGCAGCGCAGGATTGGGCTGAGGGCGGAGTGCCGGAGGGGCTGGAGACGGTCGGACCGGCCGCGCCCAAGCAGAAGCGCGACGTCTTCCTCTACGTGATCAGCGGCGGGAAGGTCCGTAATCCCGCGGCGGCGATGGAGCTGATCGCACGAACCAAGGGCTGAGCCTCAGGCGGTCGCGACGGCTTCCTGGGCGCCCACCTCCTGGCAGACATCGACCCATTCGGCCTCAGTCAGCTCGGCCATGCGTTGCGGCGCGATTCGCAGTGCGCTGTGCGTCGAGCCTGCTGCCGGGACGACGATGTCGAAGGCCTTGAGCGAAACGTCGCAATAGACCTTGAGCGGCGTCGCGAGGCCGAAGGGGCAGACGCCGCCGACCGGGTGCCCCGTCAGGGCTTCGACCTCTTCCTGGCCGAGCATGCGCGGCTTGCCGCCGAGCCCGGCCTTCGCCTTCCTGTTGTCGAGCCGCGCATCGCCGCGCGTCACGACCAGGACGACCTCCTCGCCGATGCGCAGCGAGAGCGTCTTGGCGATCTGGCCGGGCTCGACGCCATGAGCCGCGGCGGCGAGCGGCACGGTGGCGCTGCTCTCATCGGTCACGATGACGGCGATGTCGGGAGCGTGTTCGGCGAAGAAGGCGCGGACGGATTGAAGGCTCATCGGGCAATTCGCGAGGTCAACCAGAGGATCAGCAGGCTGGCGATCGCCGGCACGCCGAAGACGATGAGGAAGATCGGCGCTTCCTCCAACACGGTATAGCCCGCCCGGCTGACGCCGATCCAGAGGTTGATGAGGGCGCCGGCCAGCCAGAGCGGCAGGAACAGCCGGACCGCGAATGCGATCGGCCGGCCGGCCGAGATGGCGAGCCGGGGCGCGGCGACGAGCAGAATGCCGAGCAGGGCAAAGCCGATGCCGATGACCTTGACGGTGTGCATGCGTCAAACCCGTTCAATCGAAAACATGATGAATAACAATTTATTACCTTCTTTTGCACGAGCCACTAGACACTCGCGCTTCATTCATTTGCCGGGTTGCGCGTCCTGACGAGCAATCCCGCGGCGCGGCCGGCCGCCTCGATATAATCCGGATTGCGATGGATCAGCATGATCGAAAAGGCTCCATCCATCAGCAGGACGATTTCACGGGCCAAGGCCTGCGGGTCGGCAAGGCCGCGGCTCCGCATCTCGCCGGCCAGCCAGTTTTCGAAGTTCGCCTTGTGCCGTGCCCCCGCCTTGATGGCGGGGTGACCGGGCATGGCAGCCAGTTCCGCGGCGGTGCGCAGGAAACCGCAGCCCTTCCATTTCGGATGCCTCGCGACACGGGCCAGATTGGCGAAGATCGCTTCGACCTTGCCGTCGACCCCGCCATCGGCTGCCCCGAACCAGCCAGCCATCTGCTTCAGGTTGGGCTGATCTCGGGCTTCGAGATAGGCGGCGACCAGATCGTCCTTGCTCTTGAAATGATAGTAGAGCGTCCGCTTGGTGAGGCCCGCCTTCTCGGCCACAGCGTCCATGCTGACGCGGCCGATGCCTTCCGCATAGAAGAGCTTCGTCGCGGCATCGACAATGCGCTTGCGCGTCGGGTTCGTGGCATCCGGCATGTCGCCAATGTATACTGACTAGTGAGTGTACACCAAGCGCGATGGCGATGATCTTTTTCCGGCAACCTTGCTGGAGAACAGCCCATGGCCGAGCTCGTCCTGATCGAGACTCGCGATGCGATCGCGACCCTCACCCTCAACCGCCCCGACCGGCTCAACGCCCTGAATTACGCGTTGATCGATCGCCTGCTCGCGCTGCTTGATGCGATCGAGACCGACGACGGCGTGCGGGCCGTCATCCTGACGGGCGCCGGCGAGCGCGCCTTCTCCGCCGGAGGCGATATCCACGAATTCTCGCAAAGCGTCGCTCGCGGCGCCGATGTCGCCATGCGGGACTTCGTGGCACGCGGCCAGCGGCTCACGGCCCGTCTGGAGGCCTTCCCCAAGCCGGTCATCGCCGCGGTCAACGGCCTCGCCTTCGGCGGCGGCTGCGAGATCACCGAGGCCGTTCCGCTGGCGATCGCGAGCGAGCGCGCTTCCTTCGCCAAGCCGGAGATCAATCTCGGCATGCCGCCGACTTTCGGCGGAACCCAGCGCCTGCCCCGGCTCGCCGGACGCAAGCGCGCGCTCGAGCTGCTGCTGACCGGCGACGTGTTTTCGCCGGAGCATGCCCTTGCGCTCGGCCTCGTCAATCAGGTCGTAGCGCATGACCGGCTCATGCCCGCTGCGCGCGACCTGGCCAGCCGCATCCTGCGGCATTCGCCGCTCGCGGCAGCGAGCATCCTGCGGGCGGTCACGCGCGGCCTGAACCAGAGCATTGCGGAGGGGCTCCTGGTCGAAAGCGAGCAATTCGCCCGGATGGCGCCGACCGCCGATCTGCGGGAAGGGCTCGATGCCTGGATCGCGCGCCGCAAGCCGGATTATCCCGGATCGTGGTCGCGCAAAGCCGTCGCCTAGGCCGGGAGACCAAGCATGACGGTTTTCACGACCTTCACGCGCGAGACCTTCGCCGACTTTTGCGCAGACAACCGGCCGGGCCCGGTTCAGATGCTCAACCTGATCCGGTTGCACGCCGAAGCCCGCTATCCCGGCGGGCGGAAAGCGACCGGCGCGGAGGCCTATGCCAGCTACAGCCGGATCAGCGCACCCGTGTTTACCCGGCTCGGCGGCCGGATCGCCTGGCGGGGCGGATTCGAGCTCGGAATGATCGGCCCGGAGGAGGAGCGCTGGGATATCTGCTTCATCGCAGAATATCCCAGCGCCGCTGCTTTCGCCGAGATGCTGCGCGATCCTGCCTACCGGGAAGCGATGGCGCATCGCATGGCGGCGGTTGCCGATAGCCGCCTCATCCGGCTCGGCGTCCTCCCCAGCGGTACGAGCTTCGATGGATCGGCGTGACGCGACTGCGCCCCGAGCAGTGCGGGCAACCGGCCGCGCTCCTTGGCTCAGGCGGTCCCGACCAGGCCTCTTTCCGGGGCTTGGTCGGCAGCTTGCTTGGCCGCGAACTGCAGCGCCGGGCAGAGCATTGAAACGCCATTCGCATTCCCGACGAGATCGTCCTTCGCAAACAGCTCCGCCAGCCAGTCGACGAAAACGCGCACCTTGTTGCTGAGGTGCCGGTTCGGCGGATAGACGATGTGAAGCGGCTTCGGCGCCGCGCACCAATCGAGCAGGAGCGGCACAAGCCGCCCGTCCACGATCGGCTCGCGGGCCATGAAGGTCGGCAGTTGCACGATGCCATGGCCCGCGAGGCCGGCGGCGAGGTAGCCCGTGCCGTCATTGAGCGAGATGGTGTAGCGACCGTTGATCTCGATCGTTTCGGCCCGGTTCTGATAGATCATCGACAGCACGCGGCCGCCGAGCGCCGGCCGATAGGCGACGATCTGGTGGCCGTCTTCGATGTCGCGCGGATGGCGCGGCGTGCCGAAGCGGGCGAGATAGTCGGGCGAGGCGCAGGTGATGAGCTGCATTTCCCCGATCCGCCGGGCGATCAGGGTCTGGTCCGCGATCTCGCCGGCGCGCACCGCGCAATCCAGGTTCTCGCCGATGAGATCGGCCGGGCGGTCGCTGAGGCCGAGATCGAGCTGGATGTCCGGATAGCGGGCATGGAATTCGTGCAGCGCCGGAATGATCACGGTGATCGCCAACGCCGAACTGCAATCGACCCTGAGACGGCCGCTCGGGCGCGCCTGCGCCAGCGTGAGGCTGGCGTCGAGCTCGGCCAATTCGTCGAGCAGGCGCAATGCCCGCTCGTAATAGGCCGCGCCGTCCATGGTCACGGTCACGCGCCGCGTCGTCCGGTTCAGCAACTTGGCGCGCAGATGCGTTTCGAGCTGCTGGATCAGCTTCGTCACAGTCGGCTTGGGCATGTCGAGGAGATCGGCCGCGCGGGTGAAGGTGCCGGTCTCGACGACACGCACGAACGCCCGCATGGCGGTCAGTTGGTCCATGAGATGCTCGATTGTTTCTGATTGTGAATAATGAATGAGCGAATAGCTTATTTATTTCGAAACGGCGATTCACTAATTCGTGCTGCAACGCAACAGCGAGGGTGAGTCAATGCCCGCGATCGCCGCGCAGAAGCTGCAGCCGGTGCTTTCCGTCTTCTGGCGGGAAGAAAGCCTGAGCGCCCGTGGAGAGACCTTCTCGGGCCGGCTCTATGTTCCCGCCGAGGTTCCGGACGATGCCGGACTCGTGCTGCATCTCCATGGCGGCCACTTCAACAGCGGCTCGCCGGCGGAAGGGCAAGCCGTTGCCACGGCCCTGACCGAGGCCGGCGCGGTCGTGTTCTCGCTCTCCTATCCGCTCGCCCCGGTCCAGCGTTTCCCCGAGACGCTCGAACGCATCTATGGAGCGCTCGAGGCTCTTGCCAGAGGGCGGTCTCGCTGGGCGACACGCGGCGCACCGCTCTACATCGCCGGCGAGGAAGCCGGCGGCAATCTCGCCGCGGCGCTGGCCATGATGGCGCGCGATCGTGGCGGCCCGGCGCTTGCCGGCCAGATCCTGTTCTCGCCGATGCTGGATGCCTGCCTCGGCACCGCGTCGTTGCGTGACGTGCAGGCGGGCCCGGTCGGTTGCCGCTGGGCCGATGGCTGGGCCGATTATCTCGGCACACCCGAGCGCGCCGCCCATCCTTACGCCGCCCCGCTCCAGGCGACGCGCCTCGCCGGCCTGCCGCCGGCCCTTCTAATCAGCGCGCAGGACGACCCGATGCGCGACGAGGCCGCGCAATACGCCGATCGTCTCGGCCGGGCCGGCATCGCCGTCCGCCATGTCGAGTTCAGCGCACCGACCCGTTGGCCCCAAGCCTATGCGGACGCGGCCGAGGAAGGCTCCTGCCTCTGCAAGAGCTGCGGCGAGATCGCCGCCTTCTATGAGCGGACCGCGCCGTCCTAGCGGGCCCTCTTTCCGATCATCTCCCAGCATTTTCAAGGAAGGACCGACCCCTATGATTCAGGGAACGAACCGTCGTGGCCTTTTGGCCGGTCTCACCGCCTCCGTCGCACTGACTGCCGTCATCGCCTTTGCCCTCTCCGGCGGCCGCGCGCAGGGCGACACCACCCCCGCTCCCGCTCCCGCCGTGCCGGTCTCCGTCGCGACCGTGGAGGCGCGGGAGATCGTGCCCTGGGCCGAGTTCTCGGGCCGACTCGAGGCGATCGAGCGGGTCGAATTGCGCTCGCGCGTATCCGGCGTCGTCGAAGCCGTGCATTTCCGCGAGGGCAATCTGGTGAAGCAGGGCGATCTGCTCGTCAGCATCGACCAGGCGCCCTATCTCGCCGAACTCGAGCGGGTCCAGGCGCAGGTGCTTGCCGCACAGGCGCGCGTCGCGCTTGCCGAGAGCGAGAACGAGCGCGGCCAGCAGCTCAGCGCCAGCCGCAACCTGTCGCAGCGCGACCTCGACACCCGCGTGAACGCTCTGCGCGAGGCCCAGGCCAATCTCCGCGCTGCCGAAGCTGCCCGCCGCACGGCGCAGCTCAATCTCGACTACACGCAGATCCGCGCGCCGATCAGCGGTCGCATCGGCCGGCTCGACGTCACCGTCGGCAACCTGATCGCGGCCGGCGGCCAGGTGCTGACCTCGCTGCTTTCGGTCGATCCGATCTATGCGGCCTTCAATGCTGACGAGCGCAGCGTGCTCGACGCGCTGGCCTCGCTGCCTGACGGTTCACGCGCTCTGGAGCAGATCCCGGTCCGGCTGATGACGGCGACCGCCGATGCGGCCCAGTTCCGCGGCCGGCTGCATTTCGTCGATAACGGCATCGACGGCGCCAGCGGCACGGTGCGGGCCCGCGCCCTGCTCGACAATCCGAATGGCAAGCTGATGCCCGGCCAGTTCGTGCGGGTGCAGCTCGGCCAAGCCAAGGCCGAGCCGCAGCTCGTCATCAACGAGCGCGCCGTCGGCACCGACCAGAACAAGAAATTCGTCTTCGTCGTCGGCGACGACGGCAAGGCTGCGTGGCGCGAGGTTTCCCTCGGTGCCACGCATGACGGGCTGCGCGTCGTTAACGCCGGGTTGAAGCCCGGCGAGCGCATCATCGTCAACGGGCTGCAGCGCGTGCGGCCGGGTGCAGCCGTCGCAGCCGAGCCGGTGCCGATGGCGCAGAAGAGCGAGCTCAGGAAGCCCGCGACCGAACTCGCTCAACGCTGAGACCACAGCCGTCATTCTCAGGCGAAGCGGAGCGCAGACCCGAGAATCTCATGACCAGAAGACACTGGTTTCCGAGATACTCGGGTCAAGCCCGAGCATGACGGTGCTTTCCCAACAAGATAACCGCTCCGAAGGGGCGCCCCATGAATCTCTCCAAGTTCTTCATCGACCGGCCGATCTTCGCGGCGGTCCTCTCCGTCCTGATCTTCCTGGCCGGGCTGCTCTCGATCAGGGCCCTGCCGATCTCGGAATATCCCGAGGTCGTCCCGCCGACGGTCGTCGTGCGGGCGCAATATCCCGGCGCCAGCCCGCGCGTGATCGCCGAGACGGTGGCGACGCCGATCGAGGAGCAGATCAACGGCGTTGAGGGCATGCTCTACATGTCGAGCCAGGCGACGACCGACGGCGTCATGACGCTGAACGTCACCTTCCGCCTCGGCACCGACCCGGACAAGGCCCAGCAGCTTGTCCAGAACCGCGTCAGCCAGGCCGAACCGCGCCTGCCCGAGGAGGTGCGGCGCCTCGGCGTCACCACGGTCAAGAGCTCGCCGGACCTGACGATGGTGGTCCACATCACCTCGCCGAACGGCCGCTACGACATGACCTATCTGCGCAATTACGCGGTGCTGAACGTCAAGGACCGGCTCGCGCGCATCGACGGCGTCGGACAGGTCCAGCTCTTCGGCTCGGGCGACTATTCGATGCGCGTCTGGCTCGATCCGCAGAAGGTCGCCGAGCACGGGCTCTCGCCCGGCGACGTCGTGCGCGAGATCCGCGCCCAGAACGTTCAGGCCGCGGCCGGCGTCATCGGCGCCTCGCCGAATGCGCCGGGCCTCGACCTCCAGCTTTCGGTGAACGCGCAAGGCCGCCTCCAGACCGAGGAGCAGTTCGGCGAGATCATCGTCAAGACCGGCACGGACGGCGCGGTCGTGCGGCTGAAAGACATCGCCCGCATCGAGCTCGGCGCCGCCGAATATGCGCTGCGCTCGCTGCTCAACGGCAAGTCGGCCGTAGCCGTACCGGTCTTCCAGGCACCGGGCTCGAACGCCATCGCGATCGCCGATCACGTGCAGGAGGTGATGCGCGAGATCAAGCAGAACATGCCGGAAGGCGTCGACTACTCGATCGTCTACGACACCACCCAGTTCGTGCGCGCCTCGATCAAGGCGGTGATCTCGACGCTGCTGGAGGCGGTCGCGCTCGTCGTGCTCGTCGTCATCGTCTTCCTGCAGACCTGGCGCGCCTCGATCATCCCGCTCGTCGCGGTGCCGATCTCGGTCGTCGGCACCTTCGCGGTGATGTACCTCCTCGGCTTCTCGATCAATGCGCTGAGCCTGTTCGGGCTGGTGCTCGCCATCGGCATCGTCGTCGACGATGCGATCGTCGTGGTCGAGAATGTCGAGCGCAATATCGAGAACGGTCTTTCGCCGCGCGAAGCGACCTACAAGGCGATGCGCGAGGTCTCCGGCCCGATCATCGCGATCGCGCTGGTGCTGGTCGCGGTCTTCGTGCCGCTCGCTTTCATCTCGGGCCTGACCGGGCAGTTCTACCGCCAGTTCGCGTTGACCATCGCGATCTCGACGGTGATCTCGGCGATCAACTCGCTGACCCTGTCACCGGCCTTGGCGGCGCTGCTGCTGAAGGGCCATCACGCTCCCAAGGATGGGCTGACGCGCGCCATGGACAAGCTGTTCGGCTGGTTCTTCCGCGCCTTCAACCGCTTCTTCAACCGCTCCTCGGAGGCCTATGGCGGCGGCGTGCGCCGGGTCATCTCGCATCGCGCAGTGATGCTCGCGGTCTATGTCATCATGCTCGGCCTCACCGGCGTGCTGTTCAAGGCGGTGCCGTCGGGCTTCGTGCCCGGCCAGGACAAGCAGTATCTCGTCGGCTTCGCCCAGTTGCCGGACGCCGCGACCCTCGACCGGACGGAGGATGTCATCCGCCGCATGGACGAGATCGCGCTGAAGCATCCGGGCGTCGAGAACGCGATCTCCTTCCCCGGCCTCTCGATCAACGGTTTCACCAACTCCTCGAATTCCGGCATCGTCTTCGTCGGCCTGAAGCCCTTCGACCAGCGCAAGGACGCGTCCTTGAGCGGCAACGCCATCGCGATGCAGCTCAACAAGGAGTTCTCAGGCATCAAGGAGGCCTTCATCGCGATGTTCCCGCCGCCGCCCGTCCAGGGCCTCGGCACGATCGGCGGCTTCAAGCTGCAGATCGAGGATCGCGCCGGCCTGGGCTACGCCGCACTCGACGAAGCGACCAAGGCCTTCATGGGCAAGGCCGCGCAGGCGCCGGAGATCGCCGGCATGTTCTCGAGCTTCCAGGTCAACGTTCCGCAGCTCTATGCCGATATCGACCGCACCAAGGCCCGCCAGCTCGGCGTGCCCGTGACGGAGGTGTTCGACACGCTGCAGACCTATCTCGGCTCGACCTATGTCAACGACTTCAACCGTTTCGGCCGCACCTACACCGTGCGTGTCCAGGCCGATGCGCCCTTCCGCGCCCAGCCCGAGCATATCGGTCAGCTCAAGGTGCGCTCGACGACGGGCGAGATGATCCCACTCAGCGCGGTGCTCAATGTGCGCACCGATTCCGGCCCGGAACGCGCCATGCGCTATAACGGCTTCCTCTCGGCCGACATCAATGCCGGCGCGGCTCCGGGCTTCTCCTCGGGCCAGGCGCAGGAGGCGGTGGAGCGCATCGCGAAGGAGACCCTGCCCAAGGGCTTCGCTTTCGAATGGACCGAACTGACCTATCAGGAGATCCTGGCCGGCAACTCGGCGGTGATCGTCTTCCCCGTCGCGATCCTGCTCGTCTTCCTCGTGTTGGCGGCGCAGTACGAGAGCATGACGCTGCCCATCGCGATCCTGCTGATCATCCCGATGGGCCTGCTCGCGGCGCTGACCGGGGTCTGGCTCTCGGGCGGGGACAACAACGTCTTCACCCAGATCGGCCTCGTCGTGCTGGTCGGACTATCGGCCAAGAACGCGATCCTGATCGTCGAATTCGCGCGCGAGCTGGAATTCGAGGGCAGAACGCCGGTCGACGCGGCGATCGAGGCCAGCCGCCTGCGCCTGCGCCCGATCCTGATGACCTCGCTCGCCTTCGTCATGGGCGTGGTGCCGCTGGTCATCTCGACCGGGGCCGGCGCCGAGATGCGGCAGGCGATGGGCATCGCGGTCTTCTCCGGCATGATCGGGGTCACCGCCTTCGGCATCTTCCTGACGCCGGTGTTCTACGTGCTGATGAGGAAGCTCGCGGGCAACCGCCCGCTTGTGCGGCACGATATCGAGACGCCGCTCCTGCAAGCTGCGGAGTGACGAGGCGAGCCCGCTTGCGATACGCGGCGCGCAGAGCTTGCGCTGCGTATCGTCGTCCCGACCGCGGATCGCCCGGCGGCCGGTTCAACTCAGCGCCACTTCGGCGATCACGCCGCCGCCCGGGCGGTTGGCCAGCGTCAGCTTTCCGCCGATCGCCGCGGCGAGTTGCTGGGCGATGGCGAGCCCGAGGCCGGTTCCGCCCGTCTCGCGATTGCGGGATTGTTCGAGCCGGTAGAAGGGCTGCAGGACCGCTTCGAGCTGATCGGCGGGAATGCCGGGTCCGCGATCGAGGACGAGGATTTTCAGCCTTCCGTCCGGCGTCTTCTCGAGCTGGATCTCCGCCGCTCCGGCGAATTTCAAGGCATTGTCGATCAAATTGGTGAGGATACGCCGCAAGGCATGCGGGCGCGTCACCACGACGGCGTCGATCGTCGCGGGCATCGTGACCGCCTTGCCGGTGTCCTGATAGTCGAAGGCGATGCTCTCGACGAAGGAGCCGAGATCGATGCGCGCCGGCTTCTCGGCATCGCCATGGGCACTTTTCGCATAGGCGACGCCTTCACGCACGAGCCGCTCGATCTCCGAGAGATCGTTGACGAGCTTGTCCTTCTCCGGCCCCTCCTCCGCCATCTCGGCGCGCAGCTTCATGCGCGTGATCGGTGTCTGGAGGTCGTGCGAGATCGCGGCGAGGATCTGGACGCGCTCCTGCAGGTAATGCGCGATCCGGTCCCGCATCGCATTGAAGGCGGTCGCCGCATAGGCGACCTCGGCCGGGCCACTCTCCGCGAGCCGCTCCCCCTTGCGATTGGGGTCGAGGGTCTCGGCCGCACTGGCCAGCCGCAGCAGCGGCCTGATCGCCAGCCGGACCGCGAGCCAGGTGCAGAATACGAGAAGGAAGAGCTGGGCGAGGAGCACATAGGGCAGCCAGGTCGCGAGCGGCATCAGCTCCGGCAGCATGTCGATCGTCACCTGCGATCCGTCAGTGAGCGTGACATGAGCCTGCAGATGCTCACGCTCGCCCGGGATGCTTTCGACGCTGACCGGGAAGCGCTTGCCGGCCGCGACATTGATGGTCTCAGCGACTTCCGCCGCGCGCCGGCTGAGTTCGGGGACACCGGGCAATCCCGGCCCGAGCTCGTAGCGATAGGTACGCCGGGCCAGCAGGCCGAGCCATTGCGGGCGCTCTTCCGGCGGCAGACGGTCGAGCAGGGCGATCGAGGTGGCGACGTCGTTCTCCAGCGTCGTATACATCGTCGCCTTCGCGCTCATGGTGCGTTCGTAGAACTGCAGGCTGAACGACAGGGCGTGTGCGATCGCGAGGCCGGCGAACAGGATGAGGAAAAGCCGCCAGCGCAGCGTGCGAGGCAGGTGCAGGTACCCGCCGATACGGGCGGCGGCGCTCATTGCCGCGCCGTCACGATCTCGACCGGCATGGCGAGGACATAGCCTTCGCTGCGCACGGTCTTGATATAGGCGGGCTCGCGCGCATCGTCGCGCAGGCGCTGCCTGACACGGCTGACGAGCAGGTCGATCGAGCGGTCGAAGAGCTCCGCCTCGCGGCCCTGGGTGAGGTTGAGGAGCTGGTCGCGGGAGAGCACGCGCTGCGGATGGTCGAGGAAGACCCGCAGCAGGCGGTATTCCGCACCGCTCAGCGCCACCGCAGTGCCTTCCTTGTCGAGCAGATGGCGGGCGGTGGTGTCGAGCTGCCAATCGCCGAAGGCAATGAGCTGGCCGGCTTCCGTCACCTGCAGATTGGGCGGCAGCATGCGCGTGCGGCGCAGAATGGCCTTGATCCGCGCCAGCAGCTCGCGCGCGACGAAGGGTTTCGCCAGATAATCGTCGGCGCCCATCTCCAGCCCGACGATCCGGTCGGTATCGTCGCTGCGCGCGGTCAGCATCAGGATCGGCGTGGTCTTGTGCCTGCCCGCGCGCAATTCACGGCAGAGCACGAGCCCGTCATCGCCCGGCATCATCAGATCGAGAACGATGAGATCGACGCGGTCGGCGTCGAGAAAGGCGCGCATCTGCCGCCCGTCTGCGGCAGTCGTCACGCGCAGCCCGTTCTTCTTCAGGTAGCTCGAGACGAGATCCCGGATCTCCCGGTCATCGTCGACGACGAGCACATGGTCGATGTGGTCCATCAGCAAGGCTTCCGGCTTCTGTCGTGGTAGAAATAGCAGAGCCTCGGCGGTTTGCTCGGGCCTTCCGCGGGAGAATTGTAAGCGCGTGTATCGGCTCTCCGCCCCGATACCGGCGCGGACAATGTTCCCGTCGAACCTCTCGCCTCCTTTCGGCAGGGTGCCGGGGAGCACGCAGCCGCCTCGGTCGGTTTGCCTGGCTTCATCGCCTCCAGCGAACAGGAAGGAAGCTTCAATGCGCAAGGGTTTCATCTCGGCCGTCATCGGCGCGCTCGTGCTGCCGATCGCGGGCACATGTTCTGCCGTCGAAGCCGCGGCCATCCGCAACATCGTCATCGTCCACGGCGCCTTCGCGGACGGCTCCGGCTGGCGCAAGGTCTCGGACAGGCTGGTCGCGAGGGGCTACAACGTCACCGTCGTGCAGCAGCCGCTGACCTCGCTCCAGGACGACGTCGCCGCGACTCGTCGTGCGCTGGCGCTGCAGGATGGGCCGGCGATCCTGGTCGGGCACAGCTATGGCGGCATGGTCATCAGCGATGCCGGCAACGACCCGAAGGTCGCGGGGCTGGTCTATATCGCCGCCTTCCAACCGGAAAAGGGCGAGAGCCTGGCGAAGCTCGCCGGCAGCAAGCCGGTGCCGAATGCTGCGCCCGACGCGATCAAGGCGACGGCGGACGGCTATCTCTATCTCGATCCGGCGCGTTTCGCTGCGGTCTTCGCGGCCGATCTGCCCAAGGCGGAAGCCGCGTTCCTCGCCCATTCGCAGGTGTTCGCCGCGCAGGCGGCCTTCGCCACCGAGGCCGGCGAGCCGGCCTGGAAGAGCAAGCCGAGCTGGGCGCTGGTGGCGAGCGACGACCGCTCGATCAATCCCGCGCTCGAACGCGACATGGCAACGCGGGCCGGCAGCACGGTGCGGGAGGTGGCCGCGAGCCACGCCGTCTATGCCTCGAAGCCGGCCGAGGTCGCGGAGCTGATCGCCGAGGCGGCCGGAGCCGTGTCCCGGTAGCGGCAGAGCACCCGGCGAGCGTTACGACCGCTCGCCCGGCGCCGTTGCTACAGAGCGTTACAGATCGGCCTCTCGGAGAAATATCGGAGATACGTCGCTGGGGCTGAGTGCTGGTGCATTCGGCGGAGGCCTCGAAAGAAGCGCCACCGCCGCCTTTGAGAGGACCAGCCATGACCTTGTTCGTCATCTCCTATCTCGCCGGCGTGCTGACGATCCTCAGCCCCTGCATCCTTCCCATCCTGCCGTTCGTCTTCTCGCGCGCCGACCAACCTTTCATCCGCAGCTCCCTGCCGATGCTGATCGGCATGGCGCTGACCTTCGCGAGTGTCGCCAGCCTCGCCGCCATCGGCGGAAGCTGGGCCGTGCAGGTGAACGAGGTCGGGCGCGATGCGGCGCTTGCTCTGCTCGCGCTGTTCGGTGTCGCGCTCGTCTCACAGCGGGCGGCCGCAATCTTCACCCGTCCCATCGTCGCGCTCGGCCAGCGGCTTTCCGCGAGCGACGAAGCGGGAGCCCGTTCCGTTGGCGGCTCGCTTCTGCTCGGCGTCGCGACCGGGCTGCTCTGGGCACCATGCGCGGGCCCGATCCTGGGCCTCGTGCTGACCGGCGCCGCGCTGCACGGAGCCTCATCCGAAACGGCTTTGCTGCTGGCCGCCTATGCTGCGGGTGCCGCAACCTCGCTCGCGCTGGCGCTCCGGGCCGGTGGTCAGGTCCTTGCCGCGCTGAAGCGTTCGCTCGGGGTTGGCGAGCGTGTTCGGCAGGGCGTCGGCGTCGCTGTTCTCGCGAGCGTGCTGGCGATCGGCTTCGGCCTCGATACGGGCTTCCTGACCCGGCTCTCCTTCGCCGGCACCGTCGGCATCGAGCAAAGGCTGCTGGATGCGCTCGGTCCGCGTCGGGCCGAGGCCGGACAGCCCCGCACGGCAGAGAATGCCTCTCAGCCCTATCGCAGCAATCTGCCGGATTATGGTGCGGCCCCCGGCCTCGACGGCGCGACCGGCTGGCTCAACGCGGATCCGCTGGGCGCCGAGCAGCTCCGCGGCAAGGTCGTGCTGGTCAATTTCTGGACCTATTCCTGCATCAACTGCATCCGCACCCTGCCTTATGTCCGCGCCTGGGCGGAAAAGTACAGGGACCAGGGCCTTGTCGTGGTCGGCGTCCATACCCCGGAGTTCGCCTTCGAGAAGAAGGTCGAGAACGTCCGGCAGGCGATCGCCCGCTTCGGCATCGTCCACCCGGTCGCGGTCGATAACGACTTCCGGATCTGGCGCGCCTTCCGCAACAGCTACTGGCCAGCGCTCTACTTCGTCGATGCGCAGGGGCATATCCGCCACAGCCAGTTCGGCGAAGGCGGCGAGGCGCGTTCGGAGCGGGTCATTCAGGACCTCCTTGCCGAAGCAGCCGGCCGTCGCGAGGCTCAGGCGGAGCTCGTCACCCCACTCGCGCGGGGAGCCCAGGCCCCGGCAGATCTCGGCAATATTCGCTCGGGCGAGGGCTATCTGGGTTATCTGAAGGCTGCGGGCTTCGCCTCGCCCGAAGGCGTCGCGGGCGACCGGCCGCAGGACTACAGCGTCAGGAAACTGAGGCTCAATCAATGGGGCCTGAACGGCAATTGGACGATCGCCGGGGAGAGCGCGGGCCTCGGACGCGCTGGCGGCGGCATCGCCTATCGCTTCAGCGCGCGGGATCTTCACTTGGTGCTCGGGCCCGGACCGGGCGGCAAGCCGGTGCGGTTCAAGGTCGCGATCGACGGGGCCGCGCCCGGTGCCGACCATGGCGCCGATGTTGACGCGGAGGGCAACGGCGCGGTCTGGGAAACCCGACTCTACCAGCTCGTCCGCCAGACCGGCGATGTCAGGGAGCGCCTCTTCGAGATCCACTTCCTCGATCCGGGCGTGGAGGCCTACGCCTTCACCTTCGGCTGAGAGCTGAAAGCAAAGGCCCCGCTGCAAAGCGGGGCCTTTGTCGGCAAGCCATATGAAGGAAAAGCGGCCCCCGAGGGGACCGCTTTCACAAGAGAGATCGGACGGGAGACAGAAACGGGAGGCGCTCGACGCCTCCCTCGCAGTTCCTCAAAGCTTGTCGGCGTCGATCACCGCCCGGGCAAACTCCAGCGGCGCCTCCTGCGGCGGGTTGTGGCCGATGCCGCCCTTGAACAGCCGGTGCTCGTACTTGCCGGTAAAGCGCCTGGCATAGGCCGCGGGTTCGGGATGCGGCGCGCCATTGGCGTCGCCCTCGATGGTGATCGTCGGCACGCCGATGCTCGGGAAGGTGGCGAGCTTCTGTTCCAACGCGTCGAACTGCGCTTCGCCCTGCGCCAGGCCGAGCCGCCAGCGGTAGTTGTGGATGGAGATCGCGACATGGTCGGGATTGTCGAAGGCCGCCGCCGAACGCGCGAAGGTGGCGTCGTCGAACTTCCACTGCGGCGAGGCGAGCTCCCAGATCAGGCGGGCGAAGTCATGGGTGTACTTGGCGTAGCCGGCCGCGCCTCGCTCGGTGGCGAAGTAGTACTGGTACCACCATTGCAGCTCGGCCTTGGGCGGCAGCGGCGCCTTGTTCAACTCCTGGCTGCCGATGAGGTAGCCGCTGACCGAGACCATCGCCTTGCAGCGCTCGGGCCAGAGCGCGGCGACGATGTTGGCGGTCCGCGCGCCCCAGTCATAGGCGGCGATCACGGCCTTCTCGATCTTCAGCGCATCCATGAAGGCGATGATGTCGGTTGCCAGTGCCGCCTGCTGGCCGTTGCGCGCGGTCGCGGCCGAGAGGAAGCGGGTGCTGCCATAGCCGCGCAGATACGGCACGATCACCCGGTATCCGGCCTTCGCCAGGATCGGGGCGACATCGACATAGCTGTGAATGTCGTAAGGCCAGCCATGCAGCAGCAGCACCGGCGGGCCGTCCGCCGGGCCGTCCTCGGCGTATCCGACGTTGAGAACGCCGGCGTCGATCTGCTTCAGCGCGGCGAAGCTCGTGTGCTGGCCGGCTCCGGCAGCCGCCGGGGAGGGCGAGCGAGTCTGGGCGCTGGCGCCGCTCACGGCGCCCAGCTGTGCAAAGGCGGCTCCGAGCGCCAGTGTGCTCAGGAAGCTGCGGCGGGGCTGATCGATCTGTTCCGACATGGTTCTGTTCCTGATTGCGTGGATAGCAAGGGGAGTGAGCCTGTCCGCTGTATCCGCGCTGTGTCCGCCAGCGTCGGATTTGCAAGCCTGCGTAGAGACCGGTGCCTCCGATACGAACGGATACAAACCGTCCGCCATCCGCGGCGGCGGGCGAGCGCTGCCGGAAGGTCATTGTATCGCACTGTATCGCGGCGGCGAAAGCCGACGTTTCCTTGCAGATGGGCCGATCCGCAAAACAAACCGGACATGTCGGCTTGAGAAGCCCTCGCTCGCCAGCCGCCGACAGGAGCGGCATCAGATGGAGAGTTTCCATGAGCAGGATCGAGAAGGTTCTCTATACCGGCAAGACCCGCACCACCGGCGGGCGCGACGGCGCCTCGCGTAGCTCCGACAGCCGGCTCGACATCAAGCTGTCGCCTCCCGGCAGCTCGGGAGCGGGCACCAATCCCGAGCAGCTGTTTGCCGCCGGTTGGTCGGCCTGTTTCATCGGCGCGATCGGCCTTGCCGCGGGCAAGCGCAAGGTCGCCCTGCCGGCCGATCTCGCTGTTGATGCCGAGGTCGATCTGGGCACGACGGACGGCGCCTATTTCCTGCAGGCACGTCTGAACGTCGGCCTGCCGGGCCTCGCGCCGGAACTCGCGCGCGAGCTCGTGGAGGAGGCGCACCAGACCTGCCCCTATTCCAGGGCCACGCGAGGCAACATCGATGTCGAGTTGAGGGTCGCCTAGCCGCCGACCGCGAAGAGGCCAGCCTCGGCTGGCCTCTTTATCCGCTTTTGCCCTGCCGACGATCTCATGCCGTCTATCGTCTGAGAGGCTCAGATCTCTTTCGGCCGCAGCGAGATCGCCTCCCAGGCGGCGACGACAATCAGGATCGCGGTGGCGGCCAGGCTGAACGCAAGCGGCGGCAGCGCGGCCGATACGAGCGTGAGCAGAGCAAGCAGGCCTAGCCCGACGAGATGGGAGAGCGGGAACCAGCCAGCCGTCACCCGTTTGAACAGGAGATTGCCGAGCAAGTAGAAGGCCGGTCCCGCGGCCACTGCGATCGCCGTCTTGGCGTCGGTGTGGCCGAGCGGATGGGCAATCACCAACTCGTCGCCGACCGCCACGAGGATGATGCCGGCGACCAGCAGTACGTGCAGGTAGGTATAGGCGATGCGCGCGATCCGGCCGGGGTCGGAGGCGTGGGCAATGAGCTGGCTGCCGCGCTCGGCGCCGATATGGAAGTAGATCCACCACATCGCGACCGAACTCACGAAGGAATTCAGGAATGCTGTCACGTTGACGCCGGTCACCGGCAGCTTGGCTGCGGTGGCACCGGTGATGAGGATCGATTCACCCAGCGCGATGATGATGAAGAGCGCGCAACGCTCGGCGAGGTGGCCGCCCTCGACATTCCAGTCAGTGGTCTGCGAGCGGCCGAGGCCGATGACGTGGAAGCCAAGCGCCGGACCGGCATATTCGATGCCGAGCGCGACTATCCAAAGCCCGAAGCGCAGATGGCCTTCGCACAGCCCGCCGGCGATCCAGAACAGGGCGGAGACGGCGAGCCAGATCGTGATGCGCTGGAAATTGCGATAATTCGCGGGTGAGGCGTTCTTCAGGCTCGCCATGGTGAAGAGCGAGCGGCCGAGCTGGATCGCGACATAGGCGCCGGCAAAGGCGAGGCCGTTCGATCCGAAGGCTTCCGGCACCGAGCAGGACAGGACGAGACCGAACAGCATCAGCACGAACAGCATGAGCCTGACCGGCGCCTGTTCGGGGTCGAGCCAGTTCGTCACCCAGCTCGTATAGATCCAGACCCACCAGACGGCACCGAGCAGAAAGGCGGCCTGGGCCAGCCCGAGCGCGCTGAAATGCTCGAGCAGCGTGTGCGAGATCTGGGTGATGGCGAAGACGAAGACCAGGTCGAAGAACAGCTCGACGTAAGCGACCCTCGCATGCTGGTGTTCGACGCGCTCCCTAAGCAGCGCGCCGGGTTTGGCGCTTCGCGTCATCTCATGCCTCGCTCAACCTTCGATCCCACACTCGCCGCCATCCCGGACAAGCCGAGATCCGGGATCCAGTGCCCGAGGGCTTCCAACAAAGGTTCAGGCATGGATCCCGGGTCTCCCTACGGTCGCCCGGGATGACCGTGCGAGGACCCGAAAGGCTTCAGCTTGCAGCCAGCCTGTCCCGCTGCCGCCGCCGCCGTCAATGGCGGAAGTGGCGGTGTCCGGTGAAGACCATGGCGAGGCCGGCATCGTCGGCTGCCTTGATGACCTCGTCGTCGCGCATCGAGCCGCCGGGCTGGATCACCGCGGTGGCGCCCGCTTCCGCCGCCGCGAGCAGGCCGTCGGCGAAGGGGAAGAAGGCATCGGAGGCAACGGCAGAGCCCTTGGCGAGGCTCTCGGCCACGCCTGCCGCCTTCGCCGCCTCGGCCGCCTTCCAGGCAGCGATGCGCGAGGAATCGACACGGCTCATCTGGCCGGCGCCGATGCCGACCGTGGCGAGATCCCTGGCATAGACGATGGCGTTCGACTTGACGTGCTTGGCGACGCGGAAAGCGAAGCGCAGATCGGCAAGCTCGCGCTCGCTCGGCTGGCGCTTCGTGACGACCTTGAGCTCCATGTCGTCGACGACGGCGTTGTCGCGCGACTGGGCGAGGAAGCCGCCGGAGACGGTCCGGAGCGCAAGGCCGGGCGCGCGGACATCCGGCAGGCCGCCGGTGAGCAGCAGGCGCAAATTCTTCTTGGCGGCGATCATGGCGATCGCCTCCTCGTCAGCGTCGGGAGCGATGATGACCTCGGTGAAGACCTCGACGATCTTCTTGGCGGCGGCCGCATCGAGCTTGCGGTTCAGCGCCACGATGCCGCCGAAGGCCGAGACCGGGTCGCAGGCGAGCGCACGCTCATAGGCCTCGAGCAACGAGGCGCCGGCCGCGACGCCGCAGGGGTTGGCGTGCTTGACGATGACGCAGGCCGCCGAGGCCTTCGGATCGAACTCGGCGACGCATTCGAAGGCCGCATCGGTGTCGTTGATGTTGTTGTAGGAGAGCTGCTTGCCCTGGACTTGGCGCGCGGTCGAGACGCCCGGGCGATTCTCCGGGGTGCGGTAGAAGGCAGCCCATTGATGCGGGTTCTCGCCATAGCGCATGGTCTCGGCGAGCGCGCCGCCGAGCGCGCGGAAGGCCGGGGCGGTATCGCCGAGCTCGTTGGCGAACCAGTTCGAGATCGCCGCGTCATAGGCCGCCGTGCGGGCATAGGCCTTCTGCGCGAGCTTGCGGCGCAGCGTCAGCGTGGTCGCGCCCTTCTGCGCCTCCAGGTCGGCGAGCACCGAGGGATAGTCGGACGGCTCGACCACCACGGCGACGTCGTGATGGTTCTTCGCCGCGGCGCGGATCATCGCCGGGCCGCCGATATCGATGTTCTCGATGCAGTCGTCATAGGATCTGCCGGCTGCGACCGTTGCCTCGAAGGGGTAGAGGTTCACGACCAGCAGGTCGATCGGCTGGATGCCGTGGCCGAGCATGGAGGCCTGGTGCTCGGGATGCGAGCGGATGGCGAGCAGGCCGCCATGGACCTTCGGATGCAGCGTCTTGACGCGGCCATCCATCATCTCGGGGAAGCCGGTGAGGTCGGAGACGTCGCTGACCGGCAGACCGGCCTCGGCGATCGCCTTGGCGGTGCCGCCGGTCGAGACCAGCGCGATGCCGAGCTTGTGGAGGGCGCGCGCGAAGTCGATCAGTCCCGTCTTGTCGGAAACGGAAAGGAGAGCGCGTTCGACGCGGCGAAGTTCATTCGGCATCGGGGTTCTGGTCCGGCTTGGATTGCAGGGAAGGCAGTTCTTGGGCAGACGCGCGCGGGCTATCATGCTGCGCCGCGAAAGGCAAAGCTCTGCGTCGCAGAACCGTCACGCGTCGGGAGCGGGCTCGGCGGATTCGCGTTCGGCAATGGCCGCGGCCACCGTCTTGCCGGCGCGCGGATTGGCGGTGCTGATCCGGGTGAGGCGCCAGGTGATCCGCGGCGCGGCGGCGGCGTCGAAGGCGACGACGAGCTGCTCCGTGCGCCGTCTGCCGTCCGAAGCGGCCAGGAAGATGCTCTCCTCGAGCACGATCGGCAGCCCCCCGGCCTCGAAGCTCCAGACCTCGCCGGAAGCGAGCGCCAGCAGCGCGCCGCTGCCATCCCTGACGAGGCTGGCACGGACATTGGGGTGAAGATGAAAGCGGGCCGCGGCCGGCAGCGTTTCGCGCATTCCGCTCAGCGCGACCTCGTCCTCGCCCGAAAGCGTGGATCCGTCCTGGGCGAGCAGGAGGCGGCGGGTGTGGAGCGCGCCGATGCTGCGGCGGTAGCCGTCATGGCTCGCGACCCATTCCGGACCGTCGGCGCCGTCCTGGCGTGCGACGCGGACATCGCGCGGCCCGGAGACGATCCGCATCTCGCCGAGAACCATGCCGAAATTCGCACTGGAGCGATCGTCGAGAACGAGGGCGGAGTGGGCGGCGGTGCTGCGCGCGGCGAGCCTGAGTTCCGGCGGGCCGAAGCGGCTCGCGCCGCAATTGACGATGATGCGCTGCGCGCCGCTGGAAAATTCGAAGGCGAGGCAGCCGGCATGGGCCTCGATCGAATAGGCGCCGGGCGGCGGTGCGCCGGCATCGGCGACGACGACGCTGCGCCCCGCGGCGAGACGGCTATAGCCGGAATAGGCGGCATGCTCGGTCGGGCGGCCGCGCGCATCGTCATAGGCCGCGAGCGTCGCCATCAGGTCGGGTGCGGTCGTGCCCATGCCGTTGAACAGGGCAAGTGAACCGTCGCCGTGCCGGAACAGGCGCAAATGCGGCATCATCCGCTCGATCGCGGTCAGCACGCCGCGCGGCGGCTCGAGCCCGCGCGCCGCGAAAGTCTCCCGCAGCGGCAGCAGGTCGAGGAGAAGTTCGACGAGCAGGCGCGGATTGCGCGAGAGATGGCCGCCATCGGGCAGGATCTGTTCGTCCAACTCGTCGGAAAGCATCGTCTCGGCGCGGCGGCGGCGGGCGTCCTGCCCATCGAGGCAGATTGCGGCGAGGGTGACTGCGATCAGCGTGTTCAGCCGGTCGACCCCTTCCACAGCGCCGGCAAGCGCGAGGCTCAAACGGTCGGCCAGACGTGCGACATGGCGCAGGAAGCGCTCGTAGAAGACGTGATCGGCACCTTCCAGCAGGAGAGGCGAGTGAGAGAGGAGCGCGATCAGGCGGCGGGCGGCCACGGCCGGGCGGCGGGCGATGTCATGCCGCTCGCGGCGCCTGGCGATGAAATCCTCGACGAGGCTGCGGGCATTGGCGCGGGCGATCGCGGTGTCGGCTGCACGCATGTGGCGCAGCCAGCCGAAGCCGTACAGAGCCTCGGCCCAGGCGTCGCTCGGCGGCTCGACATCGAAGGGCGATTCGCCGTGGCTGCGCAGGGTGCGGCCGGCGAAGCTGTAGTAGCCGGCGTAGAAATCGCCGGCGGTCGTCGGATCGGCAGTGCGCAGATCATGCGGCGCGAAGAGGAGACGGGTCGGGGTGCTGCGCCCAAAGGGCCAGAGCTTGCGCGTCGCGCCGACGAACTGGCCACGGGTCCGCCGCGCCGCCCGTCCGATCGCGGCCTGGGCCAACCCCCGTCGCTCAGACCAGCCGCTCAAAACCCCCGTATGCTCCGTCCCCGGGCGCGGCCCGATGCCGCGCGGATAGTACCAGCGGAGCCGCGCCGTCCCAGCGCGCGAATCCTTGCCCCGTCATAGCCTGATCAGGCGGCTTGCGTAAAATCCCGCCCATCCGGAGAGGCGCGGGGATTCGCCCTTCAACTGGTGCGGCAGGGTCCGGATATCACCGTTTGCGTCGATTGCTTCTGCCAAACCGCCGATTTCGGCCGCCTCGACGGGTTTACGACGAAACTGGGGATGACGGACGAGAAAGGCGGCGATCTGCGCTTCGCCCTCGGCGGCTTCGAGCGAGCAGGTGCAGTAGACCAGCCGTCCGCCGGGCTTCGTCAGGGCGGCGGCCGCATCGAGCAGGCGCGCCTGCAGGCCGGCGAGCCGGTCGCGATCCTCCGGCAGCTTGGTCCAGGCGACGTCCGGGTGGCGGCGGATCGTGCCGGTCGCGCTGCAGGGCGCGTCGAGCAGAACGGCGTCGAAGGGTTCGGCCTTCCAGGTCGAGGCATCGGCAGTGGCGACATTCGCCGTCAGGCCGAGGCGGGCGAGATTGGTCTTCAGACGGCGCAGGCGCGGCGCCGAGCGATCCAATGCCGTCACATCGGCGCCAGCGACGGCGATCTGGGCGGTCTTGCCGCCGGGCGCGGCGCAGAGATCGGCGATGCGCTCGCCGGGTTGCGGCGCCAGCAGCTTCACCGGCAGCGCGGCGGCGGCGTCCTGCACCCACCACTCGCCCTCATCGTATCCGGGCAGCCCGGCGATGGCCTGCCGCTCGCGCAGCCGGACCGAGCCCGTCGGCAGGGCGATGCCGCCGAGAGCCTCGGCCCAGCGGGCGGGGTCGGCCTTGACGGTGATGTCGAGCGGCGGCTCCTCGCGATGGCTGGCGGCGATCGCGGCGGCGGTATCCTTGCCATAGGCGACGCGCCAGCTCTCGGCCAGCCAGGCAGGTGTGTCGCGGAAGGCGTCCATCTGCGTCTCGGCCAGGATCGCGTCACGCTCACGCACCAGCCGGCGCAACAGCGCGTTCCCCAACGCGGCATAACGGGCCGAGCGCGGGTCTTCGTGCAGATGCCGAATCGCGAGATCGACGGCGGCATGGTCGGGTACGTCGAGGAAGAGAATCTGTGCCGCTGCCGCCGTCACGATCGGCTCGAAGAGACCGGACCGCTGTGGGCTGCCCCGTTCAAGGCGGGCATCGACCGCGTGCTGGATCGTGCCCAGCCGGCGGAAGGCGGTGACGGCGATAGCGCGGGCGAGCCCGGCATCGGCGGCATCCAGGCCCGAATCCGGCAGCAGCCGCTCGAAGGTCTCGTCGAGCGCGACGTGGGCGCGCAGCACCTCGTCGATGACATCCGCGGCGAGGCGGCGCGCCGCGAGGCCGGGCGCATTGTCGCGCTTCGGGGCCGCCGCCTGCGGGCGGGGGCGCGAGGGGACGTGACCGGCCATCTCAGCCCCAGGGCCCGCGCTGGTGCGGCGGGTTGTCCCAAGAGCTGCCGCCGGCCTGGCCCCAGGGGCCGTTGCCGGCCTGGGCGGCGAACCCGGCTCCGGCAGCGCCGGTGCCGACGCCCATGATACGGGCCTGCTCCATCAGCGCGGCGATGCGGTTGCCGGTGTCGGGGTGGGTCGAGAACAGATTATCCATGCCGCCGCCGGTCAAGGGATTGATGATGAACATGTGCGCCGTAGCAGGCTTGGCCTCGGCTGTCTCGTTGGGAATGTGCTGGACGCCCGCCGCGATCTTGGCCAGCGCATCGGCGAGCCAGACCGGATTGCCGCAGATCTGCCCACCGAGCTTGTCAGCCTCGTACTCGCGCGAGCGCGAGATCGCCATCTGGATCAGGGCGGCCGCCATCGGCGCGAGGATCGACAGCAGGATCTGGACGATGAAATTCGGGCGGTTGTCGCGCGAGCCGAAGAACATGCCGAAGGTGACGAGCGAGGAGATCGCGCCGGCAAAGGTCGCGGTGATCGTCATGGTCAGCGTGTCGTGGTTCTTGATATGCGCGAGCTCATGCGCCATCACGCCGGCCAGTTCCTCATAGGTCAGCGTGCGCAGGATGCCTGTCGTCGCGGCGACGGCCGCGTTCTCGGGGTTGCGGCCGGTGGCGAAGGCGTTGGGCTGGTCCTCCTGGATCAGATAGACCCGCGGCATCGGCATGTTGGCGCGGGCGGCGAGGTTGCGGACCATGCCATAGAGCTCGGGCGCGCTGCGCTCATCGACCTCCTGGGCATTATGGGCGGCGAGCGCCAGCCGGTCGGAATTCCAGTAGCTGAAGAGATTGGTGCCGGCGGCGAAGATCAGCGCGATCAGCATGCCGCTACTCCCGCCCAGCAGGTAGCCGACGCTGAGAAACAGCGCGGTCAAACCCGCCATCAGCATGCCGGTCCTGACGTAGTTCATCGTATTCCCTTCGCTTGCCGGTACGAAAAAAGGGCGGATTACCCTCGCGAATGCCGGTTTCCTGCCTTATGTGGTGGGCATCGGCCCAATCCTGCAAGTCCGGGCCAAGAGCATTTTCGAGCGAAGTGGACGCCGGTTCGCGTGAAGAAAATGCGAAAAGGCAAAAACTTGGAGATGTTCCGCATGCCGGAAAAAGCCAGCGATGCCACGCCCGCACCTGCCATGACGGAGAAGGTGCTCTCGCCGGCGGCCAAGCGTGCTCTGGCCGAGGCCGAGGCACGCCGCGCCGCGATCGACGCCCATGCGGCGGAAATCGCCGGCCAGCGCGAAGTCAATGGGCGCGGCGGGCTGGACCCCGTGCGTTACGACGATTGGGAGGTGAAGGGCATCGCCAGCGATTTCTGAGAAGAGACCGCGAAAGGGAGTCTCTGTCGCCTCAATCGGCGCGAAGCTGATACACGGCGTTGCCGTTCAGGAATGCCGAACCCCGGTTCACCGAGCCGTCCCTCTGAAACATGACGTTCAGGTTTTCCATGAGGCAACTCGTGCCCGAGAAGCTCGCGGTGAGCACCGAGCATTCCCGCGCCGCCTGGCTGTAAAGTATTTTTCTAGCCTTCTCGGTGGCCGCCAGGTCTCCGGCTTCGCCATCGATCTCAATGCGAAAGTTTACGTTGATTCGTGTGGGCTGCCCGCGTCCGACCGACTGAGCGGCAAGGGGTGAGCTGGGGTTCGGCGTTTGCGCCCAAACGTCGAGATTCTGCATGAGGTAGCATGAGGCCGCTATGATGAGCGTGAGAAACAGTTTCGGCTTCATGGCACCTTCCTCTCGAACGCATCTCTTCTAGCAGCGTCGATACGAAAACCTCATGACTTCACTGCGTTATGGTTTATGTCGGGTCCGTTTGCAGGTGGCGGCGATTGCCAACTGCTTTCGGCTGCCAGAGGGAGGCAGCCAATAGGAGCCGATCATGACGAATGACGACCAGCGGCTCGCCGCCCTGCGCCGCCTTCTGGCGGAGGCCCATGACAAGCTCGGACTGAAGCTCGGCTTCCGGCTCTGGGACGGCAGCTCCGTGCCCGCCTCCTGGCCCTCTGACGGGCTCGCCATCGCCGTCGCCGATGCCGGCGTGCCGGCCGCGCTGATCCGCAAGCCCAAGCTCGACACGCTGCTCAATCTGCATATCACCGACCGCATCTCGATCCAGAACGGCTCGATCTTCGATCTCGCGGCGGCGCGCCCCGATGGCAAGGTCGGCAAGCTCGCGCGCAACATCCCGAAGAGTGCCGTCTTCGACGTTATCAGGCGCTTCGTCTTTGCGCCCGGAAAGGCCGAGGCCGCCGTTAGCCACCGCAAGGGCGACGAGATCGCGCGTGACGGCGCCCCGGCCACCAACAAGGCCAACATCGCCTATCATTACGACGTCTCGAATAATTTCTACCGGCTCTTCCTCGACGAGGAGATGGTCTACACCTGCGCCTATTTCACCGAGGATCACGGCGATCTGGAACGGGCTCAGCGCGACAAGCTCGACATGATCTGCCGGAAGCTGCGCCTGAAGCCGGGAGACCGTTTCCTCGACATCGGCTGCGGCTGGGGCGCGCTGGTCTGCCATGCCGCGCGCTATTACGGCGTCGAGGCCCATGGCGTGACGCTGGCGGAGGAACAGCTCGCCTTGGCGCGCGAGAAGGTCGAAAAGCTCGGGCTTCAGGGCAAGGTCACGCTCCATCTCAAGGACTTCACCCAGATGGAGGGGGAATTCGACAAGATCTCCTCGATCGGCATGTTCGAGCATGTCGGCATCCGCAATCATCCGTCCTATTTCCAGGCGGTGAACCGGCTACTGCGGCCGCGCGGGCTCTATCTGCATCATTGCATCTCGCGGCGCGCCAAGAAGACCGAGAAGGCCTTCAACAAGATGCCGGCGGAATACCGTGCGCTGGTGCGCTACATCTTCCCGGGCGGTGAGCTCGACCATCTCGGCATGTCGATCGCCAATCTCGAGCGCCACGGCTTCGAAATCCACGATGTCGAAGGCTGGCGCGAACACTATCAGCGCACGACGCGGCTATGGTGGGAAAGGCTCGCGGCGAACAAGGCGAAGGCCGAGGCCGAGATCGGCCCGGAGCGGACGCGGATGTGGCTGCTCTATCTCGCCGGCTGCTCGCTCGCCTTCGAGCGCGGCGGGGCGCTGGTCAACCAGACGCTGGTCTCGAAGCGGCGCAAGGGGCCGTCGGGCCTACCGCTGACGCGCGCAGACCTTTATCGCGACTGAGCGGCCCCCGGCCGGCGTGACGGCCGGCCATGCCGTTCATCCCTGCATATGCGGGTGGGAGTGCCCGGCTTGGGCCGGGCCATGACCTACTTCTTGACGAAGAGGTCGAGCTTTCCGTGATGTTCGGCCAGCAGGTAGTAGAAGGTCAGGCGGGATTTGGTCCGGTCTGCCTTCATATGCTCGCAGATCGCCTTGATCGAGCCGTCGAGATCGCCGGACTTCAGACCGAGTTTCTTCTTCAGGAAATTCTCGCGGACGCGGTCGACCTCGGCCGGGTCCGAGCAGGCGACGTAGCGGGTGTCGGGCTTGCTCATCACGAGCGCATAGGCCTTGGACATTCCGGCGAAGGCAGCATCGTTCAGTGGCTTCTTGGCGAACTTCTTCACGTCGGCGAGGTGATCCATCTGGTTGCCCCTTCCTGGCCCGTCGTGGCACGGGCGGTTGCGTGTCGCGGCCGGAGGTTAACGCGGTTCCCTTCGGGCGGCGAGGGGAAAAAGCGCGTGATTGCCGGCTTTTGGAGCGATTCGATGCGTCTTTCGTCGAAGCCCGGAATGCGTGGAGCGGATGGCGGGGCATTTGCCGATGTGGGTTGAGCGATCGGCGGCGTGGTGCTGCGATGCAGCATCCGCTGGAGCAACGCAATGAAGCCGACGATACTGATGGTGCCGCGCATGCCGGAGGCCCTGATCGCGCGGCTCAAGGAGAACTTCACCCTGCTGGGGCCGATGGAACGCTCTGCGCCGGACGCCTTGCCGCCTGGCGCGGAGCAGGCCGAGGCGCTGCTCACGATGGGAAGCCTCAGCACCGATGCCGCGCTGCTCGACGCGCTGCCAAGGCTCAAGCTGATCTGCTGCTATGGCACCGGGATCGAAGGCGTCGACCGTGCCCATGCCAAGGCGCGCGGCATTGCCCTCGCCAATGCCGGAGAGGCCAATGCCACTGGCGTGGCCGAGTTCGCGATGGGACTGTTGCTCGCCACCGCGCGGCAGATCCCGCAGGCCGACCGTTTCGTCAGGGCCGGGCGCTGGCAGGGCAATTCCGTCCAGCGCATGGCCTCGGTGCCGGGGCTGGCAGGGCGCAGGCTCGGCATCTACGGCCTCGGCGCGATCGGCAGCCGCATCGCGCGCCGCGCCGAGGCCTTCGAGATGGAAATCGGCTACCACAATCGCAGCCGGCGCGTTGATATGCCCTATCTCTATCACGACAGCCTGCTCGGCCTCGCCGACTGGGCGGACGTCCTCGTCGTCTCGGCCCGCGCCAGCGCCGAGAACCGCCATGCCGTCGATGCCGCCGTGCTGAAGGCGCTGGGGCCGCACGGGCATCTGGTCAACATCTCGCGCGGCATCGCGGTCGACGAGGGCGCGCTGTGCGCGGCGCTGGAGACCGGCGCGATCGCAGGCGCGGGGCTCGATGTCTACGAGCACGAGCCGCATGTCTCCGACAGGCTGAAGGCGCTCGACAATGTCGTGCTGACGCCGCACATCGCGGCCGCCTCGGACTCGGCTCAAGCGGCGCAGCAGGATGTCATGCTCGGCAATCTGCGGGCGTTCTTCGCCAGCGAACCGTTGCTCTCGCCCGTCACGATCTGAGAAGTCAGGGGAGAACGACCACCGGCGTGCCCATCTGGACGCGGGCGTACAGGTCGATCACGTCCTGATTATGCATGCGGAAGCAGCCATAGGAGGCGGCGGTGCCGATGGTGTTCGGCATGTTCGTGCCGTGAATGGCGTATTGTCCGCCGGGGCCGAGGCCGATGACGCGCGCACCCATCGGATTGCGCGGCGAGCCGCCGGGAATGACGTCGGGCAGGCGAGGATTGTCGCGCTTGACCTCGGACGGCGGAGCCCAGGCCGGGTCGACCTGCATCTCCTCGACATATTTGACGCCGCGCCATTGCTTGCCGGCCTTGCCGACCGCGATGGTGTAGCGAATAGCCTCGCCGGGAGAGACGACGAAATAGAGCTTCCGCTCGCCGGTGCGGATGATGATGGTGCCGGGCTCAAAGCGATCATCGCGCAGCCCGATGACGTCGCGTGCTTCGGCGCTGGTCAGGCCCGGCAGCAGCAAGGCTGCGGCGAGGCCGATGGCGGCAGCGTATCTGGCCATGGTCGAAACTCCCGTTCGGACGTGGACGGGGTTTAGTCCTCAGTCATGAAGCATGGGTTGAGCGATATGGTGAAGCCGGATTCAGGATGAAGGGCGGGTGAATCGCGATTCAGGCCGCAGGACGCGAGCGATGCTGCTGCGGCAGCAGGAACGGCAAGCCCGGGGCGGGCGCCCGGCTCAGGGTCAGGTCTACCTTGAACACCTGGCGTAGCAAGGCGTCGTCCAACGTCTTCGCCGGCGGCCCCTGCGCGATGATCTGCCCCTGGTCCATCACCACCAGATGGTCGGCATAGGTCACGGCGAGGTTGAGGTCGTGCAGGACGATCAGCACCGCGACGCCGCGGGCCGCGATGCTGCGCGCCATGTCGAGCAGGGCCAGCTGATGGCAGAGATCGAGGCTGGCGATCGGCTCGTCGAGGAAGAGCACCTGCCGCTCGGCGACGCTGCGGCCGGCCTCGAGCTGGCAGAGGACGCGGGCGAACTGCACGCGCTGCTGCTCGCCGCCCGAGAGCGTCTGATAGCGCCGGCCGGCAAGGTCGATCACCCCGGCGGCTGCGAGACTGTCTGCGACGATCGCCTCGCGGCGCTGGCGCGTCAGCGCCCGGCCTATGCCGTCGACGCCAAGGCTCGCGACCTCGTAGACGCTGAAAGGGAAGGCGAGGCGGGCATGCTGGGCCATGACGGCGCGCTGGCAGGCGAGGCGCCAGTGTGGCACCGCCGCCAGCGGCTCGCCGGACATGCGGATTTCCCCGCTGGCGGGCTTCGTCTCGCCGGTCAGGAGCTTGAGCAGGGTCGATTTTCCCGCGCCGTTCGGCCCGATCAGGATCGTGGTCGTGCCCCCGGCGAGCTGCAGGTTGGCGTCGGCGACGAGCCGGCGACCGCTGGCGGCGAAGCTCGCGCCATGGGCGGAGAGGATGGGTGTCGCTTCAGACATCGAGAGCGCTCGTGCGTCGCAGCAGCAGCCAGAGGAAGAAGGGCGCGCCGATCGTGGCGGTGACGATGCCGATCGGCAGCTCCGCCGGGACAACGATCAGCCGCGCGACGATGTCGGCGCCGACCAGCAGCATCGCGCCGCCGAGTGCCGAAAGCGGCAGCAGCAGCCGGTGATCCGGCCCGACGCAAAGCCGGATCAGATGCGGCACGACGATGCCGACGAAGCCGATCATTCCGGCCGAGGCGACGCTGGCGCCGACGGCGAGCGCGACCAGCAGGATCGCCAGCGCCTTGATGCGCTGGACGGGGATGCCGAGGTGATAGGCCTCGGCCTCGCCGAGCATCAGCCCGTTCAATCCGCGCGCCAGCAGCGGCATGGTCAGCAGCAGCGGCAGGATGATTGGCGCGACCACTGAGAGCTTGGTCCAGCTCGCACCGCCGAGGCTGCCGAGCGACCAGAAGGTCAGGTCGCGCAACTGCCGGTCGTCCGACATGAAGGCGAGCAGGCCGGTCAGCGCGCTCGCCATCGCACCGAGCGCGACGCCGGCCAGCAGCATGGTGGCGACCGAGGTCCGGCCGCCGCGCGTGGCGATGACATAGAGCGCCAGCGTGGAAACGAGGCCGCCGCAGAAGGCGCCAACGGGCAGGGCGGCGAAGGGCAGTTTCATCACAGTGCCCGCCAGGAAACTGTCCCCCAGCACGATGGTGGCGGCCGCGGCCAGGGCGGCGCCGCTGGAAACGCCGACGAGGCCGGGGTCGGCCAGCGGGTTGCGGAACAGGCCCTGCATCAGGGCGCCGGAGATGGCGAGGCCGGCGCCGACGAGCAGGCCGAGCAGTACGCGCGGCAGGCGGATGTTGAGTACGACGAGCGCATCGCGACCATCCAGCAGCGTGGCGTCGCCCGTCAGCTTTGCCATCAGGATTTCGGCGACGCGCCCGGGAGGAATCGAGATGGCGCCCTGGCCGATCGCGACGATGGCGATCAGCAGGCAGACCAGGGAGAGGCCGACGACGGCCAGCAGGCCGATGCGGCGCCTGCCGGCGATCAGCGTCGTCAGCGCGTTGGAAGCGATAGCGGGGGCGGGTGCCGCAAGCGTCACGGGGCGGCGGCCGTCTTCAGCGGCGGGATCGCCGCCTCCGGATAAATCGCGGCCATCAGATCGCGTGCCGCCATCGGCGTGCGCGGGCCGAAGCCGAGCAGATAGAGCCCGTCCATATGGACAAGCCGCTTGTCCTTGGCCGCGGGCGTCTGGGAGAATGACGGCATGGCGAAGAGTTCGTCGGGGGTGGTGTTGTGGGCGCTGCTGTTGCGCATCATCAGCACCATCTCGGGCGCGGCTGCGGCGATCGCCTCGTCCGTCATCGGCTTGTAGCCTTCGATCGCATCGGCGACGTTGATGCCGCCCGCCAGTGAGATGATCGCATCGGCCGAGCTGTTGCGGCCGCCGACGAGGGCGCGGCCATTCTGTAGCGAAAGCAGGAAGAGGACCCTTTTCTTCTTCGTCATGCCGGAGCGCAGTGTTGCCAACTCGTCGAACCGGGCCTTGGTCTGCGCCGCAAGGCGCTCGGCGGGAGCCGCAGCGCCGATCGCAGCCCCTATTGCGGCGATCTTCGTGGTGACGCCTTCCGGGGTCAGCCCGTCGTTGATGCGGGCGATCTTCACGCCGGATTCGTTCAGCAGCGAAACGGCGTCAGGCGGGCCAGCGCCGTCGATCAACATGATCAGCGAGGGCTTCAGCGAGAGGACGCCCTCGGCCGACAGCGCGCGGACGTAACCGACATTCGCCTTGTCCTTCAGCGCCTCGGCCGGGAACTGGCTGGTGGAATCGACGCCGACGATCTGATCCTGCAAGCCGAGCGCATAGATCACCTCGGTGATGACGCCACCGGCGACGACGATGCGTTCGGGTGCCTGGGCCAGGGCGGGGCCAAAGGAGCCGAGCGCGGCCAGGCCGAGCAATGACAAGGCCGAGGCCGCCAGTTCCCGCCGGTTCGGTTGCGCGGGACCGGAATGCATCGCTCGGTCGCGTGAGCCAGACATGTTGCAACTCCGTTCGGACGCGAGCGATGGGCTGCGGCCATTGCAATTCAGACCGATTTAAAAGATCGGCTCGTTTAGAATGGTTCAATACAAAGTAAATTCTTGTTTTTAATTCCTCAAAACAAGAATTGACCAGATGTATTGTTGACGGTGATATTCATCTTTACTACAAGGGGTCAAGGGCAGCGCCTGTGCGCCGCCGGCTTCGGTCGCGGCGCGTCGTCGCGCGGCCGCTCCCGGCGCGCATTCTCCACGGTAGACGCTTCGCCAGGCGTGTATCCGGGAACGGCGATGACCGGCCGCGCAGCGGCACCGTTCCATTTCAGCCGTCTCGCGGCTTCACATGCAGGATGCGTCGATGTTCATCGCCATGAATCGCTTCAAGGTCGTCAAGGGCGAGGAGGTCGCCTTCGAGACCGTCTGGTCCTCACGCAAGAGCCGGCTCGACGAGATGCCCGGCTTCATCGCCTTCCACCTGCTCAAGGGGCCGGAGAAGGAGGATCACACGCTCTACTCCTCGCACACGACCTGGGCCTCGAAGGACGACTTCATCACCTGGACGAAGTCGGACCAGTTCCGCGAGTCGCATCGCAGTGCCGGCCAGCCGCGTCCGAAGCCGATCTATCTCGGTCATCCCGAGTTCGAGGGCTTCGAGACAGTGCTGAGCGAGACCAACCCGCACCTTCCCCGCCAGGCGGCCGAGTAAGGCGGCGGCTATGACGACTGCCGACGTCGCGACCCGCGATCCGATCGAGCATGCGCGCGCGCTGCTCGCTGCCAAGCCCGACGGCCTCATCGAGGCCGTGGCGCGTGAGGCGAATGTCTCGACGCGCGCGGTGCTCGAGCTCCTGCCTGGCGAGCAGCGCCTCTTCGTAGCGCCTGGGCGCTTCGAGGATGTCTGGAAGGACCTCGCGACCTGGGGCACTGTGCTCTTCCTGATGCACACCCCCGACATCGTGCTGGAATGCGAAGGCGCGCTGCCGGTCGGCAGCTTCGCCCATGGCTACTACAACATCCATGGCGACAGCCCCATTGGCGGCCATATCAAGGCCGAGAACTGCCGCGCGATCTATCTGGTGGACCGCTCCACGGCGCAGGGCCGGCGGGCCTGCTCGGTCCAGTTCTTCAACGGCGTCGGCGAGGTGATGTTCAAGATCTTCGTGCGGCGCGATGCAGCGCGTCAGCTCCTGCCGGATCAGCTGGCGCGGTTCGAGGCGCTGAAGACCAAATTCGTCTGAGCCGCAAAAAAGGCGACATGGTGCGGTTCATGCGCCGTGACCCGGGGGCGGGGATCATCGCCCCCTCTCCAGCTATCGGCCCGTGACCAAGTTTAATCGATCGTTAACCATACAGGCGCAGCCTCCTCGGCAGAAGGCGCGTCACCCGTGAATCAGTCCGCCGATCGTTCTTCCGTGAAGAATGGCGTGGGACCGGCACGAGACGGCCCATCCGATCATCCGAGCGTGGATGTCGATATGACCGCTCAAGTCGTCCTGGAACGGGTGCAGCTGCCGCCACGCCAAGCCACCGGGCGCCTGTCGGCGGGCCGGCGCTTTGTGGCGGCACGCGCGCCGCTGCTGCGCTCCAGCCTGAGCTCTTCGATTCTGCTCGGCCTGCGCTTCATTCAAGCGCGGCTGATCTCGGTATGGGGGCTGCTGGTCGCCGCCATCCTCTGCCCGCCTTTCGTCTTTGCCGCCTTCGCCGTGTTCTCGGCGTTGGTCAATTTCGTTTCGATCGCGGCATTGCTGCGGCTGGAAGCCGTCTTCTTCCAGAGTGCTGATCGCGCGCGTCTCGGGCGTGCCTTCCGGCTTGCCGCGGCCGTCGGCCTGGCGTTCTGCGGTGTCGCCGCGATCTTGCTGGTCGGGCTGGTGCTGTCCGGCTGGGTCGCCCCGGCGATCGCCCTGCTGTTCCTCGTTTCGCTGTCGGCGCGCGCGGTGCTGAGGCTGCTCTGGACCGAGGCGACCGCCGAGGGAGACTTCCGCGCGATCGGCAACAGCAACGTCGTCCAGGCCGTCGCGCAACCCGCGGTCATGTTGATCCTGATCGGCATCTTCGGGCCGAAAGCGCTCGCCCTCTTCATGGCCGATGCGCTGGGCCATGTCCTTGCTGCTCTCTATCTGCTGCGACGGCGCTGGCGCGCGATCTTGCCGTTCGTCGAGCCGCATCTGTGGTCGTGGCAGAGCCTGCTTGTCGCAGCCTATCATTGGCGAAGCGTCCCGCTGACATGGCTGCCGAGCGCGCTGCTGGCCTATGGCTTCGCGATCGCACCCGTGTTGGCGCTGCCCTACGCCGCCAATACGGCGCTCGCTGCGCAAGTCGCACTATCGATGCGCTTGCTCGACATGCCGACGCAGATGTTCGGTACGGTGTCGGCGCCCATCGCGCTCAACCGGTTGCGCGCCTATGCGGGGCCGCGCCGACGTTTCGTGGCACGGGTGATGGCGCTGGGCCTGATCGCTGCTGCGGCGATGCTGTTCGGCGCGATCGCCGTGGTCGCGACTTTGGTCGAGCCGCTGTTCGAGGGAACCCATTGGGACAATCTCGGCCCGGTTCTGGCGCTTCTCGCGCCGTTCTACGCCGGCATTGCGGTGCTGACGCCACTCCAGGACATGGCGACGCTATCGCGCCAGCCAGCCTGGCAAGTGCTGATCAATGCACTGGCCCTGGTCGCGATCATCGCGGCGATGAACTGGTTCAGAGCGTTGTCGCCGGAGCTCCTGCAGGCGATCGGCCTGATCTCGATCCTGCGCGCGCTGGTCCATACGGGCTTCATCTGGCTGCACCTCGGGGACGCAGAGACCGCGCCGGTCGTCGGCAGCCCGGCGCGCTGAGCCGACGACGGCTCGGTCACTCCCGACGGATCAGCCTGTCGGCGATCAGCGACGAAACCACGCCCGGTTTGAATTCGCGCTCGAGCCGCTCCGGATCGTAGATGGTCTCGACCCAATCGAGGAATGCGATCCCCTTGGCCTCGCCCTCGCGGCGATAGGCCTCGAAGAAGGCATCCAGAATTCCGGTCTTGGCAAAGCGGAAATGGCCGTAGCGCAGCGAGAGCTGCCGCATGGCTTCCGCGAGCGGGCGCTTTTCGTGGATCAGGAGATAGAGGGCGGAGAAGAAGCCGGCCCGGTCCGCGCCCGACTTGCAATGCACCAGCACGGGTTCCTGCAGGCTCGCGAAGAAGTCCTTCGCATTGAGGATCGTCTCGCGGTCCGGCGCGCCGCGCGAGCGCAGGACGAAATCGATCAGGGCAATGCCGTGACGCTCGCAGGCTTCCTTCTGCAAGGGCCAGGAGCCGTGCTCGCGCCCGCCGCGCAGATTGACGATCGTCTTGATGCCCCGGCGGGCAAAGCCGGCGATCTGATGCGGTGCCGGCTGGGCCGAGCGCCAGAGCCGCGGCGTCACCCGATGCGTGTTGAGATAGGCCAGGCGGAAGATGCCGTGGTCGACGAGCAGCATGTTGGCCCAGGCGCGCAGGCGCTGGCCGCGGCTCTCGATCGGCCGGTCCCAGCGTGCGATGCGTGCCATGCGACGGGCGTAACGCTCTTCATCGGGGCGTAGCCGGGTCAGCACGGAAAAGCCTTGGTCGATTTCATGCAGCGCCCGATACCAGCGTGACTCCGGCAGCGCAAATCATTGGGCAACCGAAAACCAAGGAAGGGGTTGGACTTTTTGCTCCGAACTTGCATAAGGCCCGGCGAAATTTTGTAACGACAGGTTCCCCATGCGCATCGACGCCATCTCCATCGGCAAGAATCCGCCCGACGAAGTCAACGTCCTGATCGAAGTGGCGATCGGAGGCGAGCCGATCAAGTATGAGATGGACAAGGACGCCGGCACGCTCTTCGTCGACCGCTTCCTCTACACGCCGATGCGCTATCCGGGGAATTACGGCTTCATCCCGCATACGCTCTCGGAGGACGGGGACCCCTGCGACGTCCTCGTCGCGAATACGCGCCCGCTGGTGCCGGGTTCCTACATCGCGGTTCGGCCGATCGGCGTGATGCTGATGGAGGACGAGGGCGGCGGCGACGAGAAGATCATCGCCGTGCCCGTGCCGAAGCTGACCAAGCGCTACGAGAACGTGCACAACTACACCGATCTGCCGCAGATCACGCTCGACCAGATCCAGCACTTCTTCGAGCACTACAAGGATCTCGAGCCCGGCAAGTGGGTGAAGCTCAAGGGCTGGGGGGACGCCGCGGAGGCCAAGAAGCTGATCATCGAGGCCATGGAGCGCGCCAAGGCCGCCAAGAAGGGCTGATCCCGGCGCCCCGCGATCCAGATGTTCACGGGGCTGCGCCATGCGCGGCCCCGTTTTCTTTTCAGGCTGCGATCGCTGCCGCCAGCGCGACCGTCCGGCGCGCCATGTCGGCGTGCAGCAATTCGACCATGCGGCCGTCGAGCTGGATCGCGCCCTTGCCGGTGTTCTCCGGCAGGTCGAAGGCGGCGATGATGGCGTTTGCTCGTGCCAGCTCGGCCTCGTCGGGGGCGAAAACCGCGTTGGCGATGCCGACCTGCGAGGGATGGATCAGTGTCCTGCCGTCGAAGCCGAGATCGCGCCCCTGCTCGCATTCGGCGCGGAAGCCGGCCTCGTCCTTGATGTCGTTGTAGACCCCGTCCAGGATGTCGATGCCATGGGCGCGGGCCGCCAGAATGGCCTGCGTCAGCCAGGGCAGCATCGGCGCGCGGCCGGGCACGAAGCGGGCCCGTGTCTCCTTGGCGAGATCGTTGGTGCCCATGACGAAGCAGGACAGGCGCGTCGCGGGGTCGCGGGCGGCGCGCGCGATGCGCTCGACGTCGAGGATGGCGAGCGGGGTCTCGATCATCGCCCAGACGGCGATAGCGGGGTCGGCCCACAAGCCGGTCAGCTGTCCGCCGATCTCCTGCAGGGTCTCCGGCGCCGAGACCTTCGGGACCAGGATCGCCTGCGGCAGCGCCTCCGTGGCGGCAGCCAGATCATCGGCGAACCAGGGCGTTCCGACACCATTGACGCGGATAACCAACTCGCGCCGGCCGTAGCCGCCGGCCTTCACCGCGGCGCAGACCTGCTCGCGCGCGGTAGCCTTGGCGTCGGGGGCGACTGCATCCTCAAGATCGAGAATCAGCACATCGGCTGCGATCTCGCGGGCTTTTTCCAGCGCGCGTGCATTCGAGCCCGGCATATAAAGGGCGCTGCGGCGGGGGCGGATCGTCGTCATCTTCTCTCCTGACTCGGCCGGCTTGTGCTGCACTGCACAGTAGAGCAACGCAGGCGCAATACCAGCTCTGCGAAAGGCGAAGGAGAGGGGCATGGCATGGTTGGCCGGGGTCGACGGCTGCAAGGCGGGCTGGATCGTCGCCATGGCTTCTGCCGATGGACGGGCCGCGCCGCTCGTCCAGGTGGTGCCGCACTTCGCCGATCTGTTCGCGGGTGAGATCGTGCCCGCGATCGTCGCGGTCGACATGCCGATCGGCTTGCCGGATCGGGTGAAGGGTTCCGGACGCGGGCCGGAGCAAGCGGTGCGTGCCCTGCTGGGCGACAGGCAATCCTCCGTGTTCGCGATCCCCGCGCGTTGCGCTGTCGAGGCCCGCGATTATGAACAGGCCTGCGCGCTGGCCCTCGCCCATTCCGAGCCGCCGCGGAAGGTGTCGAAGCAGGGCTTCCATCTCTTCCCGAAGATCCGGGAGATCGACGTCCTGCTGCGGGCCGAGCCGTCGATGTGCGAGCGCGTTTTCGAGGTTCATCCCGAACTGGCCTTCCGGACGATGAAAGGCGATCCGCTCACGCATCCGAAGAAGATCAAGGGTGTCGTCAATCCGTCCGGCATGGCCGAACGACGCGACCTGCTACGGGCGGCGGGGATCGCGCGGGAAGCCGTCTCGGCGAGGCCGCCGCGGGGCGCGGCCGGCGACGACCTTCTTGACGCACTGGCGGCGCTGGTGGTTGCCCGGCACATTGCCGCCGGGCACGGGAAGCCCTTCCCCAATCCGCCGGGACGCGATAGCCACGGGCTTCCGATTGCGATCTGGACCTATCGTCCGGTCTCCGAGCCTCAACAGGATATCGTCATGAGCGCACGTCCCGTCACCCGTCCGATGATCGAGGAAGCGGCGGCGCGCATCGCCGGCCATGCCCGGGTTACCCCGGTGATGCGGCTGGGCACGGGCGCTTTCGGCTCCGAGGCGGATGTCTCGCTCAAGCTGGAATGCCTGCAGCATGCCGGCTCGTTCAAGACGCGCGGCGCCTTCAACAACCTGCTGTCGCTGCCGGTGCCGGCGGCGGGCGTCTCGGCCGCCTCCGGCGGCAACCACGGCGCGGCCGTCGCCTATGCGGCGATGAAGCGCGGTGTGAAGGCGACGATCTTCGTCCCCGAGATTTCGCCCGCGGCCAAGATCGAGGCGATTCGCCGGTTTGGCGCCGATGTCGTGGTCGGCGGTGCCCAGTATGACGATGCGCAGGCAGCCTGCGACCGCTTCGTCGCCGAGACCGGCGCGCTGAAGATCCACCCCTTCGCCGCGAAGGAGACGATCACCGGGCAGGGCACGCTTGGCCGCGAATGGGATCTGCAGGAGCCCGACCTCGACACCGTGCTCGTCGCGGTCGGCGGCGGCGGGCTGATTTCCGGCATCGCGAGCTGGTTCGCCGGCAGCAAGGTCAAGGTCGTCGGCGTCGAACCGGAGGGGTCGCGCGCCCTGCAGGCCGCCCTCGATGCCAAGGGACCGGTCGAGGTGAAGGTCGCGTCGGTCGCCGCCGATTCGCTCGGTGCCCGCAATGTCGGTCAGCTCGTCTACGACGTGACGAAGGACAGCGTCGATCATATCGCGCTGGTGCCGGATGCGGCGATCACCGAGGCGCAGGCAGTGCTCTGGCGCGATTTCCGCCTGGCGGTCGAGCCGGGTGGAGCGGCGGCATTGGGAGCGCTGCTCTGCGGCGCCTACCAGCCCGCGAAGGGCGAGCGGCTCGGCGTGCTGGTCTGCGGCGCGAATATCGATCTGACGAAGCTCGCGGCGATCGTGGGTTGATCGGGGCGTCATTCTCGGGCGCCGCGCAGCGGTGACCCGATAACCTCCTGAGGAGCAGGGCGCGCCTCCTTCACGAAACGCTCGCGTCAAGCCCGCGCATGCTGCTCGTGCTTTCGTCGGGGCTGGACGATCGCCTTCGTTGCAGCGCAAAATCGCACGCGATCAGGAGGTGACGCATGTCAGGCTCTGCGCCCAAGACCAGTTCCGGCCGCTTCTTCGAGGATTTCCACCTCGGGGACACCATCGTCCATGCGACGCCGCGCACGGTGACGGCGGGCGATGTTGCGCTCTATACGGCCCTCTATGGTCCGCGCTTCGCAGTGCAGTCCTCCGAGGCTTTCGCCCGCGCCGTCGGCTATCCGGCCGCGCCCGTCGACGATCTGCTGGTCTTCCACATCGTCTTCGGCAAGACCGTGCCGGATGTTTCGCTCAATGCCGTCGCCAATCTCGGCTATGCCGACGGGCGCTTTCTCAAGCCGGTCTTCGCGGGCGACACGCTCTCCACCACGTCGGAGGTGATCGGGCTGAAGCAGACGTCTGCGGGCGATGCCGGCATCGTCTATGTCCGCTCCATCGGCCGCAACCAGCATGGCGAGATCGTGCTGAGCTATGCGCGCTGGGTGCTGGTGCGCAAGCGCACGCCGGGCACGCCGGCCCATGCCGAGCAGGTGCCGGAGCTGGCCAAGGCCGTCCAGCCGGAAGCGCTCGGCGAGGGTTGCCCGCCCCTTGATCTCGCAGCCTATGATGATGCGCTCGCGGGCTCGTCCTTCCGCTGGAGCGACTACGCGGCCGGCGAACGGATCGACCATGTCGACGGCATGACCGTCGAGGAGGCGGAGCACCAGCTCGCGACGCGCCTCTACCAGAACACGGCCAGGGTGCATTTCGATGCCCATGCGGCCCAAGGCAGCCGGTTCGGCAAGCGGCTGATCTATGGCGGCCATGTCATCAGCCTGGCCCGGGCTCTCTCCTTCAACGGGCTCGGCAACGCTTTCCACATCGCCGCGATCAATGGCGGGCGGCATGTCGCGCCGCTCTTCGCCGGCGACACCGTCTATGCCTGGAGCGAGGTGCTGGCGAGCGCGGAGCTGCCGGGCCGCAGCGATGTCGGCGCGCTTCGTCTCAGGCTCGTCGCGACCAAGAACCGGCCCTGCGCCGACCACCCGTTGAAGCTGGGCGACCAGTATGATCCAAGCGTGATTCTCGATTTCGACTACTGGGCGCTGATGCCGCGCTAAGCCTTTTGTAACGAAATGACGATTTTCATAATCTGTAACTTCGTTCTGCGCGTGCCGCATTGCAGCGCCGGAACGGTTTCGTTAGAGAACCAGTCACTCTAGAATGATCCCAAATGGGTCCGCCGTCTTTCAGCGGGCCGCTTGATCGGAGAATGATATTGGCCGAGGTCAAGCCCGCTGCTCGCCCGCTTTCGCCGCACCTTCAGATCTATCGCTGGTCCTGGACGATGGCGATGTCCGTCGCCCATCGTGTCACCGGCACGGGGCTCTATCTCGGCACGGTGCTGATCGCCGCCTGGCTGGTTGCCGCCGCTTCCGGCCCGACCGCCTTCGACGCGGCGCAGGCCATCGCCGGCTCCTTGCTCGGCCGCCTCGTGCTGTTCCTCTACAGCTTCTCGCTGATCCACCACATGCTCGGCGGTCTCAGGCATTTCGTCTGGGACATGGGCAAGGGCTATGAGCTGCAGACGCGCATGAACCTCGCCAAGTTCACGCTGATCGGCTCCGTCAGCCTGACGGTCCTGATCTGGATCGTCGCGCTGGCCCTGCGCTGAGGAGTTCGCCATGCAGTCCAATTCCTCGATGCGCACCCCGCTCGGCCGCGTCCGCGGCCTGGGTTCCGCCAAGTCCGGCACCGGCCATTTCTGGCTGCAGCGCGTTACTGCGGTCTCGAACCTCATCCTCACGGTAATCTTCGTGGGTATCGTCATCGCGCTGGTCGGCCGGCCCTATCCGGCCGCGGTCGCGCTTTTGTCTAACCCCTGCGTCGCGATCCTGATGCTGCTCTTCATCCTGTCGGCCTGCATCCACATGCGGATCGGCATGCAGGTCATTATCGAGGATTACGTCACCAGCGAGGGTCCCAAGATCCTCGCCGTGATGGCCAACACCTTCTTCGCCATCGTTGTCGGCGCGGCCAGCGTCTACGCGGTGCTGAAGCTGTCTTTTGGAGGCTGATCCGATGGCGATCACCAAGTCCCGCCCGGTCCCGGCCTATACCGGCACCGCCTATCCGATCACTGACCACACCTTCGACGTCGTCGTCGTCGGCGCCGGTGGCGCGGGTCTGCGCGCCACCGTCGGCTGCTCGCAGGCCGGCCTGCGCACGGCCTGCATCACCAAGGTGTTCCCGACCCGCTCGCACACCGTCGCCGCGCAGGGCGGCGTCGCCGCCTCGCTCGGCAACATGGGCAAGGACACCTGGCAGTGGCACATGTACGACACCGTCAAGGGGTCGGACTGGCTCGGCGACCAGGACGCCATCGAATATCTCGTGCGCAACGCGCCGGCCGCCGTCTACGAGCTCGAGCACTGGGGTGTGCCCTTCTCGCGCACCGAAGACGGCCGCATCTACCAGCGCCCCTTCGGCGGCATGACCACCGAGTTCGGCGAGGGCCCGCCGGCCCAGCGCACCTGCGCCGCCGCTGACCGCACCGGCCACGCCATGCTGCACACGCTCTATGGCCAGGCGCTGCGCTACAACACCGAGTTCTTCATCGAGTACTTCGCCATCGACCTGATCATGGACGAAGACGGCCATTGCCGGGGCGTGATCGCGCTCAAGCTCGATGACGGTACGCTGCACCGCTTCCGCTCGCAGCAGACCATCCTGGCGACCGGCGGTTATGGCCGCGCCTATTTCTCGGCGACCTCGGCCCATACCTGCACCGGCGACGGCGGCGGCATGGTGCTGCGCGCCGGCCTGCCGCTGCAGGACATGGAGTTCGTGCAGTTCCATCCGACCGGCATCTACGGTTCCGGCTGCCTGATCACCGAGGGCGCGCGCGGCGAGGGCGGCTATCTCACCAACTCGGAGGGCGAGCGCTTCATGGAGCGCTATGCCCCCTCGGCCAAGGACCTCGCCTCGCGCGACGTCGTCTCGCGCTCGATGACGATGGAGATCCGGGCTGGCCGCGGCGTCGGCAAGAACAAGGATCACATCTACCTGCACCTCGACCATCTCGATCCGAAGATCCTGCACGAGCGCCTGCCGGGCATCTCGGAGAGCGCCAAGATCTTCGCCGGCGTCGACGTCACCCGCGAGCCGATCCCGGTGCTGCCGACCGTCCACTACAACATGGGCGGCATCCCGACGAACTATCACGGCGAGGTGCTGACCAAGGTCGGCGGCGATCCGGATACGGTCGTTCCCGGCCTGATGGCGCTGGGCGAGGCGGCCTGCGTCTCGGTGCATGGCGCCAACCGCCTCGGCTCCAACTCGCTGATCGACCTCGTCGTCTTCGGCCGCGCGGCGGGACTGCGCTGCGCCGAGACGGTCACGGCCGGCGAGAAGCAGCCGGAGCTGCCGAAGGGCTCCTCCGACCTCGCGCTCACCCGCCTCGACAAGTACCGCAACGCCTCGGGCGCCACGCCGACCGCGGTGCTGCGCGACCGGATGCAGCGGACGATGCAGGACAACTGCGCCGTCTACCGCACCGGCGAGACGCTGGAAGAGGGCCACAAGCTTATCCACGAGGTCTGGGGCGGCATCACCGATGTCGGCACCAAGGATCGCTCGCTGATCTGGAACTCCGACCTGATCGAGACGCTGGAATTCGACAACCTGATCACCCAGGCGGTCGTCACCATGGACTCGGCGCTGAACCGTCCGGAAAGCCGCGGCGCCCATGCGCGCGAGGACTATCCGAACCGTGACGACAAGGACTGGATGAAGCACACCCTGTCCTGGATCGACGACGAGAAGCGCACGGTCACCCTCGACGACCGGCCGGTGCACACGTACACGATGTCCAACGACATCGAGTACATCAAGCCCAAGGCGCGGGTGTACTGAGGACGATCCGATGGCCGAATTCAATCTCCCGAAGAACTCCCGCCTGACCGAGGGCAAGGCCTGGCCGAAGCCGGCCGGCGCCAAGAACGTCACAGAGTTCAAGATCTATCGCTGGAACCCGGACGACACCGCCAATCCGCGCACCGACACCTATTATGTCGACCGCGACGATTGCGGGCCGATGGTCCTGGACGCGCTGATCTGGATCAAGAACAAGGTCGATCCGACGCTGACCTTCCGGCGCTCCTGCCGCGAGGGCATCTGCGGCTCCTGCGCCATGAACATGGACGGCAAGAACGGGCTGGCCTGCACCACCGGCATCGACGAGTGCGGCGGCACCGGCAAGAACGTGGGCAAGGTCGCGATCTATCCGCTGCCGCATATGCCGGTGGTCAAGGACCTCGTCCCGGACCTCACCCGCTTCTATGCCCAGCATGCCTCGATCGAACCCTGGCTGAAGACGACGACGCCGGCCCCCGAGAAGGAGTGGCGCCAGGCCAAGGACGACCGCGAGAAGCTCGACGGTCTCTACGAGTGCATCCTCTGCGCCTGCTGCTCGACCTCCTGCCCGAGCTATTGGTGGAACGGCGACCGCTATCTCGGCCCGGCCGCGCTGCTGCAGGCCTATCGCTGGCTGATCGACTCGCGCGACGAGGCGACCGGCGAGCGGCTCGACAATCTGGAAGACCCCTTCCGGCTTTATCGCTGCCACACCATCATGAACTGCGCGAATGCCTGCCCGAAGGGGCTCAACCCCGCCAAGGCGATCGCGGAAGTGAAGAAGATGATGGTCGCGCGCCAGGTCTGATCCGGCGCGAATACTACTGGCGCGGCCGTCTGATGCGACGGCCTGCGTTTCCGGTGCTCACGGACAGAAGTCCGCTCCGCTCCGGTTCTTGGCCGTCACGCCAGCCGACTCACGCCCGCGCATTCGCGCTCGGCTCGCCACGGCGTCATTGTGATGTTGGAACCGACATTCCCGTCATTGCGAGCGCAGCGAAGCAATCCAGCAGCCGTCGAGTGAGCCTTTCTGGATTGCTTCGCTGCGCTCGCAATGACGATCAGCGAACATAGCGCTCTGGCCTGAACGGCTTCGGATCGGCCGGGGGCGGCTCGCCGCAGACCATGGCGGCGATGATCTCGCCGGTGATCGGGCCGGTCGAGAAGCCGATATGCTGGTTGCCGAAGGCGAGCCAGAGACCGGGACTGCGCGGCGCGGGGCCGATCATCGGTAAGGAATCCGGCAAGGTCGGCCGCGCCCCGCGCCAGGTCTCGCCGACGATCTCGCCGAGCGGAAAGGCCTCGCGCGCCGCGACTGTCGCGCTGTCGATCTGACGGTGGTCGTCCGGGGCATCGCGGAACGAGAGATCGACGCCGCTGGTGACGCGAAAGCCCTGCTCCATCGGCGCCAGGTAGTAGGCGCCGTCGACATCGTAGACCGGCCGCGACAGCCGGGTGCCGGCACCCGGCTTGAGATGGCGGTGATAGCCGCGCTCGACATCGAGCCAGGGGTCGAGTCCCAGCGGCTTCAGCAGATCGCCGCTCCAGGGGCCGAGCGCGACCACCGCGATGTCGGCATCGAAGCTGCCCTGCGCCGTGTTCGCGCGCCAGCCGGCGCCTTGGCGGGCGAGACCGGTGACCGCGGCCTGCACGATGCGCCCGCCACGGCCGGCGAAGAGGGAGGCGTAGGCCGCGGTGACGGCGCCGGGGGAATCGACCGAGCCGACGCAGGGGATCAGCAGAGCGACCGGGAAGATCGGGTTCAGGCTCGGCTCGACGGCGGAGAGGCCCTGCCGGTCGAGGATCTGCGACTTGATGCCGTGGCGCTTCAGGAAATCATGCTCGGCCTGGGCCGCTGCGTGGCCAGCGTCGGTGCGCCAGAGCTTGAGCGTACCGGTCTCGCGCAGGCGATGGGCGACGCCGGCCTCAGTCATCAGGGCACGATGACGCTCGACCGTGCTGGCCGTGAGCGATGCGAGCGCGGCGATGCGGGCGGCTGCCTGGGAGGGGCGGGCCTCCCAGAGGAAGCGCAGCAGCCAGCCTGGCCGGGCGAGGGCGCGGCGCCAGCTCAGATTGAGCGCGGGGTGGCGATTGCCGAGATAATCCGTGATCTTCGCATAGAGCGAGGGGTTGTTGAGCGGCAGGATCGAGGAACTCGCGAGCACCCCAGCATTGCCATAGGAGGTCTCGCGCCCCGGCTCCTTACGGTCGATGAGCGTAACGGCGATGCCGCGCTTCTGCAGGGCAAGCGCGCAGGAGACGCCGACCATGCCGGCGCCGAGAACAAGAGCTGTGCGGGTCAAGTGCGTTGCAGGCCGGCTGCGGCCGGCTCCTCCAGCCAGTGATCGAGAAATGCGTCGAGCCAGAGCCTGACCGCCGGGTCATGCTGAAACCAGCCCGGCAGGTGCGTATGGCCGAGCTGGGCTCCGGGCATCAGCGTGCGCTCATGGCCGCGCACCGACCAGCGATACATCATCGCCGGCGTCACCTCGGGATGGAACTGGATGCCATAGGCCTTCGAACCCGCGCGAATGGCCTGCACGGGGAAATCCCCGCCCGTGGCGAGACATTCGGCACCGGTCGGGCAATCGAAGCCGTCGCGGTGCCATTGATAGACCGTGCCCGGCCAGACGAATTGCGCGGCGTCGGCATGTGCGGCGCCGGCCTCGGTCACGGCAAGCGGATAATAGCCGACCTCGGCCCGCCCCTGCCCATGAGTATAGACGCGCGCGCCCATCTGCTTCGCCAGCATTTGCGCGCCGAGGCAGATGCCGAGGAAGGGGGCATTCTCGTTCAGGCAGGTGCCGATCCAGTCGATCTCGGCCTTGATGAAGTCTTCGGGATCGTTGGCGCCCATCGGGCCGCCGAAGATCACGGCGCCCGCATGGCCACGCATGGTCTGCGGCAGCGGGTCGCCGAAGCGCGGCTTGCGGATGTCGAGCGCGTGCCCGCGTGCCTGCAGCAGCCGGCCGACGCGGCCGGAGGTCGAATGCTCCTGATGCAGCACGACGAGCACCGGCTTGGGTGCGGGGCGGCTCGGCCGGGTGGCGAGGGGGGAGCGCGTTCTGCGGGCGGCGCGGAGGGCGAAGGCGTGGTCGTTCATCACGGGCTTCAAAATCGCTCGCGCACCGGAAGGCGAGGGGAAGGCGCGCAAAGCCATGACAGATCGCCCTTCAGCATGAGGTTCCAGTCGGGACGAAGCAAGCAATTTGTGAGCCGGAAGCGCTGCAATGATCCGGCAAGCTTCTTCGATCATGCCGGATCAGGCAGGCGACGGAGGTGTCCCGCTTGACGTCGGCCTGCTGATCTGGGATGAGAATGAACGTTCATTCTCATTGTATCGAGTTCTGATGCCACCGCTGGTTTCCGCGTCGCAGTCCGCTTCCGCCCTGTCGGAGCGCCATATCCGCATCCTCGATGCGGCCGAGCGCGTCTTCGCGCGCGCCGGCTTCCATGCGGCGACGATGCAGGATGTCGCGGCCGAGGCGGCCATGAGCCCAGGCAATCTCTACCGCTACTTCAGCTCCAAGGACGCGATCATCGCCGGCATGTCCGAGCGGGACCGCAGCCTGATCGCGGAGGATTTCGGCAGCCTTTGTCCCGATAACGGCTCGCTGCTCGACCAGCTCGAAGAGCTCGGCCGCAAGCATCTGGTCCGCCAGCCGCGGGAGAAAGCCGTGATCGCCGTGCAGATCTGGGCCGAGGCCGCGCGCAATCCCGAGATGGCGCGCATGTGCGCCGATATCGATGGCACCGTGATCGAGGGGCTGGCGGCTGCGATCGGCGAGGCCAAGCGCAATGGCGAATTGCCGCCTCAGCTGGACGAGCACCGCTTCCTTCTGGCGATCTCGATGATGGCCGACGGCTATTTCTGTCGGCGGGCGATGGACCCGAATTTCGACGATGCCGCCGCCGCGGACACGCTCTTCGCGAGCATGCGCCAGCTCGCGCGGACCATGCTCCTGCCTGAAACGGGGACGCAGCCATGACATCTGCTTCTGCCGGGCCCTCTCACTTTTTCTCCGGCCTCAAGGCCGCAACAGGATCGCTTCCGATGACCGTTCGCATGCCCGTCCCGCGCGTGGCAGCCCCTCTGGCGCTTGCCGCGGCACTGCTGGTGGCGCCGCTGCCGGTCGTCGCGCAGACTCCGGCGCACACGGCGCCGGCCGCCGGGCCGTCGGTCACCGTGACCAAGGCCGAGCTGACCGAGATCGTCCAGAGCGTCGTCGTTTCCGGTTCGATGGTCGCACGCGACGAGGTTCTGGTCGCCCCCGAGGTCGACGGGCTGTCGATCGTCCAGCTTCTGGCGGAGGAAGGCGACAGGGTCGCGCGAGGCCAGGTGCTCGCGCGGCTGAGCCGGACGACGCTCGAGGTGCAGAAGGTCCAGAACGACGCGCAGATCGCCCGTGCCGAGGCTGCTGTCGCGCAAGCCAATGCTCAGATCGCGGAGACCGACGCCAATCTGGTCCAGGCCAACAACGCCTTCGACCGCACCAAGGCGCTGCGCGAGAGCGGCAATGCCAGCATGGAGACGTTCGACCAGCGTGCCGCCGCCGCGCGCTCCGGCCAGGCGCGCGCCAATGCGGCCCGGCAGCTGCTGGCGATCGCGACGGCCGACCTCGCGCTCGCCCAGGCGCAGGGCAAGGATATCGATGTCAAGCTCGCCCGCACCGAGATCAAGGCGCCGGCTGCCGGCATCGTCAGCCGCCGGAACGCCAAGCTCGGCGCGACGGCGAGCATGCTGCCGACCACCGAGCCGCTGTTCCGCATCATCGCCGACGGCGCGATCGAACTGGAAGCGCAGGTCGCCGAGGTCGAGCTGCCGGGCCTTAAGGTCGGGCAGTCGGTTTCGGTCCTGCCCGCCGGAGCCAAGAACGCGCTCGCCGGCACGATTCGGCTGATCTCGCCGGAGGTGGACAAGGCCTCGCGCCTGGGCCGTGTCCGCGTCGCGCTCGACGGTAATCCGGCGGTCGCGATCGGCGCCTTTGCGCGCGGCACCATCGAGACCGGCCGCAAGCGCGCCGTGACCCTGCCCCTTTCGGCTATCACCTATAGCCGCTCGGGCGCGACGGTGCAGACCGTCAGGGATGGCCGGGTCACGACCAAGCCGGTCACGCTCGGCCTCGCCGGCGGCGGTCGCGCCGAGATCGCCACCGGCCTTTCGGAAGGCGAGACCGCGGTGGCGCGCGCAGGCACCTTCGTGCGCGACGGCGACCTCGTGACGCCCGTCGCGACCAACTGACGGATGCGGCCATGAACGTGAATTTCTCCGCCTGGTCGATCCGACAGCCGGTTCCGGCGATCCTGCTCTTCGTCGTGCTCTGCGTGCTCGGGCTGCTCGCCTTCTCGAAGCTGCCGGTCACGCGCTTTCCGAACATCGACGTACCGCTCGTCTCCGTCACCGTGACCCAGTCCGGAGCGGCGCCGGCCGAGCTCGAGAGCCAGGTCAGCAAGCGTGTCGAGGATTCCGTCGCCAACATCACCGGCGTGAAGCATGTCATGTCGACGCTGACCGACGGGCAGTCCTCGACCATCATCGAGTTCCGGCTCGAAACCAACACCGACCGCGCCGTCAACGACGTCAAGGACGCCATTGCCAAGATCAGGGCCGACCTGCCGCGGACGATCGACGAGCCGATCATCCAGCGCATCGATGTCGAGGGGCAGTCGATCCTGACCTATGGCGCGGCCTCGGCCGGCATGACGCTGGAGCAGCTCTCCTGGCATGTCGACGATATCGTCGCGCGCGAGTTGCAGGGGCTGAAGGGCGTCGGCCGCGTCGAGCGCTATGGCGGCGTCGATCGCGAGATCCGCATTTCGCTCGACCCTGACCGGCTGCTGGCGCTCGGCATCACTGCCGGCGAGGTCAACCGCCAGATCCGTGCCACCAATGTCGATCTGGCTGGTGGTCGCGGCGAGGTCGGCGGGCAGGAGCAGGCGATCCGCACGCTGGCGAGCGCCCGCAGCGTCGCCGATCTGGCCGAGACCAAGATCATGCTGACCGGCGGGCGCGAGGTGCGCCTGAAGGAGCTCGGCCGCGTCGAGGATTCCAATTCCGAGCCGCGCGCCTTTGGCAGGCTGAACAAGAGCCCGGTCGTGACCTTCGCCGTGTTTCGTTCCAAGGGGTCGAGCGAGCTCTCGGTCAAGGATGTCGTGGCGCAGCGCGTCGCCGAGCTGAACAAGCGCTTCCCCGACATCAAGATCACGCCGATCGACGACGCCGTCGCCTATACCTACGGCAACTACAAGGCGGCGATGGAAACGCTGCTGGAGGGCGCTGCGCTCGCCGTCATCGTCGTCTTCCTGTTCCTGCGTAACTGGCGCGCGACGCTGATCACGGCGGTTGCATTGCCGCTCTCTGCCATACCCACTTTCTGGGCGATGGAGCTGATGGGCTTCTCGCTCAATCTCGTCAGCCTGCTGGGCATCACGCTGGTGACCGGCATCCTGGTCGACGACGCCATCGTCGAGATCGAGAACATCGTCCGGCACATGAAGATGGGCAAATCGCCCTATCGCGCCGCGATGGAAGCTGCCGACGAGATCGGCCTCGCGGTCATCGCGATCACGCTGACCATCGTCGCGATCTTCGCACCGGTCTCTTTCATGGGTGGCGTCGCCGGCCAGTATTTCCGCCAGTTCGGGCTGACGGTCGCGGTCGCCGTGCTGTTCTCGCTGCTCGTCGCGCGGCTGATCACGCCGATGATGGCGGCCTATCTGATGAAGCCGGTCGATCATGCCGATCCGAAGGACGGGCGGATCATGGGCGCCTATGTCGGCCTGCTGAAGGGCACGCTGAAGAAGCGGCGCATCCCGTTCTTCCCGCGCTTCGACGGCACCGGGCGCTGGCGGACCATGCCGTTCAACACGGCCTATGCGACGCTGCTGGTCGGCTTCATGTTCCTGGTCGGCTCGATCCAGGCGACGCAGATGCTGCCGACGGGCTTCATTCCGGACGAGGACACCTCCCGTGTCGTCGCCTCGGTCGAGCTGCCGCCGGGGTCGACGCTGGACGACACGCGGGTCACCACCGACAAGCTCGTCGACGCGCTGAAGACGATTCCCGAGGTGCGCGACGTCTTCGTGCTGGGCGGGGCGTCGCCGACCGGCCAGCGCGAGGTGCGCCGCGCCGCGGTCTTCATCCTGCTCAAGCCGAAGGCCGAGCGCGACATCAAGCAGAAGGAGCTCAAGGTCACCATCGCCGAGAAGCTCGCCAGTGTGCCGGATGTTCGCGCCTGGTATGTCAACGAGCGCGGCGAGCGCGAGATGGCCTTCTCGATCCTGTCGAAGAACGGTGAGGCGCTCGATGCCGCCGTTGCGAAGATCGAGGCGCGGATGCGCCAGGTCGACGGCTATCTCAACGTCGCGACGGCAGGTTCGCTCAGCCGCCCCGAGCTGCGCGTCACGCCGAAGCTGGAGGAGGCCGCCAATCTCGGGGTCACGCCCGAAGCGATCTCGGAGGCCGTGCGTGTCGCCACCATCGGCGATGTCGGCGCCAACCTTGCCAAGTTCAATGCCGGCGACCGGCTGGTGCCGATCCGCGTCCAGCTCGACGAAGCCGCGCGCACCGATATGCGCAACATCGCGGCGCTGCGCGTGACCAATACGAGCGGCGTCTCGATCCCGCTCACGGCCGTGGCCGATATCGGCTTCGGCGAGGGGCCGAGTTCGATCGACCGCTACGACCGCGTCCGCCGGGCCCAGATCGGCGCCGATCTCAAGCGCGGCTTCGAGCTCGGCACGGCGCAGGACAAATTCCACGACATCGTCGAGGAAGTCGGCCTGCCTGATGGAGTCTGGGTCGCGGCAACCGGCGACGCCGAGATCCAGGGCGAGGTCGTCCAGGGCTTCGTGACCGCGATGACGACGGGCCTGATGCTGGTCCTGGCGGTGCTGATCCTGCTGTTCGGTTCGGTCTTCCAGCCGATCACGATCCTGCTCTCGCTGCCGCTCTCCTTCGGCGGCGTGGTGATCGCGCTGCTCGCCACGAACAACGCCGTCTCGATGCCGGTCTATATCGGCCTGCTGATGCTGATGGGCATCGTCACCAAGAACGCGATCATGCTGGTCGATTTCGCGGTCGAGGAGGTCGGGCGCGGCAAGGACCGGATGACGGCGGTGATCGAGGCCGGGCGCAAGCGGGCGCGGCCGATCCTGATGACGACCATCGCCATGGCGGCGGGCATGCTGCCCTCGGCCTATGGCGTCGGCGATGGCGGCGAGTTCCGCGCCCCGATGGCGATCGCGGTGATCGGCGGGCTGATCGTGTCGACGGTACTGTCGCTCATCTTCGTGCCGTCCTTCTACATGGTGATGGACGATCTCTCGCGGGCGACGGGCTGGCTCTTCGGCCGCTTCTTCGGCAAGGCCGAGGACGAAAGCCAGTGGGAGCCGATCGAGGAACATGCCGCGCCTGCGATCGCGACCGCGGAAGCGATGTCGAAGCCGTCCGCGCCGCGGCTGGCGGCGGAGTGAGGCGTCAGGATTACGGCTGGAGTTCGAGCGGGAAGGGCGTGCGTTCGTAGATGGAGAGGAGGTCCTTCCTTCGCACGAAGTCTTCCTCCCACTCATGCAGCAACGCTATGACCGCCTTGCGATCTCCAGCCGCAACAAGAGCGCCGAGCTGATTTGCATATATGAATTCCGGCTGCCGCCAATTCTTCGCAAGATGCCAATTCTTGATCTTCTCAGCGACGGTGGCGGCCTGATCGAGACGTCCAAACGCAGCATGCATGTGGAGCTGGTAAGGTTCGTAGTTATTCAGCCAGTTGTCGTATTGATAGGAGCGCGGTTCGCCTTCGACATGGAACATGTCATCGATCGTCTGCACGCGGCGCAGCATCGGCAGGATGCGCTGCTCGACGGTCTCGACGAAAGCCTCGGTGAAGCCGGCGTCGGACCAGAAGCGTGGGCCACCCTTGGGTAGCCAGAAAATGTCGCAGCACAGCCCTTGGAGCGATCCGAAAGGATTGAAGGCGTGGCCGATGTGCCAATAGAAGCTCGGGTGATTGGCATCCGAGCTTCGGTCGATAGAGATTGAGCGAAGGACATGTCTCAGAGGTGCCAAGACCAGGAAGGGGCCTCTGACGATGAGATCGTCATGGCGCGCTGCCACCGTATCCAGAAGCTTCCTGATCTGCTTCTTCGTCGTCATCCGCTGGGCCTCACCTCTATGACGAGAATGCGTCTAACGGGGCCGAAACCCATCTTGGCTGCGTTGGCAAGAATTTCGGCCCGCCGGTCAGACAATCCGGCGTTGCCAGTTTTCAGATCATAGACACAGAGGGTGCCGTCTTGGCGATACTCATAAGCATCCACGCGGATCGAGCCCGGATAACCGTAACGAACTGCGCTTTCCACTGCCCCTTCTTCGTTCTCTTTGATAAATGACTGCTCTGCCTTAAAGTAAGGATCGTAGCGATCTTTCATATATCTGCTAAAATGGCCATGGACTACACTGCCATAAATTGCGCGCGAGGGGTATAGCTCGGGAGAGCCGGCGGCATTCGCCGCTCGGTCAGCCATTTCCTGGACATCCGGCAAACGCCGGCAAGCTAGTTCGGCCTGTTCATTGCTGACGCGGCCACAATAGCTGAGCTCGACTTTGCCGCTGGTGCTTTCTCCCGGCCGATAGTCGCGGGCGTTGAAGCCCATGATAGTCTGTTGGCCGTCGCCGCTGTTGTACGGCGACTGCCAGTTGAAGAGGGCCGCGCCGCCGCTGATGATGGTTTGGATGGCGTCGCGCTTCGAATAGGCCGGCTGCACCGTCGCATCGGGTTCGGGTCCGGACTGCGTCCAGACCGTGCGGGCGACGAGATCGCCATCGGGGCCGCCGTCGCGGATCGTCTGTGTGCGGTCCGTCGTCTCGAAGCTGATCTTGTCGCCGCCGGGCAAAGTGACGGTCTGGCGTTCGTCGAAGCCGGCGGTGCGCGAGGCAGCATATTCCGACTGGATCGTGGTGCCCGCGCCGTCCGTGACGGTTTGCTCGAAGACGGAGCCGTCTTCATTCCAGCTCTCGCCGAGCGAGGACCAGCCGCTGTCTTCGCCGAGCGATGCGCCCTCGGGAGAATCCGGGTTTCCGCCATCGGAGCCGCCGCCACCCCCTCCACCGCTGGTCCATTGCCCGCCTCCGGGGCCGCCGGCAGGGACGCGCGCCTGGTTCGGATTGTACTTGCGGTACCGGTGCTCGTGGCGGATCAGGCCGAGTTCATGGCGCAAGCACAGCAGGCGCAGGCGGAGCGCGCGAAGCTCGCGGCTCGGATAAGAGGGCTGATGTCGGATTGGCATGGCGGGCTCCTGGAGGAGCCCCAGTGTCCGGCAGCTTTGGCCGCCGGGGATAAGTTTGCCGTCGCTTGACGGTCTCAGCCCGGCACGGCTTGTCGCCGCGCCAGCGCGTCCCGATAAGCCTGCGTCAGCTCGTCCAGCACGGATTGCTCCGGCCGGGGGGCGCCGAGGTGGAGGAAGCGGAGCTCTTCCATGAAGCGCTCCCAGAGCAGTGCCCCTCCGTCGGCCAGGATCTCGGCGCGGATCGAGAGTTCTTCCGTGACCGGCAGGAAACGGCGGCCCCAGTCGCCCATCGCGGCGAAGACGGGGACGAGGGCGATGCCCATCTCTGTCAGGCTGTAGATCGCCTTCTGCTTGTGGCTGGCGTCATCGCGTCGGGACAGCAATCCGTTCTGGACCAGGCGCTTCAGCCTGTCGGCGAGGATGTTGGAGGCGATGCCCTCGTCGGATTTCGCCATGAGCTCGCGGAAATGCCGGCGATTGCCGAACATCACGTCGCGCAGGACGATCAGGCTCCAGCGATCGCCCAGGATTTCCAGCGTCAGATTGATCGGACAGCCCGAACGGCCGGTCTCGCGCATGCTCGCCTCCAAGACTGCTTGCGATATAAAATCGGTTTGGCTAACCATCAACCGATTGCAATTCAGAACTGGTTTGGCGCGTACATGGCAGGAGAGTGAGATGGCCAAGGTGATCGTCTGGAATCTGATGACGCTGGACGGATTCTTCGAAGGCAAGGAGAAGTGGGACCTCAGCTTTCACAACGACGCCTGGGGCGATGAGCTGAGCGCGCTCAGCAGCGAGTTCGGACGCAAGGCCGGCCTGCTCGTCTTCGGCCGCGTCACCTATGAGGGGATGAAGGCCTATTGGACGACRACCCAGGAGGAGGAGGGCGAGACCAAGGCCTTCATGAACGCCCTGCCGAAACTCGTCGCCTCGCGCAGTCTCACTGGCTCGGACTGGAACAACACCACCGTCACGGCGGACATCGCCGGCGAGATCATCAGCCGCAAGGCCGCGTCGGAGAAGGACATCTATGTCTTCGGCAGCGCGGAGCTGACCGAGGCCCTGCTGGCGGCGGGGCTGGTCGACGAGATCATGCTGGCAGTCGCGCCGGTCACGATCGGGCAGGGCACGCCCTTGTTCAAGACGGGCACGGAGAAGCGTAGATTCGCTCTGCTCGCGGCCCGCCCGCTGGAGAACGGGACCGTGATCCTGCATTACGCTGTGAAGGCCGGGCCGGCTGGGGTGTAGCCCTGTGGTTCAGCCACGCCGGACCATCAGCACGGCGGCGAGAATCGCGACGCCGCCGAAGGCCTGCACCGGGGTCGGCTGCTCGCCGAAGAGCGCCCAGGCGGCGAGGACGCTGACCAGCGCCGGCCAGACCATGACGAGCGAAGCGGCGCTGGCGCCGTAGCTGCCGAGCGAGAGCGTGATCAGCCCCTGGCCGAGCGCGTGGGAGACGAGGCCGAGCGCGGCGACGGCGAGCCAGCCCTGCAGGCTCCCCGGGATGATCTGCTCGCCGAATGCCAGCGCGGCTACGAGGCAGAACACGGCGCAGACCATGCTGGAGATGAGGCTGACATAGCCGGCATCGGCCCGGTCACGGGCGCGGCGCACTGCCAGGATATAGGCGGCATAGGACATCGCGGCCCCGACCGCGAGGCTGTCTCCGAGCAGATTGCCCGAGACCTGCGCCCCGCCGGTGAATTTCGGCAGGACGAGCAGGAGCGCGCCGGCGATCGCCAGCATCAGCGCGCCGAGAATGCGCCGCGAGGGGCGGTCGCCGAGCAGCAGCCAGCCGCCGAGCACGACGCCGACCGGCGCGAGATTGCCGAGCAGCGAGGCGTTGGCGATCGTGGTGTGGCCGAGCGCGGCATTATAGAGCGTGACGTCGATGCCGAAGGTCAGCCCGGCCAGCGCGACCGCACCGAAGGCGCCGCTGCGAACCTTGCCACCTGCCGGCTTGCGCTGCTCCAGCGCCGTCCAGGCGGCGAGGACGGGCAAAGCGAAGAGCATGCGCCAGAAGCCGGCGGCGGCGGGGCCGACATCGGCGAGGCGCACGAAGATGCCGGAGAAGCCGATGAAGGTCGCGCCGGCGAGCAGCGCAATGAACATCGCGAGGGCGGGCGATGCGGGCCGGACGGGAATCGCAGGAGCGGACATGGTGTTTTCTGACGGATGGTGAGGCCAGCTCCGGTCGCGATGGCACGGCGGGCTCAGCCTCGTTCAGGCGCCGATATAGGACGCTTCCTTGCATCGGAAAAACGGATTATTCTGATTTAACCATTCTTAAAATCGATCGATGCTGCGCGTTCCAAGGAGGCACGTCATGACCGTTCATTTCGACCTTGCCGCGCTCGGCATGCTGGTGGCGGTGGCGGAGACCGGGGGCTTCACTGCTGCGAGCGCGCGGCTCGGCCGGACGCAATCGGCGATTTCGGTCCGCATCCAGGATCTGGAGAGCCAGCTCGGCCACAAGCTGCTCGAGCGCTCGCGCCGCGGCGTCACGCCGACCGATGCCGGCGAGCGGCTGATCGCCCATGCGCGGCGCCTGCTCGCGGTCGAGCGTGAGGCGCTCGCCGATCTGGCCGGCGACACGCCATCCGGCCGGCTGCGCATCGGCATTCCCGATGACTACATGGACGCTTATCTGCGGCCGCTGATCGCGCGCTTCGCCGCCGAACATCCGAAGGTGGAGCTCGAAGTGCGCTGCGACCTGTCGAAGCGCATCGAGCCGGCGCTGCTGGCCGGCGAGTTCGACCTGGCCGTGGTCACGCAGGATCCCAACAAGCCGATGGGCGAGGTGCTGCGCCGTGAACCGCTGGTCTGGGTGGCGGCGCGCGGGCATCGGCCGGAGCTGCAGGAGATGCTGCCGCTCGCGCTCTTCGCGGAAGGCTGCCGGGCGCGGCCGCGCATCCTCGCTGCGCTCAACACGGCCGGCAAGGCGCATCGACTGGTCTTCTCCTGCTCGCACACCTCCGGCGTGCTGTCGGCGGTGGAGGCAGGCTTCTGCGTGGCGGCGATCACCGAGAGCGCGGTGCCGCCTTCACTGCGCCGGATCGGCCCGGCAGAAGGCCTGCCGCCGCTTTTCGAGCTCACCGTCGGGCTGATCATGGCGCCACGTCCCGATCTCGCCGCGCGGCGCTTCGCCGACGCCCTTCGCGAGGAAATGAGCCTTTTGAGGCACGCGGCTTAGGAAGGTGCCATTGCCCATCGCAGCACATCGGCCTAAAGCCAAGGCAACCAATTTCCCTCAGGCGTCATCCCGGGCGCAGCGATGCGGAGACCCGGTATCCATGCCAGAGCGTTTCGTTCGATGATGGATCCCGGATCGGCGCGGCTTCGCCGCTTGTCCGGGATGACGCCCGTATTTGTTCTGACAAGATCCCGAGTCCCATGAAATTCCTCGACCAGGCCAAGATCTATGTGAAGGCGGGTGACGGCGGCGCGGGCTGCGTCTCCTTCCGCCGCGAAAAGTTCATCGAGTTCGGCGGGCCTAACGGCGGCGACGGCGGGCGCGGCGGCGACATCGTCGTCGAATGCGTGCAGGGGCTGAACACGCTGATCGATTTCCGCTTCCAGCAGCACTTCAAGGCCCGCACCGGCGAGCATGGCATGGGCAAGGATCGCCACGGCGCCAATTCGCCGGCGATCGTGCTGAAGGTGCCGCCGGGCACGGAGATCCTCGACGAGGACGGCGAGACCAAGGTCGCCGACCTGACCGAGCCCGGTCAGCGCTTCGTGCTGTGCAAGGGCGGCAATGGCGGCTTCGGCAACGCCTACTTCAAGACCGCGACCAACCAGGCGCCACGCCATGCCAACCCCGGCCTGCCGGGCGAGGAGCGTTGGGTCTGGCTCCGGCTGAAGCTGATCGCCGATGCCGGGCTCGTCGGCCTGCCCAATGCCGGCAAGTCGACCTTCCTCGCCACCGTCACGGCGGCGAAGCCCAAGATCGCGGATTATCCCTTCACCACGTTGCATCCCGGCCTCGGCGTCGTGCGCGTCGACGGGCGCGAGATGGTGCTGGCCGATATTCCCGGGCTGATCGAGGGCGCGCATGAAGGCCACGGCCTCGGCGACCGCTTCCTCGGCCATATCGAGCGCTGCCGCGTGTTGCTGCATCTGGTCGAGGGCACCAGCGAGCATGCCGGCAAGGCCTACAAGACGGTGCGGGAGGAGCTGGAGGCCTATGGCGAGGGGCTGGCCGACAAGCCGGAGATCGTCGCGCTCTCCAAGGTCGATGCGCTGACGCCGGAAGTCCTGAAGGAACAGGTGGCGCGGCTGAAGCGGGCGGCGAAGCGCATGCCGATCATCCTCTCCTCCGCCTCGGGCGAGGGCGTCGATGCGGCGCTCAGAGCGCTCTTCGCCGTGGTCGAGGAAGCCCGGCGTGAAGAGGAGCGCGAGAACGCTCCGGCGACGGAGACCGGCTGGCGCCCCTGAGGCCGGAATTCTCACGGAGCCGCCGCGCCCTCCCGGACAAACCGCGTCAGCGGCGTCGATCCGGATCCATCACAAGGCTCCGGCGCTCGCGGAAGGATCGCGGGGCAAGCCTCGGATGACCACGTATTCATGAGTCCGTCCTCGGAACGCCTAATGACGGCGCTGCGCTAGCGGAAGTCGCGCCAAGCGCCGACGCGGTGAATGCTCTCGCGGTTGCGTGCCGCTTCGCCGAAGGGCGCGACCGGCCAGTCCCAGCCCTCGTCCGGCGGGGGCAACTCGACGCCGCGCATCAGGTCGAGCCGGTCGCTGATCGTGCCTCCGCGGTCGCGCTCGATCATCCCGACATCGCTGAGCAGGATCACGCGACCGTGGAAACGGCGGAGATCGTCGAGATGCCAGGCGACGCAGCGTGCCGCGAGATCAGTCGGCAGCTTCGCAGCTTCAGCCGGATTGTCCGCGAGCCAGTCCTCGATCGGCCAGGCGAGCTGCGAGAGCAGGTTGGCGGATACGACCAGATCGACCGCCGGATCGGCGATGAAGTCGGCGAGCGGATCGCTCCGGCCGCCGCTCTCGCCGGCGAGCCAACCCATGACTCCCGTGAGGTCGCGGGTGAGCAATGCGACGTTGCGGCGCAGGCGCATGCGGAGCCGGACCTGCGGGAGGTGTACGGCATCGACCAGCAGCACGCGCTCGAAATTGGCGGCGAGCAGGCCGAGCGGGACGTCGCGCAGCAGCCCTGAGCCCAGAATGACGGCAGTCCGTCGCTCCGGCAGCTCGGTGACGGCCTGCGCGACGATGTCCCGGCAGCGGGCGTGATGCGCGGCCCAGGCCCGGCGCTGGCGCAGGCCGCGCGACCAGAGCGCGACGCTTTCGTCGACAAGGCCGAGCCGGCGGGTCATGCGCGAGGCCGGGGTCGCCAACCGCAGGGCCAGTTCCGCCAGCATGGCTATGCGCTGCCGCTTGGCATCGACTGCTTCCGAAAGCCGGTTTCCTCCTTTCGGGCCGTCAGGTCAGTGCGCCGCGCGCCGCGACTGGCCAGACGGCTTCCACATGCGCGTCTGGCCCGTGCAGACCGCGCACGCAGACATACCAGTCGTGCAGATTGACCGTCGGGTCGCAATGGCCGGGCACCAGCAGCAGGCGGTCGCCGCGATGCGGCAGCGCGATCGGCTCTCCCGTCAGGATGCCGTGCTCGTCCGAGGGCTTGGTATAGATCGCCCCATCGCGTCGGAACGGAACCGGCATGCCGGAATCGATGGCGACCGCCTTGTGGCCGGCATCGACGATGGCGCGATCCGGAACCGGCTTGCTCATCACCCCGGCGAGGACGAAGAGCGCATGCTCGAAGCTGCGGAACGGTGTGCCGTCGGCCTGGCGGTTGCGGGCGTAATCGGCGTCCATGAAGATGTAGGAGCCGGCCTGGATTTCGTTCCAGATGCCGGATTGCGTCTCAAGTTCGTAGGTGCCGGTGCCGGCACCGCTGATGATCTCGCAAGTCAGCCCGGCATGGGCGAGGCGCTCCGCGGTGTTGCGCGCTGCGAGGCCTGCGCGTTCGATCGCCTCGCGCCGCTCGTCGATCGATCGCATGTGCTGGGCAGAGCCGTGATAGGCCTGCAGGCCGGCAAAGCGCAGCGTGTTGGAGCGGGCGATGGCTTCCGCCAGCCTGACCGCGCCCTCTCCGGGCGCCACGCCGCAGCGCCGCCCGCCGACATCGATCTCGACGAGGACGTCGAGGACGACATCGTTGCGCGCGGCAGCCTCGGCAGCGTCGCGCACGCCGTCGGGATGGTCGACGCAGAGGCCGATGCGGGCACTGCGGGCGAGCCGCGCCAGCCGGTCGAGCTTGGCGGGGCTGGCGATCTCGTTGGTCACCAATACGTCGCCGACACCGCCCGCGACCAGGATTTCAGCCTCCGCGACCTTCTGGCAGCACTGGCCCACGGCCCCGTTGGCGATCTGGCGCAGGGCGATCTCCGGACTCTTGTGGGTCTTGGCATGGGGCCGCAGCCTGACGCCGTGGGCCTGGGTAAAGGCCGCCATGGCGACGAGGTTGCGTTCGAAGGCGTCGAGATCGAGCAACAGAGCAGGAGTCTCGATCTCGGCGAGGCTTTGACCGGGCTGCGCCGGCGGCGATTGCGACATGGAGTCTCCTGAGTCGGTTATGGCTATGGGAGGACAGCTTCGTGTCCTGAGCAAGGCCTGCCTTCTGGATGCGGCCATGCGCCAGTGGCGCTTGCCGCCCTGCCGTGATAGGCGCGGCCCATGAAGATCGGCCGCGTCACCGACGATACCCTCGCGCTCTTCGCCCGCGTCTGGCGTGAGCAAATCAAATCCTACCTGCCGCAGATGCTGATGATTCTCGGTCTCGTCGTGGTCATCGCCGCGACGACGAGCTTCTATCCGCTGCTGATCAAGGCGGCCTTCGATGCCTTCGCCGATCCGCTGACGGCCGAATCGACCGGCTTCGTGCGCCGCATGGAGCGGCTGGTCTCGAAGTCGATCGGCTATGAGATCGGGGTCGTCAACGCGGTCGCGACGGTCGTGGTCATCGTCACCGCGATCAAGGGTTTCTCGCTGCTCGCCCAGACCGTGATGACCAACAAGGTCGTCAGCCGGATCGAGGCGGAGATGCAGTCGGCGCTCTACGGGCACCTGATCGATGCCGATCTGGCACAGCTCCAGAAGGAAAACCCCGCTTCGCTCACCCAGCGCTTCACCACCGACTTCACCTTCGTGAAGGAGGCGCTGACGCGCATCGTCAACATCGCGATCCGCGACGTGGTGACGGCGATCGCGCTCGTTGGCGCGCTGTTCTGGATCGACTGGCAGATGACGCTGGTGGTGGTGCTGATCGCGCCGGTCATCGCCCATCCGATCGGCCGGATCGGCAAGAAGCTCCGGCGCATGGCGAGTTCGCAGCAGGAGCAGACGGGCATCATGGCGAGCCTGGTCACCGAAAGCCTGCAGGGCGCCCGCGTCGCCAAGACGGATTCCCTCGAGCCCTACCTGAAGCAGCGCGCGACCAGCGCCTTCGAGACGATCCGGACGCTGAAGGTCAAGGCGGCCAACGCCCGCGGCCGGCTCGACCCGCTGCTCGAGGTCGGCGGCGGCATCGCGGTTGCCGGCGTGCTGGCTGCCATCGGCGTGCGCATCACCTCGGGCGCCTCCACCGTGGGCGATTTCACCGGCTATGTCTCCGCGCTGCTGCTGGCTGCCCAGCCGATGCGCTCGCTCGGCAATCTCAATGCCATTGTCCAGGAGGCCGGCGCTTCGCTGAAGCGCTATTACGCGCTGATGGACGAGAAGCCGATGATCCTCGACCGGCCGGATGCCAGGCCGTTGGCGATCACGACGGGCGAAGTCGCCTTCCGCCATCTGCGCTTCCGCTATCGTGAGGACCAGCGGGCGCTGGAGGGCATCGATCTCGTCGCGCGCGGCGGAACCACCACTGCGCTGGTCGGCCGTTCCGGTTCGGGCAAGTCGACCCTGCTCGCGCTGGTACCGCGCCTCTACGACCCGGTCGGGGGGCGGATCGAGATCGACGGGCAGGATCTGCGCGGCGTGACGCTCGAAAGCCTGCGCCATCAGATCGGCGTCGTCAGCCAGGACGTGGTTTTGTTCGACGATACGGTGCGTGCCAACATTGCGTTCGGCCGCCCCCGGGCAACGCAGGACGAGATCATCGCGGCCGCCAAGGCCGCGGCGGCGCACGACTTCATCATGGCGATGCCGGGCGGCTACGATGCCCCGGTGGGCGAGCGCGGCCACAAGCTCTCGGGGGGCGAGCGCCAGCGCATTGCCATCGCCCGCGCCATGTTGAAGGACGCGCCGATCCTGCTGCTCGATGAGGCCACCAGCGCACTCGACACGGAGTCCGAGCGCCTCGTGCAGCAGGCGCTGGCGAAGCTGACGAAGGGTCGCACCACCCTCGTCATCGCGCACCGGCTCTCGACGATCCGCGAGGCCGACCTGATCGTCGTGATGGACGAAGGTAAAATCGTCGAAACCGGCAGCCATGACGAGCTGCTGGCGCGCGAGGGCGCTTATGCGCGGCTGTACCGGATGCAGTTCCTCGAAAGCTGACCGCTTTCTCGAACCAGTTATCCTCTCCCTGGAGCGTGCCGGGCTTATACGGAAACACGGCGTCATCCCGGGCCTGACCCGGGATCCATGCGGCAGCATTTCCGGTCGCGTGCAGCCTCGATCCCGGCTCTCCGCTTCGCTCCGGCGGGGATCACCCCCGGTTCCGCGCGGGATCGGCACACTCTAGCGGCAGAATGCCGCGCAGCCGGCTTCCCAGAATGGTTTGCCGGATTCAAGCGGCGGGATCGATGGCCGCGGCTTGCGGCCAGGCAGGTCGTCGGGGATCGGGCTCACCAGCTCCCACCAGCGATGCGCGCATTGCGAGCGGAAGGCCATCTGATCGGAGATCGAGGTGCCTTCCTTCTCAAGGACCGCGTCGAGCGCCGCGCAGGCCTCGCGCAGTCGTGCGTCATGTGTATCGCTCGGTGCATTGGCATAGTCGTGGAAGGCCTCGGTGAAGGCCTCCATCTCGCGGGCGATATGGGGCCAGTCGGAGCGCCCGAGGTTCCAGGCATCCATCCATTCGCGCACGACGGTTTCGACGGCCTCGGCCTTCGGCCTGTCCTTCACCTTGCGGGCGGTGGTCAGCATGTGGCGCATCAGTTCGGCGCGGGCATGGGCGTGGCGGGCGCGCAGCGCCGCCTCCTGCATCCGCGCGATGGCGTCAGTCGCCTCCTGCTGCAGCGCTTGGACGAAATGCGGCATGGGGCGATCCTTCAGGGCAGGGTGGCGAGCCGCTCGATCATCCGTTCGAACAGCTCATGGGCGTTCACGGCCGAGACGACGTGAGCATTGGGCTCGCGCTTCAGGCGGCCGTTCCAGTCGATGGTGGTACGCCCGCGCAAGGGGCCGTCACCGGTCTCGACCGTGACGAAGCAGTCGCGGCCTTCAAAGAGCTCGGGCCAGAGCAGATAGGCGACCACGCAGGGGTCGTGCATCGGGTGCCCGTCGCTGCCGAGCCCGCCGGGGCGCGGGCGGGTCAGCATGCCATGGACGGCGTTGCCGGCTGCGTTGCCGAGCGTGCCGATGCGGGCGATCTGCGCGTGGCTGGCGATGGCCTGCAGCGTGACACCGAGACCGAACATCACGATCGGCCGGCCGCAGCCGAAGACCACCGCCGCGGCGTGCGGATCGACATAGGCATTGAATTCGGCGGCCGGGGTGATGTTGCCGAGGCCGATGGCGCCGCCCATCAGCACGATGCGCCTGATCTTCGGCAGGATGTCGGGTGCGAGCCGGAAGGTGAGTGCGAGATTGGTCAGCGGTCCCAGCGGACAGAGCGTGATGCCAGCCTCTGGCGCAGCCCGGCAGATATCGATGATCGCCTGGACCGCGTGACCGGGCGCAGCTTCGCTCGCAGCGGCGGGAAGGCCCGCGCCTGCCAGCCCGTCAGGGCCGCAGACGAATTCGGCGGTTTCGAGCGGGATGACAAGCGGGCCTTCGGCACCGCGATGGACGGGAATGTCGCTGCGGCGGGCGAGATCGCGGATGCGCAGCGCATTTGCCGTGGTTTGCGCGACCGGGACATTGCCCGCGACCGCGGTGATCGCCTTGAGGTCGAGGCGGTCGGCGCCGGCGAAGGCGAGCAGAAGGGCTACGGCGTCGTCCTGGCCGGGATCGGTGTCGATGATGATCGGCTCGCGCATTTCCGTCTCCGCCAATTCAACCCTCATCCTGAGGAGCCGCGAGGCGGCGTCTCGAAGGATGTTCCAGATGTTTCCCGTACCTCCTGAAGCATCCTTCGAGACGCGGGCTGCGCCCGCTCCTCAGGATGAGGGCTGCGGGCAGGAGGAGGGCCATCTCAGGCGGCCTTGGCATTGCCGGCCATGATCAGATGGGCGATGTCGTCGGCGCTGAGGTCGCCGAGGGGGCGGTCGACGTATTTGCGGCCGGCGCCCATGATGACGATACGGTCGGCCAAGGCCACCACGTCGCGCATGTTGTGGCTGATCAGGATGACGGTGCGCCTATCGGCCTTGAGCTTGCGGATGAGGTCGAGGACGAGCGCGCTCTCCTTGACGCCGAGTGCGGCTGTCGGCTCGTCCATGATGATGATCTCGGCATTCCAGCGCAGGGCGCGGGAGATCGCGACCGCCTGGCGCTGGCCGCCGGAGAGCCGCTCGACCGGGCGCGTCATGTCGGTGACGGCGGCGGAGAGCTGCGAGAGATAGCGCTGCGATTCCGCGATCATCCGCTTCTTGTCGAGGATGCGCAGGAAGGGCAGCAGCACCGGCTTGGTCAGCTCCGAACCCATGAAGACATTCTGGGCGATGGAGAGGCGCGGGGCGAGCGCGAGGTCCTGATAGATCGTCGCGACGCCGTTCTCCAGCGCGTCATGCGGCGAAGCGAACGTGACCGGCTTGCCGCGCAGGCTGATGGTTCCGCTCGTCGCCTCCTCGGCGCCCGAGATCACCTTGATCAGGCTCGACTTGCCGGCGCCGTTGTCGCCGCAGAGGGCCACGACCTCGCCCGGGAAGATGTCGAGGTCGACATCGCGCACGGCGACGACCGGACCATAGGCCTTGCCGATGCCGCGCAGCGAGAGGAGGGGGGTATTGGTCGTCCCGGTCATGGCTTCAACGCTTGTCACGAGTCCGAATGGCTGGCGCCGGCGTCATGCTCGCCCTTGTGGCGAGCATCCACGTCTTGAACATCCTAATGAGCCGAAGAAGACGTGGACGGTCGGGACAAACCCGACCATGACGCGGAAAGGGCGCGCGCCCTCACTTCTTCAGGAACTGCTGGACGTTGTTCTTGTCGACCAGCACGGCCTCGGTGAAGAGATATGGGCCGGAGGTGATGCTCTCCTTCGGCTTCTTGTCGACGACGATCGCCTGGATCGCATCGACCGCCTGCTTGCCCATCTCCTCGAAGGGGATCGCGACGGTGGCGACGAACGTCGAGGCCGGATCGGCGATGCGCTCGTAGCTCTCCTTGCCGCCATCGACCGAGATCAGCGGGATCTGGCCCTTCTTCACGCCCTGGGCCTGCAGCAGGTCGTCGATGATGTAGGCCTGGCCGTCGAACGAGGCCCAGATGCCGTTGATCTTGCCCTGGTTCTGCAGCATCAGCGCCTGCATGCCGGCGCGGACGTCGTCGCGCCAGCTCTGGGTGCGGGCCATCGAGAACTTGCCGAGTTCCTTCACCGCCTGGTTCTCGGCGAGCACGGCATCGAGCAGCCGGCCGCGGATGCGCGAGGCGACGTTGAGATCGAACCGGGCCGAGACGATGTTGCCCTGGTAGCCGAGCTGACCGAGCAGGTAGAGCGCGGCGTCGGCGCCGACCTTGTACTCGTTGGTCTGAATGTCGAAGAGCGCATGCGGGCTCGCACCGGACTGCACGGTGATCACCGGGATCTTGGCGTCCTTGGCCGCCTTGAACTGGGCGTCGGCCTCGACCGGCTTGCCCATGGCGATGATGATCGCGTCGACCTTCTTGGCGATCAGCGCGTCGAACTGCTCGGCATGCTTCGGCAGCGCGCCTTCGGAGTTCAGCAGCGTGACGTTCCAGCCCTTGGCCTTGGCGGCGGCGGCGGCGGCATTGGCGACCCGCGCATGCGTCTCCGACGAGAACTGGAAGCCGATGATGCCGACCTCGAAGGCATCAGCCGACTGGCCGAGCGCGACGAGCGCGGCGGCGGCCACCAGCATCTTCCTCAAGCCGAACCCATTCTTGCCGAACATGTGGACTCTCCCCTGTTGTTGTTCTGTGTCGCCTAGACCTTGAACGCCGCCTTCTTCATCGCGCTCGCCGAGAAGGCGACCGAGCCGATGATGATCGCGCCGAGCACGATGTCCTGAATGTAGTAGGGCGCGCCGAGCAGCACCAAGCCGTTGCCGAGCACCTTGAGCACCAGCGCCGCAAAGACCGTGCCGGGCACATTGGGTTTGCCGGGATCGAACATGGTCATGCCGAGCAGCACGGCGGCGATGGCATAGAGCAGATAATCGCCCGCCATGTTCGGCGCGGCCGAGGACAGGTTGGCGGCCAGCAGCACGGCCATGATGCTGGCGAAGACCCCGGCCAGCAGCAGGCCGATGCGCTTCATCCGCGCCGTGGCGATGCCGGCGAGCCGGGCCGCCTCGTCCGCCTCTCCGGTCGCGACCATATGGGCGCCGGTCCGTGTCCATTTGACCAGGCCCCAGGCGAAGAGCGTGGCGCCGGCCATCCAGAGCACGAGATTGGGGATGCCGAAGGTGTAGCCGCGAGCAAGCCCGGTGAAGCCGACCGGCCAGCGGCCGACGAAAGCGACGCCCTGGGTGATCATGAAGGCGAGGCCCTTGGCGATGGCGGCGGTGCCGAGCGTCATGATCAGCGAGGGGATGCGTAATACCGTGACGCCGTAGCCGTTGAGCGAGCCGAGCACGACGCCGACGCCGAGCGCTGCCGCCACTGCGACAGCGGGCGGATACTGGAGCTGCACCAACCAGCCGCAGACGACGGCGGCCAAGCTCGCCATCTCGGCGACGGAGAGGTCGAGTTCCGCCACGGTGAAGGCGAGGGCGAAGCCGAGCGCCAGAATCGCGAGGAAGCTCGTATCCTTCAGCACGTTGACGATGTTGGTGGCGCTGGCGAAGTTCGGCGCGAAGATCAGGAAGAACAGGATCAGCGCGAGGCCGGCGATCGCCGTGCCGTAGTGCCCGATCAATTCGCGCAGGTCGATGCGGCCCAACTCAGGCTCCCCTGGCGATGGCGGAGATCGGCTGGAGTATCTCGATGCCGCCGGTGATCGGGATCAGGGCGCCGGTGACGAAGGCGGCGCCGTCCGAAAGCAGGAATGCGATCACGTTGGCGACATCCTCGGGTCGTCCCAATCTCCCCAGCGGCGTGCGTACTGCCGCGCCCTCGACGAGCGCATTGAACTGCTGCGCGAATCCGTTCCTCACCATTGGCGTATCGATGATGCCGGGCGCAACGGCATTGACGCGGATGCCGTGCCGCCCAAGCTGCTGGGCCATGCCGTAGGTCAGGGTCGCGACACCGCCCTTCGCCGAGCCATAGGCAAGATTGGCGCCGCCATTGCTGTAGGCGATGGAGGAAATATGGACGATCGCGCCACCATCGCCCTGGGCGATCATCCGGCGCGCGGCAGCCTTGGAGATGCGGAAGACGGCCGAGAGATTGACGTCGACCAGCTTGTCCCACTCCTCGTCCTCCATCTCGACCATGGCCACGGGCCGGGAGGCCCCGGCGCCGGTGACGAGATGGTCGAGCCGGCCGAAGCGTGAAGCGGCCAGATCGACGAGAGCCTGGGCGAGATCGCGTTCGCGGACATCGCCGGCGAGCGTCACCGCTTCTCCGCCGCCTGCCGCGACCTCCGCCGCCACCGCGTCGAGGCCGGGTTGGTCGAGGCCCGAGAGGACCAGCCTGTGACCAGCGCGGGCGAGCATCACCGCAAGCGCGCCGACAATGCCTCCCGATGCTCCGGTCAGGAGCGTGACGGGGCCTCTTTCCTTCGGGTTGTTCATGGTCGGTGGTGTGGGCATGGGGAAGCGTTCTTACGGGGTCGTTTCGGGGTTGGCGAGACCGGGCAACGCAGCCGAGGTCTGCGCCAGCGCCGTTAGGTCAGCCGAGATCGGCGCCAGCGCTTCCTCGCTGCGGCGATAGAGGGCGTAGAGCGCGTCATAGGCAGGGCGCCGGGCGGGATCCGGTTCATAACGGTGGGCTACCTCGACCAGCGCATCCTGCGCCGCTTCCAGCGAAGCGAAGCGCCCGAGCCCCGTCCAGGCGATGATCGCGGCGCCGAGCAGACCGGGCTCCCTTGCGCGGCCGACCACGATGTGGCGGCCGCAGAGATCGGCCTTGATCTGCGCCCAGGCGGGATTGGCCGCCGCGCCGCCGCCGAAGCGGATCTCTTCGACGCAGCTGCCGAGCGCCGCTTCCGCACGCTCCAGGACCAGGCGATTGAGGCAGGCGACGCCTTCCAGCACGGCATAGGCGAGGTCGGTGGGGCCGTGCCGGCGGCCGAGCCCGACAAAGGCGCCGCGCAGGTTCGGATTCCAGTAGGGCACGCGCTCGCCCTGCAGATAGGGCAGGAAGATCACGGGCTGGGGATGACGCTGGCCGGCGAGCAGGCGCTCGATGGTGCCGCCGACGCCATCCGAACCGCCGAGCAGCTCGACCAGCCAGGCGGCTGTGTCGGCGCCGTTCTGGCTGGGACCGCCGAGATGCCAGAGGCCGCGCCAGTCGACGGTGATGAGGCCCTCGGCCTCGGCCTGTTTCGGACCGAGCACGCCGAGCACCTCGGTCGTGCCGGAAATGTTGTAGGCATAGCCCGCGCGCAGAGCGCCCAGTCCGGCCACGGCCGCCCAGGTGTCGTTGCAACCGCAGAAGACCGGAATTCCGGCAAGCCGATCGAATGGCGCGGGCAGGTCGGTCCGAACGGGCTCGACGGCGTCGCAGGGTTCGAGGATCGGCGGGATCACGGCCGGCGACAGGCCGATGGCGGCGAGCGCCGAGACCCCATCATGCGTCTCCGCGCAGGCGATGAGCCGCGCCATCGAGACCGGGTCGCTGGCCTGACTGCCGGTCAGGCGGAAATTCAGATAGTCCTTCGGTTCGAGCACGCGGGCGAGAGCGCGAAAATTCTCCGGCTCTGCTTCCGCGAGCCAGGCGAGGCGCGCGAGCGGATGGAAGGCGTTGATGCGCCCGGCTTCCGGATGGCCCCCTAGCCTCTCACGAAGCCCGGCCGCGACCGCGTCGGAGCGCGCATCCTTCCAGGTCAGGGCCGGGCGAAGCTCGCTGCCGTCGTTGCCCAGGAAGATCTGCGTCCGCGTCACGCCGCAGATCGCGATGGCTTCGACCCGCGCGAAAAGGCCGGGTTGCTGCCGCGCCAGATCGCCGACGGTTTCGAGCAGGAGCGCCCACCAGCCTTCGGCGGCGACCTCCGAATGCCCGAGGCGATCGTCGAGGGCGGGGCCGGCGGCGGCGCTCTCGGCCAGCACCGCGCCATGCGGGGCGATCAGCGCGGCGCGAAAGCTGCTGCCGCCGAGATCGCAGGCTAGGACGACGCTGATCTGCTGCATGAGGATAGAACTACACCCGTCATTCCAGACAAGCCGCGTTGGCGGCGTCGATCCGGAATCCATCGAAGGGCTCCGGTGCTCCACGATGGATTCCGGGTCAAGCCCGGAATGACGATAGCTGGGTCATCGGCAGCGAAATCGCGCTGAAGCCGGGAACGACGGCGCCCTCAGGCCGCACCGCGCGCTGCCTTGAGGATGTCGTCGACGAGGCGTTGCGACGTCAGGGCCTCCTCGCCGGTGACGACCGGGTCGCGGCCTTGCTCGATCGCATCGAAGAAATCGGCGATGACGGCGCGGTGGGCGTCATGCGGGAAATCCATGATGTTGGCGCCGCTACCGGTCGAGCCCTCCGCCTCGACGATTTCCTCGTGGCCATCGAGGAAGGCGAGGCGCAGCCTCCCGCCGATCAGGGCGGCAAAACCCTTGGTGCCAGTGATTTCGATGCGTTCGGGGTAGCCGGGATAGGCGGCGGTTGTCGTCACCAACGTCGCGGGGGCGCCGTTGCCGGTCTCCAGCAACGCGGAGACGTAATCCTCGGTTTCCATGCGATGGAGGGCGGTGGTGCGCGCCTGTGCCGCGACGACCCTGGAGACGCCGACCAGCGAGCGAAACAGGTCGAGCGAGTGGATCGCCTGGGTCAGCAGCACGCCGCCCCCGTCGCGGGCGAGCGTGCCGCGCCCCGGCTCGTCGTAATAGCTCTGCGGGCGCCACCAGGGCACGGAGAGGAAGGCGGCCTCGATGGTGCCGAGCTCGCCTGATTGCAGGGCGGCCTTGAGGCGCAGGCTGGCGGGGCGGAAGCGATGCTGCAGCACGACGCCGAAGGTCCTGCCTGTCCGGCGGGCGGTGTCGACCAGGCGCTGGCCGCGCTCGCTGGTCAGTTCGAGCGGCTTCTCGACGAGGACATGTTTGCCGGCTTCGAGGCAAAGCGCGGAGACATCGAGATGGCTGCTCGGCGGGGTCAGCACGATGACTGCTTCAACCGCAGGATCGGTCAGAACAGCGTCGAGATCGGTGGTCGTCGGGAAGGGAAACTGGTCGGCATAGGCCTTGGCCCGATCGGGCGTCCGGCTCACCGCCCAGCGCACATTCGCACGATCGGCAAGGTCGAGCAGGCTTTTGGAATGCGGCAGGGAGGCGGGGCCGAGCCCGATCACGGCGATACCGAGCTTGCGTCTCATGTCAGGCGATTCCCATTCTCACTCGATAATTCCACCGGGGTCATCCCTGACAAGCGGCGAAGCCGCGCCGATCCGGGATCCATGCCTGAGCTCTGCCGAAAAATGTTCCGGCATTGATCCCGGGTCTCCCTTCGGTCGCCCGGGATGACATCGTTCAGGCTTCCCGCTGCCGGGCAGGCAGCCAGGTCGCCTTCGCCTGTGCCTCCAGCGCCAGCCTGCAGACGGTGAAGGCGTGGCGCTGGCCCATCGCGGTTTCGCTGCGGGCGCCGATGTCGGCAATCAGATCCCGGAAATAGGTCAGCGGCTCTCGCGAAGCGTCGATATGGCTGGTGCCGGATTTGTCGACGAGGAAGACATGGTCGGTGCCGGGGCGCCCGGCGACATCGACATATTTGCGCAGTTCGATCGTGCCTTCGGTGCCGAGGATGGTGAGCCGCCCGTCGCCCCAGGTCGGCAGGCCATCGGCAGTGAACCAGTCGACGCGAATGTAGCCGCCGGCCCTGTCGCTGCGCAGCAGGACTTCGCCGAAATCTTCGAACTCAGGCAGGTCGGGCACGCCGAAATGGCCGACGCCGGAGGCCACGATCTGCGCATCCTCCGAACCCGTAAAATGGAGGAACTGGTCGATCTGGTGCGAGGCGATGTCGGTGAGGATGCCGCCATAGCGGCGCTTGTCGAAGAACCAGCCCGGCCGGATCGCCCGGTTGAGACGGTGCGGCCCCATGCCGAGAGTCTGAACAACTCGGCCGATCGCACCATCGGCAATCAATTTGCCGGCTATGATCGTCGCTGGGACGATGAAGCGCTCGGAGAAGCAGATCGAGAAGATGCGGCCCGTTTCAGTCACGGCCTTCTCGATGGCCGCAAGCTGGTCAAAGCTGGTGACGCCGGGCTTGTCGATCATCACATCCTTGCCGGCTCGCATGGCGCGGATGGCCAGCTCGGCACGCTCTGCCGGAATGGCGGCGCAGACGATCAGATCGACCGACGGGTCGTCGATGAGCCGCTCGGCCGTGCTTTCCGGCAGATTCGGGAACCGCTCGCGGAAACCGGCGAGGACGCGCTCGTCGCTCGTCGCGGGATCGAAGCCGACGCAGGTCGCGCCGGCTTCGAGGAGACCACCGACCATATGGTAGATATGGCGGTGGTCGAGGCCGATGGCGGCGAAGCGCATGGTAGGGTCTGTTCTCGTCATGGACGTGGCTCTGATCGGGCCAAAACGCCCGAGAGTAAGGAGGAGCCCGCCGCCCGATGCCTTGTGGCATCGGGCAAGGGACCGACACGGCTGTCGGGCGTTTTCGCCCGACCCCGAAGGGGCGCGGGCCTTTTGGGCGGCTGGTGTGTCGCATAGCCTTGCAAACCGGGCGGTTTGCTGCGGCTAAGCTCCTGCCCGCCGCTCAAAATGCCCAGCGTCAGAACCGCGTCCATGACGAGTACAGACCCTTATTGCGGCGCGCCGTGGCCGACGCCGATCTCCTGGTCCCAGCGCCGGAAGGCGGCGACGAGGCGCTCGGGCGTCAGCGGCGGCCGGGTCGGCAGGCTGGTGATGAGCCCGTCATATTCCGGTCGGCCGTATTCGGCGAGGATGTCGCGGCTTTCCTGCGGGGCCATGGCAAGCGTCACGCCCTTCACCGCCGGGCCGGGATAGAAATAGCCCTTGTCGTAGGTGACAGCCTGCGCCTCCGGCTTGAGCATATGGGCCATCAGTGCGACGAGCGCCGGCATCTTGTCGGCCGCGACACCCCTCGGGATGCACATGAACTGCGTGTCGGGAATCCAGTGGGTCTTGTCGAGAACGAAGACCTTGGCCTCCTTCGGCACGATGCCGAGCACGCGCGGGTTGATGTCCCAGCCCAGCGTCGAGACGATGACGTCGCGGGTGCCTTCGCCCAGCTCCTTCATCGTCGCGGCGGTGCCGCCCGGATAGTAGTCGATGCCGGTGCCGAGTTCCTTGAGATAGGCCCAGCTCTTGTCCCAGCCCTTCATCGGATCGGAGGGATCGGCGTCGCCGAGGATGTAGGGCAGGCCCTGCAGCCAGGTCCAGCCGGGTCCGGAATTGACCGGCCGTGCATAGGTGAAGCGCTTGGGGTTCTGCTTGACGTAGGCAAGCAGGTCCTCGGCGGTCTTCGGAACGGTCTTGAGGCGCTCGGGCGCGTATTCGAACAGCGGGCCGGAGGGGGAATAGACGACGGCGACGCCCTCGTTCTGGCCGAAGTTGCGCTGCATCATCAGCGCCTGCTCGTGATAGACCTCTTCCGGCTTCGGCAGGTCCTTGGCATGGGATTTCCAGACATCGACCCAGAGCCCCTGCTGGATGCCGTCCGACATGGCGCCGGGGCCGGTCAACACGAGGTCGATGTCGACGCGGTTGGCCTGTTGTTGGGCCTTGAGCTTGGCCGGCAGCTCCGGCGAGGGCGCGCGCGAGAAGTTCAGGCGCGAGATCAGCTTCGGGTTGTCTTTGGCGAATTTCTCGATGGCGACCTGCGTCAGCTGCAGATTGCCGGCGACGTCGATGATGTTGAGCGCGACCGGAGCGCTTTGCGCCAGCGCGCCGCCGGCTTTCAACGCGGCGAGGCCGGCCGCTCCGGCCATGACGGTACGGCGTGTCGGATGGTTCATGGTCTCTCCCTGGGGTTTGGCTCTCTTTTGTCGTGCCGTGGTCGGCATCAGGAGCTCTTGCCTGGGATACTAGTGCACCACTTTGTGGCGCGCCAGCGCATTCGCGGGCATGGCCGGCACCATGCTGAAGCATGCGATGAAGGGGTGGGTCAGGCTTGTTCGAGGAGGAGCGCCTCCGCCGCACGGCTGAGCAGTGGCGCGGCGGCGCCGTGGATTTCATAGAGGTGGCTGGCGGGCACGCCGGAGAGGTCTGGGACGGAGAAGCCATCCATCGTGCCTTCCGCCCGGAACAGCGTGTTGAACCGGGCCCAGAGCTGCGGATTGGCCGAGAACGGACCGCTCACCGCGATGCGGGCGGGAAACAGCAGGCGACAGGCATTGGCGAGCGCGCGGGCGAGCAGCTGCGCCGCCATGTCGATTTCCGGGAGGGACAGAAGGTCGAGCCCGGCAAGCTGCCGGGCAAGCCGGATCTCGTCCTGGTCGAGATCGGGCCAGTGGCGGCGCAGCGCGGGGAGCAGGGACCAGAGGGCGGCGCCGGTTTCGAGGCAGGCCGTGTTGCCGCAGCCGCAGGGGCGGTCGTGCAGGGCCGCGAGCCGCCAGTGGCCGATTTCGCCGAAGGAGCCGGTGGGCGCGAAGGGTTCGCCATCGACCGCATAGGCCAGCCCTACGCCCCAGCCCCAATGCAGCAGGATCGTCCCGCCCGCGAAATTCTCGGGCTCGCGGGCGGCGCGGGCGCGCAGCTCGGCGTCGAGATTGCGGCAGATCGTGACGGGGCCGGCGACGGGGGCGAGCACGGAGGCGATGTCGAGCCCGCGCATGCGCGGCCAGCGCGAGGCCATCAGCCATTGCCCCTGCTTCAGGTCGATCAGGCCGGAGAGCGAGACCGCCGTGCCGGCATGGCTCATGCCGGGAGGCATCGCGTCGAGCAGGTTCCGGGCGAGTTCGGCCATCGCCATGGCGATGGTGGCATTGTCGGCGTCGCCGGCAATGGGGCGACGGCGCTCGGCGACGAGATGGCCGTTGAGGTCGACCAATGCGCCCGAGAGCGACTGGCTGGAGACATAAATGACGGAGGCGCCGATGCGGCGCGTATGGGCAACGAGGATGGCCGGCGGCCGCCCGCGACCGCTCGCCTCGCCGATGGTCTCGATGACCAGGCGGCGGGCTATGAGTTCGCCGACGACCCGCGAGACACTGGTCGAGCGCAGCTGGAGGATGCGGCCGATATCGGCGCGGGAATGAGCCTCGCCGTTCAGGACCAGCCGGTAGATGCGAGCGCAGTCCCGGTCATGGGCAAGCGCGAGGTGGCTTTCGTCGATCGTCAGCAGGGACAAGGCAAACTCTATTCAGAACGGTTGCGTTCAAAATTAATCATTGCGTTTCAGCCGAAGCTTCATAAGCTCGATACCAGAATATCGGAAATTTCCTGACGTAAAAGGTTCAAAAATCGATGATCGAGATGCATGTTGCCTCCGACAAGGAGACGCTCGGCCAGCAGGCGGCGGCGCTCGGCGCGCAGGCGATCCGTGAGGAACTCGCCCGTCACGGCGAAGCGACGATCATCGTGGCGACCGGCGCGAGCCAGTTCGAGATGCTGAAGCATCTCGTGGCGGCCGAGGGCATCGACTGGTCGAAGGTCACGGCCTTCCATCTCGACGAATATGTCGGCTTGAGCGAGAGCCATCCGGCGAGCTTCCGGCGCTATCTGCGCGAGCGCTTCATGGCGCCGCTGAACAGCGCGCCGACCTTCATTCCGGTCGATGGCGAGGGCGATGCCGCAGCGGCGGTAAAGCAGCTCAACCAGCAGATCGCCGGCAAGCGCATCGCCGTCTGCTTCGCCGGGATCGGCGAGAACTGCCATCTCGCCTTCAACGACCCGCCGGCGGATTTCGAGACCGAGGAGCCTTATCTCGTCGTGAACCTGGACGAGGCCTGCCGGCAGCAGCAATTCGGCGAGGGCTGGTTCCCGAGCTTCGACGCCGTGCCGCAACAGGCGATCTCGATGAGCGTGCGCCAGATCCTCAAGAGCGAGCTGATCGTCCTCTCCGTCTCCGACACGCGCAAGGCCGAGGCCGCCAAGGCCGCTCTGGAAGGGCCGGTCAGCAATCTCAGCCCCGCCTCGATCCTGCAGACACACAAGCGCACCGTGCTGTTCATCGATCCGCCGGCCGCTTCGCTGCTGAGCCGGAAGGGCTGACGATGCGCACGCCCGGTCTCGTCGATCTGCAGGTCAATGGCTTCGGCGGGGTGGATTTCAACTCCGGTACGATCACGGCGGCGGAGCTCGACCGGGCGCTGGAGGCGATGCTGGCGACGGGCGTGACCACCTGCCTGCCGACGATCATCACTGCGCATCCGCATGAGCTGGAAGAGCGATTCCGGGCGCTCGACGCAGCGGTGAGCGGAAGCCGGCTCGGGCCGCTGATGTGCCCGGGCTACCATCTCGAAGGCCCGTTCCTGAACCCGTCCGCCGGCTATTCCGGCTGCCACCCACCGGAGGCGATGACGGTGGCAACGGCCGAGCTGGTCGCGCATCTTGACCAGCTCTTGTCGCGGCCGATCCTGATGGTGACGCTGGCGCCGGAGGTCGAAGGCGGCGTCGCCCTCGCCGGCAAGCTGGCGCAAGCGGGCAAGGTCGTCGCCATAGGCCATTCCGCCGTCGATTTCGAGACCGCCGGCGCCGCTGCGGAGGCGGGCGCGACGCTCTCGACCCATCTCGGCAACGGCCTGCCGCAGCAGCTGCACAAGCTCGTCAACCCGCTCTTCGCCCAGCTCGCCGAAGACCGGCTGATGGCCGGCTTCATCGCGGATGGCATCCATATCCATCCGAAGGCGCTGAAGAGCCTGATCCGGGCAAAGGGCGCGGAGCGCTCGATCCTCGTCACGGACGCCGTGGTTGCTGCTGGCGCAGTGCCGGGCCGTTACAGCTTCGCCGGCATGCCGGTCGATCTCGCCGCCGATGGTTCGGTGCGCCAGCCGGGCGGCGCCTCGCTGGCGGGCTCGGCGCTCAAGCTCGACGACGCCGTTCGGAATGTCGTCGCCTGGGGCATCGCGACGCCGGAGGGGGCAATTGCCATGGCCTCGACCCATGCGCTGGCCTGCATCGCCGACGCGCTGGCGCAGGCTGGCATCACCTTGCCGGAGAGCGCGATCGAGTGGTCGCCGGAACTCCGCATCCGCAGCGTGCGCATCGGCAACGAGCGCCGCGATTTCGCCGCTGTGGCGGCATCCTGAAGACGTTACCAACCAAGCAAGAGGGGAAAACGATGAGCGAATTTTCGAAAGGCGTGGATCGCCGCACCGTGCTGGGCGGCCTCGGCGCGCTGACCATCGGCGCGAACGGCGCCTTCGCCGCCGCGCCGCCGCTGCCTTCGGCGCCGGTCGGCATCAACATCATCGATGTCGGCGGGGCGCTGGCGCTGATGCAGCAGGCCTTCGACGACTACCGCAACGCCAATCCCAAGCTCGTCTCGCGCATCACCTATGTGAAAGCGCCGGCGCCGGAACTGGCGAGCAAGATCAAGGCGCAGCAGGATGCCGGGCGCGCCGATCTCGATCTGGTCCTGACCGGCTCGGATGGCCTGGCTGCCGGCCTCGAGCAGAATCTCTGGCTCAAGATCTTCCCGGATTTCGCCGAGAAATTCCCCAATATCGAGCAGAATTACGAGCCCGCGGCGCTCAATCTCCACAAGGTGCAGGGCGCCGGCTTCGGCACGGTGGTGAACTATTACCCGTCCGGGCCGCTGCTCGAATACATGCCGGACCGGGTCAAGCAGGTGCCGACGACGGCCGAGGAGCTGCTGGCCTGGGCCAAGGCCAATCCCAGCAAGTTCATGTATGCGCGCCCGACCAATTCAGGCCCCGGCCGCACCTTCATGATGGGCCTGCCCTATATCCTCGGCGACAAGGATCCGCAGGACCCGGTCAATGGCTGGGACAAGACCTGGGCCTATCTGCAGGAACTCGGCGAGCACATCGAGTACTACCCGGCCGGCACGGGCGCGACGATGAAGGAGTTCGGCGACGGCTCGCGCGACATCATCATCTCGACCACGGGTTGGGACATCAATCCGCGTGCGCTCGGCATCGTGCCGAAGGAAGCCAAGATCCAGACGCTGAAAGGCTTCCACTGGGTCTCGGACGCCTTCTTCATGTGCGTGCCGAAGGGCATCCCGAACGATCGCCTCGCCGTCGTGCTCGACATCATGGCGCATGTGCTGACGCCGAAGATGCAGGCCTATTCCTATGACGAGGGCTATCTCTATCCCGGCCCGGCGGTGAAGGACGTGCCGCTCTCCCTGGCGCCGAAGCGCAGCCAGGAGGTGATCGCGGAGTTCGGCCGGCCTGAATATGCCGACCTCATCGCCAAGAACCCGATCGAGCTGCCGCTGAAGCCCGACAAGATGGTCGTCGCCTTCCGCAAGTGGGACGAACTGGTCGGCGCCAAGCGCAAGCGCTGATCGAAGCCATTATTCCTTCGCTCCGCCTTCGATGCGGAGCGAAGAAAAGGCCCGGAAACCATCGCACGGTGCCGCCACCGACGATGGATTCCGGGCCGATTTCGTTCTCGAACTGGAGCATGCTGATCTACGCGGACTCACGCGGTCATCCCGGGCTTGATCCGGGATGACCGCGTGAGTCCGCGAAAAGGCCCAGGTGGCGAAGTGTCGACAAACCCTAGCTGACGACCGATGCGTCGTTTTCGGCGCGCCGCCAGAACAGCCTGACGCCGCCATCGCCGGTGCTTTCGAGGCCGGGGACGGCTGCGAGAAGCTTCTGAGTGTAGGCGTGCTGCGGATTGTCGAAGATGTCGTCGCGGGGGCCTTCCTCGACGATGCGGCCGTCCTGCATAACGATGACCCGGTCGGCGACCTGCTCGACCACGCCGAGGTCATGGCTGATGAAGAGGCAGGAGAAGCCGTGCTTCTTCTGCAACTCGTCGAAGAGCTCGAGCACCTGCGCGCGCACGGTCACGTCGAGCGCCGAGACCGGCTCGTCGGCGATGACGAAGCTCGGCCGGCGCACGACCGCGCGGGCGATGGCGATGCGCTGGCGCTGGCCGCCCGAGAGCTCATGCGGGTAACGCTCGGCGAAGCCGTCCTTGAGGCCGACCTCGGCCAGAACCTCGGCGACGCGCGCCTTCTTGTCTCCCGGAGTCATGTCCGGCACCAGCCGCAGCGGCTCGCCGACGAGCTGGCCGATCGTCATGCGCGGATCGAGCGAGGAATAGGGGTCCTGGAACACCATCTGGCAGTTCAGCCGATAGTCCCAGTAAGCCGTCTCGCTCTTCGTGATGGGCTTGCCGTTGAAGCGGATCTCGCCGCCGGCCGGCTTGACGAGCCCGGCGATGGACTGGCCGAGAGTGGTCTTGCCCGAGCCGGAGCCGCCGACCACGGCTACGACCTCGCCGGGCTGCACATCGAGGCTGATGCCATGCAGCGCGCGCTTGGCTGCCTCCTTGCGGAAGAAGCCCTGCCGGCCGGGATATTCGACGACGAGGTCGCGCACCGAGACGATCGGGGTCTTCGCCTGCGGCAGCAGCCGCGCCGGCAGCCGGTGCGGCATCGCCGAGAGCAGCTTGCGCGTATAGGGGTGCTGCGGTCGGGCGAGGATCTCTTCGCTCGATCCTTGCTCGACCACGTCGCCCTGGCACATCACAACGATGCGGCTGCAATAGCGCGCGACCATGCCGAGATCATGCGAGATCAGCAGCACGGCGGTGTTGTTGGCCTGGGTCAATTCGACCATCAGCTCCATCACGTCGCGCTGGACGACAGCGTCGAGGGCCGTGGTCGGCTCGTCGGCGAGGAGCAGCGCCGGCTTCAGCAGCATCACCGAGGCCAGCATGATGCGCTGGCGCATGCCGCCGGAGAATTGGTGCGGATAGGCGGTGAGCGCGCCTTCCGGGTCGCGCAGGCCGACGCGCCTGAGCATGTCGAGGATGAGCGCGCGGCGCTGGGCTGCGTCGAGCTTGCGGTGCAGCGCCAGACCCTCGTCGAGCTGGCGGCCGATCAGCATCGACGGGTTGAGCGAGGTCATCGGCTCCTGGAAGACCATGCCGACGCGCGAGCCGCGCATGGCGCGCAGATCCTTGCCGCTCATCGCCATCACGTCCTGCCCGTCGAAGCGGATCGTGCCGGAGGTGAGCGCGACGGCGGGGGGGATGAAACCCATCACGGCGCGGGCCGCGAGCGTCTTGCCGGAGCCGGATTCGCCGACGATGCCGACGATCTCGCCGGGGAAGACCTGGAAGGAGACGTCGTTGACGACCGTGCGGCCGGTCGTGCCGATCCTGAGCGTCAGGCCGGCGACGTCTAGGAGAGCGGCGGCGCTCTTGTTGGCCGCGTTTTCTTGACGCGAACCGGTGCCCACTTCGCTTGAAAGCGCTTTGGTCATCGCGAACCCCTCATCCGCGGGTCGAGCGTGTCGCGCACGGCGTCGCCGAGCAGGTTGATGCCGAGCAGGGTCAGCGAGATGCACAAGCCCGGGAAGATGCCGAGCCAGACGGCCTGGCCGATATAGGGCCGGGAGCCTGCGAGCATGTTGCCCCAGGTCGGCGCCGGCGGCGGAACGCCCAGGCCCAGGAAGGAGAGCGCGCTTTCCGCCAGCAGCACATAGCCGAACATCGAGGTCGCCAGCACGGTCAGCGGCGCGATGCAGTTCGGCAGGATGTGGCGGGCCATGGTGAAGCTCTCGGAGTTGCCCATCACGCGCGAGGCGGCAATGAACTCGCGCTCGCGCAGCGAGAGCACCGTCCCGCGCACGACGCGGGCGACCGACGGCGTGTAGGCGATGCCGAGCGCGACGATGATGCCGTATTTGTTGGCGCCGACCACCGCGAGCAGGCCGAGCGCCAGGAGGATGCCGGGGAAGGCGAGCAGCGCATCGTTGAAGGCCATGATCACCCGGTCGACCCAGCCGCGCATATAGCCGGAGAACAGGCCGATCGTGGTGCCCATCACGACGGCGAGCGTCACCGTCAGCAGGCTGATCCAGACCGAGGTCGCCGCGCCCGCCATCAGGCGGGACAGCACGTCGCGGCCGAACTCGTCGGTGCCGAGCCAGTGCAGCGCGGAGGGCGCCGCCAGCTTCTCGCGGAAGGAGAGCTTGAGCGGATCGTAGGGTGTCCAGAGGGCGCCGATGCACGCCGTCGCGAGCAGGATGCCGATCAGCGTGCCGCCGACGATCGCATTGGCGGCGGGGAGTTTCATTCGGCTGGCCTTCTTCACGGCGCCGCCACCGCTCATGGTGCTGTTGCTGCTCATTGCGCGGTCACCCTGGGATCGAAGACCGGATAGCAGAGGTCGATGACGAGGTTCACCAGCACATAGGTGAAGGCGACGAAGAGCATGCAGCCCTGGATCACGGGATAGTCGCGCGCGAAGATTGCATCGACGAGCAGGCGCCCGAGGCCGGGGATCGTGAAGACGGTCTCGACCACCGCGATGCCGCCGAGCAGGTTGCCGAGCACCAGGCCGATCAGCGTCCAGGTCGGGCCGAAGGCGTTCTTGAAGGCATGGCGCCAGAGCACCGCGCTTTCCGAGAGGCCCTTGGCGCGGGCATGGGTGATGTAGTCTAGCCGGAGCACCTCGAGCGTCGAGGCGCGCGCCATGCGCAGGATCACGCCGATCTCGTGCAGGAACAGCGTCATGATCGGCATGACGAGATAGAGGATGCCGGCCCAGGGGTTTTCGGCGATCGAGACGTAGCCGACAACCGGCAGCCATTCGAGCTTGAGGCCGAAGAATAGCAGCAGCAACAGGCCGAGCCAGAAAGTGGGGATCGAGAGCAGCAGCGTGGCGGTGGCGACGAGGCCGAGATCGATCGGGGTGTCCTGCTTCCAGGCGGCGATGACGCCGGCGGGCACCGCGACGCAGCTCGCCAGCAGCACCGCGACCAGCACGATCTGGGCCGAGACCCAGAAGCGCGACAGGATCAGCGGCAGCACCGCCTGCTGCGACGAGATCGACTGGCCGAAATCGCCGTGCAGCACGTTGCCGATCCAGATGCCGAACTGCACCGGCAGGCTCTGGTCGAGGCCGAGCCGGGCCCGGAGATCGGCGAGGCTTGCCGGCGTTGCCAGATCACCCAGCATCAGCTGTGCGGGGTCGCCGGGAATCAGGCGGATCAGGACGAAGACCGACACCGCCACGATCAGCAGCGTCGGCAACGCCATCGCGATCCGCGTCAGCGCGAAACGAAACATCGAAGGCCCTCCCAAGCCTCACTGCCGGTCCCGGCCAAAGCCAGGGCCGGAGGCACCGCCTCACTTGGCGAAGCCAACCTCCCAGAGCCGCAGCTGCGACGCCCACGGCGTCACGCCTGTCACGCGCTTGGAATGGGCGATGATGTCGAGGTCGTTATGGGTGAAGATGGTCGGCACCTGCTCGATGAAGCGCTTGTGCAGCTCATCGAAGATCTTCTGGCGCTCGGCTGTATCGGTCACCACCATCGACTTCTGGATCAGCTCGAGCGCTTCCGGGTCCTCCCAGATCTTGCGCGGCTGCTTGTCCTTCGGGCCGGCGATCTGCTCGAATCCGAGCGCGGGATCGAAGCGGCTCGAATAGGAGAAGGCCTGCATCTGGTAGTTGCCCTTGTTGTAGCGGTCGAGCTGCGTCGCCCACTCCAGCACCTCGATCTCGGCATTGATGCCGGCCGCCTGCATCATCGCCTGCGCTATGACGGCGGTGTTGAAGCTCGGCACGGAGGAGCGCTTGTTGGCGAGGATCACGATCTTCTCGCCCTTGTAGCCGGCCTTCTGCAGCAAGGCCTTGGCCGCGGCAGGGTCGTATTTGAAGCCCTGCTTCTCCGCCCCGCCGTAGTATTTCGAGGTCGTGTAGACCGGCGAGTTATTGGGCTTGCCGAGGCCGTTGCTGACGTTGCCGACGAGCTCGGGGAAGTCGATCGAGGCGGCGATGGCCTGGCGCAGGGCCTGGTTCTTCAGCAGCGGATCGCGCGTCTGGATAATCAGGCTGTGCCTGACCGGGTTCGGGGCAATCGCGAGCGCGACATTGGGCGCGCCCTTGAGATCGGGCACGTCCGATTCCGGCATCAGCGCCATGTCGAGCGAGCCCGCGAGCAGGCCGGCCTTCACCGTCGCCGCATCGGGGATGACCATGAAGCGCGCTTCCTTCACCAGCGGCCGCTTGCTGCCGATGTAGCCGTCGCGCTTGTCGCCCTTGGGCGAGACGTACTGGTCGAAGGCGAGGAGCTGGACCGACTGGCCGCGCTTCCATTCGCCGAGCATGAAGGGGCCTGTGCCGATCGGCTTGTCCCAGCTGCCGTCGGCCTTAACCGAATCCTTGTGGATCACGGCCGTGCCGCCGCAGTCCGCGCGGGCGAGCGAGTCGAGGAAGAGCCCGTTCGGCTCGTTGATCTCCATGACGAAGGTGTCGGCATCGGGAGCGGTGGCGGAGATGACCTTGAGGCCATTGCGCCCGTCGAAATCGGACAGGCAGCGCCAATCCGTCTTCGGATCCATGTAGCGGTTCCAGCTCCACAGCGCGTCGGCCGAGGTCATCGTGGCGCCGTTGTGGAATTTCACGCCCTTGCGCAGGCGGAAGGTATAGGTCTTGCCGTCCGCGGAGATGTCGACCTTCTCGGCCAGAAGCGGGCCGACCGAGCCGTCCTCGGCATAGCCGACGAGCCCTTCGACGAAGTGCAGAACGACCGCGTCGGTGTTGCCGTCCCGGTTCACGCCGGGGTTGGTCGAACGGATGTCGGCGTTGAGCACGGCGGTCAGCGTCTGGGCCTGCAGGGCGCCGGCCGAGAGGGCGAGCGCAGCGGCGGAGACAAGGAGGCGCTTCATGATGGTTCCCCTGTTGTCGTTATGGTCGTTCAGCCGGCCTTGCGGGCGGCGCGAATCCTGCTGAGTTCGCCGGCGAAGAAGTCCTCGACCACCGGCACGACCTTGACCCCGTCATGCGGCGTGTTCGGCACGAGATCGAAGCGCGCCGCGATGCCATTCTCTGCGAAGGAATCGCGCAAGCTCGCCAGCCGCTCCGGCCGCGTCGCGCCGGCATGGTTGGCGTCCGGCATCCAGTTGCGGCCGCCCGGCTTGTGGGTGATCTCCCAGGTCTCGAGATCGGCGGCGCCGACGACCATCTGCACCGCGACCTGCTTCATCGCGGGGATGTCGAGCTCCTGGCCGAAGAGCTCGGCGAAGTTGCGCGTCCCGACCCACCAGTCGCGCGTGGGATCGAGCAGGGTCACCGAACCCGGCGCGCCGATCGAGACGCCCCAGAGCTTGTGCGGCTGCAGCAGCAGGAAACGGTGGGCGAAATGGCCGCCGCCGGAATAGCCGAACAGACCGAAGCGCTCGAAGGCGATGCCATAGCGCTCGGAAACCTCCTCGACGATGGCGAGCAGCACATGGTCGTAGCGGAGGTTGCCCTCGCGCATGTACTTGAAGCCGTCGCGGTAGCCGTCGCCCATCACGCCGATCGGGAAGAGCGGCGCCAGGATGATGCAGTTGTTCCAGCGGGCGAAGGCCGAGAAGGCGTCGCGATAGCCAGTGAAGCCGCGGCCGGTGCCGTGCATGGCGACGATGAGCTCTGGCGCCTCGCCGGTCTTGCCGAGGTTCGGCGGGACATAGAGGCAATAGGGGAAGCGTGGATCGTGCTTCGAGGCGTAGATCGAGGTCGGTCCGTATTCGTAGAGCGCCTTGGCGCGCGCGGCTGCCTCGATTTCCGGCTTACCGGTCTTTTCTGCCACGGCGCTCACGGCTTCTCTCCTCTGGCGAAATTATTGGCGCCAATTGTGTCGCATGTTATGGTTGGCTTCGCAACCGACTTCTGTCGTGCCGCCCGAATCCTGCTAGAGAGCCCTTCATGACGTCCGAGCGGAAACGCAGAAACACCGGCACGCGGCGGGCCATCCTCGCGAACGAGATCGCGCAGGCGATCAGGCTGCGCATGTTCAGGCCGGGCGAGTGGCTGCGTCAGATCGATCTTGAGGAGCGCTTCCAGGCGACGCGTTTCGACGTGCGCAGCGCCCTCGACGAGCTCGCCGTGCGCAAGACGATCGAGCATGTCCCGAACCGGGGCTATCGCGTCGCCGAGGTCGACATGAAGACCTATGAGGAGATCCAGGCGACACGGGTCATCCTCGAGATGGCGGCGGCGGCGGGTATCGTCGCGCGTATCGACACGGCGACGATCGCGCGGCTGGACGAGCTCGCGGCGCAGTTCTCCAAGGCGGTGCTGACCGGCAGCCGCACCGAGCAGAGCGAGATCAACCGCATCTTCCATCAGCTGCTGTACTCCTTCTGCGGCAATGCCGTGCTCGAGGAAACGATCTGGGCGCTGCGAGACCGGGCGCGCGGTTCGCAGATCACGGTCTGGAGCTCGCATGAATCGCTGCTGCGCAGCGACCGCGAGCACTACGCGATGATGGAGGCCCTGAAGGCCCGTGACGGCCGACGCCTCGCCGCCGTGATCGCGGCGCATGTCGTCAAGGGCGGCACGCCAGAGCCGGCCGCGATCGGCGGGCCGGGCTGACCGACGCACCCGGAGGTTACCTGGCGACGCTGACCTCCCAGAGGCGCGGCTTCGAGGCGACCCAGGGCGCGAAGCCCTGCAGACGCCTGGAAACGACGGCCGTGTCGACCTGGTTGTAGAGGAAGATCAGCGGCGCATCGGCCAGCATCATCACATGCAGCTGGTCGAAGATCGTCTTCCGCTCGGCTTCGTCATTGACCAGCGTCGCCCTCTCGATGAGGGCGTTGGCCTCCGCATTGTCCCAGACCTTGGAGGGCAGCTTGTCCTTCGGGCCGGAGAACTGATTGTAGCTCTGGGCCGGATCGATGCGGGCGGAATAGCTGAAGGACATCATCTGGTAGTTGCCCTTCGAGAACCGGTCGAGCTGCGTCGCCCATTCCAGGATCTCGATCTCGGCCTTGATGCCGGAGGCCTGCAGCATCGCCTGCGCCATGATCGCGACGGGGTAGCTCGGCACGGTCGAGCGCTTGTTGGCGATCAGCTTGATCGTCTCGCCCTTGTAGCCGGCTTCGGCCAGCAGCTTCTTCGTCTGCGCCGGATCGTGCGTGTAACGCTTCTTCTGGACCTCGTCGTAGAAGGGTGAGGTGACGTAGACCGCCGAATTATTGGTCTTGCCCAGGCCGTTCGAGACGGCACCGACGATCTCGTCGAGATCGAGCGCGGAGGCGATGGCCTGGCGCATCTTCACATTCGACAGCAGCGGGTCGCTGGTCTGGATCAAGATGGTGTGCTTGGTCGCGCTCGGCGCGGTCAGCACCTGCAGGCCGCTCTTCTTCATCTCCGGCACGTCCTCGTCCGGCACATCGGCGACGTCGAGCGCGCCCGACATCAGGCCGGCCTTGACCGTCGCACCATCGGCGATCGAGAGGAACTTGACCTCCTGCGCCAGCGGGCGCTTGGAGCCGACATAGCCGTCGCGCTTCTCGCCGGGCGGGGAAGCGTAAGCATCGAAGCGCTTGAGCAGCACGAATTCGCCCCGGCGCCAGTCGGCGAGCTGGAACGGGCCGGTACCGACCGGCTTGTCCCAGCTGCCGTCGGCCTTGACCGAGTCCTTGTGCAGGATCGCGACCATCGCGCAGTCGGTGCGGGCCATGGTGTCGAGGAAGAGCGCGCTCGGCTTCTCCAGCTTCATCACGAAGGTCGTTGCATCGGGGACGGCCGCTTCAATGACCTTCAGCCCGAGCCGGCCGTCGAATTCCGCCTTGCAGCGCCAGTCGGTCTTCGCATCCATGTAGCGGTTCCAGCTCCACAAAACGTCGGCCGAGGTCATCTCGGCGCCGTTGTGGAACTTCACGCGCTTGCGCAGGTGGAAAGTGTAGGTCCGTCCGTCCGGCGAGATCTCGATCTTCTCGGCGAGCAGCGGCGCGACAGCGCCATTCTCGCGATAGCCGACGAGGCCCTCGACCATGTGCAGCACGACGGCGTCGGTATTGTCGTCGCGGTTGACGCCCGGATTGGTGCTGCGGATGTCGGCGTTGAGCGCGACGTTGATCGTCTGTGCCTGGGCCGCCCCGCCGATAAGTGCGAGCGCGAGAGCAGGCGCTGAAATGCGGATCATTCTCGTTCCCCTTACTGCCATGCCGTCAGGGCACGCCCTGTGCGGGCATGCCTCGATGTCGCGGGAGATCCCGAAGATGGGGCGGTTTGAGCGCTATTCGCCGACAGTGACTTCCCAGGCCCGCGGCAGCGAGCTCACGGTCGAGACATAGCCCTTGGTCTTGGCGCCCATCGCACCGCCGACGATGCCGTTGTAGAGCATCACCATGGGCACTTCCGCGAGGAAGCGCTTGTGCAGCCCGTCGAAGATCTTCTGACGTTCGGCGCGGTCGGTCACCACCATCGACTTGTCGAGCTCGGCCTGCACCTCCGGATTGTCCCAGAGCTTGCGCGGCTGCTTGTCCTTCGGGCCGGTCATCGACTCGTAGCTCAGGGCGGGGTCCATGCGGCCCGAATAGGGGAAGGCCTGGATCGTGTAGTTGCCCTTGCTGTAGCGGTCGAGCTGCGTCGCCCATTCCAGCACCTCGATCTCGACGTTGAGTCCGACAGCCTGGAGCATCTGCTGGGCGACGACGGCGGCGTCGAAGCTTTCGGGGTAGCGCTTGTTGGCGAGCATCACGATCTTCTCGCCCTTGTAGCCGGCTTCCGCGATGAGCTTCTTGGCGGCGGCCGGGTCGTATTTCCAGCCTTCCTTCTGCACCGGGCCGTAATAGGCCGAAAGAGCCGGGACGATCGAGTTGTTCGGCGTGCCGATGCCGTCGCTGACGGCGGCGACCAGCTCCTTGGAGTCGATCGCGGCGGCGATCGCCTGGCGCAGCTTGAGGTTCTGCAGCAGCGGGTCGCGCGTCTGGATGATCAGGCCGACGAGGCCCATGCTGGTGACGACGGAGGTCTTGACCTTGTCGTTCTTCTTGAGCTCGGCGATGTCGGTGTTGGCGATATCCGGGACGACGTCGATATCGCCCTTCAGCAGGGCGGCCTTGGCCGTCGCGTTGTCGGGAATGATGAGGAAACGCACCTCGTCAACCAGCGGCTTCTTGGCGCCGGTCAGCCCGTCGATCTTGCCGGGCAGCGAGGCATAGTCGGCGAAGCGCTCCAGCCGGATGTACTCGCCGCGCTTCCATTCCGCGAACTTGAACGGGCCGGTGCCGATCGGCTTGTCGAAGCTGCCGTCGGCCTTGACCGAGTCCTTGTGGAGGATGCCGGTCATCGCGCAATCGGTGCGGGCGAGCGCCGAGAGGAAGAGCGCGCTCGGCTTGTCCAGTTCGAAGACGACGGTCTTGTCATCAGGCGCGGTGATTTTCTCGACCTTGACCTGGCCGCGGCCGTCAAATTCCGAGAGGCAGCGCCAGTCGGTCTTCGGGTCCATATAGCGGTTCCAGCTCCACAGCACGTCGGCTGCGGTCAGGGCTGCGCCGTTGTGGAACTTCACGCCCTGGCGCAGCGTGAAGGTGTAGTTCTTGCCGTCGGGGGAGATGTCGACCCTCTCGGCCAGCAAAGGCTTGGGCAGAGCGTCCTCGCCATAGGCGACGAGGCCCTCGACTATCTGAACGACGACGCCATCGGTATTGGCGTCGCGATTGACGCCCGGATTGATCGAACGGATATCGGCGCGCAGCTGGATGCGCAGCGCGCTCGCCCCCGCGGCCTGAACGAGGCCGCCGCACAGAAGCGCGGCGGCAAGGGCTGTTTTGGTGGTTCTGCGCATCATGTTCCCCTGTTTTTTGTTCGGTTGTGACGCGGGACCGGGATCGAACTATTCGGCCGCTTCGGCGAGCAGGACGGGATTCTCGGTCAGGCTGTAGCGGGTGAAGACGCGGTTCTCGGCCGGCAGCGGCGCGACCTCCATGATCCCCTTCGCCGGCTGCATGATCACCATTGCGACCGTCGCCGAGAGGTTGCCCTGCTCGTTCGGGCGCGCCGGACGGCAGACCGAATACGGCGTCAGGAAATCGTCGAAGAGGGCCTGCTTGAGATCGTCGACGGTCAGCTTGCGGCCGGCTTCATCGAGCAGCTTCTTGACCCGCCAGTCGCGGTAGAAGCTCTCCGGCACGCGCGGGATGCTGGTGTTCTTCACCTTGGTCAAGGCGATCTGGCCGACCCAGTGGTTGGCGTGAACGATCATCCCGTCTTCCGGATAGATCGGGAAGGCCTCGTCCGGCGCGCATTCGAAATCGATGCCGAAGCCCTTCACGGTCGAGAGCATCATGTTGTTGGAGCAGGCCTTCGGCGTCGCCGCCACGGCCTTGATCGCGAAGGCGAGGTGCTCCTGCTCCAGCACCTTGCGGCGGATCAGGGCGAGCGGCACGCCGGTCTGGGTGAAGTCGCGCTCGCATTCGAGATAGTTGGCGGTGATCGAGATGCCGGCCGCGTTCATGCCGCAGCGGGCGAGGCCGCCGGCCTCGACGAAGGTCAGGAAATCCGGCCCGTCGTCGCGGCGCACGCGCAGCACGATCGCGGTCTCCGCGCATTCGGCCCGCCAGTCCCAGTTCTGGCCGTGGATCAGCTCGCCGGTGGCGCTGCGCTCGGGCAGGATGATCGCGCCGGTGCAGCCGTCGTCGAGCTCTTCTGTCGCCTCAACGGGCTTGTTCTTGACCATCCGCGCCTTGGCGATGACCTCGGTGCGGGCATTGACCATGATGATGTCTTCGAGCGCGACGCCAGCGCCGTCGGCGATGCCGCGCATCTCCTCGATATAATGGGCGCCGAAGGCCTCGATCTCGCTGGCGAACTCGCCGATCAGTGCCGATTTGGCGGTGGCGTCGTAGCCGAGATCGCCGAGCTGGCCGCCATAGAGCTCGATCGAGCGCTTCACGCGCTGCGGCACGGCCGCGCCATGCTGGCGGCCGCGTTCATAGGGCGAGCCCGAAACGTCGACGAAGGGGCAGGGCTGGACCATGGCGCACAACTTTCCGATATGCTGGCGTGACATCGATCTGTAATGTATTTCATCGCAAACTAAAACAGGCAAGGGCTTTCCGATGGCAATGCCGACCCGGCTGCAGCAGGAGATCGCCGGGCGCATCCTGCAACTGGTGCGGGACGATGCGCTCGATGCCGGTGCCTGGCTGAACGAGAACGCCACGGCGCGCCGCCTCGGCGTGTCACGGACGCCGGTGCGCGCGGCGCTCGACCATCTCGCCGAGCAGGGCATCGTCCGGCGCCATCTCAACAAGGGCGTCGAGATCCTGAAGCTGCCTGCCGAGAGCGACGGCGCCTTGCCGCCGGAGGCGATCGATCTCGCCATTGTCCGGCTGGCGCATGAGCGCGAGAACGGGCTGCTGCCGGACGAGGTTTCGGAGCTGGAGGTGATGCGGCGCTATGATCTCGGTCGGCCCGAGGCGCAGAAATTGCTCGCCCGCCTCGCCGATCTCGACATGGTCGAGCGCAAGCCCGGCTATGGCTGGCGTTTCCTGCACGAGCCGCGCGACAAGCGCCTTCGCGACGAGAGCTATCGCTTCCGCATGGTGATCGAGCCGATGGGGATGCTCGAACCGGGCTTCCGCCTTGAGCCCGGCTGGATCGCGGAGATGCGGGCGCGGCATGTCGACGCCCTGCAACGACCCTGGCGCGAATCCTCCAGCATCGCCTTCTACGAAATGAATGCCGATTTCCACGAAGGCTTGGCCGCGGCGACGGGCAATCGCTATTTCCATTCGGCCGTGCGGCGCCAGAACCAGCTCCGGCGCCTCTCGAACTACGACTGGGGCCTGGGTTTCGAGCGCGTGCAGGTGAACTGCACGGAGCATATGGCCATGCTCGATCACCTTGAGGCGGGCGAGAACGAGGTCGCCTCGGCGCTGATGCGCAGTCATCTGCTGCGGGCGAGCAAGCTCAGGCTGGGCACGAAGCAGGCTGAAACGACCGCGTGATCGCTCGCCGCCCGGTCACCGGATGGCTGCCTTGCCGCCGGGACGGTTGACCCGGCGGCGATTTGGGCGAGCAATGGCTGATATCCCGAATCCGACAGGTTGAGTGCCATGACTGTTCATCAGCGTCCCCAAGAGACCCGGCAAGCCATCGATGCCGCCAAGCTGGACAAGCTGGCGGAGGTCGCCATCCGCGTCGGCCTCAATCTGCAGCCTGGGCAGGACCTGTTCCTCACCGCGCCGGTCGCGGCGCTGCCGCTGGTGCGGCGCATCGCCGAGCACGCCTACAAGGCTGGCGCCGGCATTGTGACGCCGATGCTGGCGGACGAGGAGATCACGCTCGCGCGCTATCGCTATGCGCCGGATGCGAGCTTCGACAAGGCGCCGGGCTGGCTCTATGAGGGCGTCGCCAAGGCCTTCTCGGCCAACACCGCGCGGCTCGCCGTCGTCGGCGACAATCCGATGCTGCTGGCGAATGAGGATCCGGCCAAGGTCGGCCGCGCCAGCAAGGCGAATTCCGTCGCCTACCAGCCGGCGCTGGAGAAGATCGCCGGCTTCGACATTAACTGGAACATCCTGGCCTATCCGAGCGCGGCCTGGGCTCGCCAGGTGTTCCCGGGCGATGCCGAGGAGGTTGCGATCGGCAAGCTGGCCGAAGCGATCTTCGCCGCCTCCCGCATCAACGAGGCCGATCCGGTCGCGGCCTGGGCGGCGCATAACGCCGCGCTGCGGGCGCGCCGCGACTGGCTGAACGGTCAGCGCTTCGCCTCGCTGCACTTCACCGGGCCGGGCACCGATCTCGTCGTGGGCCTGGCCGATGGCCATGACTGGCAGGGCGGTGCCTCGCCGGCCAAGAACGGCATCGTCTGCAACCCCAACATCCCGACCGAGGAGGTCTTCACCACGCCGCATGCGCGCCGGGTCGAGGGCCATGTCTCCAGCACCAAGCCGCTGTCCTATCAGGGCTCGCTGATCGACGGCATCCAGGTGCGCTTCGAGGGCGGCCGGATCGTGGAGGCCAAGGCCGCGCGCGGCGAGGCCGTGCTCAACAAGGTGCTGGACACGGACGAGGGCGCCCGCCGGCTCGGTGAAGTCGCGCTGGTGCCGCATTCATCGCCGATCTCGAAGAGCGGCATCCTGTTCTACAACACGCTCTTCGACGAGAACGCCTCCTGCCATATCGCGCTTGGGCAGTGCTATTCGAAATGCTTCGTCGACGGCGCCAACCTGACGCCGGAGCAGATCGCGGCGCAGGGCGGCAACAAGAGCCTGATCCATATCGACTGGATGATCGGCTCCGGCGAGGTCGATATCGATGGCGTCCATGCCGATGGGCGCCGCGTGCCGGTGTTCCGCAAGGGCGAGTGGGCCTGAGCGGCCTGGATCGGTTCGCTGTCCGTCGTGGTCGGGCTTGTACCGACCATCCACGTCTTCACCGATGCCGGACGGCGTTCAAGACGTGGATGCTCGCCAAAAGGGCGAGCATGACGGGATGGTTCTGTTTTAGCCGGCGTTCGCCCTCAGCCAGTCCCCGAGCGAGGGGCGATGATGCCCGTCCCGCCCGGTCGTGGCCGGGGCCATGATCATCGCGTTGAGCACGGCCTCCTGCGTCGCTTCAGTGGCGGCGCGGAAGAGCGTATCGATGCGGCTCTCGTTGAGGGCGCGCAGCGCGACGAGGTCGTTCGGCTGATCGTGGTCGATCGGATCGGCAGTCGAGAAGGCGACGGCGATGTCGCCGCTGCCATTGCCCCAGAAGGCGCCGAGCCGGGCGAGGCCGGCGCCGCCGCGCCGCGCGACGCGATGCAATTGCCGCGACTCCAGCGGCACGTCGGTCGCGATGACCAGGATGACCGAGCCGCGCTCGCTTTGCGGCCTCCCTTCCGGCGGAACCGGGCGGCGGCCGTCGGGCAGGACGAGGTCGCCTGCATTGCCGAAATTCGCCAGCGCGAGCACGCCAAGCGTGTAGCTCGCCGCATCGAGATCGAAGCGCCGCGAGGCGGTGCCGATGCCGCCCTTGAAGCCGAAGGCGCTCATGCCGGTGCCGGCGCCGACCGCGCCCTCCGCGACCGGCCCTGAGGCGACGGCGTCGAGCGCGGCGAAGGCGTGTTCCTGCGTCAGCGCGCGAGCGCGGATGTCGGAGAGATAGCCGTCATTGCATTCGAGCACGATCGGATTGACCGTGCCGGTCTCGCGGCCGATGTCGGGGTTGGCAGCGAGAGCGCGGGCGACCAGAGCGTCGAAACCGGTGCCGACTGCGAGCGTGTTGCAGAGCAGGAGCGGCGTTTCGATCTGGCCGAGTTCGGCGAGCTGCATCAGCCCCGCGCTTTTGCCGAAGCCGTTGATGATTTCGACCGCCGCGCGCAGCTTGCGGCGGAAGAGATTGCCGTCATGCGGCAGCAGCGCCGTGAAGCCGGTGAGGGTGTCGCCTTCGCGCAGCGTGCAGTGGCCGAGCTTCACGCCCGGCACGTCGGTGATGGCGTTGAGCAGGCCCGGCTGCATGATGCCGCAGGAGAGGCCGAAATCGCGCAGGCGCTGGGTCATGGTGTCGGGTCTCGCTGGGTCCGTGCGGCGGGAATAGCATGGGCGCGCGCCGGCTCAAGCGCACTGGGCGCAGCCGAATGAACGGCGAGGCGGCTCGTGCGTTGGGGATGGCGAAGCAGGGAGTGTGCCGATGTCCGATCCATTCCATCTGCAGCGCTTTCTCGATGCGCAAGAACCCGTCTGGGACGATGCGCTCGCCGAGGTGAAGGCCGGGCGCAAGCGCAGCCACTGGATCTGGTTCGTGTTCCCGCAGATGCGGGGTCTGGGTCTGTCCCCGAACTCCGAATTCTACGGCATCGGCTCGCTCGACGAGGCGCGGGCCTATCTGGCGCATCCGGTTCTCGGGCCGCGCCTCCGAACCATCACGGAGGCGGTGTTGGCGCATGAGGGCCGCAGCGCAAACGCAATCTTCGGCTCGCCCGACGACCGGAAGCTGTGCTCCTCGATGACGCTGTTCGATGTCGCGAGCGGGGACGGCGCCAACCCCCATCGTGCGGTGCTGCGCCGCTTCTTCGACGGGATTGCCGATCCGCGCACCTTCGAACTGCTCGGCAAGGGCTAGCCTCAGCGTGGCAGCGCCGTTCCGAGCCCCTGCGCGCGGGCCCGCGCGACGGCAAGATGCGCAAGTGCCAGGTCGGCGAAGGCGACGCCGCGAAAGGCGAAGAGGGCGCGGCCGGTCGCAGCGTTCGGCTGCGGTGCCGCGGCCAGCCCGATCAGGTCTTGCTGGAAGGTGACAGTGGTGACGGGGTTGCCGTCGGCGCCATAGGGGGCGCGCGATTGTTCGAGGCTGTCGGTGGCCAGAAGGTCGAAGGCCGGCAGCGTCTCCGGCTTCCAGCTACGGCCGGTATCGACTGCGACCGCCAAGGCGTTCGGCTTCAGGCGCTTCGCATCAAGGAAGGGCGTCATGCCCGCTGCGCCCGGCACCATCGAGATCACGATGTCGCTGCGGGCGAGGAGTGCGTCGGCATCATCAACGATGTCCGCAGCAGCAAGGCCGGCTGCGCGCGCCGCTTCGGCGAGGCGCTCGGCTGAGGAGCGGCTGCGGCTCAGCATCAGCGCGTTGGTCAGGCCGGGATAGAGGTCGTGGAAGGCGGCGAGATGGGCGTGAGCCTGCAAGCCGCAGCCGACGAAGCCGATGGTTTGCGGTGCGGCTGGCGCCAGCAGCGATGCCGCGGCGGCGCTGATCGCCGCGGTGCGCATCAGCGTGATCTCGTCGCCGTCGAGGACGGCGAGCGGTTGGCCTGTCTCGTAGTCGCTGACGCAGATCAGCGCACTCACCGCCGGCAGTGGAGAGCCGGCAGCGACGGGCGCCATCGCCACCCATTTTACCGTGGCGATCCCCAGCGGGGAGGACGCCGCCGTCATCGCCTGGAAGCCGTGGCCGTGGCCTAGCGTCAGCGTGCTCTTCGGCAGGCTGCGGTTCAGCCCGGCAGCATGGTGGCGAAAGCCCTGGAGCACGGCTTCCCGCGCCGCGGCGGGCGGGATCGACAGGGCCCGGACGTCCTCGCGCGACAGATAAAGCAGGGTGTCGCTCATCCCGAGAACTCCGTAGCGGCAAGGCGCGGCGGCCGGAGAAAGCCGACCTAAAGTCGGGGATACAGCCGAGCATGGCGGGCGTCGAGACGGCGGAACGCGCAGCGGCCGCGTGCGATCACAGGATTGACATCCTCATTGACCGGCGTATCGTTCCCATTATTGCAACTTAAGTTCCATTTAATGGAACTTCTAAGGCTGATCCCGATGTCCATCTTGTCGTCGGCCGTGGATGTGCTTCGTTGCTTCTCGAGCACCCGTCACGACGTGACGGTGACCGATCTCGTTTCTCTGCTGGGCATGCCGAAGAGCAACGCCTCGCGGCTGCTGCGGGCGATGCGGGACGAGGGGCTTCTCGAAACGGTCGGTGACAGCAAGCGCTATCGCCCCTCGCTGCTGCTCAACCAGGTCGGGCATCTCTATCGCTTTGCGGCCTCGCTGATCGACCGCGCCGATGCGGTGGTCGGCAAGATCTCCGACCAGATCGGGCATACCGGCTATATCAGCGTCCGCCGCGGCAACGAGATCGTCGGCGTCACCGCCCATCCCGGGCGCCACGCGCTGCGCGTCGTCACCGCGATCGGCGACCGCATCCCCGCCTTCGCTTCCAGCACCGGCCGCGCCCTGCTCGCCAGGCTCTCGGACGACGAGGTCCGTGCGCTCTATCCGGCGGACTTCACCGCTCCCTCCGAAACCGCGCCGCAGACCATGGACGAGCTGATGGCCCGCCTCGCCGTGGTCCGGCGCGCCGGCTTCGCCGAATCCCATGACGAGGCGGTGCGCGGCGTGCGCGCCATCTCGGTCGCCGTCGGCGATCCAGCTACCGGCGACGAGGTTGCGATCTGCATCTCCTTCCCGGCTGCCACGGTCGAGCCGGCCGAGCGCCTCGCCATCATCCGCTTGCTGGGGGAGGGCGCCGCCGAGATCGCGGCCCTGACCCAGGACAAGCGCTTCCTTCCCTTGAACCTTCCCATCGCGGAGATCGCTCCATGAGCAATCGTTGGCGTATCGGCTTCGACATCGGCGGCACCTTCACCGATTTCATCCTCTACGACTCGCAGGAGCGCTCGGTTCGGCTGCACAAACGCCTGACGACGCCGCACGACCCGTCCGAGGCCGCGCTGATCGGCCTCGGCGAACTCACCGAGATGGCCGGGATCACGCTCGCCGATGTCGGCGACATCGTCCACGGCACCACGCTGGTCACCAACGCGGTGATCGAGCGCAAGGGCTCCAAGCTCGGCCTGATTACCACCAGGGGCTTCCGCGACATCCTCGAAATGGGGACGGAGCAGCGCTACGACATCTACGACCTGTTCCTGACCTTCCCCGATCCGCTGGTCTCGCGGGAACATCGCCTCGAAGTGGCCGAGCGCATCGACCGCGACGGCAAGGTCGTGACCGCGCTCGACGCCGACGCGGTGCGCAATGCGGCTCGCGAACTCGCGGCTGCCGGCTGCGAGGCGATCGCGGTCTGCTTCCTCAACAGCTACCGCAACCCGGCACATGAGCAGGAAGCCGGCCGCATCGTCCGCGAGACCTGCCCGGAGCTCACCGTCTCGCTGTCGAGCGAGGTCGTGGCCGAGATCTGGGAGTACCAACGCTTCGTCACCACAGCCGCCAACGCCTATGTGCAGCCGCTGATGCGGCGCTACCTGCAGCGGCTGGAGCGCGAGCTCGCCGCCCGCTCCTTCCGCGGCTCGTTGACGCTCATGCACTCGGCCGGCGGCCTCGTCTCGCCCGAGACGGCGCGCACCTTCCCGATCCGCCTGCTCGAAAGCGGTCCGGCCGGCGGCGGCCTTGCCACGGCCCTGTTCGGCGAGCTCGCCGGCCATAAGGACGTGATCTCCTTCGACATGGGCGGCACCACCGCCAAGGCCTGCATGATCGAGGATGGCCGCGCCGAGATCGCGCCGATGCTCGAAGCCGGCCGCGTCAACCGCTTCGCCAAGGGCTCCGGCCTGCCGATCAAGGCGCCCGTCATCGACATGATCGAGATCGGCGCCGGTGGCGGCTCGATCGCGGCGATCGACGAGGTCGGCCTGCTCAAGGTCGGCCCGCATTCGGCCGGCTCCGATCCGGGCCCGGCCTGCTACGGCATGGGCGGCGTGAAGCCGACCGTGACCGACGCCAATCTCGTGCTCGGCTATTACGATCCGGGCTTCTTCCTGGGCGGGCGCATGGCGCTCGACCTTGAGGCGGCGCGCAAGGCCGTCTCGACGGTCGCCGCGCCGCTCGGCCTCTCGATCGAGGAAGCCGCCTGGGGCATCCATAAGGTCGTGGTCGAGAGCATGGGCGCCGCCGCTCGCGTCCATCTCGTCGAGAAGGGCAAGGACCCCCGCCACTACGCCATGGTTGGGTTCGGCGGCGCCGGCCCGGCCCATGCGGTCGACGTCGCTCGCGTGCTCGGCGTCAGGCAGGTCATCATCCCGCCGGCCTCGGGCGCGGCTTCCGCGCTCGGCTTCCTCGCTGCGCCGCTCTCCTTCGACATGGTGCGCTCGCTGCCGGTCGAGTTTTCCCAGGGCTTCGATGCCGAGGCCGTCAACGCCGTGCTCAGGGACCTCGAGGCCGAGGGCCGCAAGCACCTGATCGAGGCCGGGGTGAAGCCGGAGGACGTCACGGTCGAGCGCTCGGGCGATATGCGCCTCGTCGGCCAGATGCACGATATCGCCGTGCCGCTGCCGGCCGGCACCATCGATGCTTCCAGCCTGGAAGCGATCCGCGCTGCCTTCAGCAAGGCTTATTCCGCCCGCTACACCTCGGTCTATGAGGGCGCGCGGCTGGAGGCGATCAACTTCCGCGTCCGCTGCGCCGGGCCCGTCCCGACCCTGTCGCTCTCTGGAGCAGCCGGCGGCGGCGATGCGGCGGCTAAGATAAAGGGCACCCGCAAGGCCTGGTTCGAGGGCGGCTGGAGCGAGGCGACGGTCTATGACCGCTATGCGCTGCGCTCCGGAGACACCGTCAAGGGGCCGGCGATCATCGAGGAGCGCGAGGCGACCACCATCATCCCGCCGGGCGACGGCGTCGCCATCGACGATGTGCTGAACCTGCTCATCCATGTCGGCCAGGCCAATGCGGTCGAGACCTCGATCACCGCCGACATGCCGCTGGCCGAGGCCGCGCGCCGCATCGAGGCCGATCCGATCTCGCTCGAGATCATGTGGAGCCGCATGATCAACGTCGTCGAGGAGATGTGGCTGACCGTCTGCCGCACCGCCTTCTCGCTGGTGATCTCGGAGGCGCAGGACTTCGCCTGCGAATTGCTCGATCCCGAAGGCGAGACGCTGGCGCACAGTCCACGCGCCATGCCGGTGTTCAACCTGACGCTGCCGCGCGCGGTCAAGGCGCTGCTGGAGCGCTATCCGGCGGATACGCTCGAGCCCGGCGACGTGCTGATCACCAACGATCCCTGGCTCTGCGCCGGCCATCTCTTCGACATCGCGGTGGTCACCCCCGTCTTCCTCGGCGACCGGGTCGTCGGACTGATGGGCACGGTCGGCCACGTCTCCGACATCGGCGGCACCAAGGATTCGCTGCGCGCTCGCGAGATCTACGAGGAAGGCTTCCAGATACCGCCGATGAAGCTCTACGAGGCCGGCCGGATCAACGAGACGCTGGTGCGCCTGCTCGGCGAGAACGTGCGCAATTCCGAGCAGGTGCTTGGCGACCTGCACTCCTTCGTCGCGGCCAATGCGATCGGCGCCGAGCGGCTGCAGTCCTTCCTCACCGATTACGGCATGCAGGATCTGCGGGCGCTCGCCCATGTCGTGCAGAGCCGTTCGGAGAAGGCGATGCGCGAGGCGATCCGCGCCCTGCCGGACGGCACCTATCACGGCACCGTCTCGAACAACCCGCTGGGTACGCCGATGACCTATCCGCTGGCGCTGACGGTGAAGGGGGACACGATCCATCTCGACTTCGCCGGAGCGCCGCCGCAGCTCCCGCAGGGTGGGCTGAACTGCACGCTCAACTATACGATGGCGCATGCGACCTATCCGCTGAAATGCATGCTGACGCCTAATGTCCGCGGCAATGCCGGCTGCTACCGCGCCTTCACGGTCGAGGCCCCGAAGGGCTCGATCCTGAACTGCGACAAGCCGCTGGCGGTGAACCTGCGCACCCGCACCGGCTGGTATCTGGCGCCGAACATCTTCCGCGCCTTGTCCAAGGCGGCGCCGAAGCAGGTCCAGGCCTTCACCGGCCTGCCGGTGGCGGCGAGCGTCTATGGCCGCGATGCGGCCGGCGACACCTATTCCGACATGCTTTTCTGCGGCGGCGGCCAGGGCGGCTCGGCCCAGGGCGACGGCAAGTCCGGCCTGCTCTACCCGACCTCGGCGGCCAACACCTCGATCGAGACCTTCGAGTCGCGGGTGCCGGTGCTGGTGGTCGAGAAGACCTATCTCACCGACTCCGGCGGCGCCGGCCAGCATCGCGGCGGCCTCGGCCAGCGCGTGCGGCTGCGCAAGCTCTCCGATGACGGGTTGCCGACGCTAGTCTCGCTCTATCCGGAGGGGGTCAACAACCCGATTCCCGGCCTGTTCGGCGGCAAGGCCGGCGGCGGGGCCTCCGGCCGGGTCATCGACGAGCAGGGCCATGTGCTGAAGGACGTCGGCACCGGCGAGCTCGTCCAGGTCAGGCAACCACATGAGATCGTCGAGCTCGTGCTGGCCGGCGGCGCCGGTTACGGCCCGGCCTCGGAGCGCTCGCGGGAGGCGATCGCCCGCGACGTCGCGCTCGGCCTCGTTTCGCCGGAAGTCGCGAAGCGGGATTACGGCGTGCAGGGAACGCATGCCACGCAGGACGTTGGCGAGGCCAAGGCCGGCATCCTGGTTGCCTGACGGGCTGCATCGAGACGCAAACAGCCCGCAAGGGGCGATTATGGGGACTGAGGCATGAACAATCCGACTGGAGGAGTGCCTCAGCGGCACCCGAGCCTATTCGAGCCGGCGACGCTGCTGCTCATTGCCATTCTTTGCGTCTTCGGCGCGATCATCGGCATGCAGCTTCTGGTGTCGCTCGGCATCACCGCGAACACCTCGCTGATCGGCGCGCTCGCCGCCATGGCGCTGGCGCGGGTGCCGCTCGCGATCTTCGCCCGCTACCGCTCGATCCATGTGCAGAACCTGGCCCAGAGCGCGATCTCCTCGGCCACCTTCGGCGCGGCGAACAGCCTGCTCCTGCCGGTCGGCATTCCCTGGCTGCTCGGCCGACCGGACCTCGTGCTGCCGATGCTGGCGGGCGCCTTCTTCGCCATGCTGCTCGACGCCTATCTGCTCTACCGGATGTTCGATTCCCGCGTCTTCCCGGCGACCGGCGCCTGGCCGCCGGGCGTTGCCGCCGCCGAGGCGATCAAGGCCGGCGACGAGGGCGGCCGCAAGGCGGTGCTGATGGGGATCGGCTTCGGCACCGGCGTCGTCGCCTCCTTCATCAAGATCCCGCTCGCCTGGATCGGCTTCGCTGGCTCGGCCGCCGTCACCGGAATCCCGATGTCGGCCTTCGGCGTCGCCTTCATCGGCAATATCTGGGCGCTGCTGATGTTCGGCGTCGGCCTGCTGCTGCGCGGCTATTCCGGCCCGCTCTTCGGCGGACCTTTGTTCGAGACCATCATCCCGAAGGGCGACCTGATGGCCGCCTATATCCCGCATGGCTTCATGATCGGCGCCGGCCTCGTCGCGCTCCTGCAGGTTGCGCTGCTGCTGTTCCGGCGCAGCGATGCCGCCAAGGCTGACGAAGCCAGGGCCGGTGTCAGCGATGCGGAGGTGCGCCGCGCGCTCGGCCTCGGCACCGTCGGCTATCTCGCCATCGCCATCTTCATCGCGGCCGTCGGAGGCCTGATGAGCGACATGTCGATCGGCATGCTGATCCTGTTCGTGCTCTACGCCGCCTTCGCGGCCTATGTGCATGAGCTGATCGTCGGCCTCGCCGCGATGCATTCGGGCTGGTTCCCGGCCTTCGCGGTGGCGCTGATCACGCTGATCATCGGCATGCTGATCGGCTTCCCGATGCCGGCGCTGGCGCTGCTCGTCGGCTTCTCGGCCGCAACCGGCCCTGCCTTTGCCGATATGGGCTATGACCTCAAGGCTGGTTATCTGTTGCGCGGCAATGGTGCCGACCCCGCCTTCGAGCTTGACGGTCGCCGCCAGCAGCTCTTTGCCGCGATGTTCGCCTTCGTGGTCGCCGGCGCGGTCGTGCTGTTCTCCTACCAGTCCTTCTTCGATCAGAACCTCGTCGCACCCGTGAACAAGGTCTATGCCGCGACGATCAAGGCGGGCGTGGCTGATGGCGTCGCCTGGCAGCTCTTCCTCTGGGCGATCCCCGGCGCGATCCTGCAGTTCATCGGCGGGCCGAAGCGGCAGATCGGCGTTCTCTTCGCCACCGGCCTCCTGATCAACTTCCCGATGGCGGGCTGGGCGGTGCTGGCCGGCATCCTCTGCCGGGTGGTCTGGGAGAAGCTGCGCGGCAAGAGCGGCGAGGGCGACATGGAGGTCTTCGCCGCTGGCGTCATCGCCGGCGACGCGATCTTCTCCTTCTTCGACTCCGTCTCGAAGAACTTCTGGAAGCGTTGAGGGACCGAGGCCCGCACGGGAGACCGCCCGGGCCTTTCGAACTGGGAAAGCGCGAGACCATGAGCAAGCTCGGAACCCTCACCATCGGCCAGGCGCCGCGGGCCGACATCACGCCGATCCTGGATGCGGTGCTCGATGCGAACCTGCCGCGACGCCATGCCGGCGTACTGGATGGTCTCAGCCGCGCCGAGATCGAACGCGATTTCGCGGCAGAGCCGAGCTGGCCGGTGCTGATCACGAAGCTGCTCGACGGCAGCGCGGTCGTCATCGACCGTGCCCGCACCGAGAAGGCGGCGCAGCGCAAGCTCGCCATGCTGGAGGACGAAGGCTGCAGCACCATCCTGATGCTCTGCACGGGCCATTTCGAGAGCCTGAGTACGGAGAAGGCGCGGCTCGTCGAGCCTGACCGCATCCTGCCGGCCGCCGTGGCAGCGCTGACGCAAGGCGCGCAACTGGGGATCATCGTGCCTCTGGCAGAGCAGATCTCCTCGGAGGCCGGCAAATGGGCGCCGCTCGGCCGCGCTCCGCTCTATGCCGCCGCTTCGCCCTATGGCGGCGACGGTGCGTCGGTCACGGAAGCCGCACGCGGGTTGTCCGGGCGCGGCGCCGAGATTCTGCTGATGGATTGCATGGGCTTCGTCGAGCGGCATCGCCGGGAGGCGGCGGAAGCCGGTCTGCCGGTCATCCTGTCGAACAGCCTGATCGCCAAGCTGGTTTCCGAGATCGTCTGACGACGAGGCTACGTCGGCTGAAACGCAAAGGCCGCCCCGTGGGGCGGCCGGTGTTTTGCGTGGTCTGTCTTCGCCTTATTTCGTCGCGAAGACGCCGAGGCTGCTCGCGGTGATGTCGAAGGAGAGCGTCGCGACGACGGCGGCACCGCACCAATTGGAACGACCCGTGCCGCTGGCGATGCCGCGCGGATCAGCCGTCAGCAGGAAGCAGTCGTTCTTGGACAGGTCGGTGTCGTGATAGCGCAGGTCGGCGGTGACGTTCTTCCAGGTATAGGAGACGCCGGCGTTCCAGTAGGTGTAGTCGGGCAGGTTGGTCGGCGGCACGGTCGACCAGATCGCGAGATTGGTGGTGCCGAGCCAGTAGTGACCGAGCTCGCCGGAGACCGACAAGCCTTCGAGGAAGGGCAGGTTGTACTTGGCCGTGAGCGAAGCATAGGTGCCGCTCGCGCCGGTGCCGAGCCAGTCCCAGGCGTAGAAGACGTTGGCGCCGAGCGTCAGGCTCTCGGCGAAGGTGTAGGAGACCTTGCCGTAGACCTCGGTGAAGTCGGTGTTCTTCGGCGTCCAGAACACGCCGGCACCGTCGATCAGCTGCTTTTCGGCGGGGTAGTAATATTGCCATACGCCGAAGTCGAAGGAGAGGTCGCCGAATTTCGGCCGGATGCCGCCGTAGAAGTCGATCTCGGCGTTGGGGCTCGTGGCGAGATCGACGTTCGAGCCGTAGACGCCGAGATAAAACAGATTGTTGTAGATCTGAAGCTCGGCGCCGCCCTGGATGGCCGGCTTGCGATCGGTCTGCGAAATGCCGCGGAAGTTGTAGTCGGTCATGCCCTTCACGCTGAAGGCGACATCGAACCAGGTGATCGCCGGGACGACCGGGGCGGGCGGCGGCCCCTTTTTGCTCGGCAGGTCCGAGGCTTGGGCTGCGCCCATCGCAGTCGCCAGGCTTAAACCCAGAATCGAGGAACGGAAGAAATCGGACATCTGCAGAAACCCCTCGCCGCGCATTGATTGCGCTGTCGTCGCATCAAGCGGGCGAGGCCGGTTTGCCGGCAAGGCGAGATTTTGGGCGCTCCGCCCACGCAAAAAGCAAAGGCCCTCGAAACGAGGGCCTTCGCGCCTGCGAAGCAGGCAAATTCAATTATAGCGTGTGTTGTGCTGTTTTAGTCACAGTGCGCGACGGCAGCGCTGGGCTCAGCGAGTCGTCGGCTGGCTCGCGTAGCCGGCCATCGACTGGTCGAGGCTCGACGTCTTCAGCCCATTGGCCCGGCGCGGCGGCAGCGGCGCGCTGGTGCTGGTCGGCGTTGCCGGGACGACCGAAGCGATGGGCGCGCTGCCCTGGTCAGCCGTGGCGCTGGAACCGCCGCCGAAGACCGGCATGAAGCTGAGCGCGCGCTGCAGCAGGGGCTTTTCCTCGGCGGGTGCGGCCGGGGCGACCGGCGTCGAAGCCGCGCTCGCCAGCACAGGCGCCTGGAGGGCGTTGCCGGGGGCGACCTTGGCGAGCTGCGCCGCGGCCGGGGCTGCTGCCGGGCGCGGTGCAGCGGCAGGCTTTTGCTCGGGCTTGGCCGCCTCTTCCGCAGGGGCGGCGGCGATGGCGGCGAGCACGGCGTCATTGTCGGCCGAGGCAGCGCGGACGGTCGCCTTCGCCTTGCCCGAGTCGTCGAGGACGACGACGCGCGGGCCGACCGAGAGGGCATCGACGCGGCTGACGCCGACATCCCTGGACCCCCAGGACGCCGAGCGGTTGAGCGCATCGGAGCCGCCGGAAAGCAGGGTCTGCTTGAAGGACGAGTGCTGGTCGCCGTCGTCATAGATCAGCTTGATCGCCGGCGTACCCTTGGCGACGAGCGAGGCGACCTGGACCTCATCCTGCTGGCGCTTAACGGCGACGGCGGCCGGAGCCGAGCCACCGTTGAAGACGTAGCGGCCGCCAGCCACGGAGACGGCGGGCTCGTCGCGGGTGACCTCGAAATAATCCGTGCCTTCCTTCAGGTTCTTCCAGAAGGCGATGTTGGGGTCGAGGCGATGCTTGGCGAGGTTCTCCGGCGTCATCCGGAAGGGCAGGGCCTGCATCTGCACGGCGCGCTGGCCGGCGTTCTGCGCCTCGCGCACCAGCGCGTAGATCTCGCCGATCTGGTCGTCGGTCATCGAGTAGCAGCCGGCCGAGGAGCAGGCGCCGTGGACCATCAGATGCGCGCCCGTGCGGCCATGCGCCCGGTCATAGGCGTTCGGGTAGCCCATGTTGAACGAGACGTAATAGGACGAGTTCGGGTTCATCTGCTGAGGCGCGATGGCATAGAAGCCCTCGGGAGCCATGCGATCGCCCTCGCGCACCTTCGGGCCGAGCTGGCCGGACCAGCGGCACATCGGGAAGGTCTTGAGCAGGGCGTACTGACCGTCGGCCTTGCGCTTCCAGACCTCGAGCTCCGATTCCTTCTTGTAGGAGCGGATCAGGATCGGCTGATCCTTGCTCATGCCCTTCTCGGACATCAGCGCGTAGGTCGCGGTCGGGATCGGAATGTTGTGCCGGGCGGAGCCGCGATAACGCTCCTCCTCACAGGCCGCCAGCGTCAATGCAACAAAAGCCACGAGCGCGAGTTGCTTGATTGCCACGTCGTCAATCCCATCGAACGGCAGGCCGAGGTGCGACCTGTGACTTCGCAAGACGGCCAAATTGTGCCCGTCGACTCGTTGTAGAAGCGTTAGCCTTGAGGGTTCCTTACCATAGGCCCGCCGAGTCTGGCCACATGGTCAACGGCCGGTAAAGAGCCCCCGTCTTCGCCGAGGGAGATATCCCGTTCCGAGATTGCTCAGAGATTGCGCCCGATCGCGAGGAACTTTTCGGCCCGCTTCGCAACGATATCCTCGCCGCTGAGGCCAGCCAGGTCGCCGAGCGCAGCGGCGATCGCGTCGCCAGCGCGGCTGATCGCCGCGTGCGCGTCGCGATGGGCGCCGCCGGTCGGCTCCTGCACGATCCGGTCGATGACGCCGAACTTCAGCAGGTCCTGCGCCGTGATCTTCATGCCGGTGGCTGCGTCCTGCGCGCGGGCCGTGTCGCGCCAGAGGATAGAAGCTGCGCCTTCGGGCGAGATCACCGAATAGATCGCATGCTCCAGCATCAGCACGCGGCTGGCTGCGGCAATGGCGATGGCGCCGCCCGAGCCGCCCTCGCCGATGACGAGCGCGACGCTGGGGCTGCGCAGCCCCAGCCAGGTTTCCGTCGAGCGGGCGATGGCCTCGGCCTGGCCGCGCTCCTCGGCCTCGATGCCGGGATAGGCGCCGGCGGTGTCGACGAAGCTCAGCACCGGCAGGCCAAAGCGGTCGGCCATCTCCGCGAGGCGCACGGCCTTGCGGTAGCCTTCGGGCTTGGGCATGCCGAAATTGTGCCGGATGCGGGTCTCGGTCGAATCCCCCTTCTCCTGGCCGATGACGCAGACCGGCTCGCCGCGGAAGCGGCCGAAGCCGCCGACGATGGCCTCGTCCTCGCCAAAGGCGCGGTCGCCGGCGAGCGGCGTGAATTCCTCGATCAGCCCGGCGCAGTAATCCTTGAAGTGCGGGCGCTGCGGATGGCGCGCCACAAGCGTCTTCTGCCAGGGCGTCAGCGCGGCATAGATGTCCTTCAGCGCCTGGCTGGCCTTGGCGTCGAGCTTGCCGATCTCTTCTGACAGGGAAATGCCGTCGCCGCGTGCCTCGAGGGCCCGCAATTCATCCGCCTTCGCCTCCAGTTCGGCGACCGGTTTCTCGAAATCCAGATAGCTACGCATCGTGATCCAGTTCAGAATCCGCGCGAAAATCGGGCGGAACAGCGGTTTACGGCACAACCGGCGCGAAAGGCGGCGGACCTTGGCCGCGCCCCGGCAAAAAAGTCAACCCGTCCGGCTTTCCGTCGGCGGGGCCGCCGCGCGCGGGGTGGGAGCGGGCTGCGGCAGCAGGATTGGACGCAGCGCGAAGCTGCGCCGCGTCGCGCGCAGGGGCGCGCGCCGGTAGAACTGCTTGGTCGCGTCGATGACATGCACGCCCGCGAAGGGCAGGGACAGGCCGGCGCCGATCTGCTCCCAGACAGGGGCGGAACGCATCAGGAGCCGCCGCTGCAGCGGCGGGACGTAGAGCGCCTCGGCCCAATGCTCTGGCGAGAATTCGGCGGCGCGCATCAGCGCCGACAGCTGGCGGCGGCTGAAGGGGCGGCCCTGGCCGAAGGGCGTGCCGTCCATCCGGGCCCAGAGTCCACGCCGGTTCGGCACGACGAGGATCATCCGCCCGCCGGGATTGAGGACGCGCGCGACCTCGTCGAGCAGGTCGTCCGGGCTTTCCGTCTCCTCCAGCGCATGGACGAGGACGACACGGTCGATCGAGGCGGTCGGCAGCGGCAGCAGGGTGGGTTCGACCAGAGCCGAGGCGGAAAGGCCGGGCGCCGGCCAGTTCACCACGCCCTGCGCCGCCGGCATGAAGGCGATGGTCCGCTCGGCATCGATGCCGAGCACGGAAAGATAGGGCGTCGAAAAGCCGAGGCCGAGGAGGCGCTGGCGCGAGCAGTCGGGCCAGAAGCGCAGCATCGTTCGGCCGATGAAGCGCCGGGCCACATGGCCGAGCGGGCTGGCATAGAAGGCGCGCAGGTCGACGACGTCGAGAGGCATGGCGCTTGAGATGGAACGCCGCGCGGCCGAACGCAAGGGCAGGGCGGCGGCGGCAGGTGCCTGCTGTGTCGTTGCGGGTTGATCGGAGGCCGGGCATGGCTCATTCAGGAAGGCGATCATCCGCCCGCGCGACGGGCCGACCCTCCCGGAGGAAGCCATGCCGCTCGACCTTCACGTCTTCCGCACGCTTAGCGACAATGCCGGCGCGCTGCTCCACGATCCCGCCACCGGCGCCTGCGCGGCCATCGACGTGCCCGATGCCGGCGAGATGCTGGCCGCCGCCCGGCAGAAGGGCTGGACGATCAGCGACATCTTCATCACCCACGCGCATCACGATCACACGCAGGGTGTCGCGGAGGTGAAGCAGGTGACCGGTGCCACGGTCATCGGCCCGGCCGACGCTCGCGCCAGCGCGCCGCTCGACAAGGTGGTCGGCGAGGGCGATGCCGTCTCGCTCGGCGGGGAGCGCTTCGAGATCTGGCATACGCCCGGTCATTCCGACGGGCATCTCAGCTATGTCGGGCGCGGTGCGAAGCTCGCCCTCGTCGGCGACGTTGTTTTCGTCATGGGCTGCGGGCGCGTCCAGCCGGGACAGATGGAGCGGATGTGGACCTCGCTGTCGCGGCTGATGGCGCTGCCGGGCGATACGCGTCTCCTCGGCGGCCATGACTACACCCTGGCCAATGCCCGCTTCGCCCGCTCCGTCGATCCGGCGAACGAGGGGCTCAAGGCGCGTTTCGCCGAGGCCGAGAAGGCCAAGGCCGACGGCCGCTTCTGGGCGCTGACCACAGTGGCGGACGAGCGGGCGACCAACCCGTTCTTCCGTGCGGGCGAAGGCGCTCTCGCCGCTGCCGTCGGGCTGGTGGGCGCTTCGGCCGACAAGGTCTTCGCGGCGCTGCGCGAAGCCAAGAACCGGTTCTGACCATGTCGATGCGGCTCGACGGGCTGACGGCGGCCGAGGTCATCCGGCTGCTCGAACTCAAGCCCCATCCCGAGGGCGGCCATTACCGCGAGACCTTCCGCGATCCGACCGGGCCGGAGGCCAGGGGCTTCTCGACCGCGATCTACTACCTCCTCGACACCGGCGAGACCTCGGAATGGCATCGCGTCGATGCTGCCGAGATCTGGCATCATTATGCCGGCGCGCCGCTGGTCATCACCGTCTCACCCAACGGTCATGACGCCTCGGCCCATCACCTCGGCACCGAGCTTGCCACCGGCCAGCGGCCGCAATTCGTGGTGCCGGCCGGCTGGTGGCAGAGCGCGACCTCGCTCGGCGCCTGGACGCTGGTAGGCTGCACGGTCGCGCCGGGGTTCGAATTTTCGGGTTTCGAGATGGCGCCGCCGGGCTGGCGGCCGACGCCGCGCAAGCCGGCTGGGGGATGACATGCTGACAAAGACGGAAGACAGCGCGCTCGTGCTCGGCTGCGAGCGGCGGATCGTCAATGCCTGGCCGGCCCTCTCGACGCTCATCGTCGGCGATTGGGCGCTGCGCTTTGCCAACGGCTATTCCGGGCGTGCCAATTCGGCGACGCCGCTGGTTTATGGCGCCGAGCTCGACGATGCGACGCTCGACCTGATCGCGGAACTTTATCGCGCCGATGGGCTGGCGCCGAGCATCAGGCTGACCCCGCTCGTCACTGATGCGACCCGCGCCGCGGTGCTGGAGCGCGGCTACCGGGTCAAGGACAAGTCCTTCGGCCAGATGGCGCCACTCGCCGACATCGCCGCCTCGGAGGAGCCTGAATTGCAGATCGAGGCGCGGCCGAGCCTCGAATGGATTGCCGGCGTCGCCGCCCTTCAGAGCGGAATCAAGACCCATGCCGGCAATCTCGCGGCGATCGTCGAGCGCGTGAGGCTGCCGGCCGCCTTCGCCACCTGGCTGGTCGAGGGCGAGGCTGTCGCCTTCGGCATGAGCGTGGCCGAGCGCGGCATGGCGGAGATCGGCCTGATCTGCGTTCATCCCGGCCATCGCGGCCATGGCTTCGGCCGCAGGATCGTCCGCGGGCTGATGGGCTGGGCCGGCGCGATGAGCTGCCACAGCGCCTATCTGCAGGTCGAACAGAGCAACGCGGTCGCGATCAATCTCTATGGCAGCCTCGGCTTCCGCACGCTCTACCAGTACGAGACGCGTATTCTCGATTGAGACTGTCCAGGCCGTCATTCTCGGGCTTGACCCGAGAATGACGGCCGGAAGAGGCACCCGAGCCTCCGCGTCACGAGATGCCCGGGGCAAGCCCGGACATGACGGAGGAGATCACCGGATCAGCAGCGCCGTGCCGTAGAGGCCGATGGCGAAGAGGGTGTGGCTGACGAAGTTGAGCAGGCGGATCTGGCCGGCATTCGGCTTCTTGGAGGCGGCGACACCCATGCCCATGCCCGGCTGCAGAACAAACCAGCCGCAGCCGATCGTTGCCCAGCCGACGATCAGTGCCGGCAGGAAGGTCGGGTTGCGAGCCCAGTCCGCGCCCCAGATCGCCAGCACGATGCCGGCGAAGGCGATGCCGACCAGATAGTGGCAGATCCAGCCGATCGCGAGCTCGCCGGCGACGGGCTCGGACTTGGCGATGTCGTCATGCCAGACGCGGCCGCGCGGCAGATGGGCGAACCAGCGCCCCGGCATCGCCCAGTTCGGCTTGGGCAGCCCGAAAAGCCGCAGGAACTGTGCCCACAGATCAGTGAGCGCCGTCGCTCCGGCCCCGATGACGATCATGCGCAAAATCAGATCAGACACGCTTTATCCCCCCAGGCCACACGACATGGCTCGACTGGTTGGAGCGGTGATTGGTGCGTCGGTCAACTGTGGGGCGGGTCCGGACATGCGGGGGTGTGCTGCATGCGGCGCATCGCCCGGGCTTGGGAACCGCGTCCTGCCCTGCGGGGTTTGCCCTGACGAATCCGCGCTGACTGAGGGGACCCTCCATGGCCACGGCAACCGCCGAGACACGCAACGCCGCGACCGGGCCGCATGGTGCGACCGAGCTGCCGTCGGTCGCGATTACCAGCTACAATCTGGAGGTTCGGGACGATGACGGCTTCGTCGGCGATAAGGCGAGCCGCAGCGCCTTCGTCGGGCATCTGGATGCGCTGCGCAACCATTTGAGGCGCAATGGCGATGACCCGCTGAAGGGCAAGACCGCCGAGATCAGCAAGAGGGAGCTCGATGCCCTGATCAAGGAAGGCGATGCCGCGGAGGCCGCCCTGGTGCTCAGCGCGGTCGAGGGCTTCGCTCAATCGCTCGCCTTCGTCATCCGCCGCTTCGCTCGCCTGAAGAGCTGGGCCTTGGTCGAGCGCATCGTCGTCGGCGGCGGTTTCCGGGAGAGTCGTGTCGGCGAACTCGCCATTGCGCGCGCCGCCATCATCCTGCGCACCGACGGGCGCGCGCTCGATCTCGTACCGGTCAGCCATCACCCGGACGAAGCCGGCCTTGTCGGCAGCGCGCATCTTGCGCCGAAATGGATGTTCGAGGCCTATGACAGTCTCGTCGCGGTCGATATCGGCGGCTCGAACATCCGCGCCGGCATCGTCGAGCTCAGGCAGAAGAAGTCGCCGGATCTGAGCAAGGCGCGGGTCTGGAAATCCGAGCTCTGGCGCCATGCCGACGAGGAGCCGAGCCGCGATCAGGCGATCAAGCGGCTGGGCAAGATGCTGCGGGACCAGATCGAGAATGCTGAGAAGGAGGGCCTGAGGGTCGCGCCCTTTATCGGTGTCGGTTGTCCCGGCCTGATCCAGCCGGACGGGGCGATCGAGCGCGGCGCGCAGAACCTTCCGGGCAACTGGGAAAGCAGCCGCTTCAACCTCGTCGACAGCATCCGCCAACTCGTTCCCGCGATCGGCGACCACGAGACGGAAATCGTGATGCACAACGACGCCGTCATCCAGGGGCTGAGCGAGATGCCGGCGATGCAGGATGTCGAGAACTGGGCGGTTCTGACGATCGGGACGGGGCTCGGCAATGCCAGCTACCACAACCGCGACAAGGTCAAGGCTGGCAAGAAGGACAAGGCGGAAGGCAAGCGCTGATCCCGGCACGCTGCAGCGCGATGCCATCTTGAGGTCGTGTTTTGCGGCGATGAGCGGGTCGGAGCCGCTTCCGGCTCATCAGCCCCGCCGTTATTCGAGGAGCCTCAGCCTTGTTGGCCGCCGAATTCCGCTCTCCGTCTTGCCTTGCGGGCACGGCTGTGCCGAGGGTCGAGCCCGAGGCGAATCATTCCAGGGGGCAGGGCGGCACCACCATGGCAGCACGCGTGGCGCAAACGCCGTTCCAAAACCTCACGCGCGTTCTGGTCACATGCTTGCTCTGGCTTGCGTTGGCCATGGCGGCGGCAATGCCCTCCCTTGCCCAGACGACGGCAGCGCCAGCCGAACCCGGCAGTCCCCGGGCGCGCCTCGATGCGATCCGCACCGAGCTCGCGCAGATCGAGACGACCCTCGCATCTCCGGAGGCGAGCGATACGGAACTGCAGAGGCAGCGCGTCCGCCTGCAGCCCTCGCTCGACCAGCTGCGCGTCATCATCGACGAGCAGACGCCGCGTGTCGACCAGGCCAAGCTCCGGCTCGACCAGCTCGGTGCGAAGCCCGACGCCAATGCGCCGCCCGAGAGCGCCGAGATTACGCGTGATCGCGAGGCCCGCGCCAAGGCCTATGCCGACGCCGACGAGATCCTGAAGATCGCCAAGGCCTCGCTGTTGCAGGCGGAGCAGCTGCAGAGCGCGATCGGCGACAAGCGCCGCGAGATTTTCGCCAAGACGCTCTTTGCCGCCGGACCTTCCGTTGCCAACCCCGAAGTCTGGGGCAACGCCATCGCCACGGCGCCGGAGGATCTGCGGGCCTCCGGCTATATCTTCGGCGGCTGGCTGGAAGGCGTGAGCGATGCCTTCTCCGGCACGCGAGGCGGCGTGGTCGCGCTCGCTTTTCTCGGTGCCATCCTGCTCTATGTCGCCAGGGCGCGCTATCTGCCGCGCTTCAAGGCGCGTTTCAGCAACACGCAGGACACCGGTAACCTGCACTGCCTCTATATCGCGCTGGCCCATATCGTCGCGGGTGCCGCGCCGCCGGTGCTGGCGAGCTGGCTGATCTACAAGGCGCTGAGCACGACCGGGCTCTTGCCGCCGCGCATCCAGCCGGTGATCTGGGCCGTGGTCGTCGGCCTTGCCTTCTTCGCCTTCGTCCAGGCCCTGGCCGACGCCCTGTTCGCGCCGTCCAGCCCGCAGCGGCGCATGATCAGCGTGATGGACCCCACGGCGCGCAGCGCCGTCTGGATCGCCTCTTCGCTGGCGCTCGTGATGTCGGTCGGCAAGGTCTTCGAAGCCTGGCTGCAGGCGATCGCGGCCGGCCTCGCGATCTCGATCATCGTCAAGGCGCTCTTCGCCATTCTCTTCGCGCTGACGCTGATCGCCGGGCTCTACCAGATCCGCGACGACGACGAGGTCGAGCAGGAGGCGTGTCTCGGCCCCTATGTGCCGGTGGATGGAGCGAGTCTCGGCCCGGTCCGAATCCTCGGCTGGGTTATGGGCTTCCTCATCATCGCCTCGGCACTTAGCGGCTATGTCGTCTTCGCCGCCTTTCTGGCCGAGCAGACGCTCTGGATCGGCATCGTCGCCTGCCTGTTCCTGCTGGCCTTCCAGTTCATCGATCTCGGTGTTCCGCGTCTCCTGACCGGCAAGGGCCGCTTTGCCCTCACGCTCAAGGCTGGAATGGGACTGCGCAGCACCACCCTGGACAAGGTGGCCGTGATCGGTGTCGGCGCGCTGAAGCTGCTGCTGATCGCCGTCACGGTCCTCATGGTGCTTGCGCCCTGGGGCCTGGAATCGACCGATTTCCTGGTTTCGCTGCGGGCTGCCTTCTTCGGGTTCCAGGTCGGCGGCGTCACGATCTCGCTCTCGACCATCGTTGTCTTCGCCTTCGTCTTCGGGCTCGGCCTCGCCGCGACGCGGGCGCTGCAGCGGTGGCTCGACAACCAGTTCCTGCCGACGACTGCACTCGATCCTGGCCTGCGCAACTCGATCAGCACAGCGGCGGGCTATGTCGGCTATATCGGCGCAGTGGCGATCGCGGTTTCGGCGGTGGGCCTGAGCCTCGAGCGTCTGACGCTGGTCGCTTCGGCCCTGTCCGTCGGTATCGGTTTCGGCCTGCAGTCGGTGGTGTCGAATTTTGTCTCGGGGCTCATCCTGCTCTGGGAGCGGCCGATCCGCGTCGGCGATCAGGTGCTGGTCGGCGACATCGAAGGCATCGTCAAACGCATCAACGTCCGCTCGACCGAAATCGCGACCTTCGACCGCTCGACGGTGATCGTCCCGAACTCGAACCTGATTTCCGGCGTGGTGCGCAACCGCGTCCGCAACGATCGGACCGGCCGTGTGCTGATTGCGCTCTCGGTCCCGCGCTCCCTGGAGGCCGGGCAGGTCCGGGCCATGCTGTCCGAAGTGGCCGCGAACCATGGCGACGTGATGCAGAAGCCGCCGCCGGTCGTGCAGTTCAAGAAGCTCGGCACCACGACGATGGATTTCGAATTGGTCTGCGTGGTGGGCGATGTCGAGATCGTCGGACGTGTGACCAGCGATCTCAATTTCGCCATCCACAAGCGCCTCGCCGAGATGGAGCCGGTTGCCGAAACGCCGCAGCTGATCGTGCGTGGGCTGGAAGGCGTCGAGCACTCCCTCGACAGCATCGCTACGGCAGTCGGGCGGGGAGATGCAGGCGGGCGGGCGAAGCGGGCGGCTACGAAGCCGGCCGCGTCTGCCGCTGCTCGCCGTTCCCGCAAGCCGGTCGAGGCTGACGAGACCGAGGAGGCCGCCGAAGCGGCGAAGCCCGCACCGCTCCCGGCGCTCGAGCCCGCCAAAGAAGACAGCAAGGAATGATCGGATGCCCAGCTTTTTGCGCCGCGCCGCGGGTTCGCGCGCGATGACCTGCCCGGCTGCGCTGGTCGGCGCGCTCGCCCTTCTCGGTGTCGCGGGCTGCACCGAGCCGCAGCGCCAGGGCCAGCCCGCCTTTTATCGCGATCTCGGCTCGGCCTCGGCCCAGGTCGATGCCGAGCAGGCGCGGGCGATGATCTCGGCCTATCGCCTCAATGCCGGGCTCGGCACGCTGACGCTCGACCCGGCGCTGGTCGAGGCCGCGCAGCGCGAGGCCGCGGCGATGGCGGCGTCCGACAAGCCGGTGCAGGCCGATGCGGTCAAGGCGCGGCTTGCCAAGGAAGGCCAGCCGGGGGCTGAGGCCAATCTCTCCGCCGGCTACCGGCGCCTTGCCGAGGCCTTCTCCGGCTGGCGGGATTCGCCCCAGCATGACCGCGTCATGAAGGATGCCAGGGCCAAGCGCATGGGCATCGCGACCGCCTATGCACCGGGCTCGAAATATCAGGTCTACTGGGCGCTGATCGTCGCGCCGTGAGGGCGTGCGGCCGAGGCTCTCGCGCTCCCGCCATGGGCTGTCAGCGGCCGCGAGCTGCGCCCCTTACGGCGCGGCGCGGACGGGGCTAGCCTGCGGGTCATGCCTCCGCGACCCCGCAAGCCCCATTCTCTGACGACCGAACAGGCCCGGCGCATCTGGCTCCACGCCCAGCGCCTCGACACGCGCGAGCCCTTCGGGGCCGGGCCTGCCGCGGCGCGGAAGGCGGTCGAGCAACTCGGCTATGTGCAGATCGACACGATCAACGTGATCGAGCGCTGCCACCATCACATTCTCTATGCCCGCATCCCCGGCTATCGCCGGGCCGACCTCGCCCATCTGCAAGCGGCCGAGAAGAGCGTCTTCGAATACTGGACGCATGCGCTGTCATATGTGCCGACCCGCGACATCCGCTATTTCCTGCCCGAGATGAAGGCGCATCGCGAGGAGCCGAAGCGCTGGTCGGCGGTCGGCGCCCGCGAGGAGACGCGCAAGCTCCTGCGCCGCATCCGCAGGGACGGGGCGCTGACGATCCGCGACATCGAGGAGGAGTTGATCGAGAAGGCGCATCTCTGGGCCAGCAAGAAGCCGTCCAAGGGTCTGCTGGAACGCGCCTTCTACGATGGCGAACTTGCGATCGCGGCGCGCGCGGGCATGCTCAAGACCTATGAGCTGTTCGACCGGCACTTCCAGTGGGAGAAGAAGCCGACACCCGCGAGCGAGCGGCAGGTCACGGCCTACAAGCTCGACCGGGCGCTGCGCGCGCAGGGGCTCGTCAGCCTCGATTCCGCCTGCCATCTCGATGCGCCGAGCAAGAAGGCGGTGGCGGAGCTGATCGCCGCCCGCGCCAAGCGCAAGGAACTGGTCGAGGTCGCGGTGGAGGGGGCCGGCAAGACGCAGCATTGGGCGACGCCGGCATCGCTGGAGCTGTTGCAAGCACCGGAGGAGACGCTGATCCACATCCTCTCGCCCTTCGATCCGCTGATGATCCAACGCAAGCGGGCGAAGCTCTTCTTCGATTACGCCCATATCTTCGAGGCCTATCTGCCGAAGGAGAAGCGCGTCTACGGCTATTTCGGCCTCCCGGTGCTGGCGGGGGACCGGATCGTCGCGGTGCTCGACCTCAAGACAGACCGGGCCGCCGGCAAGCTGCTGTTGCAGCAATGGAGCTGGCTCGACGGCCATGAGGCACCGCCACTCAAGGCGGCGATCGAGGAGGAGCTGCAGCGCTTCGAGCGCTTCCAGCTCGGGCGGGGCGAAGCCGAGCTGGAGCCGCTGCCCGAGATCACAAAAATGTCGGCTTGATCGGCGCTGTTGCGCTCTTCAGGGGCGAAGGGCGCGAAACGAGCCGATGGCAGCGAAATTCCGGACCGGTGCCTTCGTGCCGCTGCAGGATGCGGCCTGAGCCGTGCCGGCCGCGAGCCGTACGCGCTGGGCGATGCCCGATCCCGGCCTGCCGGTCGCATCGCTCATCCATGCGGCGCTGCTGGCCTGGCTCGCTTCCGTCGCCATCCAGCAGTTTGACGAGATGCCGGCCTTCGTCGAGCAGAGCGTCGATGTCGAGCTGCAGACGCCCGAGCAGTTCGAGGCGATGATCCGCCCGCCGCCACCGCCGCCACTCGCGCCGCCGGCCGAGTCCGCTCCTGTGCCGGAGCCGGCACCGCCGCCCTCCGTGCCAACCGCGCCGATACCCGCGCAACCCCCGGTTTCTGCCGAGCCGGACGGGCTCGTCCGGCCGCGGCGCCTGCTGTCGCAGCAGGTTCTCGCCGATCCGCGCAGCCGCGAGACATTGGCGATGCTGCCGCGCCTGGCACCGGATGAGCGCGTCGAGCAGCTCTGCGGGCTGGAGGCGATGGGCCAGATCCATGCCTGGCAGCGCAGCTACGAACCCGACCGGGTCACCGCCTACGCCACGGCCGACATCCGCTATGCCGGCCATATCCTGCAGGCGGAGGGCGCTGCCTTCCGCAGCCGGCGGCGCTGGTATGGGCTGCGTTTCGAATGCACGATTTCCGTCGATCTCAAGCGGGTGACGGCCTTCGCCTTCCAGGTCGGGGACCCCATACCGCAGGCCCGCTGGCAGACGCTCGGCCTGCCGGCCGTGCATTGAGCGGGTGACTTGGAGCATGCTGATTTGACGGCGTTGTTCCGTCAAATCCCGGTAGGCTCTAGGCGCCCAGCAGATCGATCAGCGACGGGATCAGCGGTTCGTCGGCCGGGGGCATGGCGAGGTCGCGCAGCTTGCCGGGGCGGACCCATTTCAGCGCCTGCCCTTCGCCGGAGATCACCGTTCCCTCCCAGCGCCGGCAGATATAGAGCGGCATCAGCAGATGGAACTCGGGATAGGCGTAGCTGGCGAAGGTCAGCGGCGCGAGGCAATCCTCCTTCACGGTGATGCCGAGTTCTTCCTGAAGCTCGCGGATGAGCGCCGGCTCGGGCCGCTCGCCGGTTTCGAGCTTGCCGCCCGGGAATTCCCAGAGCCCGGCCAGCGCCTTGCCTTCCGGACGCTGGGTGACGAGCACGCGGTTGTCGGCATCGATCAGGGCGCAGGCGACGACGAGGAGCAGCTTCAAGGGGACGTGACTCAGTTGCCGGAAAGGATGACCTGGACGGGCTCGGTTTCCTTGCCCGTCACCGTGACGCTGTCATAGACCAAGCCGCCCTCCCGCGTGAAGGCGTTCTCATCGCCCCAGATGACCTGGGTGGTGATGAGATAGCTGCCGGGCGCGACCTTGTCGAAGGCGAAGCGGCCATTGGACTCGGCCTTGGTCGTGCGCGTGTATTCGGCATAGTCGGGGTCGACCACGTCACTGGCCGGAAAGTTGCGGTACGGGACAAATTTGCCGTTGCCGTACAAATTGGCGAAGCGCTCGCGGGCGAAGCCGGTGGCCGGGATGAGGCGCACGACCTGGCCGGCTGCATTGACCACCACGCCGCTCGGCTTGGTGCGGAAGGCGTGGCCGACGATGACGCCGGTTCCCGGTTTCTTGATGTAGGCGGCCTCCTCGGCGGAAAAGGCCACCGTTGCCGGTTTGCGCTCGACGCAACCGGCCATGACGGCGCCGGCCAGAATGGCCGCCGCGATAGTCTCGATCCTCATATGGCCCCCACCCTGCGCGGCGCCGTCGTGACGAGGAAGACGCCGGCCAGGATGATGCAACCGCCGAGGATTTGATGCAACCCCAGGTTTTCATGGAGGACGACCACGCCGAGGATAACGGCTACCGTCGGCACGAGATACCCGGTCATCGCGGCCCGCGTCGGCCCTGCCGCCCGGATCAGCCGCATGAAGACGGTGACCGGGATCGCGGTGGCGAAGATGCCGAGCGCCAGCATCGCCGGCAGATGGTCGCCGAGCGGCAGGAAGGCCGCAGGACCGAGCACAGCGAGCGTCAGCGTCGTGGCGATGGTGCCGGAAAACATCTGCTGGCCCAATGCCAGCCGGGCGGGATCGCCCGTCGCGGCCGGCACGGTGCGGACATAAAGGTTGGCGGTGGCGTAGCTCAGCGTTGCGCCGATCATGGCGAGCACGCTGAGCGCGGTGCCGCCGCCCTCGAACAGGCGCGGGCCGATCAGCAGGGCAACGCCGGCCATGCCGAGGAGGATGCCGCCGAAGCGACGCGGGCTCAGCCGCTCCTCGGAGAAGATGAGATGGGCCGCAAGCGCGGTGACGAGCGGCCCCGCCGCCTGGATCATCGCTGCCGGCCCGCTGGCGAGCTGGACCAGCGCGTAGCCGACGAGCACGTTCGGCAGCCAGCCATTGGTGGTGCCGAGCACGATCCAGGGCAGGATCTCGGCGCGCCGTGGCAGCGGGCTGCGGCCGCGCCCCAGGCTCCAGAGCGACAGCACGGCGGTGCCCAGCAGGCCCCGGCTGGCGGCGATCGCCAGCGCCGAAACCTCCCCGCTCATCAGCTTGATGAACAGGTAGCTCGACCCCCAGAGCAGGGAGCAGATGAGCAGGTTGACGGCGATGAAGCTGCGGCTGGGCTCCTGCGACGGCGCGCCCTCAGGAGCGATAGTCGCCATTGATCTCGACATAGGCCTTGGTCAGGTCGCAGGTCCAGACCGTGGCCTTGCCGCGTCCGATGCCGAGATCGGCGGTGATGACGATGTTATCGCCCTTCATGTAGTCGGAGACCGCGACCTCGTCATAGGACGGAGCACGCGCACCCTGCTTGGCCACGACGATGTCGCCGAACCCGATGTCGAGCCTGTCGCGGTCGGCCGGCTCGCCGGCCTTGCCGACGGCCATGACGACGCGGCCCCAGTTGGCGTCCTCGCCGGCGACGGCGGTCTTGACCAGCGGCGAATTGGCGATCGAGAGCGCGACGCGCTTGGCTGAGCGGGCGGAAGCCGCGCCGGTAACCCGCACCTCGACGAATTTGCGGGCGCCTTCGCCGTCCTTGCAGACGAGATGGGCGAGCTCGAGCAGGATCGAGTTCAGCGCCCGCTTGAAGCCGGAGAGTCTGAGGTCGTTGACCTCGGTGATCGCGGGGACGCCGCGCTCGGCCGCCTTGCCGGTGGCGAAGAGCATCAGCGTGTCCGAGGTCGACGTGTCGCTGTCGACGGTCACCGCGTTGAACGAGCCCTTCACACCCTTGGAGAGCAGGGCCTGCAGCACGGGCGCAGCGATCGGGGCATCGGTGAAGACGAAGGAGAGCATCGTCGCCATATCCGGCGCGATCATGCCGGCGCCCTTGGCGATGCCGGCGATCACGACCTCCTTGCCGTCGATCTTCGCCTTGCGGGTCAGCGCCTTCGGGAAGGTGTCGGTGGTCATGATCGCCTTGGCGGCGTCGATCCAGGGACCGTCGGCGGCGCGTTTGGCGCAATCGTCGAGCACACCCTTGAACTTGGTCGCGTCGAGCGGCTCGCCGATCACACCGGTCGAGGCGATGAACACCTCCTGCGGCTTGCACCCTGCCGCCTTGGCCGCGATCTCGGCCGTCAGCTTGACGGAATCACGGCCCTTCACGCCGGTGAAAGCATTGGCATTGCCGGAATTGACGACGACGGCGCGGGCGGAGCCTTGGCTCAGATTATCGCGGCACCAGTCGACCGGAGCCGACGGGCATTTCGAGCGTGTGAAAACGCCGGCGACCTGCGTGCCCGCATCGAGCAGCGCGAACCAGACATCGGTGCGGCCCTTGTAGCGGATGCCGGCCTCGGCGGTGGCGAAGCGCACGCCCGGAACCGGCGGGACCTTGGGCTGGCGCTTCGGCGCGAGCGGGGAAACGGGGACATCCTTGCCGGCCATCGGAGCTCCTCCTGCGGAGCACTGCTCGAAGACCGGCGAATCGTTCGCTCGCCGGGCAGTGCGTCTCGTTCGAGAGTCCCTCTGCCGCAGGCCGGTGACGAAAACAAGAAGGGCGGCCGCAAGGGCCGCCCGCGAAATTGAGGGTCTGCGTCATGCGCGGGCTCGACCCGAGCATCCCTCGCCGGAGATTCTCGGGTCTGCGCCACGCTTCGCCCGAAAATGACGAGGCTGGATCAGTTCTTCTTCGGCGCGGCCGGGGCAGCCGGAGCGGCGGGCGCAGGAGCTGCCGGAGCGGCCGGCTTGTCGAGGCGCTCGATCTTGGCCTTCTCGCGCAGCGCCACCACAAGGTCCTGCTGGGCCTTGCGCTCGAGGTACTGGTCGATCTGCGGCTTCACCGCGGCGAAGTCCGGCAGCGGCTTGGTGCGCTTGTCCTCCAGCTTGATGATGTGCCAGCCGAACTGGCTCTTCACCGGTTCCGAGACCTCGCCCTTCTTCAGCTTGAAGGCGGCCTCGGCGAATTCCGGAACCATGCGGTCCTTGGTGAACCAGCCGAGATCGCCGCCCTCCTTGCCCGAGCCCGGATCCTTCGAAACGTCGGCGGCGACCTTGGCGAAATCCTCGCCCTTCTTCAGTCGCTCGACCACGGCCTTGGCCTGGGCCTCGTCCTCGACGAGGATGTGGCGGGCATGAGCCTCTTCCTCGGGCGTCATCGCCTTGGTGGTTTCGTCAAAGAGCTTCTTGGCGGCGTCGGCGGTGACGGCCTTCTTGCCCTCGCGGGTCAGGTACTCGTCGAGCAGCACCTTCTCGCGGTAATAGGCGAGGCGGGCCGTGAAGTCCGGCGAATCCGTGATCTTGGCATCGGCCGCCGCCTTGGCGCCGAGCTTGAGGTCGACGAGGTAGTTGATGACCTCGTCGCGCTTGCGGTCCTCGGGGAGCTGGGCAAGGCGCTCGCCGAGATCCTCGCTGGCGAGCTGGATGTCCTTCTCGGTGATCGCGATGCCGTCGACCTTGGCAACGACCTTGTCGGCCTGCGCGAAGGCCGGTCCCGCCAGCAGCGCGAAGCCGAGGACGGCGATGAAACGGGCTGAGTTCATGAGTGACGGCCTTTCGTCGGAAAACCCGAGACGCTTTGGCGGCTGCACTGCCAGTTGAACGCGGCAAAGGCAAGGCGGTTCAAGCGATTGCGGAGGTCGATCACGCAGCTTTGCGCCACCCGGCCGAGGGGCATGGTGCCGCGACGTCGCGCGATCTCAGGGTTCCGCCCTTGGAAGCGGCCGGGAAAAACCCCACATCCACACCCGAATTCACTTGCCGTTTCGCTGCCGATTGGACGAAACGCACGCTGGACCCTGCCCGCGCACGCGTCTAAACACGCGGTCGCATTCGAGAATACCGGGCCTCCGACCCGAGCGCGGACCAGACCGCGCGGCCGGGGGCCCAAGCATCACCTGAAAGGCCCAACATGCTTGGCGCGCTCGCAAAGAAACTCTTCGGCTCGTCGAATGACCGCCGCGTCAAGGGCTACCAGCCCCGCGTCGCTGCAATCAATGCCCTCGAGAACGAGCTGTCGGCGCTGAGCGACGAGGCGCTGAAGGCGCGCACCGACGAGTTCAGGCAGCAGCTCGCCAACGGGGCCAAGCTCGACGACCTGCTCGTTCCGGCTTTTGCCACGGTGCGCGAAGCCGCCAAGCGCGTGCTCGGCCAGCGCCCCTACGATGTGCAGCTCATCGGCGGCATGGTGCTGCACGAGGGTGCGATCGCCGAGATGAAGACGGGCGAAGGCAAGACGCTGGTCGCGACCCTGCCGACCTATCTCAACGCGCTCGAGGGCAAGGGCGTCCACGTCGTCACCGTCAACGACTACCTCGCCCGGCGCGACGCCGAGTGGATGGCGAAGCTCTACAACTTCCTCGGCCTCACGGTCGGCATCATCGTGCACGGCCTCGACGACGAGGAACGCCAGCGCGCCTATGCCTGCGACATCACCTACGGCACGAACAACGAGTTCGGCTTCGATTATCTGCGCGACAACATGAAGTACGACGTCGCGCAGATGAGCCAGCGCGGCCACCACTTCTCCATCGTCGACGAGGTCGACTCAATCCTGGTCGACGAAGCTCGCACGCCGCTGATCATCTCCGGCCCGCTCGACGACAAGTCCGATCTCTATGTCGCGATCGACAAGGTGCTGCCGGGGCTCGTCGCCGGTGATTACGAGGTCGACGAGAAGCAGCGCACGGTTGCGCTGACCGAGGCCGGCAACGAGCATATCGAGGAGCTGCTGCGCGAGGCGGGCCTGCTGACCGAGGGCGATCTCTACGACGCTCACAACGTCACGCTCGTCCACCACGTCAACCAGGCGCTGCGCGCCCACACGCTCTTCACCCGCGACAAGGACTACATCGTCCGTGGCGACGAGGTCGTCATCATCGACGAGTTCACCGGCCGTATGATGCCGGGCCGGCGCTATTCGGAAGGCCTGCACCAGGCGCTGGAGGCCAAGGAGAACGTCACCGTCCAGCCCGAGAACGCGACGCTGGCCTCGATCACCTTCCAGAACTATTTCCGCCTCTACAAGAAGCTCGCCGGCATGACCGGAACGGCGGCGACCGAGGCCGACGAGTTCTTCCAGATCTACAAGCTCGAGGTCGTCGAGATTCCGACCAACGTCCCGGTCGCCCGCAAGGACGAGGATGACGAGGTCTACCGCACCTTCGAGGAGAAGGTCCGCGCCATCATCCGCGAGATCCAGGCGGCGCAGGCCAACGGCCAGCCGATCCTGGTCGGCACCACCTCGATCGAGCGCTCCGAGCTCGTCGCCGACATGCTGGAGAAGGCGGGCTACAAGCTGCTCGACTTCACCGACCCGACGGCGCTGGAGCCTGTCTACCAGGCGGCGCGCGAGGGCAAGACCACCAAGGCCTTCGCCGTGCTGAACGCCCGCTTCCACGAGCAGGAGGCCTATATCGTCGCCCAGGCCGGCGTGCCCGGCGCGATCACCATCGCCACCAACATGGCCGGCCGCGGCACCGACATCCAGCTCGGCGGCAATGCCGAGATGCGGATCAACCACGACCTCGCCGGCATGGAGCCGGGCCCGGAGCGCGACGCCAAGGCGGCGGCGATCCGCGTCGAGGTCGCCGAGTTCAAGCAGCGCGTGCTCAAGTCCGGCGGCCTCTACATCGTCGGCACCGAGCGCCATGAGAGCCGGCGCATCGACAACCAGCTGCGTGGCCGCGCCGGCCGCCAGGGCGATCCCGGTCGCTCGAAGTTCTTCCTGTCGCTGCAGGACGACCTGATGCGCATCTTCGGCTCCGACCGGATGGACGGCATGCTGACGAAGCTCGGCCTCAAGGAGGACGAGGCGATCGTCCATCCCTGGATCAACAAGGCGGTCGAGAAGGCGCAGGGCAAGGTCGAGGCACGCAACTTCGACATCCGCAAGAACATCCTGAAGTACGACGACGTCATGAACGACCAGCGCAAGGTCGTGTTCGAGCAGCGCCGCGACTTCATGCGCCAAGCCAGCGTGCGCGAGACGATCGACGACATGCGCCACGGTGTGGTCGAGGATGTCGTCGCCCGCCACATCCCGGAGGAGGCCTATCCCGAGCAGTGGGATACCGCCGGCCTCAAGCAGGAGGTGATCCAGTATCTCAACCTCGACCTGCCGGTCGAGGACTGGGCGAAGGAAGAGGGCATCGCCGACAGCGAGATCCGCGAGCGCATCCGCAAGCTCGCCGACGAGGACTATGCCGGCCGCATCGAGCGCAACAGCGACGAGGTCATGACCTATGTCGAGAAGCAGGTGCTGCTGCAGTCCCTCGACCATCTCTGGCGCGAGCATCTGGTTACGCTCGACCATCTCAGACAGGTCATCGGCTGGCGCGGCCTCGCCCAGCGCGACCCGCTGCAGGAGTACAAGCAGGAGGCGTTCGAACTGTTCGACGGGCTGATCGGCCAGCTTCGGCAGCAGGTCACCGGCCATCTCTCGCGCGTCGAGGTCCGCTTCGAGCAGCCGGAAGACGAGCAGGCACCGCTGCTGGCGCAGGATGGCGCCGGTTCGGGCTTCGGCGGCGGTGACTATGGCGGCGGCAGTGTGCAGTTCGCCGCTGTCGATGCCGATACGGAGGTGCTGGACCGCAACCCGGCCGATCCTGCGACCTGGGGCAAGGTCGGCCGCAACGAGCCCTGCCCCTGCGGCTCCGGCAAGAAGTTCAAGCACTGCCACGGCCAGTTCGCCTGAGGCCGCCACTCCCGCTCACGCTCTTCGCGCCCGGCCTTGTGCCGGGCGCGCTGCGTTTCGGGGCGTGCGCGGGAGATCGCGGCGACCTGCCGTCGGTCAGAGCGAGGAGCCGAGCTCCCGCTGCCCGGCCGCGCGCGGCCGCAGGCCGAGCCAGGCCGGGCGCGCGAACAGGAAGGCCAGGGGCGTGCCCCTGACAAGCCGGTGCATCAGCAGCGGCACGGCGACGGAGATCGCCGTCAGCAGCAGCGCGGCGACGCCGGGATCGAGCGGGATGCCCGAGCGCAGCAGCACGGTCCGGCCGATCACCATCGGCAGGAAGAAGGCGAGGTAGATCGGCAGGGAGTTGCGCCCGCAATAGTCGAGCCAGGGCAGGCGCCCGGCCAGCAGCACCGCGCTGAGCAGGATCCCGGCGACGCCTGCGACACCCAGCAGCAGATGCACGCCCAGTGGTGCCATCTCTACGTCGTGGCCGAGGAAGGGCGTGGCCAGGGCGCTGACGGCGAACCAGCCGGCCCAGAACAGAAAGGTCTTGCCACTATGGTCCGCGGCCCGGTCGGCGGCGGCGCGGATCTCGGCCGAGAACACGGCGCCGGCGAGGAAAAAGACGAAATAGGCGGTGAACTGGTCGGGCACCATCCAGCCGGTGCTCAGCGGTGCCATCGCCAGCAGCGCGGCCATCATCAGCGCGACGCGGCGGCAGCGCCACACCGCCTTGGCGACGACGAAGAAGATGGCGAGCAGATAGATGAACCAGAGCACGCCGAAGGGGTCGACGAGGCCCAGCGCATAGTTCTGCACGAAGCCCGAGAGGCCTGCCTCACCCCAGGGCGGGGAGCGCATCAACGTGTTGATGCTGAACCAGAGCAGATAGAAATAGGCGAGCGGCACGATCTTGCGATCGTCGAAGGCGCTCCAGCCGAGGCCGACGAGGCGCGGCACGAACAGCCCCGAGAGCAGGAACAGGCCGGGCATGCGGAACTGTTTCGCCCAGGCGATCAGCGGATCGATCCAGCTCTCCTGCCCCGTGGCGCCTTCGAGCCCGCCGGCCACATGCATCAGCACGACCAGGATGATGCAGATGCCCTTGCCCGTATCGACCCAGCCGATGCGGCCGCCGGCCGGGCGCTGGGGCGATGCAGTCGTTTCAGCCATGATGCCGGTTCCTCCAACCGGAGCCTCGCACGGCCGGCTTAGCAGGGGGTTATGATTGCGTCCGGATAGGATCGGGTGCCGTTAAGCTTTCGGCAAGGGCGCGCGCGGCTTCGCGCCCTGCCTTGTCCCGAGCGGCCATGGCTTGCGCGGGCCGGCCGCATCGGTTTGAGATCATCAAGGTTTCGTGGGGATGAGGCTCACTGCTCCTTCTCATAGGCGGCATATTGCTCCGCCGACATGCCCGGCAGTTTCTGCACGAAGGCGACGACGGCCCGCAGCTCGTCGTCGCTGTGGGACTCCGCGAAGGCCGGCATGCCTGTCATCCGAACACCGTTCTTGACGATCCAGAAGATCTCGGCGGCGCTCCAGCGCTGGATCGTGTCCGGCAGGAACGGCGGCTCTGGATTGAGGCCCTTGCCGATATCGACCGGGTCTTTCCCGGGGCCGCCGTGGCAGTAAACGCAGGTCTCGTTGTAGAGACGGAACCCGCGGGCAATGTCCGCGGACGGTGCCGGCGCCGGCACCCTGGCCGCCTGGCGGGCCACCGATTGACGCATGGCGGTCTGCAGCAGGAAGAACACCGGAGCGCTGTGCGGCTCGCTGGCGGCAATATTGACGACGCCGCTGAAGACAACTGCGAGTCCGGCGATGGCCAGGGCGATGAAGGCTGTGATGAAACCGGCGATGAATCGCATGGCGCCCTCCCGCGCGGGATGCGGCCCGGCCATCGCTTCGTGCCGGGCAACCGTTATGCTCAGGCCGGTTGATGCTACCCGATGTCCGCCACCAGGGCGAGCATGACGTTCGCGGTCGCCCCGTCCGATGGCGAAGGCCAGCCAGCGCAAGGCAGCTCCTGACCACGCCCGCAGCTTGCATCCGCTCGCGGCAACCGCCAGTTTGGGCGTCGTCGGAGGCCGGGCCGGCGTCGTCGGCGCCGCAAGGGGTGTGGGATGGAACTGTCGGGCTACAATATCGCCGTCATCGTCGTCGTGGCGCTGGTCGTCCTGACGATCGCGCGCGGCGTCCGCACAGTCCCGCAGGGCTACAACTACACCGTCGAGCGTTTCGGCCGCTATTCGCGCACGCTGAGCGCGGGCCTTGGCCTGATCGTGCCCTATATCGACCGCATCGGGCACAAGGTGAACGTCATGGAGCAGGTGCTCGACATTCCCTCGCAGGAAGCGATCACCAAGGACAATGCCGGCGTTCGCATCGATGCCGCCGCCTTCTTCCAGGTGCTCGACGCTGCCAAGGCCTGCTACGAGGTCTCGTCGCTCAATGATGCGCTGATGGTCCTGACCATGACCAATATCCGCACCGTGGTCGGCTCGATGGACCTCGACCAGCTCCTGTCGCATCGCGACGAGATCAACGAGCGGCTGCTGCGCGTCATGGACGCCGCCGCCTCGCCCTGGGGCGTCAAAGTGACCCGTATCGAAATCCGGGACATCCTGCCGCCGGCCGATATCGCCGGCGCGATGAACCGGCAGATGAAGGCGGAGCGCGAGAAGCGGGCCGCCGTGCTGGAGGCCGAAGGCCTGCGACAAGCCGAAATCCTCAAGGCCGAGGGCCAGAAGCAGTCGCAGATCCTCGCCGCCGAGGGCCGCAAGGAGGCGGCCCTGCGCGATGCTGAGGCGCGCGAAAGGCTGGCGCAAGCCGAGGCGGCCGCGACCGCCATGGTCTCGGAGGCGATCGGCCGCGGCGACATCCAGGCCGCCAACTTCCTGATCGCCGAGCGTTACACCGATGCGCTGAAGGCGATCGCCTCGAGCCAGAACAGCAAGGTGGTGATCGTACCGATCGAGGCCGCCGCGCTCGCCGGCACGGTCGGCGGCATCGCCCAGCTCACCAAGGCCGTCTTCGGCGAGGAGGCGGTGGCCGAGCGCCGCGGCTCCGGCTCGGTGCCGGCTTCGGGCCGGACGGGCGTCTGAGGTGGTCATGCCGGACTGGCTAATGACACATAGCGGCTGGCTCTGGGCGATCCTCGGCCTGCTGCTGATCGGCGGGGAGATGCTGGCACCCGGCGTCTTCCTGATCTGGCTCGGCGTGGCCGCGCTGGTCACCGGCGCGGTGGTCGGCGTCCTCGGTTTCGGCTGGCAGGCGGCCTGCATCGTTTTCGCGATCCTCGCCGTCGCCTGCGTCGCCGCGGGGCGGTTGCTGACGCGCCGCCGGAGCGAGGAACCGGACGCCGCGACCGGGCTCAACGATCGCGGCCGCCAGCTGATCGGCAAGGTCTTCAGGCTGGAGGCGACGATGACCGGCGGCGAGGGTCGCATCCGCGTCGGCGATTCCTCCTGGCGCGTGATCGGGCCGGAGTTTCTGGCGGGCACGGAGATCAAGGTGGTGCGGGTCGAGGGCGCGACGCTGGTGGTCGAGAAGGCGTGAGTCTGCCACGCGTTTTCGCCGCGGACCTGCACGGAAAGCGTTTCCCTCGCGCGCCATGAGGACTATAGCAACCGCTCCTTCACGAGCGCAGCCACCATGACCAGCCTCAGCGAACGCCTTTCCCTTCCGAAGGACCGCATCAAGGTCCTGCTGCTGGAAGGTATCAACGATTCCGCCGTCGAACTGCTGGAGCAGGCCGGCTACTCCAATCTGGAGCGGCTGCCCAAGGCGCTCGACCGCGAGGCGCTGCTCAAGGCGATCCAGGGCGTGCATGTGCTCGGCATCCGCTCGCGCACGCATCTCACTCCGGAGATCTTCGCCGCTGCCGACCGGCTCTTTGCCGTTGGATGCTTCTCGGTCGGCACCAATCAGGTGGATCTCGAGGCGGCGCGCCAGCAGGGCGTGCCGGTCTTCAACGCGCCGTTCTCCAACACCCGCAGCGTCGCGGAGCTCACCATCGGCGAGATCGTGATGCTACTCCGGCGCATTCCGGACCGCTCGCGCTCGGCTCATGATGGCGGCTGGGACAAGTCGGCCAACGGCTCCTTCGAGGTGCGCGGCAAGACGCTCGGCATCGTCGGCTACGGCAATATCGGCAGCCAGCTCTCGACGCTCGCCGAGGCTATGGGCATGCGCGTGATCTACTACGATCACACCGATAGGCTGCGCCACGGCAACACCGAGCCGACGAAGAGCCTGAACGCCCTGCTCGCTGCAGCCGACATCGTTTCGCTGCATGTGCCGGAGACGCTGCAGACGGCCGGCATGATCGGCGCCGCCCAGGTCGCCAAGATGAAGAAGGGCGCCTACCTCATCAACAACTCGCGCGGCACCGTCGTCGATCTCGACGCGGTCGCGGCGGCGCTGAACAGCGGTCATCTGGCAGGTGCCGCGGTCGATGTCTTCCCGGTCGAACCCGCCTCCAACGCGGAACGCTTCGTCTCACCACTGCAGGGCTGCGCCAACGTGATCCTGACGCCGCATATCGGCGGTTCGACCGAGGAAGCGCAGGAGCGCATCGGCGCAGAGGTTGCGCGCAAGCTCGTCGACTATTCCGATGTCGGCTCGACGGTCGGCGCGGTGAACTTTCCGCAGGTGCAGATTCCGGTCCGCGCTGTGGGCACGCGCTTCATTCATGTCCAGCGCAACGTGCCGGGCATGCTGCGGCGCCTCAACGACGTCTTCGCGAACCGGCAGGTCAACATTGCCGCGCAGAACTACCATACCGACGGCGAGGTCGGTTATGTCGTCATCGAGGCCGACAAGGTTTCGATCACAGAGGCGCGGGACATCCTGCGCGAGATCCGTGCCCTCGACGGCACGATCCGCGCTCGGCTGCTCTATCAGCGCGACTGACGCGCCGGGGAAAGCATCTCAGTCGCGCCCCCCCGGTTTGGTCGGCGTTTCCACCGCGACGGGGTCACTGGCGGGGAAGGTGTCCCTCAGCGCCCGGTCGAGCTCAGCGTCCTTGCCGTGCTCGCGCTCGGCCTTGCGCTGTTCCTTCTGCTCCTTGCGCAGGCTTTCCTTGGCCGGATTGGCTGTTGTGTTCATGGTTTCTCCTTCGGCGCGGATGGCTTTGAAGATCAACGCCGCAGGGCGATGGGCGTTCCGCCAGAACGCCAGCGCAGGCGCGCCATGACGAAGCGGGCCTGCCTCTGGACCGGAGCGCGCAGCCTTCCCATCTGGTGAAGCTCAGCCTTCCCGCCGGCGGTCGTCCGGTGCCAGCCAGCAGGGCCGCCATGGTCGCGATCTCCGTCCTCGATCTCGTTCCCGTCGTCGAAGGGGAGGGGCCGCGCCAGGCGCTGCTCAAGTCGATCGATCTGGCGCGTCACGCCGAGAAGCTCGGCTACAGCCGCTACTGGGTGGCCGAGCACCACAACATGGTCGGCATCGCGAGCGCGGCGACCTCGGTCGTCATCGGCCAGCTCGCGGCGGCGACCAGCACGATGCGGATCGGCGCCGGCGGCATCATGCTGCCGAACCATGCGCCCCTCGTCATCGCCGAGCAGTTCGGTACGCTGGAGGCGCTCTTCCCCGGCCGCATCGATCTCGGTCTCGGCCGCGCGCCCGGTACCGACCAGCTCACGCTCAGGGCGCTGCGGCGCAGCCCGATGTCTTCCGACAGCTTCCCGCGGGACGTACTCGAGCTGCAGGCGCTGTTCGCGCCGGCCGGTTCCAACCAGGCGATCCGCGCCGTGCCGGGGGAGGGGCTGAACGTCCCGCTCTGGATCCTCGGTTCCAGCCTGTTCGGCGCGCAGCTCGCCGCCGAGCTCGGCCTGCCCTATTCCTTTGCTTCGCATTTCGCGCCGGATGCGCTGCTGCAGGCGCTCGCCATCTATCGCGAGCGCTTCAAGCCGTCGGAGCAGCTTGCGGCGTCCTATGCCATGCCGGGCATCAATGTCGTCGCCGCAGAGACCGATGAGGAGGCGCGCCATCTCGCGACCTCGCTGCAGCAGCGCTTCGTCGGCATGGTCCGCGGCGCGCGCGGCAAGCTGCAGCCGCCGATCGACGATATCGAGCAGTACTGGTCGCCGGCGGAGAAGGCGCATGTCTCGCAGATGCTGCGCTATGCCTTCATCGGCTCGCCGGAGACGCTGAAGCGTTCGCTCGGCGCCTTCATCCGCGAGACCGGCGCCGATGAGATCATGATCACCGCGCCGATCTTCGACCATGAGAAGCGCAAGCGCTCCTTCGAGCTGGTGGCCGGAATCGCGGCCGATCTCGGCGCGGTTCGGGGCGCAGCCTGAGAACGGCAGGCCTGCCGAACGCACCGTCATGCTGCGCGATGTTGCGCAGCATGACGGCCGCGACAGTCATTGCGATAGCAAAGCATTTGCAATAATAATGCAAATGAGAGTGATTATCGTATAGGCGAATTTGCAAATTCGCTCGTTCGCGGTATCTCCGTGACATGATCGAAGTGGACCGGCGCGTTGCCGTTTTCGAAAGCCAGCTCAAGGGGGCCGGGCTGCGCATGACGCAGCAGCGGCGGCTGATCCTGCGCGTGTTGGCGGAGGCGGATGATCACCCCGATGCGAAGGGCATTTTCACCCGTGCCTTCGCCCTCGATCCGACGCTCTCGCTCTCGACCGTCTACCGCACGATGAAGGTGCTGGAGTCGCAAGGGGCGATCGAACGCCACGCTTTCGAGGACGGCGTCTCGCGCTACGAGCATGCCGGCCAGGAGCATCACGACCATCTGATCGACATCGATTCCGGCGAGGTGATCGAATTCTCCTCGGACGCGATCGAGGAGCTGCAGCGGCGTATCGCCGCCGAGCTCGGCTATGAGCTCGTACGGCACCGGCTGGAGCTTTATGGCCGCAAGAAGCAACCGGCCAAGACGCCGGCGGTGCGCAAGAGCCGCAAGCAGAGCTGACGCGCAGCGGCCTCGGCCGATGCTTTTAGCCGTCGATGATGTCGTCGTATTCGCGATGCTTCGCGATCCAGCCCTTGAGGAACTCGCAGCGGACCACCGCCTTGCGTCCGCTCGCCCGGATCAGATCGAAGACGCCCTTCGCGAGCCGCGAGCCGATGCCCTGCCCGGCGAACTGCTCGGGCACCTCGGTATGGATCAGCACGAGCCGGTTGCCGTCCTGCCGGTAGGCGACGATGGCCGTGCCGCCGTCGAGCGACAGCTCGAACCGGTTCTGTTCGGGATTCTCGACGACGTCCATGGTCGGCTCCTCCAGATCAGCCTTGCGCTTCGGAGCGCCAGGGGTAGCTCCAGGTTTCGGTGAGCGCTTTGCCGCCGCTCCTCAGGAAGGCCCGCATCTCGGCCAGCTGGCCAGGCTCGACCACCACGTCGATGAAGGCGCGGAAACCCTTGGTCTTCTGGTTCGGCACAATGAAGGCGCGGTCGATCCGGCCATAGGCGATCGATGGCACGATCTCGACCTTTTCCGGCTGCTTGACGTGATAATCGAGGTCGCCGCCGGCGAAATCGACAATGAAGCGCCGGGCGCCCTCCGTCACAGGCTCGCCCGAACCCAGCGCCTTCGGCTTGGCCTGGTAGGTGTTGATCACCCGGCCGCCCGGATGCAGATCGCTGGAATCGAGCATGGCGGTGAGCTTGTAGGCGAAGGAGAATTCGCGGCCGGGTTCGAGCGGTGTCTTCGGCGCCCAGAGCGCAACGATATTGTCGTTGGTCTCGTCCGCGGTCGCCATCTCGATCAGCTCGACGACGCCTTCGCCCCAGTCGCCCTGCGGCTCGATCCAGTAGGACGGGCGCAGCTCATAGGCGAGGTCGAGATCCTGATAATGCTCGAAGGTGCGGTCGCGCTGCATCAGGCCGAAGCCGCGGACATTGCGCTCGACGAAGGAGGAGACGGCCTGCTGCTTGGGATTGCGCAGCGGGCGCCAGATCCATTCGCCGCTGCCGGAATGGATCATCAGCCCGTCGGAATCGTGCAGTTCGCTGCGGAAGTCGTCGAAGAAGCGGCGGTCGTTCTCCCCCGTGAAGAACATCGAGGTCAGCGGCGCGAGTCCGAGCTTCTCGATCGGCACGCGCGGATAAAGTGTTGCCGCGACATCGATCACCGTGTCGAGATCGGGATAGATGGTGAAGCGGAAGGCGCCGGTCACCGAGGGGGAATCGAGCAGCGTGTGGATGATGACGCGCTCGGCATCGGCGGCAGGCTGCTCGATCCAGAATTCACGGAAGATCGGGAACTCTTCGCTCGCGGTGCCCGCGCCGATCGACAGCCCGCGTGCCGAGAGGCCGTAGCGCTGGCCGCGGCCGAGCACGCGGAAATAGCTCGCGCCGATGAAAGAGATCAGCTCGTCGAAGACGCGGGGGTCGTTGAGAGGAAAGTGCAGGCGGAAGCCGGCGAAGCCGAGATTGACCGGCAAAGGCTTGTCGAACTTGACCTTGCCGTAATCGAACAGGTTGGCGGCATAGGGCACAGGGGTCGGCACGCCGTCGCGCACCACGTTCACCGTGACCGGCCGGGTGAACAGAAAGCCCGGATGGAACATCTGCATGCGGAAGGGCGAGCCGTTCTGCGCCAGCAGCGCCCGCTCCGGCCGGAAGCGGATGTCGCGCCAGGAATCGTAGTCGAGCTTCGCCAGCGCTTCGGGCAGGCTCGCGCTCGGCTCATAGGCGACGGCAGCGATCTCGCGTGCCCGGCGCTGCACGTCCTCGAAGCTGAAGCGCGGCTGCGGCGCCGCGTTCTGAGGAGGCGGCGTCTGCGGCTGACCTTGCGGCGGCGGTGTCTGAGGCCGCGGCTGCTGCGCCAAAAGGACGGAGGGCGCTGCCGAGAGGCAGAGCGCGGCTGAGAGTCCGCCCAAAACCCGGCGGCGATCTGTCGTGGTCATGCGTGGTCCGTCTTCCCCGTCGCGTCGGCTGCGCAAAATAGGCGGCAGCCGAGACTTAAGGCCATCAAATAGGGCCGGTCTAGGGCATCCGCCATTGACAGGAGATGAAGATATCGCAACCTTCGCGACCGGCCGGATGCGGCCAGCCGCTCGCGCCCTAAAGGGCAAGGTGAACGCATCCCTCAAGCCCCTGTCCTGATCCCGATCGACTCGTGGACGGATATCGGCAAGGCGAGCCCCGATCCCACCGTCCGCAGCGAGAAGGATCACGACGATGCGTAGCTTCCGCGATGCGAAGCTGATGGCGAAAAGCCTGCGCGAGACCATGGTCGCCAGGCAGGTGCCGCTTTCCCATTCCGAAGCGCTGGAAATCGTGGCGCGCCAGTTCGGCTATGACGACTGGAACGTGCTGGCGGCAAAGATCGGCGAGGCTGCGCCCGATGTGTCGGCCGCGGCGACGGATGAAGCGGTGCGCCTGCAGATGGGGATTCCCGTCCTCAGGATCTTCGACGAGGCCAAGGCGAAGCAATTCTATCTCGACTTCCTCGGCTTCTCGATGGACTGGGACCATCGCTTCGGGCCGGACATGCCGCTCTATATGCAGGTGTCGCGCTCCGGGCTGCAGCTCCATCTCTCGGAGCATCACGGCGACGCGAGCCCCGGCTCGACCGTCTTCGTCTGGATGCAGGGCGTCGACGCCTATCGCGCCGAGCTGATCGGCAAGCGCTATTCCTATTCGCGGCCGGGCATTCAGGAGGACGGGCCGGGTGGCCGGACGCTTGAAGTGCCGGACCCGTTCGGCAACCGGATCCGCTTCTGCGAGAAGCGCGACTAACCCATAGCCAGCGAAGCGGTTTCGGCCGTGAACCCGCTCTGGCCCGGGTGCGGATCGGCCCTGCAAAAAAATGCGGCTCCGGGCTCACAAAACACTTGTAGTCGGGAGTCGCGGTCCGTATATCGCCTTCACCCAATTCGCACGTGCCTGTGGCCGCGTGCTGGTCGGTGGGCATTCGGACAAGAGGCCGGACAGCCGCCAGGGGTTGGAGGACGGATGGAGGGGATGGACATCCCTCAAATCACGCCTCCCAGTCTCCGCAAGGAGATTGTTCCCCGACACAGACCAGCAGCCGGAGGCAAAACCGGCGAACCCCGAATCTCCACGGGGGACGCAGCTTAAAGCAACGACGGAGCGGGCTTTTTTGGTCTCGCCGGCTTTCCACAGGCCGGCACCGAAGAGGCTTGTCCTTCATTGCCGGCCGTGCGGGGTTTTCCCCAATCGAACGGTGTTTCGGGTCCGGACGTTTCGTCCGCTGTAGCAGGCGTCTCCACAGCGCCTTGCGACCGCGAACGACTCATTCCGGCGATACATCGCATCGACGCCGCTTGCGTCGTAGGGGAGTCGCGTCTCATGACCGACCGCATCCGTGAGTTTCTTCGCACCCGACGTGAGGACGGGCCCTGCGTCGTCATCGACACCGATGTCGTGCGCGAGAATTATCATGCCTTCGCCCGTGCGCTGCCCGACACCCGCGTCTTCTACGCGGTGAAGGCGAACCCGGCGGCGGAGGTGCTTGCCCTGCTGGCCAAGCTCGGCTCCTGCTTCGACTGCGCTTCGGTCGTCGAGATCGAGCTCGCGCTGGCTGCCGGCGCTACCGCCGACCGCATCTCCTTCGGCAACACCATCAAGAAGGAGCGCGACGTCGCGCGCGCCATGGAGCTCGGCGTGCGCCTCTTCGCCGTCGACTGCACGGCCGAAGTCGAGAAGGTCGCCCGTTCCGCCGAGAAGACCGGCACGAAGGATGCGCGCATTTTCTGCCGCATCCTCTGCGACGGCGCCGGCGCCGACTGGCCTCTTTCGCGCAAGTTCGGCTGCGTGCCCGAAATGGCCGCGGACGTGCTCGAGCACGGCCATCGCCTCGGCCTGCTGGCCTATGGCATCTCGTTCCACGTCGGCTCGCAGCAGGCGAATGTGAATGCCTGGGATTCCGCCCTGGCCTCGGCCTCGGCGATCTTCAAGGAATGCGCTACCCGTGGCATCTCGCTGTCGATGGTCAACCTCGGCGGCGGCTTCCCGGCGCGCTACCTGAAGCCGATTCCGGGCGTGCCGTCCTATGGCGACGCGATCTTCCGGGCGCTGTCGAAGCATTTCGGCAACCAGCTGCCCGAGACGATCATCGAGCCGGGCCGCGGGATGGTCGGTGAGGCCGGCCTGATCGAGGCCGAGGTCGTGCTGATCTCGAAGAAGGCCGAGTCGGACGAGGTCCGCTGGGTCTATCTCGACATCGGCAAGTTCAACGGTCTCGCCGAGACCATGGACGAGGCGATCCGCTACCCCATCCGCACGACGCGCGATGGCGATGCGACCGTCCCATGCGTGCTCGCCGGTCCGACCTGCGACTCGGTCGACGTCATGTACGAGAAGACCCCGTACATGCTGCCCTTCTCGCTGGAGATCGGCGACAAGGTGCTGATCGAGGGCACGGGCGCCTATACGACGACCTATTCGGCCGTCGCCTTCAATGGCTTCCCGCCGCTGAAGCAGTACGTCATCTGACGTCGGAAGGAGCGCGAGCTCCTTCCTCAACTATCGGGTCCGGCGAAGCGCCCTGTCTGAGACGGCAGGCTGCCCGGTCAAACGGGCGGAGCGTTCGTATCTCCAGAACGGAGATGCGGGCGTGGCTCCCGCCGGACCCCCTTCCACACAACCCATCCGCTTGTGGCCGCGCTCGCGCGGCGCCGGGAAGGTCTGCGTGAAAGCAGGCGCTCCGGCAGGAGGTGCGTCATGATCACGATCCGCGACGAGCTCGCCACCGACATTCCCGCCCGCGAGGCGCTGCTCGACCGTTGCCTCGGCGAGCGCCGCACCGCCAAGTCCAGCGAGCGCCTGCGCGAGGGCCGTCTGCCGGCCGAGGGCCTAGCGCTGACCGCCGAACGCGACGGCGAGCTGCTGGCGACCGTCCGGCTCTGGCATGTGGAGGCCAATGGCGTGCCGGCGCTGCTGCTCGGCCCGCTTGCGGTCAAGCCCGAGCTGCAGGGCGAAGGGCTCGGCAAGGCGATGATGCGCGAGGCGCTCTGGCGCGCCGCCTGCCGCGGGCACGGCGCCGTCATCCTTGTCGGCGACGCGCCCTACTACGCCCGCTTCGGCTTCGATCCGGCGCTGACGCGCGGGCTCGCCATGCCCGGCCCGGTCGAGCGCGAGCGCTTCCTCGCCATCGAGCTGCGCGATGGCGCGCTCGGCAGTGCAAGCGGCGTGCTGGTCGCCACTGGCGTTGCCAATCCCGCCGCCTTCGAAGTGCAAGAGGTGGCGCAGGCCGCCTGACGCTTCAGACATTCGTCATCGCGCCGTCATCGCCCGGCGCTTTCCATGCGCTCACCCGCGTGGAAGGCGTCCCAGGCGATTGACGGCGCGATTTTGCGCTCATACGACCCTTTCGACCTTTTTATCCCCAGAACCCAGGAGTTACAGAGAATGACGAATTGGCCCGTCTACGGCGAGATCACCGGCCCGATCGTGATGATCGGCTTCGGCTCGATCGGCCGCGGTACGCTGCCGCTGCTCGAACGGCACTTCAAGTTCGACAAGAGCCGCTTCGTCGTCATTGCTCCAGATGATTCCAACCGCCATCTCCTCGACGAGCGTGGCATTCGCTTCATCCAGGAAGCGCTGACGCCGGCTAACTACAAGGAAATCCTGGAGCCGCTGCTGACCGCCGGCGGCGGGCAGGGCTTCTGCGTGAACCTGTCCTGCGACACCGGCTCGCGCGACCTGATGGAGTTCGCCTCCAGCCTCGGCGCCCTCTACATCGATACGGTCAACGAACCCTGGCTCGGCTTCTATTTCGACGACAGCAAGGGGCCGGCCGAGCGCTCGAACTATGCGCTGCGCGAGATGACGCTTGCCGCCAAGCGAGCGCGGCCGGCCGGCACGCCGACGGCTGTCTCCTGCTGCGGCGCCAACCCCGGCATGGTCTCCTCGCTGGTGAAGCGGGCGTTGACGAACCTCGCCGCCGACATGCGCCTCAATGCGACGCAGCCGACCACCCGCGAGGAATGGGCGGCGCTGATGCACCGCGTCGGCGTCAAGGGCATCCACATCGCCGAGCGCGACACGCAGCGCTCGCGGAACCCGAAGCCGCCGAACGTCTTCGTCAACACCTGGTCTGTCGAGGGCTTCATCGCCGAGGCCGTCCAGCCGGCCGAGCTCGGCTGGGGCACCCACGAGAAATGGATGCCGGCGAATGCCCATGGTCACGAGACAGGCTCGCAAGCGGCGATCTATCTGATGCAGGCCGGCGCCGAGACCAAGGTCCGCAGCTGGTGCCCGACACCGGGCGCGCAGTACGGCTTCCTGGTCACGCATAACGAGTCGATTTCGATCGCGGACTATTTCACCGTGCGCGACGAGACCGGCAAGGCGACCTACCGGCCGACCTGCCATTACGCCTACCACCCGGCGAACGATGCCGTGCTCTCGCTGCACGAGATGTTCGGCAATGCCGGCCGCCCGCAGGAGGAGCACCACATCCTCGAGGAGAAGGAGGTCGTCGACGGCATCGATGAGCTCGGCGTGCTGCTCTACGGCCACGACAAGGGCGCCTACTGGTTCGGCTCGCAGCTCTCGACCGAGGAGGCGCGTTCGCTCGCGCCCTATCAGACCGCGACCGGCCTGCAGGTCACCTCTTCCGTGCTGGCCGGCATGGTCTGGGCGCTGGAGAACCCGCGCGCCGGCATCGTCGAGGTCGAGGAGCTCGATTACAATCGCTGCCTCGAGATCCAGCAGCCTTATCTCGGGCCGGTGAAGGGCTACTACACCGACTGGACGCCGCTCGATGGCCGCCCTGGCCTGTTCCCGGAGGATATCGATACCAGCGATCCCTGGCAGTTCCGGAACATCCTGGTTCGCTGAGGAACCGAAACGGGCGCTACGGCGCCCGTTTCACTGTGACGCCGGCGAGCAACGCCGCGCCCGCCAGGAAGAAGACGATCAGGACGGCAAGCCCGGCACGCTGGCTGGAGAAGGCGCTTGTCGCCAGCGCGACCAGCGTCGGGCCCATAAAGGACGTGACCTTGCCTGACAGGGCGAACAGCCCGAAGAACTCGCCGATGCGGCCGGGTGGAGCGAGCCGCGCCATCAGGCTGCGCGAAGCGGCCTGCAACGGGCCGGCGACGAGGCCGATCAGCAGGCCGAGACCGAGATAGACCCGCTCCGGCAGCGTTGCGTAGAGCCCGTCGCCGGGTGCGTGCGGGGCGGCCGGGATCACGAACAGGATATGGTCTGCACTCAGCGAGAGGATGCCCAGGCAGGCAAAGAGCAGGCAGGCGATCGAGCCCAGAATCACCGGCTTGCCGCCGATGGTGTCGTCGAGCTTGCCGCCGAGCCAGGCGCCGAGCGTGCCGGTGACGGTGAGCAGAATCCCGAAGATGCCGAGCTCGATGGTCTGCCAGCCGAAGACGCCGGCCGCATAGATGCCGCCGAAGGCGAAGAGGGCGACCAGCGCATCCTGGTAGATCATGTTGGCGAGCAGGAAGCGGCCGAGCGAAGGCAGCTTCGGCAACTCGGCCAGCGTAGCCTTCAGCCGCCCGACGCCGCCTTTTGCCGCTTCGGCGAGGCTCAGGCCCGTCTTGCTCGAATCCGGCGTGAACAGGAACATCGGCGTGACGAAGACCACGAACCATAGTGCGGTGAGCGGGCCGGAGAAGCGGTCGCCTTCGCGCGCAGCCGCATCGAGCCCGAGGATCGGCGCGATGCCCGCCAGCGTCTTGCCGGTCTGAGGTTCCGCCGCGAGAAGGCCGAGCGTGATCGCGAGCGACAAGAGCCCGCCAAGATAGCCGATGGCCCAGCCGGTTCCGGAGAGCCAGCCGAGGCGCTCCGTTGGCACCAGCCGCGTCATCATCGCGTTGTTGAAGGTGGTGGCGAACTCCGCGCCGACCGTCGCGACGATGAAGCCGGCGAGCGCGATCGGCACCGCCGAAGCCGAGCCCGGCACGGCGAACCAGAGCATGGCCGAGCCGATGACGAGCAGCGCGCCGAAAGCCGCGATCCAGGGCTTGCGCGGCCCGGTCCTGTCCGCGATGCCGCCGAGCAAAGGCGAGAGCAGGGCGATGCAGAAGCCGGCAAAGCCGGTGGCATAGCCCCAGAGCGCCTGGCCGGCGGCGGCATCCTTCGCGAGCGCCGAGGCGAAGAAGGGCGCGAAGACGAAGGTGGTGATCAGCGTGAAGAAGGGCTGCGCCGCCCAGTCGAAGAACAGCCACGCCGTGACCGCGCTGCGCGGCGGCCAAACTTTCGGCGGGGCTTCGGCGGGCGGCGTGGATACGGTCACTGCAGGGTGGTGTCCGGATCACTGCCGCCGCGGGCGAGCTCGATCTCGGTGATCGCGACCAGCACCTCGGCCCGGTCCTTCAGCGTCCGCGCCTCGAGCAGGGCCTGCTTTTCGCGCGGTCCGAACGGACACATCATCGAGAGCGCGTTGACCAGGGCCTCGTTCGGCGCCTCGTTGACGCCCTTCCAGTCGATCTTGAGGTCGTTCGCCTTGGCGAAGTCTTTGAGCGCCTTGAGCAGGCCCTTGCGGTCGACCTCCTCCTCGCCTGTCCGCGCCACGAAATCGGCGGCGAAGGGCTGGTAGTCGACCCGTGCCTGCCGATAGGCCGTGGTGACCGACAGTTCGTCCAGCAGCCGGAACCGGCTGATCCCGGTCAGGGTGACGATGTAGCGCCCGTCGCCGGTCTCTGCGAGCTGGGTGATGCGGCCCAGGCAGCCGACCTTGAGCAACGGAGGGATCTCCGGCTGGCGGCCGACCTCGGGCTCGGGCTGAATCATCCCGACGACGCGCTCGCCTTTCAGCGCGTCGTCGATCATGGCGAGATAGCGCGGCTCGAAGATGTTGAGCGGCATCTGGCCGCGCGGCAGGAGCAGCGCGCCGCTCAAGGGGAAGAGCGGGATCACCTCAGGGCAATCCCCGGCCCCCTCATAGACGGCGTTCATGCCCATGCGCGGTTCCGTCCTCTCGGCGGTCAGGAGAACAACAGGGTCGACAGCTTGCGGCGGCCGGTAACGCTTGCATCGTCCATCGGGCCCCAGGCCTCGAAGAGCTGGAGCAGCTGCTTGCGCGCACCGTCGTCGTTCCACTTCCTGTCGGCCTTGATGATGGCGATCAGATGGTCGACCGCGTCGTCGCGTCGGTCACGGGCATTGAGCGCCAGCGCCAGGTCGAAACGAGCCTGGTGATTCTTCGGATCGGCAGCGACCTTTGCCTCGAGCTCCGCTGTGTCGCCGAGGGAGGCAGCCTGCTCGGCGAGCTCGATCGCGGCGCGCAAGGCCGTGATGGCCGGGTCGCCGGCCTTGTCCTGCGGCGTCATGGCGAGGATGCCCTTGGCGCCTTCGGTATCGCCGGTGTCGAGGTGCAGCCGTGCCAGCCCCGCGATGGCGGCGAGGTTGTCGGGTTCGGTCTGGAGCACGCCCGCATAGAGCTCGCTCGCGCCGGCCGGGTCGCCGGCCTCGGCGGCGGCCTGCGCGGCCGCAATCAGTTCCTCCGTCGCGCCGGGCCCCATCGGGCCGACCAGGCGTTCGATGAACGCCTTCACCTGGCTTTCCGGCTGTGCGCCCATGAAGCCGTCGATCGGCTGGCCCTGCTTGAAGGCGATGACGGCGGGAATCGACTGGATGCCGAGCTGGCCGGGGATCTGCGGGTGTTCGTCGATGTTCATCTTGACGAGCTTGACCTTGCCGCCGGCGGCCTTGACGACCTTCTCGATGACAGGGGTAAGCTGCTTGCAGGGGCCGCACCAGGGCGCCCAGAAATCGATCAGCACCGGCTGCTTCATCGATTCAGCGATGACGTCCTGGCGGAAGGCCTGCGTCGTGGTGTCCTTGATCAGGCCGGATTGCTCGGCCGCCTCGCCATTGACCAGCATGGGTCGCCCTTCGTGATGCTTCGTAGAGGCGCCGGCGCGCCGATGCGGCCGCCTGCGCAGTCGCCCCATAGATGGGGAGCTTTAGCTGTTCTGTCCATCGGGTGGGACGGGCAAATCGACGATCAGCGGCTCATGGCCGGTCTGCCTGAGGAAGGCGAGGAAATCGTCGCGCCCGACCCTGAGCGTGGCCGTATTGATCAGCGGGTGGAAGTTGACGTCCTCGCCCGTCACCAGATTGGCGTCGAGCACCATGGTGACGTCGCCGGCGCGGTCGTTGATCACGGCGAAGGCGGTGACCGAGCCCGGCGTGACGCCGAGTTTCTCCAGCAGCAGCTCGGCCGACCCGAAGGAGAGCCTGCCGCTGGCGCCGATCCGCTCATGCAGGCGCTTGAGATCGATCCGGGCATCGGCCTCGGCCGAGACGAGGAACAGCCGCCCCTTCTTGTCCTTCAGGAACAGGTTCTTGGTGTGCAGGCCCTGCAGCGGCTCACGATGAACAGTCGATTCGGCGACGGTGAAGACCGCGGGATGGTCCATCCGATGGAAGGCGATGCCGCGCGCGGAGAGATGTTCGCAGAGCTGTTCGGGAGTGACGGGCGTGTTCATCGTGGGGAGGCCGGTGATCGCAAGCGTCGGAATCGGTCTGGCATGGCACGTTTCCACCACGTCGGCCGGGGAAAGCGTGCCATTCGCGATGCCTAACCTCACCTTGCGCAGACGGCAAGATGTCGCGTCAGAGAGCGGGTTATCAACGGCCGGCAAAAAACTTTCGTCAGGTGCTTGCACTCCGCCGCGCTTTGGGGCAATAACCCGACCGCGCCGCCACGGCGCCGCTGTCTCGGATGCGGGTGTAGCTCAGGGGTAGAGCACAACCTTGCCAAGGTTGGGGTCGAGGGTTCGAATCCCTTCGCCCGCTCCAGACAATCTCAAGGCTTGAGAAGCATGCAAGCGTCGGATCTTCCGGCGCTTTTTGCTTTTTGGCGCGGCGCGCCGAGGACGTGCGAAACGATCCGCGCCTGTATTGATGACGAGCCGCAGGTATTCCACCCCGCAGATCGATACGGCGAGCGCCACGTCCAGGCGTCTGCGCCAGCTCTATTGTCGCTGGCGCAGACGAGTCCGGGTTCAGATGCCTCTGATCAAGCCGCCGTCGATACGGATCTTCGCGCCCGTCACATAGCTTGCCCGCTCGCTGGCGAGGAATGTGACCACATCGGCGAATTCCTGCGGTTTGCCATAGCGTCCGGCGGGGATCGTCGCCATCGAGGCCTGTGCCACCGCGTCGCGCGTGCCGCCGCTGCGGGCGGCCGCGGCATCGTCGAGCTGGTCGACGCGCTCGGTGTGGATGCGGCCGGGCAGGACGACATTGACCGTCACGCCGCTGCCCGCAACCTCCGAAGCCAGCGTCTTCGACCAGCCGATCACGGCGGCGCGGATGCCGTTGGAGAGGGCGAGACGCGGGATCGGCTGCTCGACACCGGAGGAGGCGATGGTGACGATGCGGCCCCAGCCGCGCTCCGTCATGCCGGGCAGGAGCTGCTGCGCCAGATGGAAGAGATTGGCTGCCATGCCCTCGAAGTGCTTCAGCCAGTCGCCGCGCTTGGCGTCGCGCGCCTCGCCGGGCGGCGGGCCGCCGGAGTTGCCGATCAGGATGTCGACGCCGCCTTCCGCGACGAGACGCTCGGCAAGGGCATCGACCGAGGCGAGATCGGCAAGGTCCAGTTTCGCGGCGCTGACGCGGCCGCGCTGGTCCGCCGGCAGAGCGGCGATCCAGCTTTCCGTGACATCGGTGCTGCGGGCGGCGGCGATGACGGTCGCGCCTTCAGTGGCGAGCGCCTGCGCGATCGCGGCGCCGAGTCCGCGGCTCGCGCCCAATACGAGCGCGCGCTTTCCAACAAGTCCCAGATCCATCAGCCGATCTCCTTGAGGCGCCGCTCCTGCCGCGCGATGAGCCGTTCGATATCGGCGATATCCGCTTTCGACAACGCCCCGCCCGGCCTGCGCAGGGTGGCGGAGGCGATGGCGCCGCGCTTCGCCAGGGTGTGCTTGCGGATGGCGAGGCCGAGGCCGGGCTGCTGCTCGTAGCGGGCGAGCGGCAGATAGGCGTCGAAGAGATCATGCGCGCGCTCGACATTGCCGGCGGCATGGGCCTTCCAGACATCGACCATCATCTCGGGATAGGCGAAGCCGGTCATGGCGCCGTCGGCGCCGCGCGAAAGTTCTTCCGGCAGGAACATGCCGCCATTGCCGACGAGGATCGAGATGCGGCGGCCGCCATTGTCGCTCGCCGCGCGCAGCGCCGAGATCTTGGCGAGGCCCGGCCAGTCCTCGTGCTTGAGCATGACGCAGCTCGGATGGGCGGCGACGATCTTCAGGATCACGGCCGGGGTGATCTGCACCTGGGTGACCAGCGGGAAATCCTGCAGCACGAAGGGCGTCTTCGGCCCCAGCGTCTCCGCCGCCATCGCATAATAGGAGACGATCTGGTCGTCGGTCCGCAGGTTGGAGGGCGGGGCGACCATGACGCCGGCGGCGCCGTCACCCATCACGCTCTCGCTGAGCTCGCGCATCGCGGCGAAGCCCGGCGCCGAGACGCCCGCGACGACGGGCACGCGCCCCTGCACGCGCGCCAGCACGCGGCGCACGAAGATACGGGATTCGTCCGCCGTCAGCTTGGGCGCCTCGCCCATCATGCCGAGGACGGTGAGGCCGGTCGCGCCCTTCTCCAGGTAGAAATCGACCATCCGGTCGGTGCTTTCGAGATCGAGCGCGCCGGTGTCTGTGAAGGGCGTCACCGCGATGACGTAGACACCCCCAGCGGTTTCATCGAGCAGAGCCATGGTCGTCCTCAGTTCTTGGTGGAAGCGGGCAGGAGCTTGCCCGGCAGAAGTTTGCCCGGATTGAGCAGGCCTGCCGGATCGAGCAGGTGCTTGAGCTGGTGCATCAGTTCGAGTTCGAGCGGCGCCTTGCGCAGCTTCATCTCGGAGACGCGCAGCTGGCCGATGCCATGCTCGGCGCTGATCGAGCCGCGCCGGCGGCCGATCTCGTCATGGACGATGCGGGTGAGTTCGGGAGTGAGGGCCGCGAAATCGGCTGGGTCCTGTCCCAACGCCGGCAGCAGGTTGTAGTGCAGGTTGCCGTCGCCGAGATGGCCGAACACGATCGGCCTTACGCCCGGCGCCGCCGCGCGGACGGCGGCATCGGCTGCGGCGACGAAATCGGCCATGGCCGACACCGGCATGGAGACGTCGTGCTTGGCGGCCTTGCCCTCGCGCACCAGCGCTTCCGACACGCCTTCGCGGATGCGCCAGAAGGCTCTGGCCTGCGTGCCGTCCTGCGCGATGGCGGCGTCGAGCACGAGGCCGGCCTCGATGCTCTCGGCCAGCGAGGCTTCGAGGCGCTCGCGCAGGCCCTGCTCGTCGTCCTGGTCCGAAAGCTCGATCAGCACTGCCGCCGGCGGCAGCGTGGCGAGCGGCAGGCGCGCATCGCCGATATGGCGCAGGATCAGCGACAGGCAATCGCCGGTCATGAACTCGAAGGCTGTCAGCCGGTCGCCGCAACGGTCGCGAACCGCCGACAAAAGGGATAGCGCCGCTTCAGCGTCCTCGACGGCGACGAAAGCACTGGCACGGGCATGCGGCTGGGCGAAGAGCTTCAGCACCGCGCCGGTGATGACGCCGAGCGTGCCTTCCGAGCCGATGAAGAGGTCGCGCAGGGCGTAGCCTGTATTGTCCTTGCGCAGCGCCGTCAGCCCGTCCCAGATGCGCCCATCGGCCAGCACGACTTCGAGGCCGAGGGTGAGCTCGCGCATCGTGCCGTAGCGCAGGACGGCGACGCCGCCGGCATTCGCAGCGAGATTGCCGCCGATGGTGCAACTGCCCTCGGCCCCGAGGCTGAGAGGGAAGAAGCGCCCGGCCTCCTGCGCCGCCTGCTGAACCTTGGCGAGGACGACGCCGGCCTCCACGGTGATCGTATTGCTGACAGCATCGATGTCGCGAATGCGGTTCAGCCGCGCGAGCGAAAGGACGACGGCGTTGCCGGATTCATCCGGCGTCGCGCCGCCCGACATGCTGGTATTGCCGCCCTGCGGAACGACAGGCACCTTGTGGCGTGTGCAGATGCGCATCACGGCCGCGACCTCCGCGGTCGAGCCGGGCCGGGCGACGGCCCGTGCGGCGCCGCGATATTTGCCGAGCCAGTCGGTGAGGAAAGGCGCCTGGTCCTGCTGGGAGACGAGGACATTCGCCTCGCCGAGAGCCCCGGCGAGTTCGGCAATCAGATCGTCCATGTTCAGCCTCCGCGGAGAGGGCGTCCGCCCCAGCCCAGCCGCACGCGCCCGATCGCCATCGTCACCGCCGCCTGGGTCGGCTCGACGATCGGGATGCCCAGTTCTCGTTCCAGCGGCTCGCGGAAGCGCGCCATCCCGGCGCAGCCCATGACCAGCACATCGGCATGGTGCGTGTCGCGCAGCGTGCGGCCGACGCCGATCATGCGGCCGAGCGTCAGTTCATCGTCGGCCATCTCGGCGATGGTGAGGTTCACGGGCAGGTCGCCCGCGAAGCGTCCCATCAGGCCCATGGCGCCGAGATAGCGCAGGTGGCGCGGGATCGAATTCTGCAGCATGGCGACGATGCCGAAGCGCTGGCCGAGTGTCAGGGCGGTCAGTACGCCGCATTCGGCGATGCCCAGCACCGGCTTCGTGCTCTGCTCGCGCAGGGCATGCATGCCGGGGTCGGAGAAACAGGCGATAACAAAGGCCGCGGCTTCGTTCTCGAGGCCTGCGGCGCGCTTGAGCAGGGCGGGGATCAGCCCGTCGATATCGCGCTGCGACTGGATGCCGGGCGGACCTTCGGCCAGCGTCAGGCATTCGATCGCGGGGCCACCGGCGATGCGCAGCGGTGCGACCGCGACATCGATCTCCTTGGTCACGCGCTCGGTCGAATTGGGATTGATGACGTAGATCGTGCCGCTCACGATACCTCTCCTTCCGGGATGGTCCGCGACCGTTCGCGCCAGCTTGCGAGTGTCTGACGTGGAGCCTGGAAACGGTCGCGCAGCGTGACGTACCAATCGGTACCGTGCAGGCGGCCGACGAGGTCGAGCTTGTCGATATCGACATGCAAGCGCTCGTCGACGACGCCGTCGCGGATATGGATGTGCCGGATTTCGCCGACGACGAGATTGCGATTGCGGGTGCCGAGCGAGAGCGAGACCGTCTCGCGGCATTCGAGCTGGACCGGGGAGGCGGCGAGCCTGGGCGCGGCAATCGTGGCGCTCGGCGCGGTCGCGAGCCCCGCCGCCTCGATCTCGTCGACCTCGCCGGGGAAGTCGATGGCGCAGATCTGCATCGCCTCGACCATGGCGCGATCGACCAGATTGACGACGAAGCTGCCGGTCTCGCGGATATTCCGCATCGTATCTTTCAGTGGCGAAGTCGCGCCATCGCGGCCCTCGATGCCGAGCACGACCAGCGGCGGCGCATGGCTGAAGACGTTGAAGAAGCTGAAGGGCGCGGCGTTGGCGCGCCCTTGCGCATCGACCGTGGTGACGAGCGCGATCGGGCGCGGCAGCACGGTGTTGACGAGGAGCTTGTAGAGGTCGCGTTCCGCCAGATCGCTTGCGGCCCAGTCCATCGGCTCAGCCCAGGCTCACATCGAGCAGGCGCACCGTCTCGGCCAGCACGCGGGCGCCGTCTCCGGCCTGCTCGGGCGTGATCGATTCCTCCGGCGCGTGGCTGCGGCCTTCGAGGCAGGGTACGAAGATCATCCCGATCGGGCCGGTATGGGCGACCTGGACGCCGTCATGGCCGGCGCCGCTCGGCAGGTCGCGCGTGGCGAGCCGGAGCGAGGTGGATGCATTGGCGATGGCCGAACGGATTTCCGGCGCGCAGGCCGTCGGCGCGACATGGCTGATCGGCTCGACGGCGATGGAGAGCCGGAGTTCTTCGAGCGCGGGGCGCAGGTCACGTACCAGCGCTTCGCCGAAGGCCTTGACCGCCGCCTCGTTGCCGGAGCGGACCTCGAGCGTCAGGACGGCCTCGCCCGGCACGGCATTGGCCGCGTTGGGGATGACCTCGATGCGCCCGAAGGTGGCGACCAGAGGCTGGTTGTCCCGGGCTGTCGCGAGCGCCCGCTTGTAGGCGGCCTCGACGAGCTTGGCGGCGCCGACCAGCGCATCGGCCCTGAGCGGCATCGGAGTTGCGCCGGCATGGTCGGCCCGGCCGGTCACGGTGATGCGCTCGCGGCGGATGCCGACGATGTCGGTGACGATGCCGATCGGGATGCGCTCGTTCTCCAGCACGCGGCCCTGCTCGATATGGACCTCGACATAGGCCGCGACGCTGCCGGCCGCGCGCTTGACCGCGGCCAGCTCTTCGGGCCGGCCGCCGACGAAAGCGATGCCTTCGCGCAGCGTCATGCCGTCAGGGCGGGTGAGGGCGAGATGCTGCTCGGTCAGCGCGCCTGCGAGGGCGCGGCTGCCGATGCAGGACAGACCGAATTCGCTCGGCTCCTCGGCCAGGAAGTCGACGACCTCCAGCGTATGGCGCAGACGGTCGCCGCGCTCGCTGAAGCTCTGCGCGACTTCCAATGCGGCGAGCACGCCGAGAATGCCGTCATAGCGTCCGCCGGACGGCACGGTGTCGGAATGCGAGCCGATCAGGATCGGCTTCAGCGACGGATCCGCCCCGGTGAGTCGGCCGACCAGGTTGCCGGCAGCGTCGAGCTCCGTCTCCAGCCCGGCGTCGCGGAATTCCGCCGTGAGCCATTCGCGGCCTTCGAGGAAGCGCGGGGTGAAGGAGCGCCGCGTCCAGGGGCGCTCCGGATCGGTGATCCGCGAGAGCGCCTCGATGCGCCGCCAGAGACGGTCCTGATCGATCGACATGATGTGCCTACGCCGCCGGACGCAGGAAGCGGCCGTCGCCTGCCTTGTTGCGGATCTCGGTGCCGTCCCAGGCGAGCTGGCCGCGTACGTAAGTTGCGGCGACGCGGACGCGGAACTCGCGACCCTCCATCGAGCTCCACTTCACCGCCGCGAGGCTCTTGCTGGGGTCATGAATGAAGCGGCCCGGCTCCAGCACGGTGATGTCGGCGTCGGCGCCGGCTTCGAGCCGGCCCTTGTCGGCGAGCAGGAAAGCCTTCGCCGGCCCCTCGCAGAGCTGCTTCACGACGATGGTCGGGGAGAGGCCGTGCTCTTCGCAGCCGGTCCAGAGGGCCGGCAGCAGGGTCTCGATGCCCGGGCCGCCCGAGGTGTTCTTGAAGATCATCGGGTCGCCCTTCTTCTCCAGGCCCCAGGAGACGTGATCGGACGAGATGAAATCGCAATGGCCGGCGGCGAGATGGCTCCAGAGCAACTCGCTCTCGGCCTTCGGGCGGATCGGCGGATAATGCTTCACCTTGGCGCCGAAGCGCGGGACGTGTTCCTCGGCGTTGAGCATGAAGTACTGCACACAGCTCTCGACCGTCGCCTTGTAGCCGGCGCGCTTGTACATGTTGCAGATCTCGAAGCCGCGGGAGGTCGAGACGTGGACGGCGTGGGCGCGCGCGCCCGTCTCGGCGCCGATCTCGTAGATGCGGGCGGTTGCGAGGTTCTCGATCAGCGGCGTATGGGCGCGCAGGAAGGCGTCCGGGCCGGTATCGCCGGCTTCGATCAGCCTGGCGATATTGCGCCGGGTCATCTCCTGGTCCTGATTGTGGACGCCGCAGAGCAGGCCGGTCGGCTCGATCAGCTTGAAGGCTTCGTAGAGCGTGTCGTCGCCGATGCGCGGAAAGCGCGTCGGGTTGGCCTCGAAGGTCGAGAACTTGAAGGCGCAGGCGCCGGCCTCGACGAGGCCGGGAATGGCATGGAGCCCGTTCTCGATGGTGATGGTCGCGTAGAGCGCGACATCGACATGGGCGTCGCGCTCGACCACCGCGACCTTCTCGTTGAAGAGCTTGGCGCTGGTGACGGGCTCGGGCTCGTCATAGGGCATGTCGACCATGACGGTGACCCCGCCGGCCGCCGCAGCGCGCGAGCACATGCCGATGCCCTCGTGATCGGCCTGGCTGCCGGAATGGACCTGCCCGTCGATGACGCCGGGAATGATCCACTGGCCGCGGAAATCCTGCGTCTCGCGGGCCGAGGGCGGTGTGCCGGACCCGACCTTGCCGATCTTGCCGCCGGTGACGGCGACATAGCCGTCCTCGATGATCGTGTCGGACAGCACGATGTTGCCGCGGAGGACGAGATCGAAATCGCTCATGACTGGGGTATCCGGATGATCCTGCGGGTGTGGGGAGAAGCGCGTGGCCTAGCCTTCGCGGCCGAGCGCGTATTCGGTGAAGTTCATGCCGAGCGCCTTCTCGACGATCGGATAGACGCTGGGGTCGGTCACGCTGGAGCTCAGCGGGATCTTGTCCTTGGGCACGCGCAGGACCGAGAGCTCCATGCCCTCGCGGACATGGCCGGCGCTGGCTGGTTGGCCGTCATTGTCGAGCGTGGTGATCACGTCCGGGAAGCAGGCGTGCCGGGCGCCATCCAGGTCGGTGACGGCCATGTACTCGTTCATGACGTGGATGATGCGCGCGGCCGCACCGGTGCCGACCTGGATCGTGCCGATGTCGAAGGCCTCGTTGGTGTAGCGGACATCCTTCTTGGCGACGGGGCCGCGCGCGATGATCGAACCGCCGGTCTGGTCGCAGATCGCGTCGATCACGGCCGAACCGCCCTTCGGCCTGGCATCGAGGATGCGCTCGCCCAGTGCCAGCGCCATCGAGATGCCGCCGAGCGCGGCATTCTGGCGAACGTAGGCCGCCGAGACGGGGTTGCGGCAGGAGGCGATGAAGCCGCCGGACATGTCCGAAGCGGTGCGCAGGATCGGCGAGACCTTGGCCGTGGCGCCGCGGGTCACCAGCTCGATATACTGGTTCTTGGCACGGTTGCCGCCGACCGCGACCTGAATGGTCGCTTCCGGGCTGTTGGCGAGGCCGATCGAGCCCATGTCGCCGGTGGGGTGGGCGCGGATGTCGCCGACGGCGTCGACCACTTTCACCCCGAGGATCGCGCTGGGAAGCCAGGCGTTCAGCGTGCTCGACATGCCGTTCTGGCCGATGATGAGGCCGTAGACTGGCTTGCCCAGTGCCTCCTGCAGCAGCTGCACGGCCTTGACGTAGTCGATGCCCCACATCTCCCACTCGGTCGTGCCGGCGGGTGCGCCGATGGCGGCGGCGGTGGCGATGATGGCGTCGTCGGGAATCTCGTCCATGGTGACGAGCTCGGGCCTGCCGGTGTTGACCGCGGCGGTGCCGAGCATGCGGCCGTGATCGGCCCAGCCGCCTCCGCCCGCGGCGAAGACCGAACCGCCGGCCACAGCGGCCTCGACATCCCTCATCGTCAGAAAGCGCCTCATCGGCCGGCCTCGTCCCTTGTGACCGGTCGTTGCCGGCGCGAGATCGAGCTTAGAGCGCTATGCGCGAAATGAATCATGCTTATTATGCGGCCGACCATAATCGGATGTTATCCTCATGCGCCTCAATCTCCGGCAGATCGAAGTCTTCCGTGCCATCATGATCACTGGCTCGATCAGCGGCGCGGCCCGGCTGCTCTCGGTCTCGCAGCCGGCGATCAGCCGTCTCCTGGCCTATACGGAGGACCGGTTGGCGCTGCGCCTGTTCGAACGGGTACGCGGCCGCGTGCAGCCGACGCCGGAGGCTCGCCGCCTGTTCCAGGAGGTCGATCAGGTCCATCAGGGCGTGGTCCGGGTCAACGAGCTGGCGGAGGAACTGCGGGAGCGCGGCACGGGCTCGGTGCGGATCGTCGCGAGCCCGAGCGTCGGGCAGGCGCTGGTGCCGGACGCCATTGCCCGCCTGCGCGAGCGCTTCCCGGATCTGCGCGTCGAGTTCGAGGTGCTGACCCTGCTCGAGATCGTCGCCAAGATCGTGGCCGGCCGGGCCGATCTCGGCGTCTCGATCCTTCCCGTCGACGAGCCGACGCTCGACATGGAGGTGCTGACAGAGGGGCGGCTGATGGTGATCATGCCGCGCGACCATGCGTTGGCGCGGCTGCGCGTGATCCGCCCGGCCGATCTCGTACCTTATCCGCTGATCGGGTTCGGGCCGCAGACGCCCTATGGCGATGTCGTCGGTCGTGCGCTCGCTCTGAAAGCCGCGCCGCTCCGCATCAGCACCGTCGTTCGCTTCACGCCCGTCGCCTGCGCAATGGTGCGGGCCGGCGCCGGCATCGCGGTCGTCGACGAGTTCGTGCTGCGCGGGCGGACCTGGCCGGAGCTGGTGTCGCGCCCGCTCGCGCCCAAGACGCGGGTCCGCGCGCACCTTCTGACGCCGCGCTTCGAGCCGCTTTCGCGGACGGCGAGCTCTTTCGTCGACATTTTGCGCGGATTGGTGCCGCCCTTGCCCAGGGGCAAGGATGCGGAGCCGCCCGAAGACGCTTAACATCATGTTATGGAAACCTGACAATAAATAATTGGCAGGGCATGATTTCGCCCTGTTAGGCTTCGCTCCAGACGTGGCCGGATTGTTGCTGGAACAGGGGCGCAACGATCGCGGCGGCGCCGTCGCACAACGGGAGCGGAAGCATGAAACTGAATTCGATCGGGATGGCGCGCGCCGCCATCAGGGGCTTGGCGTTGGCCGCCCTCATCGCGATGCCGGCCATGGCTGAGGACGCCGATCATCCGCAGAACGAAAAGCTGAAAGTGGCCTGCGACCTCGGTTTCGCGCCGTTCTGCTTCAAGACACCGGCCGGCGAGACCACCGGCTTCACCTATGATATGTCCCTCGCGATCGCCCAGAAGCTTGGCCGCCCGGGCGTCGAGGTCACGGATTCGAACTTCTCGGCGATCTTCGCCGGCCTGTTCTCCAAGCGCTACGAGATGATCCCGGCGCCGACCAACATTACGCCCGAGCGTGCCGCGCAGATGCTGTTCAGCGAGCCCTACATGCCGACGGGCCTCGGCTTCCTCGTCAAGAAGGGCAACAAGATCGCCAATCTCGACGAGCTGAAGGGCAAGGCGCTGACCGTCAACAACGGCTCGATCTCGGACAAGTGGCTGACCGACAACGAGGCCAAGTACGGCTTCACCATCCAGCGCTACAACAAGAATGCCGACGCCGTGCAGGCGGTCATGATCGGCCGCGCCTTCGCCAACGTCGCCGATGCGCCGGTCTCGCGCTATGTCTCCACGCAGACGCCAGCTGCGGAAGTTGCCTTCGTGCTCGACAGCGGCCGCAACTTCGGCATCGCCTTCCGCAAGGAGGACGCCGCCTTCCGGTCTCAGGTCGAAGGTGCGCTGGAATGCATGAAGACCGACGGCACGCTCGCGAAGATCCACGAGAAGTGGTTCGGCGTGAAGCCGGATGCCAATTCCTCGGCGGCAAAGGTCTATCCGGGCACCGGCGCGCCGGATTTCGAGGGCTATGACGCGACCGAGCGCAAGGCTGCCTGCAAGTGAACTCGCAGCCCGCCATGACGGCCACGCCTGCTGAGACGATCGTTTCGATCGAGGGGCTGCGCAAGAGCTTCGGCCATGTCGAGGTGCTGCGCGGCGTCGACCTCAAGGTCGGCAAGGGCGAGGCCGTCGTGATCGTCGGCTCCTCCGGTTCGGGCAAGAGCACCTGCCTGCGCTGCATCAACCGGCTGGAGGAACCGACGGCGGGCACCATCCGCGTCGGCGGGCAGGAGATCACCGGTCCGAAGGTGGACCTCAATCTCCTGCGCCGCCGGATCGGCATGGTCTTCCAGGGCATCCATCTCTACCCGCACAAGACCGCGCTGGGGAACGTGATGCTGGCGCTGCGCAAGGTGGTCGGCCTCGGCAAGGAGGAGGCCGAGCGCAAGGCGCGGCACCACCTCGAGGTCGTCGGCCTCGCCCACAAGGCCGATTCCTATCCGGCCGAGCTGTCCGGCGGACAGCAGCAGCGCGTCGGCATCGCCCGCGCCATGGCGCTGGAGCCGCAGGTCATGCTCTTCGACGAGCCGACCTCGGCGCTCGATCCAGAGCTCGTCGGCGAAGTGCTCAACGTCATGGTCCGCACCAAGGAAATGGGCATGACCATGATCGTGGTGACGCATGAGATGAAGTTCGCGCGCGATGTCGCCGACCGCGTCGTCTTCATGGACCATGGCGCGATCCTGGCCGAGGGCACGCCGCAGGAGATCCTGATCAACCCGCAGCACCAGCGCATCCGCGACTTCGTGATGCGCTCGCACGGCTGACGGGCGCACATGGATCAGATCGTCCGCTACTTCTTCGATTTCGGGCTGCTGTCGGCCTACTGGCCCGACATCCTGCGCGGCTTCCTGATCACCGTCGAGATGTCGATCCTGACGGTGCTGATCGGCATCCCGCTCGGCCTCGCGCTCGCGATCCTCAGGCTCTACGGCATCCGGCCGCTGAACTGGCTGATCATCTTCTATATCGACTTCTTCCGCTCGATCCCGCAGCTCGTCCTGATCGTGCTGGCCTATTTCGCGCTGCCCTATTTCGGGCTGGTGCTGGAGCCGGTCACGGCGACCGTGCTGGCGCTTGCGATCGTACTCTCAGCCTTTGCCGAAGAGATCTTCTGGGCCGGCATCAACGCCGTGGCGAAGGGGCAGTGGGAGGCGGGGCGCTCGACGGGCCTCGGCTTCACCCAGACGCTGGCCTACATCATCTTGCCGCAGGTGGTGCGTATGTCTATCCCGCCGCTGACCAACCGCGCCATCGGCATCAGCAAGGGCACGACGCTGGGCTCGGTCGTGGCCGTGCCGGAACTGCTCAACGTGACGTCGAGCATCCAGTCCAACGTCGCCAATCCGACTGCGCTCACCGTCGGCGCGCTGCTCTTCCTCCTGCTGTTCCTGCCCTTCGTGCGCTTCACGCGCTGGCTGGAACATGTCTACGCGCATCCGAGGTCATGATGGACGAGCTCGTCACGACCTTCTTCAATTTCGACGTCCTCAAACAGGTCTGGCCGCTGCTGCTGCAGGGCTTCTGGATGACGCTGGCGCTGGCCGCGGTGGCCGTGCCGCTCTCGGTGTTCGCCGGCATCGCCATCGCGATGGCGCAGGACGTGCCCAGCAAGCTGCTGCGCTTCCTGCTGATCGCCTATGTCGACGTGATGCGTGCGATCCCGCCGCTGGTGCTGCTGATCTTCATCTTCTTCGGCCTGCCGTTCCTGGGCCTGAAGCTCAACGAGTTCACCGCGGCCGTGCTGGCGCTGACGCTGAACGGGTCGAGCTATTTCGCCGAGATCTTCCGCGCCGGCATCGAATCCGTGCCGAAGGGCCAGCGCGAGGCGGCGCGCTCGACCGGGCTGAACTGGTACCAGAGCATGGTCTACGTCGTCGTGCCGCAGGGCACGCGCAATGTGCTGCCGGACCTGATCAGCAACACGGTCGAGCTGGTGAAGCAGACTTCGATCGCCTCGGCGGTTGCGTTGCAGGAGCTGCTGCGCTCGGCGCAGCTCGCACAGGGCCTGCTCTACAATCCGACCCCGCTGATCGCGGTGGCGATCGTCTACTTCCTGATGTTCTGGCCCTTCGTGCGGCTGGTCTCGCGGCTGCAGAACCGCACGGCTCCGTCGGCCGCGTGAAGCGCAGCCGATCCGCCGCGTCAGGACGCGACGGGGAAGAGGCGGGTGATGCGGTTCGGATTGGTCTCGGCGAGGAAGATGTCGCCGGCAGGTCCGAGCCAGAGGCCATGGGCTCCGTTGAGAACCGGCCGGCAGCGGCCGAGCAGGGCACCGTCCGGCGAGAGCAGGCTCAGCGTCGGGATGGAATCGCAGACATGAATCCGGTCTTCCGCATCGGCGACGACATCCTGGGGCCGCAGGAAGGCGTCCCATACCGCCAGAAGCTCGCCATCGGCCGTGAAGCTCTGCACGCGGCTGTTCTCGCGATCGGCGACGATGACGCTGTTGTCGCTGAGCACGCAGATGCCGTGCGGCGTCAGGAAGGCGCCCGGCGCCGTGCCGACCGCGCCCCAGCGACCGAGCGGGCGCCCCTCGGCGTCGAAGCGATGGATGAGCCCGTTGCCGTAGCCGTCGGCGACATAGAAGCCGCCATCGGGCGCGAAGGCGATGTCGCTGGGATGATTGAAGGGATGGCCGGGCCGATGGCTCTCGCCGATCTGCTGCCGGACCTGCCCCTCGGCGTCGCAAAAGAGAATCCGATGGGCGTCGCGGTCGACGATGGCGAGCCCGCCATCGGGCATCCCCGCGATCTTGTGCGCGTCGAGGCAGAGCGCCTCGCCCCAGCTCCGCAGGAGCCTGCCGTCGGCTGCGAGCGTGACGACGCAGGGGCCGTCGGGATCGACGGCGCTGTCGCGGCGCAGCAGGACATGGACGAGCCCGTCCCTGTCGATGGCGAGATCGGTGATCCTTCCCGGCATCGAGGGCAGCGCGCCCCAGGGGCGCTCGACGCCGAAGAGCCTGTCGCCGAGCGCAACGCGCAATTCCGTTTTCATTCTGACCTCGTCGCTGTTTCGCGCGCTGTGGGTGGCCGCCACTTCAGGGCCCCGGCCGCATGGGGAGAAAGACCATGAGCGATTTCGATCTCGTCATCCGCGGCGGAACGGCCGTGACCGCCTGCGATATCGGGCCTTTCGATATCGGTGTCGTCGACGGCATCATCGCCGCGATCGGCGAGGGGTTGCCGGGCGGCCGGGAAGAGGTCGATGCGCGGGGCCAGCTCGTGCTGCCCGGCGGCGTCGACAGCCACGTCCATCTCGATCAGCCCTTTTCCTCGGGCGCTGATATCGCGGATGGATTCGAGAGCGGTACGGCATCCGCCGCCGCGGGCGGGACGACCACGGTCGTCTGCCATGCGCCGCAGATCCGGGGCGGCTCGCTGGCCGGCGCAGTCGCCGCCTATGCCGAGAAGGCGAAGCAGGCTCGGATCGACCATGCCTTCCACCTGCTGGTCAACGACCCGACGCCGGAGGTGCTGGAAAGCGAGTTGCCGGCGCTGGTCGAGGCCGGGCATCGCTCCGTCAAGATTTTCATGACCTATGACAGCAACCGCCTCGGCGACGCGCAGATCCTGCAGACGCTGGCTGCGGCGCGGCGGGCGGGCGCGCTGGTCTGCGTCCATGCCGAGCATCATGAATTGATCACCTGGTTGACGCAGGCGCTGCTGGCGGCCGGATTGACGGCGCCGCGTCATCTCGCCTGGGCCAAGCCCATGGTCGTGGAGCGCGAGGCGACGCATCGGATTCTGGCACTGGCCGAGGCGCTGGATACGCCGATCCAGATCTTCCACGTCTCCGGCGCGCAATCGGGCGAGGAGGTCGAGCGGGCGCAGGCGCGCGGGCAGAAGGCCTGGGCCGAGACCTGCACGCAATATCTCGTGCTCGACGAGGCCGACATGGACAGGCCGGGCTTCGAAGGCGCGAAGTTCATGATCTCGCCGGCCCTGCGCAACGCCGCCGACCGCGAGGCGCTCTGGCAGTACCTGCGCGACGGCGTCATCGACATCGTCTCGTCCGACCATTCGCCGCTGCGCTACGACGATCCGCGCGGCAAGAAGCAGCATGGCGAGAATGCGCCGTTCAACAAGATTCCGAACGGCGTGCCCGGCCTCGCGGCGCGGCTGCCCATTCTCTACTCGGAAGGCGTCGCGAAGGGGCGCATCGACCTGCGCCGCTTCGTCGATCTCGTTGCGACCAATCCGGCCAGGCGTTTCGGGTTGGCGCCGCGCAAGGGCGCGATCGTGGTGGGGGCCGATGCCGATATCGTGCTGCTCGATCCAAACCGGCGCGTCACCCTCACCAATGCCATGCAGCATCACGGCAGCGACTACACGCCCTATGAGGGGATGGAGGTGCAGGGCTATCCGACGGCCACCTATCAGCGCGGCCGCCTCGTCTTCGACGGCGAACGCGTGCTGGCGCAGCCGGGGCAGGGGCAGTTGCTGGCGCGCGGCCCCTATGCCGAGATCGCGCCGGCGGGCCGCTTCCCCACTCCGTTCGACCCGTTCCGATGAGAGAGCCAAGGAGGGCGCTCAGGCGCCCTCCGTCTTTCCGAGCGGGGCGCCGACGCCGGTGCGCTCGGTCAGCAGGCCGTAATGCTCGACGCGGCGGTGGCGGGCGAAGTCGAAGATCGTCGCCTTGCCGAAGCGAGTGTCGTCGAGATCGCAGGGATGGACGAGCACGCCATCTTCCTCGTGGTCGAGTTCGCCGACGATCTTGCCATCCGGCGCGGCGATCAGCGTGCCGCCGAAGAGGTGGTGGCCGTCTTCCGTGCCGGCCTTGGCGACGGCCACGACCCAGGTCGAGTTCTGGTAGGCGCCGGCCTGAACCGAGAGCCGGTGATGGAACAGGCGGTCGGCTGCCGTCTCATTGGGAGATTGCGAGTTGACGGAGGGAGTGTTGTAGCCGAGCACGACCATCTCGACGCCCTGCAGCCCCATGACGCGATAGGTCTCGGGCCAGCGCCGGTCGTTGCAGATCGCCATCCCGAACAGCCCGCCTTCGAACTCCCAGACCGGGAAGCCGAGATCGCCGGGCTCGAAATAGCGCTTCTCGAGATGCTGATGCGCGCGCTCCGGGTCGAACTCGACATGGCCGGGAAGGTGGATCTTCCGGTACTTTCCGACGATCCGGCCTGTGCGGTCGACGAGGATCGAGCTGTTGAAGTGGCGTCCCTCCGGGGTGAGCTCGGCATAACCGAAGCTCATGGCCATCCCGAGTTCCTTCGCCTTGTCGAAGAGCGGCTGCGTCTCCGGGCCGGGCATAGCGCGCTCGAACCAGGGGTCGGCCGCGGCGCGATCCTCGCTGTACCAGCGCGGGAAGAAGGTGGTCAGCGCCAGCTCGGGATAGACGATGAATGTCGCGCCCTGCGCCTTGGCCGCCTCCATGAGCGCGATCATGCGCTCGACGACCTGCTTGCGGCTCTCGGCCCGCTGGATCGGGCCCAACTGGGCGGCGGCGACTGTGACGATACGTGGCACGGGCGTTCCTGATCGGATGAAAGTGGAGGGCCGCCCGATCACGACCTCCTTCGAGATCGATATGCCGCGTCCGAGCGTGGCTTTCGTCGAGGCTGCCCCTTTGGGGTTGCTGGGCCGTATCAAAGCCTTAGATCGTTGCCTCCCATTCTTCATATGCTTTGTTTGCGATCAGCTATAATGCGGCGTTATGCTTTCTCCGCCGACTTGGTTTTCCGACCGGAGCTGAAACGAAGCCGATTGGATTTACGCTTCGCCACGCAGGACCGATCGGTGCCCCAGGCCCACTGTGGAAGCTGCCGATCGCATTGTGAAGCGCCGGGAAAGCGATGTAAGTCTCGGGAGATAGCGCTGTCCCGGCGATCGGTGTGCGACTGCCCTGCCGCTCGAGGGACTGCGCCGCATTCCCACCGTGATCCCGGCTTGCGGCAGCAGGAACAAGGCGGCGGTGATTGCGGCTACGCTGCGTGCCGGGCGGGCTTCCATCCTGATCACCGATGAGGACGCCGCTGTGGCAGCGCTGGCGCTACACAAGGGCTGATCGATCCGGCGCGGTCAGGCGCCCCGGATCGCGTCCAGAAGCTCCTCATGGATCAGGCCGTTCGACGCGACCTGTGGGCCTTCAAAGAGATGAAGCCATCGAGCTTCCCTGCAGCGACCAGCGACATTTCGAGAGGCAGGGCTGGCTTGCTCGCGCTGGTTGCAGATGCGTCTTGAAGCGGCTGGCGCGGCCTCCGCGCCAGCAGTCCCGCAGTGCGTCCTGTCGCGACGGCGCGGCTTACAGCAGCTCTTCGCCGCGCTTCTCGGGGATGAGGAGCCACATCGCGAGGATGTCGAGGACATAGAGGGTCGCGAGCAGCGCGATGGCGGTCTGGAAGCCATAGGCAGCGGCGATCGCTCCCACGACGACGGGGCCGAAGCCGCCGACGCCGCGGCCGATGTTGAACAGCACGTTCTGCGCCGTCGCGCGGGCTGCGGTCGGGAAGAGCTCGCTCATCAGCGCGCCGTAGCCGCCGAGCATGCCGTTGACGAAGAAGCCCATCACCGCACCGGCGACGAGGAGCTGCATCGGGTCGATCAGCCGCGAATAGACGATGACCATCACCGCGGCGCCGAGCATGTAGCCGAAGAAGGCCGGGCGACGGCCGATCCGGTCGGCGATATGGCCGAAGGCGAAGATGCCGAGTGCCATGCCGGCGATGGTCACCGCCGTCCACAGGGCCGATTGGGTGAGGGCGAAGCCGAACCGCGTGGCGAGGTAGTTCGGCAGCCAGATCATCACGCCGTAATAGCCGAAGTTCTGGACCGAGCAGAGGATCACCATGCCGATGCTGAGCTTGGTGGTCTCCCAGTCCTTGACCAGCAGGCGAAGGGCCGATTCCTTCGGACGGTCCTTGGAGCGGGCGACGAAGACATCGGGCTCGTGCAGCGAATGCCGGATGAAATAGGCCGCGATCGCTGGCAGGACGCCGATGGCGAACATGCCGCGCCAGCCAATCGTGGGCAGCAGCAGCGGGGTGACGAGGGCTGCCGCGAGAACGCCGACCTGCCAGCCGAGGCCGACATAGGAGGAAGCGCGCGCCCGCTTCGAGGCCGGCCAGGCCTCGGCGACGAGCGCCATGCCGATGCCGAATTCGCCGCCGAGCCCGAGGCCGGCGATGGTCCGGTAGATCAGCAGATCCCAATAGCCCTGGGCGAAGGCGCACAGGCCGGTGAAGACGGCAAACAGGACGATGGTCCAGGTCAGGACGCGGACGCGGCCGATGCGGTCCGAGAGCATGCCGAAACCGATGCCGCCGAGCACGGCGCCGACGAGCGTCGCCGTCACCAGCGAGGCGGCCTGGGCCTGGCTCAGCTGCAGATCGGCCGAGATCGCCCTGAGCATGAAGCCGAGGATGAGCAGATCGAAGCCGTCCATCGCATAGCCGATGGCGGCGCCCCACAGCGCCTTGCGCGCCTTGTCGTCCACCGTCGTCGGTGCCGACAGCGCGGCGGCAGATGTTGTCCGATCGCTCATGGCTCAAAGCCCCTCGTTTTCGCGCGGCCGAACGATGCTGAGCCGCAAAGCTGATCGAGGCGCGCTCAAATGCGTGGTGTCGGTTCGACATGTCACGCAGCCGGAGCCGGCGCAATAATTGGCCTCGACCCTGCCTGTGGATGTGTCAGGAAACATTTGCGCGTGTGGCTTTGGCGACAGCGGGGCGCCTGTCCGCGCGCCGTGGTGGAAATCGCGGCACGGGGATTGACCTGCCGGGCGGGGGCGATCAGAAGAGGCCGTTTGCCAATTCGACCTGCCCCTGCGCCCTTGCCCTCCCCGGCGAGCGGCGTCGCTCAGCCCGGAGAAACCGCGCCATGCCCAACCTGTTCACCCCCACCGACAGGACCGTGATCGCGCGCGAAGCGGCCAAGATGCTGCTCGAGATCAAGGCGGTCCATTTCTACAGCGACAAGCCCTTCTTCTTCACCTCGGGCTGGGCGAGCCCGGTCTATATCGACTGCCGCAAGATCATCTCCTATCCGCGCCTGCGCTCGACGCTGATCGACTTCGCCGCCACCACGATCGTGCGCGACATCGGCTACGAGTCGCTCGACACCATCGCCGGCGGCGAGACGGCCGGCATTCCCTTTGCCGCCTGGATCTCGGACCGCCTCGCGCTGCCGATGCAGTATGTGCGCAAGAAGCCGAAGGGCTTCGGCCGCAACGCCCAGATCGAGGGTTCGGTCGTCGAAGGTGCGCGTACGCTGCTGGTCGAGGATCTCGCCACCGACGGCCGCAGCAAGGTCAATTTCTGCGAGGCGCTGCGCAATGCCGGCGCCGATGTGCAGCACTGCTTCGTGCTGTTCTACTACGACATCTTCCCGAAGAGCCGCGAGCTGATGGCGGAGATCGGTGTGAACCTGCACTACCTCACCACCTGGTGGGACGTGCTGGCCGTCGCGAAGGACAGCGGCCATTTCGAGCCGAAGATCCTTGCCGAGGTCGAGAGCTTCCTCAACGATCCGGCGAGCTGGTCGTCCAAGCATGGCGGCATCTCCGCCTTCGGTGAAGAAAAGAAGCCGGCCTGAGCCGATGCTTCAGGACCCGCAGCTGCGTCTCGATATCAAGAGCGGGGAGCTGCACGACGAGCGCGGCCGGATGTTCGATCCGGCGGCGCGACGATGGAGCGAAGCGCAACCAGGCAGGCCGGGGGAGCCGGTCTCGGCTGCCCATGCCCTGCGCTGGCTCCAGCGCGAGAGCGGGATGCCGCTGCGCACGCCCGTCGCCGTGATCGGCACGCGCACGCCGACCGCGTCTCAGGCCGTTGCCGCCGAGACCTTGGGGCGGCTTCTCGCCGAGCACGGCGTCACCGTGCTGTGTGGCGGCCGCTCAGGCGTGATGGAGGAGGTCTGCCGTGGCGTCGCGCAGGCCGGCGGGCTGTCGATTGGCCTGCTGCCCGATGACGAGCCGGAGGCGGCCAATCCTTACGTCACCGTTCCGCTTGCGACGGGGATCGGCGTGGCGCGCAATGCGCTGATCGCCCGTGCCGCCCGCTGCCTCGTCGCGATCGGCGGCGGCTACGGTACCCTGTCGGAGATCGCCTTCGCCCTGCAGTTCAAGCGGCCGGTGTTCCTGCTGGACGGCGCGCCCGCGGTCGATGGGGCGCTCGAATGCGCCGATGCCGAGGCGGCGCTCGATGCCGTTGCACGGGTCATCCTGGCCCTCTGATCGACTTTCGGTTCACGACCTGCCGAGGCGGTTTCCTGCGGCTGCGCTGCGGGCCTCGAGCGCCTTGGCGACGCGGCGCATCGACTCGCCGGCGGCATGGCATTCCTCGTCGCTGAGCACAGTCATCATCGCCTCGATCTCGGCGACGTGGATCGCCATCGCCTTGCGGGTCAGAGCTTCGCCTGCGGGCGTCAGCCAGAGGCGGCGCAGGCGCTTGTCAGTTTCGTCATTGCGTCGCTCGATCAACCCGCGCCGCTCCAGCACCGGCAGCAACATGCTCATCGCGCTGCGTCCGACCAGCAGTTTCTCGGCCAGTGCCTGCTGCGAAAGGCCTGGCGCATGAAAGATGTTGGCGAGCACGTCGTAATGCGCGAGCTGAATGTCGAGCGGCGCCAGCGCCTCGGTGAAGACCTTCTCCCACAGGCTATGTGCGCGGGCGACGGCAACCCAGTTGCGGAAGCGCGGCAGGTCCCAGGGCAGAATCTGTGTTGTCGCCTGATTGGAAGGGGTCGGCGCGGAAAGCTCTTGCTTTTTGTTCATGGCTGAACATATTCGTTCAGCGCTGAACAAGACAGAGTCTGTGCCATGACCACTTCCGCTCTCCGCTACATGCGCCCGCTGGTCCGGGCCGCCAGCTTCGTGGCACCCGGTGCGACCGGCCGGCTTGCTTTCCGTCTGTTCTGTACCCCGCCGAGGCCGCTGAAGCGAAACGGAAAATCGCCCGAACAGGCTGCCGCGACAAGACTACGGCTAGCCAGCCGACGCGCGATCCCGTTCCCCTGCGGGAGCGTGCAGGCCTATGTCTTCGAGCCGGAGGGGCGCGCGGCGACCGGGACAGTGCTGCTGGTCCATGGCTGGACGGGAGAGGCGGCCTCGATGACCGCCTTCGTCGAGCCGCTACTGACCGCGGGCTTCCGGGTCGTCGCCTTCGACCTGCCGGGCCATGGCGCTTCGACGGGGCGCGAGCTCAACCTCCCGCTCGGCGTGGCGAGTCTCGCAGCCGTGGCGCGGGTGTTCGGGCCGCTGCATGCGATCGTCACGCATTCCTTCGGCGGCGCGATCGCGCTTGCTGCATTGGCGGGCTCGGTCAGGGGGCAGCCGCCGGTCAGCGCCGGGCGGTTGGTGCTGATCGCCGCGCCGTCTTCGATCACCGAGATCACCCGGCAATTCGGCGCCGCGATCGGCCTTGGCCGGCGCGGTCAGGCGGCCCTGGAGCGGCGCATCCATGTCGTTGCGGGCAACCCGGTCGAGGTCTTCGAAGGGCCGCTGCAGCTGGAGGCGATCGGACTGCCGACGCTGGTCATTCACGACCGCCAGGACCGCGAACTCGGCTTCCAGCATGCGCAAGCGCTGGCCGGCGCCGGCTCCTTCGTCAGGCTCGAAGCGACGGAGGGGCTCGGCCATCGCCGCATCCTGAAGGCGCGGCCGGTGGCCGAGAGCGTGGCGCGCTTCGTCGCGAATTGAGCACGACATGCCGTCATTGCGAGAAGCGAAGCGATGAAGCAATCCAGGGACCGCGGGGCTCGACGGTTCCACCCGGTCCCCTTGGATTGCTTCGCTTTGCTCGCAATGACGGGATCAGCTGAGCCTGCGAAAGCTCAGAGCCAGCCCATCAGCTCCCGCTGCACGACTTCGGCGATGACGTCGATGCCCTCGCGCGAGTCGTTGAGGCAGGGCAGATAGGCGAATTTCTCGCCGCCATTGTGCAGGAAGATCTCGCGGTTCTCGCCGTCGAGCTCCTCGAGCGTCTCCAGGCAATCGGCCGAGAAGCCGGGCGCGACGATCGCCATAGACTTCTTCCCGGCCAGGGCCAGTGCCTTCACCGTCTCGTCGGTATAGGGCTGCAGCCACTCGTCGGGGCCGAAGCGCGACTGGAAGGTCAGTGGGAAGCGCTCTTCGGAGAGACCGAGCTCGGCGCGCAGCAGGCGCCAGGTCTTGACGCATTGGCAGTAATAGGGGTCGCCCTTCAGCAGGTATTCCTTCGGCATGCCGTGGAAGGAGCAGAGGATGACCTCGGGTTCGAAATCGAGCTTGGCGAGCGAGGCGCGCATCGAGCGGGCCAGCGCGCCGATATAGACAGGGTCGTCGTGATAGGGCGGCGAGACGCGTACCGAGGGCTGCCAGCGCATCTGCATCAGCGCGCGGAAGGCCTGGTCGCAGGCCGTGGCCGAGGTCGGCGCGGCATATTGCGGATAAAGCGGCACCAGCAGGATGCGTTCGCAGCCCTGGTCGAGCAGGGCCTTCAACCGGCTCTTCACATCGGGAAAGCCGTAGCGCATCGCCCAGTCGAAGACGACGCGGTCGCCTGCGAGCGGCTTCAGGCGCTCGGCGAGCTGCTCGGCCTGCGAGCGGGTGATGGTCTTGAGTGGGCCCTCGTTGCGCTCGTTGTTCCAGATCGATGCGTAATCCTTGCCTTTGCGACCGGGGCGCGTCGACAGGATGATCAGGTTGAGGATCGGCCACCATTTCCAGCGCGGCTCCTCGATGACGCGCCGGTCGGACAGGAACTCCTTGAGGTAGGCGCGCATCGGCCAGTAGCCGGTGCCCTCGGGCGTGCCGAGATTCATCAGCAGCACGCCGATGCGTCCGTATTGCACCCTGGGATGGTCGGGCGGCAGGGAAGCGGCCTCGCGGCCGGGCGCCGCGGCGATGTCAGCAGTCATGAGCGGATGCTCTCCTTGCCACCGTGATTTAGACGAGTTCGCGCTTTCGTCCAGCCTTGAAGCCTGTTGAAAGCATGGGTGCGACATTGCCGCCGCCGTCCGGCGGCGCGATGCATCCTCTGGTCAGTGCGGCTTAACTCTTGCTAGTCTGGAGCCGTTCTCAAGACCTGAGGGGCGCCTGCCATGACGAAACTCACCCGCCGCAAGGCTCTAGGCGTCCTGGCGGCGCCTGCCACGCTCGCCGCGACCGCCCCGGTGGCGATGGCGCAGCAGCCGGCGCCGAGCTTCACGCTGCTGCTCGTCAACGACATCTACAAGATGAGCGACGACAAGGGGCGCGGCGGCTTCGCGCGCGCGTCCGGCATCGCCAAGGCCGAGCGGGCCAAGGGTGTGCCGGTGCTCTTCTGCCATGCCGGCGACTGCTACTCGCCCTCGCTGATGTCGGGCTTCGACCAGGGCGCGCATATCGTCGCCATGCAGAACAAGATGGGCATCGACGTCTTCGTGCCGGGCAACCACGAATTCGATTTCGGCAAGGAGAACTATCTCAAGCTCGTGGCCGCGCAGACCTACCCGACCTTCGCTGCCAATCTGCGCGACGCGTCGGGCAATCCGCTGCCCGGCCACAAGGACAGCCAGATCTTCGAGCTCGGCGGCATCAAGGTCGGCGTCATCGGCACAGCCTTCGACTCGACGCCGCAGGTTTCCTTTCCGGGCGACCTGAAATTCTCCTCGACGATGGAGGCGCTGCGCCGCGAGGCGAAGGCGCTGAAGGGGCAGGGCGCCGACATTCTCGTCGCCGTCGTCCATGCCGACCGGGCGATGGATTATGAGATCGTCCGCTCGCGCGTCGTCGACATCGTGCTGACCGGCCACGATCATGACCTCGCCATCGCCTATGACGGCAAGGTGGTGATGGTCGAGTCGAACGAGGAGGGCAATTACGTCACCGCCATCGACATCGCCGTCAGCGTCAAGGGCGAGGGCGCGGCCCGGCAGGTCTCCTGGACGCCGACCTTCCGCGTCAACGATTCCCGCTCCGCCACGCCGGACCCGGATGTCGCCGCGATCGTGAAGGGCTATGAGGCGGAGCTCTCGAAGGAGCTCGACGTCGACATCGCCACGCTGGCCGCGCCGCTCGATTCCCGCACCGGCGTCATCCGCACGCAGGAGACCGCGATCGGCAACCTGATCGCCGATGCGATCCGGGCCGCGACCGGCGCCCAGCTCGCCATCACCAATGCCGGCGGCATCCGCGCCAACAAGCAATATGCCGCCGGGCAGAAGCTGACGCGCCGCGACGTGCTGAGCGAACTGCCCTTCGGAAACGCCACGGTGATGGTCGAGATCACCGGCAAGGACGTGAGGGACGCGATCGAAAACGGCTTGCGCGATGCGCCGCAGGGCGCCGGCCGCTTCCCCGTGGTCTCCGGCCTCACCTTCGAAGCCGATCTCAAGCAGCCGCAAGGCTCGCGCGTCATCGCGGTCACGGTCGACGGCAAGCCGATCGACCCGGCCGGCAAATATACCGTCGCTTCCAACAACTTCATGCTGGAAGGCGGCGACGGCTATACGGCGCTGGGCCGCGGCAGGACGCTGATCGGCCTCACCGACGGCAAGCTGATGGCGAACGAAGTGATGGTCTATGTGCGCCGGCTCGGCACGGTCGACGCCAAGGTCGAGGGCAGGGCCGTCCTGAAGTGAGCTGCACCGACGCGCTCGCTGCCTTTCTGGCGAGCGGGAATTCCAGGGGCTGGCGCGACCTGCCGGTCTTCGCTGCCGGGGGAGACGCCGCGCGCGCCTGCGCCGTCGTCGATGCCGAGCGGGAGGCCGGGCATGTCGTGGCACCGGCGCCGGAGCGGGTCTTCGCCGCGCTGGCGCTGACGCCGCTGGACGCGGTCCGCGCCGTGATCCTCGGGCAGGATCCCTATCCGACGCCCGGGCATGCCAATGGGCTCGCCTTCTCCTATGTCGGCCCGCCGCCGCTGCCACGCTCGCTCGTCAACATCTACAAGGAGCGGGCCGAGGATCTCGGGAGGGCGGCGCCGTCCGACGGCGACCTGACGCGCTGGGCGCAGCAGGGCGTGTTGCTGCTCAACACCGCGCTGACGGTGCGGGAGGGGGCGAGCAAGGCGGGTTCGCACCTTTCGCTCGGCTGGGGGAAGGTTACGGACGCCGTCATCGCGGCCGTCTCGCGGGAGCGACCCCATGCCGTCTTTCTGCTCTGGGGTGCGCCCGCGCAGGCGAAGCGGCCGCTGATCGACGAGGACCGGCATCTCGTCATCGCCAGCGCTCATCCTTCTCCGCTTTCGGCAAGGCGCGGCTTCTTCGGGTCGAAGCCGTTCAGCCGGGCGAATGCCTGGCTGGAAGGGCAGGGGGAGAAGGCGATCGCCTGGTGATGTCGACGACCGTCATGCTCGGGCTTGACCGGAGCATCTCGCGTTAGAAGAGGCGCCTTGTTCGGCAAGAGATTCTCGGGTCGAAGCCCTGCTTCGCCCGAGAATGACGGCGGATGTCACCCCACCGGCCGCTCGTCGGCGATGACCTTGCCGTCATTGGGCAGGGCGCCGAGCGGCAGGATCTCGACCGCGCCCTTGAGCTTCGTCACCTGCTGCAGGGTCGAGGACACCGCGTCGACGAAGCCGGCTGGTTCGGCGTAGATCTCGGCCTTGAGGGTCATGGTGTCGGTCTCGTTGGCGCGGCCGACCACAAGCCTGAGCTTGGCGATCTCGGCATGGCGCCTGGCGATCTCGGCGACCTGCTCGGGACGCACGAACATGCCCTTGATCTTGGCGGTCTGGTCGGCGCGGCCCATCCAGCCCCTGATGCGGGTGTTGCTGCGTCCGCAGGCGCTCCTGCCCGGCAGGACGGCGGTGAGATCGCCGACGGCGAGTCTGATTTGAGGGTGATGCGGGTCGAGATTGGTGATGACGACCTCGCCGACCTCGCCCTCGGGAACGGGGTCGCCGGTACCGGGGCGGACGATCTCGACGATCAGGTTCTCGTTCAGCACCATGCCCTCGCGTGCCGGCGTTTCGTAGGCGATGACGCCGACATCGGCGGTCGCATAGAGCTGGTAGGCGTCTATCCCGCGCTCCCCGACCCAGGCCTGCAGCGAGGGTGGGAAGGCTGCACCGGAGACAACCGCGCGCTTGATCGAGGAGATATCGACGCCGCGAGCGTCGGCGGCTTCGATCAGGATCTTGAGGAAGTCCGGCGTGCCGGCATAGGCGCTCGGCCGATAGGCGGAGATCACCTCCATCTGCTGCTCGGTATTGCCGGGCCCGGCCGGGATCACGGCGCAGCCGATGGCGCGGGCTGCGGAGTCCATGATGAAGCCACCCGGCGTCAGGTGATAGCTAAGCGTGTTCAGCACGATGTCGCCCGGCCGGAAGCCGGCGGCATGGAGGCCGCGCGCCGCGTTCCAGGCATCGGCGGCGGTGCCCTCGGGCTCGAAGATCGGGCCTGGCGAGGTGAAGAGCCGGCCGAAGGAGCCGGCGTGAGCCGGGACGAAGCCGCCGAAGGGCAGCGCCTGCTGCTGGAGCGCGGGCAAGTCGGCCTTGCGCAAAACCGGCAGGCGCGCCAGTGCCTCGCGGCTCGTCACGGATGCGGGATCGATGTCGCGCAACCGTTCGGCATAGGCCGGTGCCTGCATCGCGGCGGCGATCAGCTTCGGCAGCCGCGCGAAGAGATCGGCCTCGCGCTCCTCGGGCGAGCGGGTTTCGAGCGCGTCGTAATGCTCGGTCATGGTGCGGTCTCGTTCATCGGGTCTTTGGCAGGTAGCAGCCCTCATCCTGAGGAGCGCTCGGAGAGTGCGTCTCGAAGGATGTTCCAGATATCTCCGGAACCTCCCGGAGCATCCTTCGAGACGCCGCTGCGCGGCTCCTCAGGATGAGGGCTTCGCAAGATGGCAGATGTTCACGACAGCCAGCGCTTGCGGCGCTTGTAGCTCTTCACCTCGCGGAAGGACTTCTTGTTGCCCTCGGCGACGCCAAGGTAGAATTCCTTCACGTCCTCGTTCTCGCGCAGCATCTGGGCTTCGCCATCCATGACGACGCGGCCGGTCTCCATGATGTAGCCATAGGTGGCGTAGCGCAGCGCCATGTTGGTGTTCTGTTCGGCGACGAGGAAGGAGACGCCTTCCTCGGCATTGAGCCGGCGAACGATCTCGAAGATCTCTTCGACGATCTGCGGCGCGAGGCCCATCGAGGGCTCGTCGAGCAGGATCATCTTCGGCTTCGACATCATCGCGCGGCCGATGGCGCACATCTGCTGCTCGCCGCCGGAGGTGTAGCCGGCCTGCGAATTGCGGCGCTGCCTGAGGCGGGGGAACAGCGTGTAGATCTTCTCGAGGTCGCGCTTGATCGCGGCGTTGCCGTCGCGGCGGGTGAAGGCGCCGGTCAGCAGGTTTTCCTCGATGGAGAGATGGCCGAAGCAGTGCCGCCCCTCCATGACCTGGATGCAGCCGCGCCGGACCAGCTCGTTCGGGGACATCTTGTCGACGCGCTCGCCGTCGAAAATGATCGAGCCCTTGGTGACCTCGCCGCGCTCGGCCTTGAGCAGGTTGGAGATCGCCTTCAGCGTCGTGGTCTTGCCGGCGCCGTTGGCACCGAGGATCGCGACGATGCCGGCGCGCGGCACGGTCAGCGAGACCCCCTTCAGCACCAGCACGACATGGTCGTAGATGACCTCGATATTGTTGAGCGACAGGATGGTGTCGCTCGCGGTCGCTGCGGTTGGCTTTTCAAGAGTGGCGGTGGACATCGGACCTCCAAATCCTTCTCCTCTCGGGGGAGAAGGTGCCTGCGGAGCAGACGGATGAGGGCTGTAGCTCCTCATCCGTCCTTTCCCTCATCCGACCCGGCTATGCCGGGCCACCTTCCCCCCGGGGGAGAAGGCTCGGCGTTGCGTTACGACGACTTCTCGCAGGTCTCGGAGCGCTTCGGCCAGTTGCCGGCCTTCTCGACATAGTCCTTGGCGTTGGTCTCGATCAGCGGACGGACCTCGTCCTTCATCGGCTCGACCCAGTCGGCCTTCTTGGTCCACTTCGTGCCGTCCCACTCCGAGACGAACATCTTGCTGTGGCCGGAATGGTCGGTGCAGGAGATCGTCGTCGGCGTGACGAAGCCGCCGAGCCCGATCTCCTTCAGGCGCGCCTCGGTCAGGTTGAGCGATTCCAGGCCGCGACGCATGTCCTGCGCATCGATCACCTTCTTGCCGGTGAGCTTCTGCGCGTTGCGGATGCCCTCGACGACCAGCATCGCGTTGTAGACGCCGCGGTTGTAGAGGGCCTCGCCGACCTTCTCCTTCGGTGTCGTGCTCTTGCCCTTGTCGACCACGAACTTCAGGATGTCCTGCATCGCGGGCGCCTCGGTGCCGCTCAGCGTCCAGCTCAGCGACCGGTAGCCCTTGGCCTGCTCGCCGCCCGCACGCGCGTCGTCATCGCCGCCAGCCCACCACACGCCGACGAACTTGTTCATCGGGAAGTTGTTCTTGGCGGCTTCCTTGACCGCAGTCGGGTTCATCGCGCCCCAGCCCTGGTTGTAGAGGAAGTCCGGCCGGTCACGCCGGATCGAGAGCCAGAGCGAGCCCTGATTCTGCATGTCGGCCGCCGCCACCGGGTACAGCTTCAGCTCGAAGCCGTATTTCTTGGCGAGGTTCTCGAGCACCGGGATCGGCTCCTTGCCGAAGGGCGCGTCGAGATGGATCAGGCCGAGCTTCTTGCCCTTGAGCTTGTCGAGGCCGCCGAGCTCGGCCGCCATGTGCTTCACCATGACGGAGGCGCCGTCCCAATAGGTGAAGGGCGGGATGAAGACCCAGGGGAAGTTCGTGCCATCAGCCGAGGCGGAGAGGCCATAGGCCATCGACAGGATCGGGATCTTGTCGACATGGGCGCGCGGGATCGCGGCGAGCGTCGCGCCGGTCGACCAGGGCGAATAGACGATGGTGTTCTTCGCCTTGGCCTGCTCGTAGCACTCGATCGACTTCTTGGTGTCGTAGCCGGTCTCGCACTCCTCGTAGATGACCTTGACGCCGTTCACGCCGCCGTCGCGCTCGTTGATCATCGTGACGTAGTCGCGCATGCCGTCGCCGATCGGGATGCCCGAGCCGGAGAACGGGCCGGTGCGATAGGCGTTGTTGGCGAAGTAGACGCTGTCCTGCGCCGCGGCCGGAGCGATCGCGCCGGCTGCGGTGAGTAGGGCGCCCAGAGCCGCCCCTTTCATCAGAATGCTGGTCTTCATGGACTTCCTCCGTTTGTTTCCTCCCGACCAGACAGCTGCCGGATCGGTCTTTCAGCGCCGGCGCTTCAGCGTCGCCGGTCGTTTCTTGGGTCCATCCCTTAGCCTCAGTAGGGGAAGGGCCACGTCCGCAATTTCTGCTTGCCGATCTGCCAGAGCCGGGCGAGGCCGTGCGGCTCGACGATCAGGAAGAGGATGATCAGCGCGCCGACGAGCATGAAAGTGACGTGCTCGGCCGCTGCGCCGCCGATCGGGACTCCGAGCGCTGGCAGGCCGAACTTCAGCGCGGTCGGCAGGATGGAAAGGAAGGCCGCACCGAAGAAGGAGCCGATCAGCGAGCCGAGCCCCCCGATGATGACCATGAACAGGATGTTGAAGGAGAGCCGGATCGAGAACACGTCCGCCGCCTCGCCGCCGCCGTACCAGAGGAAGATCATCATCGCGCCTGCGACGCCGGCGAAATAGGACGAGACCGCGAAGGCCATCAGCTTGGCGTTGAGCAGCTTGATGCCCATGAGTTCGGCGGCGATGTCCATGTCGCGCACCGCCATCCAGGAGCGGCCGAGCTTGCCGTGGACCAGGTTCGAGGCGAACCAGGTCAGCACCACGACAAGGCCGAGGCAGACGAAATAGCGTGTCTCGGGCGTCGCGGACGCTCCCGTCAGCGGGACGTCGAACAGCGTGCGCTGAGGCACCTCGATCGCGCCCGAGGCGTTGTAGTTGAACAGCCAGGGCACGCGCACGAAGGCCCATTGCAGGAAGAACTGCGCGGCGAGCGTGGCGACGGCGAGGTAGAAGCCCTTGATGCGCAGCGAGGGCAGGCCGAAGAGCACGCCGATGCCGGCCGAGAACAGCCCCGACACCAGGATCAGGACGATGATGTTCACGTTCGGGAAGAAGGTCGTCAGCTTGTAGCAGGCATAGGCGCCGACGCCCATGAAGGCGGCGGTGCCAAGCGAGATCAGCCCGGTATAGCCGGTGAGGATGTTGAGCCCGATCGCCGCCAGCGAGAAGACGAGGAAGGGGATCATCACCGAGGCGATGAAGAAGTCGCTGCCGAAGAAGGGGATGGCGACGAAGGCGATCGCCAGGATGACGGCAATGCCGATCCGGTCTTCCCTGAGCGGGAAGACGGCCATGTCGGCGGAGTAGGTCGATTTGAACTGGCCGGCCTCGCGGTAGAGCATGTCGTCCGGCTCCTCAGATACGTTCGATGATCTTGTCGCCGAACAGTCCCTGCGGCCTGAACAGCAGGAAGCCCAGCGCGATGAAATAGGCGAGCCAGCTTTCGATGCCGCCGCCGACCAGCGGGCCCCAGTAGAACTCGCCGAGCTTCTCGCCGATGCCGATGATGAGGCCGCCAACGATGGCGCCGGGAATCGAGGTGAAGCCGCCGAGGATCAGCACCGGCAGCGCCTTCAGCGCCACGATCTCGAGCGCGAAGGAGACGTCCGAGCGCGCGCCCCACATGATGCCGGTGATCAGCGCGACGATGCCGGCGGTGAACCAGACGATGACCCAGATCTGGTTGAGCGAAATGCCGACCGAGAGCGCGGCCTTGTGGCTGTCGGCGACGGCACGCAGCGCGCGGCCGATGCGGGTGTACTGGAAGAAGGCGGCGAGCAGCGCGATCATCAGCGAGGCGATCACGGCCGCGGCGATGTCGATCTTCTGCAGCGAGACCAGCCCGCCGAGGATCTGCAGATCGAGCGCGCCCTTCGGCAGATAGAGCTGGTCGGCGATCATCTGCTTGGGATTGCCGCCGAACAGCGCTTCGCCGAAGCCGATCAGGAAATAGGTGATGCCGAAGGTCGCCATGAACAGGATGATGTCCGGCTGGTTGACCAGCGGCCGCAGCACCACGCGCTCGATGGTGACGGCGAGCGCGAACATGACGCCGAGGGTGATGATGACGGCGAGGAAGGCCGGCACGCCCTTCTCGTAGAGGCCGACCAGCGTCAGCGCCGCGAACACCACCATGATGCCCTGGGCGAAGTTGAACACGCCCGAGGCCTTGAAGATCAGCACGAAGCCGAGCGCGATCAGGGCGTAGAGCACGCCGGAGACGAGCCCTTCCCAGACCGTCTGTGCCAGGAGGTCCGGCGCCTGCGCCATCTGCTGGAAGGGGTCGACGAAGATGGCGTTGAGGGTGCCGGAGCCGTCGAGCCGGGCGCCGACGATCGCGGCGATCACGACGGCGGCGAGGATCAGGCCGGCCTTGATCCAGGGATTGGCCAGCGGGTTCGAGGCCGGGCGGGTGGCGATGTCGCTCATATGTCCGCGCTCCTCAATGCGCCACGCCGAGATAGGCGTCGATCACCTTCTGGTTCGCCTTGACCTCGTCGGGCGTGCCGTCGGCGATCTTGCGGCCGTATTCGAGCACGACGACGCGGTCGGAGAGGTCCATCACGACCCCCATGTCATGCTCGATCAAAGCGATCGTCGTGCCGAACTGGTTGTTCACGTCGAGGATGAAGCGGCACATGTCCTCCTTCTCCTCGAGGTTCATGCCGGCCATCGGCTCGTCGAGCAGGAGCAGCTCAGGCTCCATGGCGAGCGCACGGCCGAGCTCGACGCGCTTCTGCAGGCCGTAGGGCAGCTTGCCGACCGGCAGCTTGCGGATGTGCTCGATCTGCAGGAAGTCGATGATGTCCTCGACGACGCGGCGGTGCGCGATCTCCTCCTGCATCGCCGGGCCGTGGCGCAGCGCCTGCCAGAACAAACCCCTCTTCATCTTGAGCGTGCGGCCGGTCATGATGTTGTCGAGCGTCGACATGCCCTTGAACAGCGCGACGTTCTGGAAGGTGCGGGCGATGCCGCCGGCGGCGGCGCGATGCGGGCGCATCTTGGCGCGGCGCTCGCCCTTGAAGACGATCTGGCCTTCCTGCGGCTGGTAGAACCCGTTGATGCAGTTGAGCATCGAGGTCTTGCCGGCGCCGTTGGGGCCGATGATGGCGCGGATTTCGCCCTTGCGGATGTCGAAGGAGACATCGGTGATCGCCTTCACGCCGCCGAAGCGCAGCGAGATGTTCTCGACCGAGAGCAGGACTTCGCCCTTGCCGCGGATGGGGGTGCCCGTCACGTTCATCGGCTCCGCGTTCATGCCGCTTTCGCCGCTGCCGGCGCCTCCTGCCCGGTGACGGGATAGGTCTTGGCGTCGCGCACCTTGACCCGGGCCGAGATCGCACCCTTGCGGCCGTCCTCGAAGGTGACTTCGGTCGAGATGTCGGCGGCCTCCGAGCCGTCGTAGAGAGCCGCGACCAGCGGGGCGTAGCGCTCGGCGATGAAGCCGCGCCGCACCTTCTGGGTGCGGGTGAGCTCGCCGTCGTCGGCGTCGAGTTCCTTGTGCAGGATGAGGAAGCGCTTGATCTGGGCCCCGCCCATCATCGGCTCGGTGGCGAGCGAGCGGTTCACCTCGTCGACGTGCTTGGCGATCATGTCGTAGACGAGGTCGTGGCCGGCAAGCTCCTGATAGGAGGCGTAGACCACGTTGTTGCGCTCGGCCCAGTTGCCGACGGCGGTGAGATCGATGTTCAGCGCGACGGTGGCGTAGTCGCGGCCCTGGCCGAAGGCGACGGCTTCCTTGATGTTCGGATAGAACTTCAGCTTGTTCTCGATGTATTTGGGCGGGAAGAGGTCGCCGCTCGCGAGCTTGCCGACGTCCTTGGCGCGGTCGATGATCTTGAGGTGGCCGCCCTCATCGAAGAAGCCGGCGTCGCCCGATCGGACATAGCCGTCGGCGGTCATCGTCTCGGCGGTCTTGTCCGGGTCCTTGTAATAGCCGCCGAAGATCGAGGGCGAGCGGTAAAGCACCTCGCCATTGTCGTCGATGCGGATCTCGACCAGCGGCGCCGGCTTGCCGACCGTGTCGGCCTTGATCTCGCCGTTGGGCTGCATGGTGATGTAAACGCCGGCCTCGGTCTGGCCGTAGAGCTGCTTCAGGTTGACGCCGATCGAGCGGTAGAAGCGGAAGAGCTCGGGGCCGATCGCTTCGCCGGCGGTGTAGCCGACCTTGATGTTGGTCAGGCCGAAGCGGTTGCGCAGCGGGCCGTAGACCAGGAGGTCGCCGAGCTTGTAGAGCAGCCGGCCCTTGAGCGGCACGCTCTCGCCGTTCAGGATCTGCTCGCCGTACTGCTTGGCCACGCCGAGGAAGTAGTGGAACATCCTGCGCTTCAGGGCGCCGGCGTCCTCCATGCGCACCATGGTGATGGTCAGCATGTTCTCGAAGACGCGCGGCGGGGCGAAGGCGTAGGTCGTGCCGACTTCGCGGCGGTCGTCGACGACGGTGTCCGGGCTTTCCGGGCAGTTGACGCAGAAGCCCGCCAGCATCGCCTGCGCATAGGAGAAGACGTGGTCGCCGACCCAGGCGATCGGCAGATAGGCGATGACCTCGTCGCTCTCGTTGAGCCCGTCGAAACCGCAGCCGATCTCGGCGGCGACGATGACGTTGTAATGGCTGAGCATCACGCCCTTGGGCCGCCCCGTCGTGCCGGAGGTGTAGAGGATGATGCCGAGGTCCGAGCCCTTGCCCTGCTCCATCTCGCGGGCGAGCGCTGCCTCGGCCTGCGGGTCCTTGAGCGCCTTGGCGCCGGCCGCGATCACCGTTTCGATGGCGTGGAGCTTGCTGTGATCGTAGTCGCGCAGGCCGCGCGGCTCGTCGTAGAGCATCTGGCGCAGATGCGGCAGGCGGTCGGCGATCGAGAGCAGCTTGTCGACCTGCTCCTGGTCCTGCACCACGGCGAAGGCGGCCTCGGCATGGTCGAGGACATAGGCCATCTCCTCGGCGACGCCGTCGGCATAGACCGGCACAGGGATCGCGCCGATCCATTGCGCAGCGCACATCGACCAATAGAGCTTCGGCCGGTTGTAGCCGATGATCGCGACCTTCTCGCCGCGCTTCAGCCCGAGATCCTGCATGCCCTTGGCGAAGTTGCGAACATGGCTTGCCACCTCGGCCCAGTCCCAGGACTGCCAGATGCCGAGATCCTTGTGGCGGAAGGCGACGCGGGACGCGCGCTCCCCGGCGTTGCGCAACAGCAATTTCGGAAAGGTGTCCGCCTGGCCGGCGGTGCCGCTTGCCACGATTGCGTTCTCCCTGACGAGCCGCCATGCGTCGTGGCAGCTTCCTGTAAGCCGGTTCCCGGCCTCGTTCTCATGCAAGACTTGCAGGCGGGTATCATCTTCGCAAGGACCCGCTTGACAGACAATTCTCCTTTTGTTGACTATTGTCCCGCCGAAGTGTGCTTCGTGCGCAAATTTGCAGCGCCCTTCCTGGCTTTGGCACTGATTTCCCTCGCGAATCGGGCACGATCAACCGGCGGGCCGGATAGCGCCCTGCCGCTGTGGCGGACCGGCACATGCTTCATCATCTATCATTCGGCGTTTCCGACATCGAACGCGCCAGCGCCTTCTACGACGCCGTGCTGGCGCCGCTGGGATATGTCAGGGTCTGGTCTGACCTGAGGCCAGGCGAGTCGGGGCAGGCGGTCGGCTATGGCGCACCGGGTGGCGGCGACAAATTGGCCCTGAAGCTGCAGCCGGACGGTCAGAGGCCGCCCGGCCCGGGATTTCACCTTGCCTTTGCCGCGCCGGATCGGGCGGCCGTCGATCAATTCCATGCGGCGGCGCTCCAGCATGGCGGGCGCGACAACGGCGCGCCAGGGCTACGCGCCCATTACGGCACCTACTACTACGCGGCCTTCGTGGTCGATCCCGATGGCTTCAATATCGAGGCGGTGTGCAACGCCCCGGCTTAGCCTGACTTGACCGTCGGCACGGTTTCAAGCGCCAAGCCGAATCGAAAAGCCCGCCATCCTCGTGATGGCGGGCTCTCGGGACGCGGCGGATGATCGGTCAGTAGCGCTCGTAGTGATGGCGCCGGTAGCCATGGGCCGGCGCGTGCGGCGGCGGCCCGCCATGGCGGCGACCGTAACCGTAGCCGCGATCATAGCCGCGGCCTTGGCGGTAGTAGTCGCGCCGGTGCTGCCGCTCCATGTTCCGCTGGATTTCCCATTCGCGATGTTCGCGGATGTGACGTGTATACTCGGCCGGCAGCCTGTCCAGCGCCGCGGCGTGCGGAACGGTTTGCGGCGCGGCGCCGGCCGGCGTGGCGGCGATCGCAGCCAGAGCTAGGCCGGCGGCCATCAGAATTCTACGCATGGTCGTCTCCTTCAGTCGATGGCCGCATTGGATCAAGACCGGACCCAATGAAGCCTGAACGGGCAGGTTGGCTGCCGTTCAGAAAGGCCCGCGCCTCGCGGCTTGGCCGCGGCGCGGCGTCCCCGGGCTTGCACGGCGATCGACGCTCACTTTTACCGGCTGGAGGACGTGGAAGGGGTCGGCCCAATCGCCCCAGACGCGATGGGCGATGTCCGATTGAGCGGCAGCGTATTCGGCCGCCTGGTCGTTGACCCGCTTCATGAACAGATCGAAGAAGCCAAACATCTCGAAAGTTCCTTTCTCCGCACGGGACTGTTCGGGAAAGGCAACGCGCGAGATGCGATTTGGTGCCCTTCCGGGAATCCTCAACCTTCGTAGCGGGCAAGCTTGCCGAGGTCGCGGATGGTAATGCTGCCGTGCCCAACTTCGATCAGGCCGAGATCGGCAAGCTTCGCCAGGCCCTGATTGGCCATCTGGCGCGAAATGCCTGCGAGCATGCCGAGTTCCTCCTGCGAGATCGCCAGCGTGCGGCCGAGATCGGGGTAGAGGATCGGGTTGAACAGCCAGGCGAGATTGCGGGCGAGGCGGCCGGTTGAATCGAGCGTGCGCTCTGTCTCTGCCAGCGAGATGAACTGCGCGAGCCGCTCATTGAACTGGTGGACGAGGAAGCGGTTGAACGCCGCCGAATGCTCGAACAGCCAGAGGAAGGTCGAGCGGCGCATCAAGGCGATCCGCGACTCGCGCAGGGCAACCAACTCGTAACGGCGCGGTTCGGCCTTGATCACCGTGCCCTCGCCGAACCAGGCGCCGGCGCGCAGGCCCGCGAGCGTCGCCGTTTTGCCGGATTTCGAGGTGGTCGCCATCTTGACTAGCCCCTCGGCGACCCCGGTCCAGGATTCCAGCCGGTCGCCGACATGGCAGATCGAGGCACCCTTGCCGTAGCTCTTGAAGGAGATGCCGCGCCGGGCCTCCTCGAACTCGTCCTCCGACAGGTCATGGGACCAGGAGGCGATGGCGCGCAGTTCCTCGGGGGTGATCAAGATGGCGGTTATCCGGGTTGATGAGGCAGGTTTCGGCGGCGTGGCGTCATTCTCGGGCGAAGCGGAACGTAGGCCCGAGAATCGCCTTCAGGAAGAGGCTCTGGAGGCTCCTTGTCATGAGATGCTCGGGTCAAGCCCGAGCATGACGGCACAGCGCGTTGCCGGCTATTCCGCAGCCTGCGACATTACCGCAGCAGGGCCGCCCTCGCGCAATTGCCCCAGCAGCACCGCTTCCTCGGCCTTCGCTGCCTTCAGATGCCGTTCTTTGACATGGCCGAAGCCGCGGATCATTTCGGGGATCGCGGCGAGCGCCACGCAAAGCGTGTGGTTCTCCGGCGTGAGCGTCGTCAGCAGCTCGTTCAATAGGGCCTCGTAATCGGCGATCAGGCGGCGCTCGGTGCGTCGTTCCTCGGTGTAGCCGAAGGGGTCGAAGGCGGTGCCGCGCAGGCCTTTGAACTTCGCCAGCACCGAGAAAGCGCCCATCATCCAGGGACCGAAGCTGATCTTGCGCGGCAGGCCCGTGTTCGGATCGCGCTGGGCCAGCAGCGGGGGGGCGAGGTGGAACTCGTAGCGCAGCTTCTTGCCGTCGCTGCCTCCCTCGAAGGTCGCGGCGACCTGCTTGCGGAAGGCGCCGTCGCTGTAGAGGCGGGCGACCTCGTACTCGTCCTTATAGGCCATCAGCTTGAAGAGATTGCGGGCGACGGACTCGCTCAGCGTGGTCTGGCCCGGCATGACTGCGGCTTCCCGCGTCTGCACGCGGGCGACGAGGTGGCGGTAGCGCGCCGCATAGGCGGCGTTCTGATAGGCGGTGAGGAAGGCGACGCGGCGCTCGATGATCTCGTCGAGCGTCTGCGAAAGCTGGCGGGCTGGCGTCGCCGCCTTGGTCTGCGAGAGAAGTTCGGCCAGCCCCTGGGGATCATGCGCGGCGCGGCGGCCGAGCTCGAAGGCTTGCCTGTTCATCGCCACGGCCTCGCCATTGAGCTCGATCGCCCTGAGCAGGGCATCGCGGGAAAGCGGAACACAGCCGAGCTGCCAGGCATGGCCGAGCATGAACATGTTGGCGGCGATGGCATTGCCGAGGAAGGCCACCGCAGCGGCGGTCGCGTCGAGGAAATGCGTCCGGTCGCGGCCGGCCGCCGACAGGATCGCGCGCTTCAGCCGCTCCGTCGGCAGGGAGAAATCGGCGTTGCGGGTGAAGTCGCCCGGCAGGCTCTCGGCGGTGTTGACGATGACGGTGCCGCGTTCGGGGCGGATCGCGCCGAGCACCTTCTTCGAGCCGGTGACGGTGAGATCGCAGCCCAGCACGAGATCGGCTTGTCCCGCCGTGACGCGGATGGCGTGGATGTCGTCGGGATGCGGCGCGAGCTTGACGTGGCTGAAGACGGCGCCGCCCTTCTGGGCCAGGCCGGCCATGTCGATCATGCCGCAGCCCTTGCCTTCGAGATGCGCGGCCATGCCGAGGATGGCACCGATGGTGACGACGCCGGTGCCGCCGACGCCGGTGACGATCACGGCATAGCTGCGGTCGAGCGCCGGCACGGTCGGTTCGGGGACCTTGCCCTCGCCGAGCGCCGCGGCGTCGAGCCTGAGCGGATCGGCCTTCTTAGGCTTGGCGCCGTGGACGGTGACGAAGGACGGGCAGAAGCCCTTGATGCAGGAGAAGTCCTTGTTGCAGTTCGACTGATCGATCTGGCGCTTGCGGCCGAACTCGGTCTCGAGCGGCTGTACCGAGACGCAGTTCGACTGCACGCCGCAATCACCGCAGCCCTCGCAGACCAGCTCGTTGACGATTACGCGCTTGTCCGGATCGGGATAGGCGCCGCGCTTGCGCCGCCGGCGCTTCTCGGTGGCGCAGGTCTGGTCGTAGAGCAACAGCGAGACGCCGGAGATCGTGGCGAGTTCGCGCTGGACGGCGTCGAGCTCGTCGCGGTGGTGCAGGGTCGTGCCGGCCGGCCATTGCGTGCCGGGCGGATATTTGCCGGGGTCGTCGCTGACGACGGCGATGCGCCTCACGCCTTCGGCCGCGACCTGCCGCGCCATCTGGTCGGGGGAGAGATGGCCTTCCGCCTGCTGGCCGCCGGTCATGGCGACGGCGTCGTTGTAGAGCAGCTTGTAGGTGACGTTGACGCCAGAGGCGACGGCCCAGCGGATCGCGAGCGAGCCGGAATGGGTATAGGTACCGTCGCCGAGATTCTGGAAGACGTGGCCGCGCGTCGAGAACGGCGCTTCGCCGACCCAGTTGGCGCCCTCGCCGCCCATCTGGGTGAAACCTGCCGTGTCGCGGTCCATCCACTGCACCATGTAGTGGCAGCCGATGCCGGCATAGGCGCGCGACCCCTCGGGCACGATTGTCGAGGAGTTATGCGGGCAGCCCGAGCAGAAATAAGGGGTGCGCTTCGCGATCTCCTGCGCTTCGGCAAGCCGCCCCTGCGCTTTCGCGATCTCGTCCAGCCTCGCGCGCAGGGCGGGATCGTCGCGATACTGGAGCAGGCGGCCGCCCAGGGCGATCGCGATGTCGTTGGGGTCGAGTGCGCCATGGACCGGGAAGAGCCACTCTCCCTTTTCGTCCTTCTTGCCGATCACCATGGGCTGGTGCGGGGCGCCATAGAGCTCCTCGCGGACCTGCACCTCGATCAGCGAGCGCTTTTCCTCTACCACCATGATCAGGTCGAGGCCCTCGGCGAAGGCCTTCAGCTCGGCCGGATCGATCGGCCAGGGGCAGGCGAGCTTGAACAGGCGGATGCCGAGATCATTGGCGCGGACCTCGTCGATGCCGAGATCCTCCAGCGCCTGCTGCACGTCGAGATACGATTTGCCGACGGTGGCGATGCCGATGCGCGGCTGCCGGCCGCCATGGGTGACGATGCGGTTGAGCTTGTTGGCGCGCAGATAGGCGAGCATCGCATCGCGCTTGTAGAGGTGCATCCGGCGCTCCTGCTCGACGAAATCGAGCTCGCGGCGGATGGCGAGGCCGCCGGGCGGCGGAACGTAGTCCGTCGGCGTGATAATCTCGACGCGATCGAGCGAGCCGTCGATCGAGGCCGTCGATTCGATGTTGTCCTTCACGCATTTGATGCCGACCCAGACCGAGGCGAAGCGCGAGAGCGCAATGCCATGCAGGCCGTAGTCGATGATCTCCTGTACGCCGGCCGGGTTCAGGATCGGCATCATCCGGTCGACCAGGACGAATTCGGTCTGATGAGCGTTGGTCGAGGATTCTGCGGTATGGTCGTCGCCCATCAGGCAGATCACGCCGCCAAGGGGATCGGTGCCGGCCATGTTGCCGTGGCGGAAGACGTCGCCGGAGCGGTCGACGCCCGGCCCCTTGCCGTACCAGAGCGCGAAGACACCATCGTGCCTGCCTTCACCGCTTAACCCCGCCTGCTGCGTGCCCCAGATTGCGGTGGCGGCGAGGTCCTCGTTCAGACCGGGCTGGAAAACGATGTTCGCGGCCTTCAGCGCCTTGCCGGCGCGCATCAATTGCTGGTCGAGCCCGCCGAGCGGGGAGCCGCGATAGCCCGAGACGAAGCCGGCGGTGTCTAACCCGGCGCGGCGGTCGCGCTCGCGCTGCATCAGCAGCATGCGGGCGACGGCCTGTGTGCCGGTGAGGAACACCTCACGCTTGTCGAGATCGTATTTGTCGTCGAGCGCGACGCTGCGCAGTGCTCCCGCGTCAGTGCCGGATATGCGCGGTGTCTCGGCCATGCTCGACCTCCCCGGATCGTCGTTCCCGCCGACGGACCGGTTGTCCCGGCCTCATGCTGTGCCGTCTTTGCGGCAAATATGTCAGTGATGCTGACATATCGACCGGAGGCGGTCAATTGATCTGGTATCATTCCAGTTTTCGAGGCGCGGTCCAGAGGGATGATGGTCGTGGAGGCCAGGCGTCATGCGGGAGCGCCGCGATTTGGCCCCGTTTGGCGGGGATGGCTGTTGCGGTGGTCGTAGGCCCGTCATGGTCGTTGACGATCGCTTAACCATGATCCACGCAAAGCCACCGGAGGATCACGGAGGGTTCGCCTTTGACGCGACGCGCATCTTTGACGGCCCTCGCCGGGCTCCTGCTGGCCGCCATCGCGGCCGGGCCGGCGGCTGCGCATCCGCACGTCTTCGTCAATGCCAAGGCAGAGATCGTCTTCGCGCCCGACGGCACGGTGCAGGCGATCCGGCACCGTTGGAGCTTCGACGAGGCCTATTCGGCCTATATCACGCAGGGCCTCGACAAGAACGGGGACGGCAAGCTGACGTCGGACGAGCTCGCCGAACTCGCCAAGACCAACGTCGAATCGCTGCCGGATGTCGAGTTCTTCACGGCGGCCAAGCTCAATGGCCGCAAGCAGGAATTCGGCACGCCGGGCGAGCAGGTGATGTCCTTCGACAACAAGGTGCTGACCCTGGTCTTCACGCTGCCGTTGAAGAGCCCGGCGAAAGCGCGCTCGTTCGGCATCGAGATCGGCGATCCCACCTATTTCGTCGCCTTCAGCATCGTCGACGAGCCCGACGCGGTCGTGACCAAGGGCGCGCCGCAGGGCTGCGTGGTGCGGGTGAACCGGCCGCCCAAGCTCGACGATGCCACGCAGAAGCGCCTGGCCGAAGCCGACATCACCGCGATGCCCGATGTCAGCGGGCTCGAAGTGACGACGCGGGCGCTGGTGGCATGTCCGTGACTATGTCACTCAGCCCTCATCCTGAGGAGCCGCGGAGCGGCGTCTCGAAGGATGGTCCAGCGCACTCTGGATCATCCTTCGAGATGCGCTCTCCGAGCGCTCCTCAGGATGAGGGCTCGAAAGTGGCGAGGCCGCTATTTGCGCGTATCGTCGTTGCGGCGCTGGCGCTGCTCCTGGTCGCGGGCGTGGTTGCGCTTCTCGCCATGCTGATCGCGAGTGTTAGCCCACCGCCTCCGCCTCCGCCGCGCAATCCTTTCGGCACGGCGCTACCACGCGAGGCGCTGCCGTCCACCACCGGCTTCGGCGCGCTGCTGATCGCCTGGCAGTCGAGCTTCTACCGCGAGCTGACGGCGGCGCTGAAGGCGATCGCGACGGCGCCCGGCGCGCTCTGGGGTTTGCTCGGGCTCTCCTTCGGCTATGGCGTCTTCCACGCAGCCGGGCCCGGACACGGCAAGGCGGTGATCTCCGGCTACATCGTCGCCGACAACCGCAGCCTGAAGCGCGGCCTTGGCCTGAGCTTCGCGGCGGCCCTGCTGCAGGCCCTGGTCGCCACCGCGATCGTGACGGTGGCGACGCTGCTGCTGCGGGTCACGGCCATGCAGATGAATGCCGCAACGACCGTGATCGAGCAGGGCAGCTTCCTGCTGGTCGCGCTGGTCGGGCTACTGATGCTCTGGCGCAAGTCGGGCGCATTTATTGGGCTGGAGGCGGGCGCTGCGCATGATCCGGCGGCCTGCGACCACGTCCATATGCCCGATGCCGATCAGGTCTCGCGACTGTCCGGCTGGCGGGACATGGCCGGCGTCGTCGTCGCGGCTGGTGCACGGCCCTGCGCGGGGGCTCTGATCATTCTCGTCTTCGCCAATGCGCAGGGGCTGTTCTGGGCCGGCATCGCCGCGACCTTCGCCATGGCGTTGGGCACCGCGCTCACCACCGGGGCGCTCGCGGCCTTCGCCGTGTTCTTCAAATTCGCGGCGCTGAAATTCGCCGGTGGCGGCAGCCTGCGCTCGGCCCGACTGATCGCCGGGCTCGAATTGCTGGCGGCCGCCTTCGTCGCTGTGCTCGGCGCGGCACTGTTCACCGGCCTCTGGATCGGCGGGATGGGGAGCTGAAGCGGTTCGGTTCGGTACAGAGCCTCGCCGTCATCCCGGACAAGCGACGTAGTCGCGTAGATCCGGGATCCATCGTAGAGCGTGGAGCCTTACGATGGATCCCGGGGCAAGCCCGGGATGACGGCAGAGGTTCTGGCGCTCCTGCCTGCTAACGCAGCGGATCATTCTCCAGCAGGATCGGCTTACCGTGTGGAGTCGCCTCGGCCGCACGCACCCAGGAGGCGGTGAGTGCGTCGACGCCGTCATGCGAGGTGAGGCCCTTCGCGATCAGGAGATGCTCCAGCGCCTCGCACCAGCGCTCGTAATAATCCGAGCCGTCGCGGCAACCGCCGGCCGCCAGCGCCTCGCGGATCTCGGCACCGAGCGCCTGTGCCCATTCCTCGGCGCTGAAGACGCCCTTGTTCTGGAGTTCGACGACCAGCGCGAAGGCCTGCGCCTGCCAGGGCTCGGCGAAGATCGGCCCCGCGGCATCGCGCGGGATCGGCGTGTCGGCGGCCAACGCTGCCGCCAGGTCGGTCTCAGGCCGGCTCAAGATAGCTCTCCCAGGCCTCGATGCTGACGGTGGAGGTCGGGTCGCCATCGCGGCCCCAGAGCTCGCTGCCGGTGAAGACCACCGTGTAGAGCCATTGCGCCGTCTCGGGCAGGCCTTGCGAGCCGGTATCGGGGAAGACGTGGCAGCCGACGATGCGCTCGATCACGCCTTCCTTGCCGCGGGCATAGCGCGGCAGGCGGGTGTGGTGCTGCGGGTGCATCACGATGGTGCGGACCTTGTCGCCGACGGCAAAGCGGGCCGGCGCCTTCGTTTCGCGCTCATAGGGGAAGCCGCGGCGCAGCACGCCGGCGACCTCCTCGCCCTTGAGCACGCGCTTCGGTTCGCGGCGCTCAGCCGAAGGCTTGCCGGTGGCGAGTTCGTCCGATGTCAGGAAGCCATGCTTGACCAGCACCTCGTCGAGCGCGGCCAGCCAGATCTCATAATAGGTCGAGGAGAGATATTGCGCTGGTGGCAGGCTCTCGCGGGCATGGCGGATCTCGTCGATGGTCCAGGCGCCCATGGCGCCGGCCGCGACATTGATCGCGAGCACGCGCTTCTCCCAGTCGCCGTGGAAGACCGGCTCGTTCGGCTCGGGGACGACCGGCCCGAAAGCCATCTGTCCGCCGAGGTCATGGGCGCTGTTCATGCGGCGTCCTCCACCTTCGGCAAACCGGTCCCGATCATCGAATCGCGGGTCACGATGCTGGCGAGTTTTTCCTCGCTCCAGCCCTCGGTGCCGGCCGGGCGCATCGGGATGACGATGAAGCGGGTCTCGGCCGTCGAATCCCAGACGCGGATGCGCTGGCTCTCCGGTAGCGTCACGCCGAAATCGGCGATGGTGCCGCGCGGGTCGATCACCGCCTTGGCGCGATAAGGCGGGGATTTGTACCAGACCGGCGGCAGCCCCAGCACCGGCCACGGGTAGCAGGAGCAGAGCGTGCAGACGATCAGGTTGTGCTGCTCGGGCGTGTTGAAGCAGGCGACGATATGCTCGCCGCCGCGCCCGCCATAGCCGAGCTCGGCCGCCGCTGCCGTGCCATCCGCCTTCAAGCGTTCGGCGAAGGCCGGATCGGTCCAGGCTTTTGCGACGATGCGGGCGCCGTCGCGCGGGCCGATCTTCGTCTCGTAGGTATCGATGATCGCGTCGAGCGCGGCCGGATCGACATAGCCCTTCTGAACCATCAGCGTTTCCAGCGCCTTCACGCGCGCCTCGATGGCGGTGAAGTGGTTGTCGTGATGATGGTCGTGATCGTGGTGGTGATGTCCGCTCATGGCGGCCTCCTCTCAGGCGATCCGGATGCGGGCGGCGCGCTCGTAGCGCACCGCGAAGGCGACGAGGGAGCGGTCGGAGCCCTTCGGTCCGATAAGCGACAGGCCGAGCGGCGCGCCCTCGCGCTGCGCCACGGGAATGGTGATCTGCGGGAAGCCAGACAGCCCCGCAAGGCAGAGCAGACGCAGGGCCCGGTTGCGGAAATCCTCCAGCTCCGCCTCTTTCGCTGCGATTAACGGGGCGATGTCCGGCATGGTCGGCAGGATCAGCACGCCGTCCCGGCCGAGAAGGCGCGCGAGCCGGGTGCGGAAGGTTTTGCGGGTGGCTTCTCCCCGGGCGTATTCGGCGTCGGTCACCGCCTTGGAGAAGATGAAACGCTCCCTGACGCCCGGCCCGAGCGGCGGGGCGAAGCGCTCGATCATGGCGCCGTCGGACAACCAGGCTTCGCGACCTTGAATCCAGCGGAAGGCCCAGTAGAGCGCGTCGAGATCGCGCACCAGCTTGACGCTTTCCGGCTGGCCGAGTGCCGGGATCGTGCGCTGCACGACATTGCGCAGGATCGACTCGGCCTCGGGGATGGCCTGGGCGAACATGTCGTCGGCGATGATGAGGCGCGGCGTCTCCGGCAGTTCTGTCCGATCCAGATCGAACAGCGTGTTGGACACGCGGGCGAAGACCTCGCCGTCGCGGGCAAACCAGCCGGGCGTATCGAGGCTCTCCGCCAGCGGCCAAACCCGCTTCAGCGAGAGCCGGCCATGGGTCGGGCGGATGCCGAAGAGCCCACCATAGCTTGCGGGAGCCCGCACCGACCCGCCGGTGTCGGAACCAACAGCGATATCGGCGAGGCGCCCCGCCACCGCCGCCATCGAGCCGCAGGACGAGCCGCCGGTGATCCGCTCGGGCGCAGCGGGATTGATCGGCGAGCCGAAATGCGCATTCTGGCCGTTGAGCGAGAAGGCGAGTTCGTCGGTATGGGTCTTGCCGACAAAGCGGGCGCCGGCCTGGAGCAGGTCCTTCACGATCGGGGCCGTCTTCGTCTTGATGCCGGACTGCGCCAGCACCAGCGGCGAGCCCGCCCCGGTCGGATAGCCCTTGACGTCGAAGAGATCCTTCACCGCGAGCGTCAGCCCGGCCAGAGGCCCCGCGGCGGCGTGCTTCACCGGCGCGTCGGGGTAGGGAACAAAGCAGCGGAACGGATCGTCGAAAGTCATCTGGCGTCAGATCCCCCTTGCATCGCCGTCGGAGCGCGGGTCGTGCACCGCCTCGACACGGCCCTTGGCGTGCTTCACCAGCATGCCGGCATGGCCGAAGCCCTCGGAATAGGCCAGGCCGCTCTCCTCGACCGGATGGCCGGCGGCATCGAGCCGTTCCAGCAACGAGGAATCGAAGCGGCTTTCGAGCTTGAGGCTGGTTGAGCCGGCCCCCCAGGTCTTGCCGAAGAGCCAGCGCGGCGCGTCGACCGCCGTGGCGAGGTTCTGGCCGGCACGGTAGCGCGTCAGGATCTGCGCCTGGAACTGCGGCTGGCCGTCGCCGCCCATCGAGCCATAGGGCAGGATGCGCCCGTCATCGAAGCGGGCGAAGGCAGGATTGAGCGTGTGGAAGGGCTTGCGCCCCGGCGCCAGCGGATTGGCGGCATTCCTGTCGAGCGAGAAGGAGACGCCGCGGTTCTGCCAGTGGATGCCGGTTGCGGGCAGCACGCAGCCGGAGCCGTATTCCCAATAGATCGACTGGATGTAGGACACAGCAAGGCCGCTGCCGTCGATCGCGCCCATCCAGATCGTATCACCGTCGCCATTGCGCAGGGGCAGCTTCGCCGCCCGCTTCATATCGATGGCCGCGGCCTCGCGCTTCAACGCGGCGTCGGTCAGGAAGTCCGCAGGCGGGTGATCGAGCTCGGCCGGGTCGGTGACATAGCGGTCGCGAATGGCGAAGCCGCGCTTCGTCGCCTCGATCAGCCCGTGATGGTGCTCGAAGCTGTCGAGCTCGAACCGGCCGAGCCGCTCGAAGATGCCGAGGATGATCAGCGAAGCCAGCCCCTGCGTCGGCGGCGGCAGGTTGGCGACGGTGAGGCCGGGCAACTTGAGCGTCAGCGGCGCGACGGAGCGCGCGCGATAGCGTTCGAGATCGGCGCGAGTGACGGGGGCGCCGATGCGTTCGAGATCGGCCGCGATCTCGCGCCCGACGTCGCCGCGGTAGAAGTCGTCGAGGCCGGCATCGGCGAGCTGCTGCAGGGCTGCGCCGAGCGCTTCCGGCCTGCGGCGGGCGCCGGGCTTGGGCGGCGCGCCGTCGACCCAGAAGCTGGAGAGGAAGCCGGGCGCGGCCTTCAGCGCCTCCAGCTCGTTGGGCTTGTTGCCGAGCTCGGAATCCGAGACCGCATAGCCTTCCCGGCAATGGCTGATGGCATCGATCAGCAATTCTCTGAGCGGCATGCGCCCGCCGAGCGAGCGCGAGAGATCGAGGGCAAGCTGCCAGCCTCCGACGGCGCCGGCGACGGTCAATGCCGCTTCCGGCCCGCGCGAGGGAATGGTGTCGTAGCCGTTGCCGCGATAGCGCTCGATCGTGGCGAGAGAGCCGGCCGGGCCACAGGCCTCGATGCCGTGCAGCCGGCCGCCGGGCTCATGCACCAGCCAGAAGCCGTCGCCGCCGATCGCGTTCATATGCGGATAGACCACGGCGATCGTCGCGGCCATCGCGACCATGGCTTCGATCGCATTGCCGCCTTCGGCGAGCACGGCTCGCCCGGCCTCGGAGGCGAGGCGATGGGGCGCTGCCACTGCAGCGGAGGCGAAGACAGGCGTATCCAGCATCAGGGCTTTTCAAGTTCCGGAATCATGCCCATCTGGGGGCGGCGGGCGCGAATTTGTTGCATGGGGCGGCAAGCTCCGCTAGGTGCCTAGGGCGCATGGCGGCGTGAGGCGGCCGGCACGCGAAGGAAGGACAGCATGGCCGGACGGCATATGAACTGGCGCAACCTGATCATGGTCTCCTCGTTCGGGATCCTGATTGCCGTCGAGCTCTTCGGCGTGGCCCTGGCGGCTGGTTGGGCGCTGGCGGGCTTGTTCGATCTCGGCGCCATCTTCGAATACATCATGATGGCGATCTTCTCGGTCTTCGCGGCCTATGGCCTGCTCAACCTGATGCGCCGGATGCTCAAGATCGAGCATCTGACCGAGGTCGATTGATCGGGCGTCATGCTCGGGCTTGACCCGAGCATATCAGGCCGAGGAAGGCTCCCGCGCCTCGCCTTCAAGAGATTCTCGGGTCTGCGCTTCGCTCCGCCCGAGAATGACGGCTATTGCTCGCAGATCTTCAACGTGACCGGATCGGCATCCGCCGGGAGATAGTCTCCCACCGAGCGGCAGCCTGATGCCGCGCAGATGCGCCAGTCCCCCGTCGCACCCGAGCGGCGCATCACGACTTCCTTCAGCGGCGGTAGCGCCGGGCGCCAGCGCCAGAAGCCAGCCACAAGCTTGGCGTCGTCGGGCGGATCCATGCCGGCACCGGAGCCCTCGATCCGCGCCTCGACGATCTCGAGCCCGGCGGGCGTCTCCCGCCAGACCTCTTCCCACAGCGTCTTCTGCACCGAATGGTGCCAGCCGAGCGTGATCTCGCTGCGGCCGAGCGCCACGACGAGCGTGCCGGCCGCGAGACACAGGCTCATGCCAGCGCGGTCTCGGCCTTGCGGACCGCGAACCAGTGCCTCAGCACGATAGCAGCGGCGAGCGCGTAGCCGAGTGGATCGCTATAGGCGAACTCGCCGAAGAGCAGCACCGCCGCGCCGAAGCTCAGCACGCGCTCGATGACGGAGAGCTTTCCGAACAGGTAGCCGATCGCGACCATGCCGAAGAGGCCGATGGCGACCGTCGCCTTGAAGGTGGCGTAGACCACCGCCGGCCAGAAGCCGATGACATTGGCCATCGGATCGCCCGGTTGCAGCATCAGCGCCGGCGAATAGACGGCGATGAAGGGGATGACGTAGCCCGCGAGCGCGACGCGCATCGCCTCCCAGCCGATCTTGTCGGGGTTCTCTTTGGCGATCGGCGCGGCTGCGAGTGCCGCCAGCGCTACCGGCGGCGAGAGGTCGGCCATGATGCCGTAGTAGAAAGCGAACATGTGGCTGACGATCAGCGGCACCCCGAGCTTCTCCAGCGCAGGGGCGGCAAGCGCCGCGACGATGATGTAGGTCGGAATCGTCGGGATGCCCGTGCCGAGCAGGATCGACAGGATCATCGTCAGGATCAGCGCCAGGAACAGGCTGGACTGGCCGAGGCCGATGATCCAGGCGCCGAAGGTGGTGCCGATGCCGGTCTGCGTCATCAGGCCGATGATGGTGCCGACGATGGCGCAGGCGATGCCGACCGGCAGGGCGGTCTTGGCACTGTCGGCGAGTGCGTCGCGGCTGATCGTCAAGGTCGTGCGCCCGCCGAGCGTGAACGCATTGGCGAGGACCAAGACCGCGATCAACCCGGCGACGACGCGGATATCCATGCCCTCGCGGAAGAGCGCGGCCGCGATCAGGCCGAGGCCAATCCAGAAGATCACGCGCAGGGTCTGCGTGCGCAGGCCCATCGCAATGCCCGCGCCGAGCAGCAAGCCTACCGTCAAGGCAAGGCCGATCGTGCCGGCGAAGAGCGGCGTGAAACCGTGGAACAGCATGAAGATCAGCACGGCGAGCGGCAGCGCCAGGTACCAGCGCTCGCGCAGGGCCTTGAGCGGGCTCGGCAGCATGGAGCGCTCGATGCCCTTGAGGCCGTATTTGCCGGCTTCGAGATGCACCATCCAGAAGGCCGAGGCGAAATAGAGCACGGCCGGGATTGCGGCGGCCTTGACGATCTCGGCATAGGGCACGCCCAGCGTCTCGGCCATGATGAAGGCGACGGCGCCCATCACCGGCGGCATGATCTGGCCGCCCATCGAGGCGGTTGCCTCGACGCCGGCCGCGAAGGCGCGGCGGTAGCCGAACTTGATCATCAGGGGAATGGTGAACTGGCCGACGGTGACGACGTTGGCGACGCCGGAGCCGGAGATCATGCCCATCATGCCGGATGAAACCACCGCGACCTTGGCGGGGCCGCCGCGCGAGCCGCCGAAGATGCCAAGCGAGACGTCATTGAAGAGATGAATCATCCCGGCCTTCTCGAGGAAGGAGCCGAAGACGATGAACAGGAAGATGTAGGTCGCGGAGACGTAGATCGGCGTGCCGTAGAAGCCCTCCGTGCCGAAGGAGAGATGGCCGATGATCTGGTCGAAGCCATAGCCGCGATGGTTGAAGGGCGCAGGCAGGTACTGGCCCAAGAACCAGTAGAGCAGGCAGACGCCGCACATGATCGGCAGGGCATTGCCCATCAGCCGGCGCGCCGCCTCGAAGACCAGGACGATCAGCAGCGTGCCGACGACGAGGTCCATGGTCGAAGGGTCGCCGTCACGCAGGATCAGGTCGGCATAGAAGATCCATTGATACAGGCCGACGCCGAAGCCGAGGATGCCAAGCGCCCAGCCGAGCAGCCGGCCGGGCGTATCCTTCGCCCGGAAATTGGCGACGAGGCCGAAAGAGAGCAGCAGCAGGAAGCCGACATGGACGCCGCGCGCCGCCTGGCTCGGCAGGAAGTTCCAGGCGGAGATCGCGATCTGGAAGGCGGCGAAGGCGATCGCCAGAGCATAGGCGAAGAGCCCCCAGCCGCCTGGGCCGAAGCCGGGCGGAAAGCCGTGCTCGAAATTGTCGAGATCGGGATGCTCGATCGGAACCGGGGTGGCGCCGGAGAGTTCGTGCAGCCGGTCGGTGTCGGCTCCCGTCACGGAGGTCTGCTGTGTCATCGCGCTACCCTCGAAAGCCGACCGCCGTCATGCCCGGGCTTGACCCGAGCATCTCGGAAACCAGCGAACTGGTCATGAGATTCTCGGGACAAGCCCGAGAATGACGTTCTACGAACCGGCCTTCAGGCCCTTTTCCTTGAGATAGCGCGCCGCGCCCGGATGCAGCGGCACGGGCATGCCGTCGAGCGCCTTCTCCAGCTTGATCTCCTTGCCGGCCGAGTGCGAGGCGGCGAGATCGCCGAGATTCTCGAAGACGTTCTTGGTCATCTGGTAGACGAGCTCCTCCTTCACGCCCTCATGAGTGACGAGGTAGTTGACCACGGCGGCCGTGTTCACGTCGCTTGTCTGGCCGGTATAGGTGTTGGCCGGGATCGGGGCGCTGATGAAGGGCGGCCCGGCCTTGTCGATGACCGCCTTCGGCACCTCGACGACGTTGATCTCGACGGAGGTCGCGAGGTCGCGCAGCGAAGCGACGCCGAGGCCGGCCGATTGCAGGGTGGCATCGAGCTGGCGATTCTTCATCAGTTCGACCGATTCGGCGAAGGGCAGGTACTCGATCTTGCCGAGGTCCTTGTAGGTGATGCCGGCGGCCGCGAGGATGGCGCGGGCGTTGAGCTCGGTGCCGGATTTCGGCGCGCCGACCGAGAGGCGCTTGCCCTTGAGATCGGCGAGCGTCTTGATGCCGCTCTCCTTCGAGGCGACGATCTGGACATAGTTCGGATAGATCGCGGTGATACCGCGCAGCTTCTTCAGCGGCGCCTTGAAGCCGGCTTCCTCGTCGCCCTTCCAGGCGGCATCGAGCGAGTCGCCGAGCGTGAAGGCGATCTCGCCGCGGCCCTGCTGCAGCAGCACGAGATTCTCGACAGAGGCCTTGGTCGCCTGCACGGTCGGCCGGACGTTCTGGATCTTCTCGCCATAGATCTTCGAGAGCGCGACGCCCATGGGGTAATACACGCCGGAGGTGCCGCCGGTCAGGATGTTGATGAAGTCCTGGGCACTGGCTTTCACCGGGGCGGCGGCGAGCGCGACAGCGGCGGCGAGGCCGGCAAGGTTCCGGGCGCGGAACAGCGTTTTCATGATGTCTCCCTGGAAAGCCTCCGGCTCGTGCGGCCGGTTGTCGCGCATTTTAGAGCATGCTGCCGGTGAAAGTGAAAGCACGACGGCGCCCCGCGCTTTTCGCCTTTAGCCCAAGCCCGGACTGGTTTCGCCATGATTGGCTGACTATCTCCCGCTTCGCGCGGCTGCTCTTTCCCCGGGAGCGGGCCAGCCGGGCAACGGGACAACAGGCTATCAGGAACGACATGGATAACCGCGCCGGGCAGGGCAGCAACCAGAGGTTTCGCCTCGATCGACGGACTCTTCTCACAGGCGCGGGCGCAACGGCGACGCTGGCGGCGCTCGGGTTCACGCCTGAGGCGCTGGCTCAGCAAGGGCTCAAGCTCGGTCAGGCCGAGGACTTCACCTTCGAGGCGCTGAAGGCGCAGGCGAAGCAGATGGCGGCGCAGGCATATCAACCGCCGCCGAGCCCGCGGCCGGACGTGCTGCAGCGGATCGATTACGACGCCCATGGCAAGATCAGGTTCAAGCCGGAGATGGCGCTGTGGGCGAACGGGCCGTCGCCCTGGCCGGTGACCTTCTTCCATCTCGGCCGCTATTTCCAGAAGCCGGTGCGGATGCATGTCGTCGAGGCTGGCCGGGCGCGCGAGATTATCTACGACGAGAGCTATTTCGAGATGCCGGCCGACTCGCCGGCGCGCGGGCTGCCGACAGGGGCTGGCTTCGCCGGCTTCCGCTTCCAGGAAAGCCGCAGTGGCCATCCCGGCCGCAAGGGTGAGACGCTCGACTGGAAGAAGAACGACTGGGTCGCCTTCCTCGGCGCGTCCTATTTCCGCGCCATCGGCGAGCTCTATCAGTACGGCCTCTCGGCGCGTGGTCTCGCCATCGACCCGGCAGTCGCGGGCCGGTCCGAGGAATTCCCTGACTTCACCCATATCTGGCTGGAGACGCCGAAGGACGGGGCCGAATACGTCACGGTCTATGCGCTGCTCTCGGGGCCGAGCGTGGCCGGCGCCTATCGCTTCCGCATGCATCGCGGCAAGGGCGTCACCATGGAGATCGAAACCGCGATCCATCTGCGCAAGGATGTCGAGCGGCTCGGCATCGCGCCGCTGACCTCGATGTTCTGGTATTCGGAGACATTGAAGCCGACGGCGATCGACTGGCGCCCGGAGGTCCATGATTCCGACGGGCTTGCGCTCTGGACGGGGCCGGGCGAGCGCGCCTGGCGGCCGCTCAACAATCCGCCGCGCACCATCGCCTCGGCCTTCGTCGACAACAACCCGCGCGGCTTCGGGCTGATGCAGCGCGATCGAGAAGTCGGGCACTACCTGGACGGCGTGCTCTACGAGCGCCGCCCGAGCCTCTGGGTCGAGACGGAAGGCGATTGGGGCAGGGGCTCGGTTCAGCTGATCGAGATCCCGACCGACGACGAGATCCACGACAACATCGTCGCGATGTGGGTGCCGGAGGCCTCGGCCCGAGCCGGCAATGCCTACAACTACCGCTACACGCTGCACTGGCTCGCCGACGAACCTTTTCCGACCACGCTCGGCCGGGTCGTCGCGACGCGGTTGGGAAATGGCGGCCAGCCCGGGACGGCGCGTCCAAAGGGCGTGCGCAAGTTCATGGTCGAGTTCCTCGGCCCGGCATTGGAGACGATTCCCTTCGGCGTGAAGCCGGAGGTGGTGCTTTCCGCCTCGCGCGGCAGCTTCTCCTACGTCTTCGCCGAGGCGATGCCGGACGATGTCCCCGGCCACTGGCGCGCCCAGTTCGACCTTACGGTCGGCGGCAGCGAGCCGGTCGAGTTGCGCTGCTATCTCAAGGCCGGCGACACGGTCCTGACCGAGACCTGGCTCTACCAGTATCTCCCGTTCTGAGGAACGCTAGCTTTCGAGTAGGCGATAGACATGTGCCCCGGCGATCGCAATCCCGAGAACGCCGAGTTGGCTTGCAACACCCACGAAGGCGAGCGGGTAGATATAGGCGTCGCTGTCGTCGACATCCAAGATGCCCGTCATGGTGATCATGATCGCGAAGATACCCGCCATCGTTGCGGCCACCGGCACGACGACGATGGCGAGGAGCTGCCATGTCAGCCCATCCGTTCTTGCGATGGACTGGGCGAGGCCGGGATCCTGCCTACCGAGCGCGAGTGCACTGAATGCCAGCGTCGTCCTTAGCAGGATCCAGCTCAACGCTATCGCGAAAACCAACTTCGCAGCCATGATGACCGGAGATGCCGGAACGTCGCTTGAAATCACCAGCATGGCCGAGAGCGCCACGACGTTGTAGGCGCCGTACCGCAAAGTCGTGAACGAAGGTGCGCCGATCCGGAAATCCACGTTCCGCCCCAGGACGATCTCCCGTACTGCAAGGAGGCAAAGCGGCAGCCAGAGGATCGCCGACGAGACGTTCAGGAGCCACGACGTCGCGAAGTTTTCGAGCGATGGCGCGTTTTGCCCCGCCAGTTCCACCAGGACGAGTCGATGGTGGATCGGGATCGTACATATCGTCGCGACTAAAACCATTAAGGGATGGCGCAGCAGAAAGCGCCCGAGATCGCGCAAGGTCGCGCCCGCGACCGCAAGCACCGGCAACGTCATGATAAGTCCCCCGGCCAATTAGAACAGATAGAGTACAAAAATCTCGCTTGATGCAAGCGCTTTCGCTGCGATGCCGTGGCAGCCGGGCAGACCGCCATTGCGCCGCGGCGAATGTAATATTATAGCAGTGCATATGCCGTCGCAGAGCCACACTCACTCCCATGCCGTTGCGATAGAGCCCGGTTTCTCGCTGCTGCGGCTTTCCGCGCCGGCGCGACTTGGTTTCGCGGCGCTCATCGTCGCTCTGCTGTGGGTGGCGACGCTGGCCGTGATCCTTTGATCGAGTAGCGTTGATGTCCGCCATCCGCCTGACAGATCTGACTCTGGGATATGACCGTCATCCGGCGGTGCATCACCTTTCGGGCGAGATCGAAACCGGCAGCCTCACCGCCATCGTCGGCCCGAACGGCGCCGGCAAGTCGACCTTGCTCAAGGGCATTGCCGGGGCGCTCGCGCCGCTGTCCGGCGGCGTTGCGCTCGCGAAGGGCAAGCGGCTCGCCTATCTCCCGCAATCGGCGGATCTCGACCGCTCCTTCCCGATCCATGTCTACGATCTCGTCGCGATGGGGCTGTGGAACCGGGCCGGCATCTTCGGCCGGATCGGTGCGGGCGCTGCCCACAAGATCGAGCATGCCATCGCGGCGGTGGGCCTGACCGGCTTCGAGCGCCGGCCGATCGGCACGCTCTCCGGCGGGCAGATGCAGCGGGCGCTGTTCGCGCGGCTCCTGCTGCAGGATGCCGACGTGATCCTGCTCGACGAGCCCTTCACCGCGATCGATGCGCGCACGACCGCCGATCTGCTCGAACTCGTCCGGCGCTGGCATGGCGAGAGCCGCACCGTCGTCGCCGTGCTGCACGATATCGAGACCGTCCGGCAGGCTTTCCCGCAGACGCTGCTGCTGGCGCGAGAGGTTGTCGCCTGGGGCGAGACCGGCGCAGTGCTGACGCCAGAGAACCTGCTGAAGGCGCGGCGCATGGTCGAGGCCTTCGACAGCCACGCCACTCCCTGCCAGCGCGACGCGGCGTAACCACCGCCCCAGCGCCTCCTCCAACCCAATGACAAGTGCTCGGTCATCCCGGGCGTAGCGAAGCGAAGACCCGGGATCCATGCCTGAGCGCTGCCGAACGAGGTTCAGGCATGGATCCCGGGTCTCCCTGCGGTCGCCCGGGATGACCTGGAAATAGCGTTTCATGCTCTACGATCTCTTCATCAGCCCCTTCGTCGAATTCGACTTCATGCGGCGCGCGCTTGTCGGCGTGGTGGCGCTCTCCGTTTCGGGGGCGCCCATCGGCGTCTTCCTGATGCTCAGGCGAATGAGCCTGACAGGCGACGCCATGGCGCATGCCATCCTGCCGGGCGCGGCGCTGGGCTATCTTGTCGCCGGCTTCTCGCTGCCGGCGATGACCATCGGTGGGCTCGCGGCCGGCTTCGCCGTGGCGCTCGCTGCCGGGGCGGTGGCGCGGGCGACGGTGCTCAAGGAGGATGCTTCGCTCGCTGCCTTCTATCTGATCTCGCTGGCGCTGGGCGTCACCATCGTCTCGCTGCGGGGGTCGGCGATCGACCTGCTGCACGTGCTCTTCGGCAATGTCCTGGCGCTCGACGACCAGGTGCTGATCCTGCTCGCCGGTGTCGCGACCGTGTCGCTGTTGTCGCTGGCGGCGCTCTACCGGCCGCTGGTGCTGGAATGCGTGGATCCCGGCTTCCTGCGCTCGGTCAGCCGCTCCGGAGGCATCGTGCATCTGACTTTCCTCGCGCTCGTCGTGCTCAACCTCGTCGCCGGTTTCCATGCGCTGGGGACGTTGCTCGCCGTGGGCATGATGATGCTGCCGGCTGCTGCTGCGCGCTTCTGGACGGCCGATATCACGCGGCTGCTGCTGCTTGCTGCCGGTTTCGGCATGGTGTCGGGCTATGCAGGGCTCGTCGTGTCCTACGCGGCCGGTTCAAGCCTGCCTGCCGGCCCCTCGATCATCCTCGCGGCCGGCGCGATTTATATCGGCTCGCTCCTGTTCGGCTCGCAGGACGGACTTGCGCGTCGCCTCTTGCCTCGCGCCCATCTCCAGAGATAGAAACGTTATATCGTTTCATTTCGTGGAATTGCCAATGCCCAACCGTCGCGCCCTCGTCGCCGGCCTCGCTTTCGGGCTCGCCGCAGCCGCCGCGCCGCTCTGTGCTTTCGCGCAGGAGAAGCTGCCGGTGGTCGCGAGCTTCTCGGTCCTCGGCGATTTCGTCCGGCAGGTCGGCGGCGACCGCGTCAACATGACGACTCTGGTTGGGCCGGACGGCGACGCCCACGTCTATTCGCCGACCCCGGCCGATGCGAAGGCGATGTCGGCTGCGAAGCTCGTCGTCGTCAACGGGCTGCATTTCGAGGGCTGGCTGCCGCGTCTCGTGAAATCCTCCGGCACCAAGGCGACGCTGGCCGAGGCGACGAAGGGGATCACGCCGCTCGAGGCCGATGACGACCATGACGATCGCGGCAAGGGTGGTCATGCGCATGCCCACGGCCATGACGACCCCCATGCCTGGCAGAGCATCGCCAATGCGAAGACCTATGTCGCCAACATCCGCGATGCACTGAGCATGGCCGACCCCGCCGGCAAGGCTACCTACGACGCCAACGCCACGACCTATCTTGCGGCGCTGGACGGGCTCGAAGGCGAGGTGAAGGCTTCGGTCGCGCGCATCCCGGCCGAGCGGCGCAAGGCGATCACCACGCATGATGCCTTCGGCTATTTCGTGAAGGCCTATGGTATCGAATTCGTCGCGCCGCAGGGCGTTTCGACCGAGGCCGAAGCTTCCGCCAGGGACGTCGCCCGCATCATCCGGCAGGTGAAGGCGCAGAAGATTCCGGCGGTCTTCCTCGAAAACGTCACCAATCCGCGCCTCGTCGAGCAGATCGCCCGTGAAAGCGGGGCCAAGGTCGGCGGCCGGCTCTATTCGGATGCGCTCTCGGCCGAGAGCGGCCCGGCGGGGACTTACATCCAGATGATGAAGCACAATATAAGCGAAATCGAAAAGGCGCTGACCGCCGGCCCGGCCTGACCGGGCGGTGTCGTCCTTGCGTCGCAGTCATTCAGGTCAAGCCATGTCCGAGAAAATCCCCGTCACGGTGCTCACCGGCTATCTGGGCGCCGGCAAGACCACGCTCCTCAACCGCATCCTGACCGAGGACCACGGCAAGAAATTCGCCGTCATCGTCAACGAGTTCGGCGAGGCCGGCATCGATGGCGACCTCATCGTCGGCGCCGACGAGGAAATCTTCGAGATGAACAACGGCTGCATCTGCTGCACCGTGCGCGGCGACCTGATCCGCATTCTCGACGGGCTGATGAAGCGCAAGGGCAAGTTCGACGCGATCATCGTCGAGACCACCGGCCTCGCCGATCCTGCCCCGGTCGCGCAGACCTTCTTCGTCGACCAGGATGTCGGCGACGCGACCCGCCTCGATGCCGTCATCACCGTCACCGACGCGAAGTGGCTCAAGGACCGGCTGAAGGACGCGCCCGAAGCGAAGAACCAGATCGCCTTCGCCGATGTCATCGTTCTCAACAAGACCGATCTCGTGACCGCGGAAGAGCTGGCCGATGTCGAGGCCGCGATCCGCGCGATCAACCCCTATGCCAAGTTGCACAAGGCCGAGCGCGCCAATGTCGATATCGCCGCCTTGCTCGACCGCAACGCCTTCGACCTCGACCGCATCCTCGACATCGAGCCGGATTTCCTCGAGGCCGGGCATCATCATCACCATGCCGAGGATGTGCGCTCGATCTCGCTGACCGTGCCCGGCGATGTCGATCCCGAGAAGTTCATGCCGTGGATCAACGACCTCACTCAGATCCAGGGTCCGAACATCCTGCGATCCAAGGGCATCCTCGCCTTCAAGAACGAGCCGCGCCGCTTCGTCTTCCAGGGCGTGCACATGATCCTGGATGGCGACCTGCAGCGCGACTGGAAGGATGGCGAGACCCGCGAGAGCCGGCTCGTCTTCATCGGGCGCGATCTCAACGAGAACGAATTGCGCAGGGGGTTTGAAGCCTGCGCGGCGTGAGGGCCCCTACCTCCAACGCGGTCATCCCGGACAAGCCGCGTGAGCGGCGCCGATCCGGGATCCATGCCGGAGCCTTCATCGGAGGCGTTCCGGAATGGATCCCGGGTCTCCCTTCGGTCGCCCGGGACGACGTCGCGGTTTTCATCGAACGCGAGCTGCGTTAGACCCCGGCCATGACGACGATGACTCCACCCGTCTCGCTGCGCGAGCATGTTACCCCGATCGCCGCGGAGACGCATGTCGTCGCCGCTCGCTGGCTGAAGCAGGGGCTCGCGCTCGCGCTCGCCGACGGGCGCGTGCTGCGCTGGCGCGACGGCGCGACCGATATGGTCGAGGCCCATGCCGGCGGCATCCTGTCGGCGACGGGCGATGCCGATCGGCTCATCACCGGCGGCGATGACGGGCGCGTCGTCGCAACCCGGATCGAAGGCGAGCCGGAAGAGCTGGCAAAGGACCCCAAGCGGCGCTGGATCGACGCGATCACGCTGTCGGCCTCGGGCAACCTCGCCTGGAACAACGGCAAGACCGTGCAGGCCCGCGACGAGAAGGGCCGCGTCCGCACGCTGGAAGCCGCGAGCACGCCGCAGGGCCTCGTCTTCGCGCCGAAGGGCTACCGCCTCGCCATTGCGCAGATGAACGGTGTTTCGCTCTGGTATCCCAACACCGAGGCGACGCCGGAATTCCTGGAATGGAAGGGCTCGCACCTCGACGTCGTCTGGTCGCAGGACGGGCGCTTCATCGTCAGCTCGATGCAGGAGAATGCGCTGCATGGCTGGAAGCTCGGCGACAAGCCCGGCCATATGCGGATGACCGGCTATCCGGCGAAGCCGCGCTCGCTGTCCTGGTCGCATGACGGGCTCTGGCTCGCCTCAAGCGGGGCGGATGGGGCGATCGTCTGGCCGTTCCAGGGCGATGGCCCACAGGGCAAGGCGCCGCGCGAATGCGGCGTGCGCCGTGCCCGCGTCACCCGCGTTGCCTTCCACCCGGGCGCGCTGGTGCTGGCGATCGGCTACGATGATGGCTGCATCCTGCTGGTGCGGCTGACCGACGGCTCCGAACTGCTGGTGCGGCCGGCCGAACGCGACAGCGGCATCAGCGCCTTCGCCTGGGACAAGGGTGGCAAGCGGCTCGCCTTCGGTGCCGAGGACGGTGCCGCCGGCGTGCTGGTCCTGCCGAGCTGAGAACCGCATGCGCTTCGGGCTTTTCGGCAAAGCTGAGGTCCGCAAGGGCGGTGACGCGAAAGCCGAAGCGAAGGCTGCGGCCGACCAGTTGAAGGTGCTGGTGAGGGAGCTGCTCGGCCTTCCCGAGACGGCGGCGATCGCCGCCAACGAGATTCTCTGCGCCGATCCGGCCTGCCCGGGCACCGAGACGGTGATCCTGGTGATGAAGCCCGGCGAGAAGACCCGCGCCTACAAGTTGCAGATGGCGATGAGCGAGGTGACTGCCGAAGCGCTGGTGGAGGTTCTCCGTCCTGCTCAGGCTTGATCTAAGCCTCTCGGAAATCTGTGCCTTGTTGTCGTGAGATGCTCGGGGCAAGCCCGGGCGTCTGCTTTCACGCTCACGGCTTGAGGCCGTTCGGCAACGCCGGCGCCTCGGCCCGCGGATGAATTCTTGGTCGTGCCCGTCGGCGATGTAGCGCAGTCGCTGGGTGAGGAAGGGATCGGAGACCTCGACGCTTTCGAGCGCGACAGGCCCGCTCTTGCGCGCGATCTCTGCGACGCGGGTGATCTCGTCGATCAGCTCGTGCGGGTGGCTTGCGCTCATCGTGAACGCGAAGCGCATACCGATCGGCAGGCCGTGCAGGATGACGGAAAACGGAAAGCGGATCATCGTCGCGGCGGTCGCGCCGCCGAAGATCACGATCACTGCCTGGACGTCGCAATAGGCCTTGAAGTTGCCGCCATCGAGCATGATCAGGCCGACGCGCACACCGATGCCGGCGAAAAGCCGATGCCCGTAGCAGGATCCATGACAGCACCTCGGCGCAGCGATCACCCGGACAAGCGCTGCCGCAATGCCGAGACCTGGATTAACGACAATGATCAGCTCTTGAAGGAAGCGTTGAGGTTGACCGCTTGCCCGCTGCGCCCATTCGGCTAAAGCTCTGGGCGATGTCGCTTCTTTCGCTCTATGCCCGTGTCCTCGGTGAACTCGGCCCGGAAAGGCGGCTGGGTCTCATCCTGGCCTTGGCCAATGTCCTGCTGGCCGCGGTCGCCTTCGCAGAGCCGATGCTCTTCGGCACGCTGATCGACCGGCTGACCACGATCCAGATGTCCGGCGGCAAGCTGACCTGGGACAGCATCGACTATCTGATCCTCGCCTGGGTCGGCTTCGGCCTCACCAATATCGGGCTCGGCGTCTTCGTCGCGCTCCATGCCGACAAGCTCGCCCATCGCCGCCGGCTCGCGGTGATGGCGCAATATTTCGAGCATGCGCTGACGTTGCCGCTCGCCTATCACACGCAGACCCATTCCGGCCGCGTGCTCAAGGTGATGCTCGACGGCGCCAGCGCGATGTGGGCGCTCTGGCTCTCCTTCTTCCGCGAGCATTGCGCCTCGATCGTCGCGCTGTTCGTGCTGCTGCCCTTCACCATCTGGAAGAACTGGCAGCTCGGCCTGCTGCTGATCGCCCTCGTCATCCTGTTCGGCTCGCTGACGGCCTTCGTGCTGCGGCGGACCGACCAGCTCCAGCGCAGTGTCGAATCGTATCATTCCAGCCTGGCCGAACGCGCTTCGGACGCGCTCGGCAACGTGCCGGTGATCCAGAGTTTCACCCGCATCGAGGCCGAGGTGCGCGGCCTGCGCTCGACCATCACGAACCTCCTCAACGCACAACTGCCGGTGCTGTCCTGGTGGGCGGTTGCCAATGTCGCGACGCGGGCCTCGGCGACGCTGACGGTGCTGGCGATCTTCATCGTCGGCACCTGGCTCCTGATGCACGGCCAGACCACTGTCGGCGAGATCGTCACCTTCATGGGTTTCGCGACGATGCTGGTTGGGCGTCTCGAGCAGATCGTCGCCTTCGTGAACTTCATCTTCATGCAGGCGCCGAAGATGCGCGAGTTCTTCGAAGTCCTCGACACGTTGCCGACCGTGCGCGACCTGCCGAACGCTCCGGACCCCGGCCGGCTCAGCGGCGCCGTCGCCTTCGAGGACGTCTCCTTCTCCTATGACGGCAAGCGCGCCGCGGTGCGCGACGTCTCCTTCTCGGTCAGGCCCGGCGAGACCATCGCGGTCGTCGGCTCGACCGGCTCGGGCAAATCGACCACACTGGGGCTGCTGCACCGTGCCTTCGATCCGCAGTCGGGGCGGATCACGGTCGATGGCCTGGACATCCGCGACATCTCGCTGTTGTCGCTCCGGCGCAATATCGGCGTCGTCTTCCAGGAGCCGATGCTGTTCGCGCGCTCGATCCGCGAGAACCTGCTGGTCGGCAAGCCGGAGGCGAGCGATGCCGAGCTGATGCAGGCGCTCGACCGCGCCCAGGCGACCGAGGTGATGGCGCGCCAGGCTGACGGCCTCGACACCCTCGTCGGCGAGCGCGGCCGCACGCTCTCCGGCGGCGAGCGCCAGCGAATCTCGATCGCGCGCGCGCTGCTCAAGAACCCGCCGATCCTGATCCTCGACGAGGCGACCTCTGCTCTCGACGCGGCGACCGAGGTGAAGCTGCAGAAGGCGCTGGAAGAGGTGATGAAGGGGCGCACCACCTTCGTCATCGCGCATCGCCTCGCGACCATCCGCAATGCCGACCGCATCCTCGTATTCGAGCAGGGGCAGGTCGAGGAGATGGGCACCTTCGACGAGCTCGTCGCCAAGGGCGGGCGCTTCGCGGCGCTGGCGCGGGCCCAATATCTCGTCACCGACAATCCGGTGCCGCTCGCCGAAAGCGATGCCAGTCCGCTGGCGCAAAAAATCAGCGCCGGCTGATACGCCGCCGGCTCTCGGAAGGCCGTCGCGAAGGTCGCATGCGACATCAGCCGTTGCGCCGATGTCGCCTTTCCCGCTTATTAGGTCGCGCCCTTCCCGCAACAGAACTTCCGTGTGACGACGACGATGATGATCCTTCGCCTTGCCTGTGCCTGGCTTTCGGTTGCCGCTTTTCTGCTGTTCGGCGACACCCTGCTTGGCCAGCTTGGCGCGCCGTTGCCGTCGCTGCTGCTGTTCTTCTGGCTGCTCGGCATCATCGTCTGGGCGTCCTTCGGCGTCGTGCACGAGGCCGAGGAACTGGCCGAAAGGCTGGGCGAACCCTATGGCACGCTGATCCTGACCCTCTCGATCGTCATCATCGAGGTGGCGCTGGTGGGCGCCGTCATGCTGGGCGCCAAGGGCGCGCCGACGCTTGGACGCGACACGATGTTCGCGGTGCTGATGATCGTGCTCAACGGCGTGGTCGGCGTCGGGCTGCTCATCGGCGGCCTGAGGCATTTTCAGCAGCGCTATAACCTGAAGGGCGCCTCTTCCTATCTCGCTGTGATCATCCCGCTGACGGTGATCCCGCTCTTCCTGCCGAACTTCACCACCTCGACGCCCGACGGGACGCTGACATCGTTCCAGGCGATCGCCTTCTCGATCTTCACGGTCGCCCTCTACGGCGCCTTCCTCGCGCTCCAGACGGGCCGACACAGCATGTTCTTCCGGGAGCCCGAGGAGGACGGCAAGCCGGCGTCTGCCGCGGCCGTCGCCGAGGGCGGGCCGACTTCCCTGTCTTCCGCGGGTGAATTGCTGCCGCGCGTCGGCCTGCTCCTCGCCAACATCCTGCCGATCGTCATCCTCTCGAAGAGCCTGGCGAAGGTGCTCGATTTCGGCATTGCCCAGCTCGGCGCCCCGACGGCACTCGGCGGCATCCTGATCGCCATGGTGGTGTTCACGCCGGAATGCATCGCGGCACTGAGGGCGATCACCGCCAATCAGCTCCAGCGCGCGGTCAATCTGTGCCTGGGCGCGGCGGCCTCGACGCTCGGCATGACGGTACCGGCGGTGTTGCTGATCGGCGTCTTCACCGGTCAGCCGGTTGTGCTCGGCCTGTCCGCGACGAACATGGTGATCGCCGCCATGACGCTGCTGCTCTCGACGCTGACCTTCACGGGCACGCGCACCACGATGCTGGAAGGGGCGGTGCATCTCGCCGTGTTCTTCGTCTTCCTGGTGCTGGTGTTCAGCCCCTGACCAGCACGCGATAACCCGAGAGGTAATCGACCCGCGCCGCCCGGCGCGACATGGTCTCCCGCGACGGCTGCCATCGGTGGCCTTTCAATGGAGATGATCATGGCCGCCTACGCCATCGCCCATCTGCAGGATGTCCGGCTCGGGCCGGAGATCATCGACTACATCCGGCGCATCGACGCGACGCTTGTTCCCTATGAGGGTCGGTTCCTGATCCATGGCGCGACGCCGGAGATCATCGAGGGGCCGTGGCCGGGCGATCTCGTGATCATCGCCTTTCCCAATCTGGAGCGGGCGCGCGCCTGGTACGACTCGCCGGGTTATCGCGATATCCTGCCGCTGCGGACGGAGAACTCGCTCAGCGTCGCGATGATCGTGAACGGCGTGGAGTCCGGCTACCGCGCGACCGATTTCCTTGCGAAGGCCGGCCTCGCCTGAGTCGTTGCGCCAGCCTTACGCCGCCAGTTCGGCCTCGATGAAGCCGCGCACCTCGTCGGCAGCGACGCCCGGCGCGATGAAGCTCTTGCCGATGCCGCGAGTGAGAATGAAGGTCAGCACGCCGCGCTTGACCTTCTTGTCCTGCGTCATGGCGCTGACGATCTCATCGGCGGTGCCGGCGCCGCCGGGCACCTGCTGCAAACGGCTTGGCAGGCCGACATGGTCGAGATGGCGCGCGACACGCCCGGCATCCTGTCCCGCGCAGAGGCCGAGGCGTTGCGAGAAGCGGAAGGCGAGCGCGAGCCCGATAGCGACGGCCTCGCCATGGACGAGGCGGCTGGAATCGTAGTTGGTCAGCCGCTCCAGCGCATGGGCGAAGGTGTGGCCTAGATTGAGCAGGGCGCGATCACCTTCCTCGCGCTCGTCGCGGGCGACGATCGTCGCCTTGGCGCGGCAGGAGACGGCGACGGCATGGTCGCGCTCCGGTCCGCCGGCGATGACGCGGCTCCAATTGGCTTCGCACCAGTCGAAGAAATCAGGATCGTCGATCAGCCCATATTTTACCACCTCGGCATAGCCGGCCTTGAACTCACGCTCGCTCAGCGTGTCGAGCAGAGCGGTGTCGGCGATCACGAGCGCAGGCTGATGGAAGGCGCCGATCAGGTTCTTGCCATGCGGCGAGTTGATGCCGGTCTTGCCGCCCACCGAGGAATCGACCTGGGCGAGCAGCGTGGTCGGTACCTGCACGAAACGCACGCCGCGCCGCAGCACCGCCGCCGCGAAGCCGGTGAGATCGCCGACGACGCCGCCGCCGAAGGCGATGACGAGGTCGTTGCGCTCGATCTTCGCCGCCAGCAGCGCGTCGCAGAGCGCGATGAACTGGGCATAGGATTTCGAACCCTCGCCCGGCGGAATGGTGATGCGGGTCGCCGTGATCCCTTCCTGGTGGAGGCAGGTCTCGAAGGCGGCGCCATGCAGGGCGGCCACGCTGGTATCGGTCACGAGGGCGGCCTTGGCGCCGGGCGCGAAGGCCGCGATCAGCGCCGCCGCCTCGCAGAGCTGGTGGCGGCCGATATGGATGTCGTAGGCGCGGCCTTCGAGCGCGACGGGGACGACGATCCGCGCGCCGGCCTTCTCGGTCAGGGTGGCGTTCATGACGTTTATTCTCCGGCCGTCAGGCGCAGATAGCCGCCCAATGCGGCAATGGTATCGCCGACCACGACTTCGTGAGGCTCGTCGCTCGACAGAATGGTCAGATCGGCGAGGGCATAGACGGGCTCGCGTTCGGCCAGCATCCGGCGCAGTGTCGCCTCCGGATCGGCAGTCTGAAGCAGGGGGCGGTTCGAGCGTTTGCGGACGCGGCGCATCAGCACGTCCGGCTCGGCCTTGAGCCAGATCGAGATGCCGAACTGCTTGATCCGCTCACGCGTGTCGGCATTCATGAAGGCACCGCCGCCGGTCGCCAGCACGACAGGCGACTGCGTCTCCAGGATGCGGCTGATCACGCGTCGCTCGCCCTGGCGGAATTCGGCCTCGCCACGCTGCTCGAAGATCTCGGGGATCGTCATGCGGGCCGCTGTCTCGATCTCGACATCGGCGTCGATGAAAGGCATGCCGAGCCGCGAGGCCAGCCGGCGCCCGACTGAGCTCTTGCCGGAGCCCATCATGCCGACGAGCACGATGGTGCGCCCGCCGAGGGCGGTGCGGAGATCGGCCATGTCCGGGGCGGCGATGGTGGCAGCGGCGGTCATCAATGTATTTTCCCTGGGAGGGCTGTAGCACGCAGCTGCCGGCCGCGTCATGCCTTCGTCATGGCTTTTTGGCCGCGCTTTGCACGCAGCTGTGGCGTGCCAGCCCTTGCGCGATGTGGACGGCATCGCGGATAGTGACTCGGCCCAAGATCGCGCGATTGCGAAAGTCCGCCCGACGTGCCGACGTTATTCCGTTTTCTCGCCTTCGTCGCGATCATCGCCGGTCTGGTCTTCGGTGGAATGGTGGCGCTCGTCACCTTCGTGCAACCGGTGCAGCGCGAGATGGTCGAGATCGTGCCGCCTTCGAAACTCCAGCCGAAATGAGCCGGTTGTCGCGCCAGCGGCTGAATACCTTCCTCGACATGCTCGCCGCCGAGCGCGGCGCGGCGCGCAATACGCTCGACGCCTATGAGCGCGATGTCGAGGATTATCTCGAATTCCTTGGCGGCAAGGCGCCGGGAGACGCGACCGCCGCGGACATTCGCGGCTGGCTGGCGGACCTTTCGGAGCGCGGGCTCAAGGCCTCGTCCGCCGCGCGCAGGCTGTCCGCCGTCCGGCAGTTCCACCGCTTCCTCTACACCGAGGGGCTCGCCGGGACCGACCCTACCGCCGCGATCTCGGGGCCGCGCCAGGGGCGACCGCTCCCGAAGGTGGTCTCTGTCGGCGATGTCGACCGGTTGCTTGACGTTGCGCGGGCGGCTTGTTCGCAGGAGGGCGCGACGAGGGCAGCCCGGCTGAAGGCGCTGCGGATGCGCTGCCTCGTCGAGATGCTCTACGCCACGGGCCTGCGCGTCTCCGAGCTGATCGCGCTGCCACGCTCGGCCGCGACGACGCGCGAACGCTTCCTGATCGTGCGCGGCAAGGGCGACAAGGAACGGCTGGTGCCGCTGAACGAGGCGGCACGCCAGGCCGCGCGCGACTGGCTGGCGGCTTTGACGGAGGCCGGGCAGGCCGAAGGGCGCTGGCTGTTCCCATCCGATGGCGAGAGCGGGCACCTGACACGCCAGGTCTTCGCGCGCGATCTCAAGACGCTTGGCGGAGCGGCGGGGCTTTCAGCCGCCGCGCTCAGCCCCCACGTGCTGCGCCACGCCTTCGCCAGTCATCTGCTGCAGAACGGCGCCGATCTCAGGGTGGTGCAGGAACTGCTGGGGCATGCCGATATCGCGACGACGCAGATCTACACCCATGTCCTCGATGAGCGGCTGAAGAGCATGGTGCGCGATCTCCACCCGCTGGCGGATGGGGAGTGAGGCGCAGCCGATGCCGAAGCACCCTCGGGCCGAGCGAAGCGCAGCCCCGAGAATCTCAGGGTCAGAGCAGCTGGTTTCCGAGATGCTCGGGTCAAGCCCGAGCATGAAGTACAGCGCTCACGCCTCGGAGCAGCGGATCTGCTGGACGCGCTTGGGCATCTCGCCGACGGCCGGGATGAATTGGCCGGTGACGGGGTCGAGGATCATCAGCACGCCGGAGGCAACGGCGAAATAGGCGCCATGCAGATGCAGCCGGCCTTTGCTCTCCAGAATCTGGACGCAGGGGAAGGTGCGGAGATTGGCGAGCGATTGCTGGATCGAGGCCAGCTCCAGCCGGTGCAGATAGTCGTCGAAGCTCTCGTTGCGGCCGCGCCCGCCGGTGCGTTCGGCCGCCGGGCCGATCAGGGTGATCCATTTGCCGATGAAATCGCCCGGCGAGAGCGCTTCCTGGCTGTCGTCGGCGAAGGCGCGGATGCCGCCGCAGCGGCCGTGGCCGAGCACGACGATATGCTGGACCTTGAGGGCCTGCACCGCATATTCGAGCGCCGCCGAGGTGCCGTGGAGCTGGTCGTCCGGCGCGAAGGGCGGGATCAGATTCGCGATATTGCGGGCAACGAACATCTCGCCCGGCCGCGCATCGAAGATGACTTCCGGCGAAACGCGCGAGTCGCAGCAGCCGATCAGCATGATCTTCGGCGTCTGCCCGTGCTCGCCGAGCTCTTCATATCGGCTCTGCTCCCGGACGAAACGATCGTCGAGGAAGGCACGGTAGCCTTCCGTCAGGCGCTGCGGGAACGGCTCAGCAGGCTTGTCCATGGCCCTTCTGGAACAGGAAACAGCGGCTTTCGTCAAGTCGATGTTGCGATGCGGGATCGCGGAGACCGTCTAGGCGATCCCGCCGAGGCACAGGGCGAGCGTCGCCGACAAGGCGGCCGCTTCGCCTCGAAGGAGCACGGTTTTCAGTCGTGCGGTGGCTCCGCCCACGATGGCAAGCTGCGAGCGGGTCAGCCGCAGCTCGCTCGCCAGCAAGCGGATGAGCGCGGCATTCGCCTCGCCATCCGTCGGGGCAGCGCGGACACGGGCCTTCAGGACGATGCGGCCGTCCGCGAGCGTCTCGACGCCGTCGAGCGCATCGCGCCCGCCGCGCGGCGTCAGGCGGACATCTAGCGCGATCCCCTCCTTCGTTTCCCGCCAGGGCCGGGCGGCCGGGTCGCTCATGAGCCCTCTCTCCCGGAAGGGGCGGCCATGCGCCGCCGCCGCATGGACATATGGCCGTCGTCGCCTAGTCTGAGGCGCCGGCTCGTGCGGCATAGCGCTAGCGAGGGGCCGTGCGCAACGGAGACCGAGCCTTGTCTGAACCCTGCGATCTCAGCGCCGTCGCTGCGCGCGCCCTCATCGGCGCCAAGAAGTTGTCCGCCCGCGAACTCCTCGAAAGCTGCATCCACCGTATCGATGCGGTCGACCCCGCCGTGAATGCGATGGTGGCGCGCGACGACGAGGCGGCGCGCAAGGCGGCAGCTGCAGCGGACGAGGCGACGGCGCGCGGCCACAGCCTCGGTGCGCTGCACGGCCTGCCGGTCGGCATCAAGGACCTGGAGAACGTCGCGGGGCTGCGTACCACCTATGGCAGCGCGCTCTATCGCGATTTCGTGCCGAAAGAGGATCAGCTGATCGTCGCCTCGGTGCGCAAGGCGGGTGCGATCATAGCGGGCAAGACCAACAGCCCCGAATGGGGCGCGGGCGCCAATACGCGCAACGCGGTCTACGGCGCGACCGGAAATCCCTTCGACCCCTCGAAGAGCGCAGCCGGCTCCTCCGGCGGCTCGGGCGTGGCGCTGGCGACCGGCATGGTCCCGATCGCGACCGGCTCGGATACGGGCGGCTCGCTGCGCAATCCGGCGGCCTTCAACGGCATCGTCGGTTTCCGGCCGACGCCCGGCCTCGTTCCGAGCGACAAGCGCGCACTGGGCTGGAGCCCGCTTTCGGTGCTGGGACCGATGGCGCGCAACGTGCCTGATCTGTGCCTGCTGCTCTCGACCATGGTGTCGGACAGCGCCTGCGATCCTCTTGCCACGACGATCCACGGCAAGGCCGTGCGCCGGCCGGAGGATTTCGCCCGGCCGGCGACGATCGACCTGGCGTCGCTCAAGGTCGCGGTGACGCCGGATTTCGGCTTCGCGCCGACTGAGCGTCACATTAGCCAGGTTTTTGCGGAGAAGACGGGCGCCTTCAGCCATCTCTTCCATGCCGCGGAGGAAGCGACGCCGGATTGTGCGGGAACGGACGAGGTCTTCGAGGTCCTGCGCGCCGTCGGCTTCCTCGCGAGCCATCTCGACAAGGTGCGCGACACGCCCGAGATGGTCGGGCCGAATGTCCGCGCCAATGTCGAGGAAGGGTTGGGCTATTCCGCCCTCGACGTGACCAAGGCGATGAAGCACCAGACGGTGCTCTATGATCGCTGGCAGCAGTTCTTCGAGCGCTACGACGTCATCCTGTCGCCGGCGGTGACGCTGAGCCCGCGGTCCTGGACCGAGCTGTTCCCGGCCGAGATCGACGGCAAGGCGACACGGACCTATTTCCACTGGCTGGCGCTCGCCTATGCCGTCACCGTCGTCGGCCATCCGGCGATCTCGCTGCCGGTCGGGCTCGACCGCAACGGCATGCCCTTCGGGCTGCAGATCGTCGGCCCGCGCGGCGGCGACGCCAAGGTGCTGGCGGTGGCCGCCGCCTTGGAGGCCGCACTCGCGGGCGATCCGCTGACGGCGCGCCCGGTTCCGGATCTGGCCAAGCTCGCCAAGGCGCGGCCGATCAGCGAGAGCCCGAATTTCATGGGGTTTGCCTAAGCAATACGCACCGACTGCCAACCATAAGAGGGGAGAACATATGAAGCGTCGCGATTTTCTCACTGGGACGGCGGCTCTCGCCATTGCCGGCCCGAGCCTGACCCGTTCCGCAGCCGCGCAGAGCGCCTCGGTTCTGAAGTTCGTTCCACAGGCCAACCTGACGGCGCTCGATCCGATCTGGACGACGGCGACCGTGACCAACAATCACGGCTATTTCGTCTTCGACACGCTCTATGGCGGCGATCTGGACCTGAAGCCGCAGCCGCAGATGGCCGAGGGGCACGAAGTCTCGGCCGACGGCAAGACCTGGCGCATCAAGCTGCGCGAGGGGCTGTCTTTCCATGACGGCGCGCCGGTGAAACCGGCCGATTGCATCCAGAGCATGAAGCGCTGGTGCCAGCGCGACCCCTACGGGCAGCTGCTGACCAAGGTTGTCGAGGCCTGGAGCGCTCCGGATGAGCGCACCATCGAGATCAAGCTCACCCGGCCCTTTCCGATGATGCTCGACCTGCTCTCCAAGGCCGACAATCCGCCCTTCATCATGCCGGAGCGGCTGGCGCAGACCGATGCGACCAAGCAGGTGACGGAGATGATCGGCTCCGGCCCCTACAAGTTCGTTGCCGGCGAGTTCGTCACCGGCAGCCGCGCGGTCTACGAGAAGTTCGACGGCTACAAGCCGCGCAGCGAGCCGCCGAGCCGAAATGCAGGCGGCAAGGTCGCGAACTTCAAGCGGATCGAGTGGCACATCCTGCCCGACCCGGCGACGGCGGCGGCGGCGCTGACCACCGGCGAGGTCGACTGGTGGGAACGTCCGCTTGCCGACCTTCAGCCGATGCTGGCCCAGAGCCCCGACATCAAGCGCGAGGTCATCGACAAGGCCGGCCGCGGCGCCATCATCCGGCTCAACCACCTGCAGCCGCCCTTCAACAATCCGAAGGTGCGCGCCGCCGTCCGCATGGCGGTGAAGCAGGAGGACTACATGCGCGCCGCCCAAGGCGACGACACCTCGATGTGGCAGGTCTGCCGCAATCTCTGGTGGCGCGGCACGCCCTACTATACCGGCGAGCAGGAAGACCTGATGCCGGGCAGCATCGAGAAGGCCAAAGCCGCCCTCAAGGAGTCCGGCTACAAGGGCGAGAAGGTTGTCATCATCAACCCGACCGACTTCCCCGATATCGGTCCGCTCGGCGAAGTGACTTACGAACTGCTCAAGCAGCTCGGCATGAATGTCGAGATGGCGGCGAGCGACTGGGGCACGGTGATCCAGCGCCGCAACAGCCGCGAGCCGGTCGAGAAGGGCGGCTGGAGCATCTTCCACACGACCGGATCGGCTGTCGGCTGGGGCAATCCGGCACTGTCCAACCTCGTGCGCGGGCAGGGCGAGAAGGGCTGGTTCGGCTGGTGGACGAGCGACAAGGCCGAGGGCCTGGCCGAGCAATGGCTCTACGCCCCCGACGAGGCGGCCCAGAAAAAGGTTGCCGCGGAACTCGGCCGGCTGGCGCTCGAGGAATGCGCGACCATCCCGCTCGGCCAGTTCGTGATCCGCACCGCTTACCGCAAGAACCTGACCGGCATGCTGCCGGGCTCGGCGCCCTATCCCTGGGGGCTGAAGCGGGTCTGAGGACCGTCTCCGGAGGTTTGCGGCGGGGCGGGCATGTGCCGCCCCGCCTTCGCTGTGTCAGCGCTGAGCTGCGACGGCGGCCGACCAGGGCGAGGCGGCGTCGCTCGAGCCTTCGGCGCCGTCGCGATCGACCCGGATGAAGTTGGGACAGGCGAAGTTGATCGGCATGACGGCGTGTTCGGCCAGCGTCGTCGGGCCGGCCTGTTCCAGAGCGGCCAGCGTCCCGGCCGGCAGCCGCAGATCTGCGCTGGCGGAATCCGGACCGGAGACGTCGATGCGCGGCTGATGCGCGGTTTCCTCGGTCCCCATGCCGAAATCGAGCTGCCAGGCCAGGGTCTGGTAGACGCTGGCGAGGATGCGCCGCCCGCCGGAGGAGCCGGCCGCAAGGCGCGGCCAGCCGCCATCCTTTGGCGTCACCACGACCGGGCACATGTTGCAGAGCGGCCGGGCCCCGGGCGCGATCGCGTTGGCGCTGCCGGGGCGTGGGTCGAACCACATCATGCCGTTGTTCATCAGCACGCCGGTCGAGGGCAGCACGACGCGGCTGCCCATCGAGGAGAGCAGGGTGGTGGTGACGGTGACGAGATTGCCCTCGCCATCGACCACGGTGAGATGGGTGGTGCAGGTATCGCCGGGCTCCTTCGCAGCCGTCGCGGCACCGAGGCCGTCTAGGCGCTCGCGATAGGCCTGCCGCATCACGCGTGACAGCTGCGCGAACCAGGCGGCTGAAGGACCCTCGCCGTCAATCGGCGCATCTGCCATGCCGGCAATGACGCGCTCCAGCGTCGGGGCGGCGGTGAGGCCGCCAGCGGTATGGACGAGGTGGCTGTCGCGCCAGTCGATCGTCGGCGCGGCGCGCAGCTGCGCCGCGCAGCCCGCCAGATCCTGCTCGTCCACGACGCCGCCGACGGCGGCGATGTCGGCTGCGAGACGACGGGCGACGTCACCGCGATAGAAGTCGTCGAGGCCGGCCACGGCGAGCCGCTCCAGCGTCTCTGGCAGCTTGCCCAATGTCATGAAGCCGGGCGCGCCCTGATAGGGCGGCACCGGCGGCAGCCCGCCGGGCAGATAGATCCGCGCGCTCTCTTCGTAGAGCCTGAGCACCGAAGCCGAGGAGGCGACCTTCAGTGTCGTGTACCAATCGGCCGGCAGGCCGCGCTTCGCGAGCGCGACAGCGGGGGCGAGGATCTCGGCGAGCGGCAAAGCGGAGCCGAAGGCCTCCTTCAACTTCGCATAGCCGGCGACGGAGGAGGGGATGCAGAAGGAGAGCGGGCCGTGGATGTTGCGGTCGCCGACGACCTCGGGCCAGGTGAAGAGGTCCTTCTTCATCTCGCCGGTGAGAGGGTAATCGGCGGGATCGGCGCGCCGCGGGGCGATTGGCCCGAAATCGACGACCTGTGCCCGGCTCTCGCCGGCCTTCAGCACTACGGCGAAGCCGATACCGCCCAGGCCACTGTTCCAGGGCTCGACCGCGGCCAGCGCGAAACAGGCCGCAACCGCGGCGTCGGCGGCGTTGCCTCCCTGTTCGAGGATCGCTGTTCCGGCTTCGGCGGCCTCGCGGCTCTGGGAGACGACGATGCCGTGCCTTCCGCGCGCGGAAGGCTTGGTCAGAACCCAGTTCTGGCTGCGATAGGGGCGGGCGGCTGCGGCCATGCTGGCGACCTCGGGCGATTGCAGAGGCCGCCATACTGCATACCGCTCATGGCGGCGTCGAATGCGTCGTCGCAGCCTGAGAGCCGCGTCGCTTGCAGGACGGGCGCGGTCAGAACACGTTGGGGTAGATGTAGCGGACGATCACGCTCTGGATGAAGTAGATGATCAATACCAGGATGATCGGCGAGATATCGATGCCGCCGAGATTGGGCAGGCGTTCGCGGATCGGGCGCAGAGCCGGTTCAGTGATGCGGTAGAGCGTGTCCCAGACGGTGGAGACGAACTGGTTGCGGGTGTTGATGACGTTGAAGGCGATCAGCCAGCTCAGCACAGCCGAAGCGATCAGAAGCCACACATAGATCTGCAGAGCGAGCAGAACCACGTCGAGAACGGCACGCATCGATCTTCCTTTTAAGCCTGACCGGAGAGGGTTCGCGGAATATCCCCTGTTCGCGCCAAAACAGATGGCGGAAGTGATTGACATCCACGCGGCGCACAGCCTAGAAGGCCAGCGCCTTGGGGCTGTAGCTCAGATGGGAGAGCGCTGCAATCGCACTGCAGAGGTCAGGGGTTCGAATCCCCTCAGCTCCACCAAGGTTTTCCGTTAAGTGGGCGATAGTGTTGGCATCGCTTCTGTGCGGTCGCCATTAACGCAGCATTTTACCCAAGATCGTACGCGGTTGAGGTCGGGCTGAAACAAGCCGAAACTCCGCAAGCGCGCGCGGCCGAGGCCCTCGGCTGCAATCGATGGCTGATGCAGGCGGCAATTCCGCTGGGGCCTCTGTGCCGCGTCGATCCTCGATCCGGGTGCAGCGGGAGCGAGACGATTCACGCCATGGCGTCATCGTTGCCCTGGCCTGCATGCATTTGGGCTTCGTCGGGATGCCGCTTTCGCTATTCCGTTGATGCCCGGCCGGACATTAAATTTCTTCGCGGCTTCCCATTGCGTAAAGTCGTTCATTCTCGGTATTCGAGTTGCGCGCTGCAGGCCATCTTCTTGACTTGGCGCAAGAGATCGTTCCCGATGTTCTTCACTCGTATTGCCGCGGGCGCCTTGGCGCTTGGCCTCCTTGCATTTCCAGCCTTCGCCAAGAATTTCGCGGTTCCGGCCAAAAATCCTACGATCACAATCGCTCTGCCGGATGATTGGTCGACTGAAGAGATCGAATTCGGCTTTCAGGCTCGGCCCGATGACGAAGCAATCTTCTTGTCCATTGAATCAGCAAACGCACGTCAAATCGACAAGATGCTGTCCGACACCCAGAAATGGATGCGCGACAACAAGATAAAAGCTGTCGAGCCGATCAAAGCCGACATGAAGATCAATGGCATCGACTCAACCGTGTTCCAGTTCCGGACAGCCGACGAAAACGGCCCGACGACTGTCGACCTGATCCTGATGCCGGCCACCAACAATCGGGTGATGATGCTTACGGTGTGGGGCAATGACAAGGAACGCGAGACACACGGCAAAGCGCTCGATGCCATTTTTGGCAGCATCAAGTCGATCAACTAGTCCGTATCGGACCGCTTGAAGCGTCGACGGCTGCTTTCGCCGCCAGTAGGGTCCCGGCTGTGCAGGAAGCCCGAAAGCCGGAGTAGTCGTAGCTGGGCGATCGAAGCCCTCACCGGACACCAAGGCTCAGCCAGGCAGAGATTCCGCTGGAGCCTTGGTGATGCGCGTCGTGCGCATAGGCGTGCTCAGCCCGGTCGCGATGGCGCGAGCGCGCGTCGCTGCCTCGCCGGTGTGACCGGGCAAACAATACGCAACAACAATCCAGCCCGTCGTTCGCTCGCATTCAGCGCTGGAAGAATGCTCTGAGCCCACCGGAACAGCCAGGCGAGCGCCACCTGTATGGACGTCGCGCCCATTGGCAGGAATGCACGGACGCGCGGTACAATCCCCCGACCTCATGCCATCACGCCCCTGTGAACGTCCGGCGCGGCGGGGACGGGAATAAACCCGCTTCTCTCCCGGTCTTCTCAGCATCTGCCATCGGCGGCATTGCAGGAGACCGACATGACTCATCATCGCGACAGCAATGGCGAACCTATCGACCGCCGGCATGCGCTCGAGTGCATGATCTGGGCGGGCACCGGCATTCTCTGGACGGTTTCGAGCGGTGTGCCCGTATCGCTCGGCCTACTTGGCGAGGCCAGCGCGGCTGAAGGGGCATCCACCGGCTTCACGTTTCTGCAAATCTCGGACAGCCATATCGGCTTCGACAAGGCCGCCAATCCATATGCCATCGACACATTGAAGGAGGCGATCGGCAAGGTTCGGGCGCTGCCCGAAAAGCCGTCCTTCATGATCCACACCGGGGACATCACCCATCTGTCGACGGCTTCGCAGTTCGACACCGCCGCGCAGGTCATCGGCGGCGCCGGGTTCGACGTGCACTATGTGCCCGGCGAGCATGATGTCATCGATGAGAACAACGGGCGCGCCTACCTCGACCGCTACGGCGCCGGCACACGGGGGGCCGGCTGGTATTCCTTCGACCAGAATGGCGTGCACTTCGTCGGCCTGGTCAATGTCGTGAATCTCAAGGCCGGAGGCCTCGGCAATCTGGGGGCAGAGCAACTCGCCTGGCTGGCCGACGATCTGAAGGCTGTCAGTGCCTCCACGCCCGTCGTCGTCTTCGCCCATATTCCGCTTTGGGCGGTCTACCCGGAATGGGGCTGGGGCACCGACGATGCGTCGCAGGCGCTTGCTCTGCTCAGGCGTTTCGGCTCGGTCACCGTGCTCAACGGCCATATCCATCAGATCATGCAGAAGGTGGAGGGCAACGTCACCTTCCACACGGCCCTCTCGACCGCCTTCCCGCAGCCGGCGCCCGGCACCGCGCCATCGCCCGGGCCGATGACCGTGCCTCCCGGCCAGCTGCGCAATCTCCTCGGCATCACCAATGTCGCAGTGAAGCGGGGCAAGGAGGAACTCGCGATCATCGACAGCACGCTCGCGGGAAGCTGACCCCCGTGGCGCAAACAAGGACGCCTCCCATGATCCGCACAGGCCTCAATGCTCGACGGCTTGCCTCCGCGCTCGTCGGTCTCGGCCTCATCGTCTTGACGCAGAACCCGCTTCGGGGCGCCGATGCCGCCCACGTCAAGATCGAGAACTTCACCTTTGCCCCCAAGACCCTCACGGTGAAGGTCGGGACGGCCGTGACCTTCGAGAACGATGACGACATTCCCCATCTCGTCGTTGCAAACGATGCTTCGTTTCGGTCCAAGGCGCTCGACACGGGCGATGCCTACGCCTTCACCTTCACGAAAACCGGCGATTTTCCCTATTTTTGCGCGCTTCATCCGCATATGCAGGGTACCATCACCGTCACCCCGTGAGAGTGGCCGGGCGAGCCGTTCCCGGAGAACCGGACGATGCCGCGGTGTTGAGCGACAAAGCCTCGGCGGAACGCTTTGGCGAGGTGGTCCTGCCCCATCTCTCCGATGCCTTGGCGCTCGCCCGCTGGCTGACCGGCAATGCCGATGACGCCGAGGACGTGGTGCAGGAGGCCTGCCTGAAGGCGCATAAGGGGCTGGCAGGCTATGCGGGCGGCAATGCGCGAGCCTGGCTGCTGACGATCGTGCGCAATGTGTCCTACGCCTGGCTCGCGCGAAACCACCCACGTCGCATTGTTGCCGTTGGCGACCTTGCCGATCTCGACGCCCTTGGGGCCTGCGCCGAAACAGGCGTCGATACGCCGGAGGCGGCCTTGATTGCCAAGGCGGACGCGGCGGCGCTGGAAGCGGCGATCGCCATGCTGCCGCACTGTTTCCGCGAGGTTCTGGTGCTGCGGGATATTAACGGCCTCAGCTACCGGGAGATCGCGGCGATGCTCGATGTGCCGCTGGGCACGGTGATGTCGCGCCTGTCGCGGGCGCGCGGGCTGCTGATCTCGGAACTTGGGGGCAACCGATGAAGGAAGCGATGGGATTGCCGCTGGACCCTGCGGATCTTCGGTTGCTGCTTCACGCTCTGGTTGATGGCGAACTCGATGCGGCCACGAGCTTGGCGCTGGAGCGGCGTATGGCAAACGATCTGGCGCTGGCGGCCGAGCACGCCCGTATCGCCGCGGCGCAGGCCGCCATTCGCAGATTGCCTCGGCCCGACATCAGCGAGGCATTCCAGGCTCGCATCGCGGCGCTTGGCGTTCGTCGCGGAGAAGCGGGACAGCCGGAAATTCCCCGCTTCGGCTCGTTCGGCTGGCGCGCCATGGCGGCGTCGGTCCTCATCACCGCGGTTCTGGCGAGTGGGGCGACCCAATGGGCGATGACACGTGGTGCGCCCGACAGCTTTGCGGCGGCGATCGCCAGCAGCCATCGCCGCAGCCTGCTTGCCGCAAGCCCGGTGGATGTCGCCTCGTCGGACCGGCACACGGTCAAGCCCTGGCTCGACGCCCGGATTGGCCTGTCTCCCGCCGCGCCGGACCTGGCGAAGGACGGCTTTTCGCTCCTGGGCGGCCGTGTCGAAGTGATCGGGGACAAGCCGGTGCCGGCTCTCGTCTACAAGCACCGTGAGCATCTGATCACCCTGGTGGCCGCGCCGCAGGACAGCGGAAGCGCAGCGATGCCAGTCGCGGCGGAGCGTTCCACCGGCGGCTTTTCGCTGCTCCGCTGGACCGACGGCGCTTTCTCCTATTGGGCCATCTCGGATACCGATCGCGCCACGCTCGAAGACTTCGTCAGCCGCTTCCGGGCCGCGGCTGCAGCGGGCTGATGCGCGCGTCTTCGTGCCTGGAAGGCCGGCGGGGCGACTCCCTTGCAAGTTCCGGTGCGGAGCCCACACGGCCTGCGGTTGCGCATGCCGTGCTCGTGAAGTTCGGGTCGGGCCGCGAGAACGTCAGGCGTAGTAGTCGGCGGCAATCGTCTCGTCGGCAGGGACTGAATGTGCCCTCAACGCCCGGAAGACCAAGGTCAACACGACGGCGATGGCGAGGTTGAGCACGAGCGTGTAGACGGCGGTATAGCCTGGGAAGACATGGCCGCCGAAGCTGAGTGGATAGGTGGGCGTGAGATTGGACGCGATGGCCATCAGCGTCCCCGCGACGATCCCGGCGAGCCAGCCGATCAGCAGTGCCCAGGAGTCGAACCAGCGCGTATAGACGCCGAGCATCACCGCCGGCAGCGTCTGGATGATCCAGATGCCGCCGAGCAGCTGCAACTGGATGGCGTATTGCGTCGGCACGAACAGGATGAAGATGAGCGCGCCGAGCTTGACGATCAGCGAGACCCATTTCGCCATCTGCGCTTCCTGCCGGTCGGTGGGGTTCTGGTTGATGAATTCCCGGTGGATGTTGCGGGTGTAGAGGTTGGCGGCGGCGATCGACATGATCGCCGCCGGAACCAGTGCCCCGATGCCGACGGCGGCGAAGGCGACGCCGACGAACCAGGACGGGAAGCTGTGCAGGAACAGCGCGGGCACCGCGAAATTATTGCCGAACTCGGCAAACCCCGCCGCATATTCCGGCATGGCGCGGACGCCGGCGGCGATCGCGAAGAAGCCGAACAGCGCCAAAAGACCCAGCAGGAAGGAGTAGGCAGGCAGCATGGCCGCGTTGCGCCGGACGGCCTGGCCACTGCTGGCGCTGAGGATGCCGGTCATGGAATGCGGGTAGAGGAACAGCGCGAGAGCCGATCCGAGGGCGAGCGTCGCGTAAGTGCTGTAGGCACCTGTCGTGCCCGGAGCCGGCGTCTCGAGCAGGATCTTCGCGTCCGGTACGGCGGAAAAGATCTTGGCAAAGCCGCCGAGCTGGATCGGGATGGCGATGATCGCGGTGAAGGCGGTGACATAGATCAGGATGTCCTTGACGATCGCGATCGAGGCCGGCGCGCGCAGGCCGCTCGAATAGGTGAAGGCCGCCAGGATGAGGAAGGCGATGATCAGCGGCAGGTCCGCGGCAAGGCCGCTGCCGGAAATGCCGAGCGCGCCGATCACCACCTGGATGCCGACGAGCTGCAGCGCGATATAGGGCATGGTCGCGACGATGCCGGTTATGGTCACGGCGAGTGCCAGCCAGCGGTTGCCGAAGCGGCCACGGACGAAGTCGCCGGCGGTGATGTAGCCGTGCCTATGGCAGACGTGCCAGAGCCTGGGAAAAACGAGGAACAGGATCGGATAGATGACGATCGTGTAGGGTACGGCGAAGAATGCCACCGCGCCGGCACCGAAGGCGAGGGCCGGCACGGCGATGAAGGTATAGGCGGTATAAAGGTCGCCGCCGATCAGGAACCAGGTGACCCAGGTGCCGAATCTGCGGCCGCCAAGGCCCCATTCGTGCAAGAGATCGAGATCTCCCTTGCGCCAGTTGGCGGCGGCGAAGCCAAGCCATGTAATGAAGCCGAACAATGCCACGAACACGATGGTGGCGGTCCAGTTCACGTTCTGCATGACACGCTCCCCGAACTCGTCGTCCTCAGGCGCAAGGTCTGGTGAGGCGAGCTAATCCTTTGCCGCAAAGTAGACGATGGCGGTGAGGGCGGCCCCGATCAGCACCCAGAGCATCTGGTACCAATAGAAGAACGGTATGCCTGCCCAGGCGGGCTCAGCCCGGTTGTAGAAGGGCGGCCAGAGGACCGCGACGAACTGGATGACGAAGAGCAGGTACCACCAGCTCCATCTGCCCCGTCTTTCTCCGGTGCCGTTCATTCCGAGCCCTCCCGACATCGCGCCTTTGGGTCAGAACGAAAATTATGCTCCTCTTGGGCGGGGCCTGGCAATGGCTTTCCGAATACGCACCACGGTGAAGGCCGATACTTGTGTGTTTCGGAATTGGCCAGTGTCCGGGCAACGAGTGTTTTGCGATCACGGTTGCGTCATTTGACGAACCAGCGCGAGGCGTCTCACCTTTCTCCATGGGATGCCGGAATGCGAAGCCGGATCGCGGGATATCGCCGGCAGGGGCGGGCCCGTTGACGAGAAAGCCGTGCGGGCCGAAACGTCAGGATCGAGGTCACCGATGGCACGACATCAACCGACCAAGCCACTCCTCCTGTCCCGTGCCGAGCGCTACGCCGCCGGCAAGGCCCTGCGCAGCAAGGTTCCGCGCGAGAGCCATGCTCAATGGTCGCTTCGCGACGGCGGCGACGCGGTCTCCATTCTCGCCGAGACCGATGGCAGCCGCATTCCGGAGCTTCTGCCCATTCGCTACGAGCGCATGATGCAGAATCCATTCGCCTTTCTGCGCGGTGCGGCGGCGGTGATGGCGGCGGATCTTGCGGATATTCCATCGACCGGTCTGGACGTGCAGGCCTGCGGCGACTGCCATCTCATGAACTTCGGCGTCTTCGCCACCCCGGAGGAGAATATCCTCTTCGACATCAACGACTTCGATGAAACGCTGCCGGGCATCGACTTCTCCGTCGACCTCAAGCGCCTTGCCGCGAGTATCGCCGTAGCGGCGCTCGACGCCGGATTTTCCAAGAAGGCCGCCCGTCTCACTGTCACCGCGACGGTCGCGGCCTACCGCCGCCGGCTGCGCAGGCTTGCCAAGCTCGCTCCGATAGAGGCTTGGCAGGCGCGCACGGAACTCGGGCAGGAACTGGCGCGGATCGATGATCCGGCGCTGCGCCGGCATGTGCAGGGCCTCCTCGCCAAAGCGCGGAACAACCCGCAGCAGGATGACAACTTTCCCCATCTCGAAGCCACCGCCGACGGCTCCTGGCGCATCGAGGATCGGCCGCCCCTGATCTACCATCTTCCCGAGGAACACGACGGCACGCGAACGCTGCAGGCCGACAAGGTCTTCCGTCATTACCGCGAGACCTTGCCGCCGGAGCGCCGCGTGCTGGTTACGCGCTACGGCCTGCGGGACCTTGCCTTCAAGGTCGTCGGTGTCGGCAGCGTCGGTACCTTCTGCGTGGTCGGCCTGTTCATGACAGCGGACGATGAGCCGCTGTTCCTGCAGGTCAAGGAGGCTCAGGCGTCCGTGCTCACGCGGCTGACGAAGGGCAGGAGCCCGGCGCAGCCCCATCAGGGGCAGCGTGTGGTGGAAGGCCAGCGCATGCTGCAGGCGGCGAGTGACGTGTTCCTGGGGTGGGCGGGCGACAGTGCCAGCGGGCGCCAGTTCTACGTCCGGCAACTCAAGAACCGCCGTCTGGGATCGATCGCCGAAGTGGTCGAGGGCCAAGCCCTGACGGCGTACGCAGAATTGTGCGGCCGAACGCTGGCGCGCGCGCATGTCCGCTCCGGCGATGCGGTAGCCATCGCGGGCTACATGGGCGGGTCCGGGATATTCGACGAGGCCGTGGCGTCCTTCGCAATGGCCTATGCGGCGCAGACCACGCAGGACCATGCGGCGCTCGTTGCCGCCAAGGGCTCCGGCAAGACGATGGAGATACCAGCGGTCAAACCTGGACCGAAAGCTTCCGTTTCCGGTCGCGCCGGTCAGCCAACTCGCCATGCGGAGACGCGGGCATCCGGCAGGCACTGACCGAAGGAGCAGCCTCGGCCCGGGCGCGGGCGATCACTTGTTGTCGAGCGCATCGCGGGCGCCGTCCCCTAGGCCGTAAACTCATAGGTCCTTTTGGGTTTTAGGCTGTTGCGTGATTCAAGGCTTCCGATGGCGGCTTGATGACGCGCCGTCGCTACGAACTCGCCGACCACGAATGGTCGATCCTGTCGCCGCTGTTGCCCAACGAGCCGCGCGGGCAGTGGCCCCTTTGCGCCCTTTACCGAACTGGAAGAGTTGAGCGCGGCCAAAAAGGCCAATCGCAGCTAAAGCGCACAGCGCCGACTATGCGGGTCGGGCTTTTGCCGTGGCCATTGTTACGAAATGTGTCGAGGACGGCACCTCCCGGCCAGCGCTCAGCGCGAAACGGCCCCTGCGACGATGCCGCGTCATCCATTTGGCTGACGTCTATCCGAGACGCCCCTGATCAGGTTCAACCTCCTGGCGGGGGCTATCCCATGAGCAGCGGTGTTCCTCCTCAAAAGCTGGTCACTCTCGTTGGCCCCTCAGTGGGGTTGAACGGGGAGGGAGTGCTGTTCCGCACGAGCCTGACCCGGAATCCATACATCCGGAACGGCGCCAGCAACGAGGATATGGTGGGCATGGTGAAGGAGGGCGACAAACACGTCGTCTTCAACTGCCACGGCTTCTCTGCAAAGCCACCCTACAAGGCCTACATCGCGATCGGGCAGATGCTCTTCGAGGACAACGTGGAGGTCTGCTTCCCATGGATGCGGATCAACAGCCTCAGAGTGATCTGGCTTTCTGCCTGCAACATCGGAGGCAGCGGCCTGGGTTTCTGCAAGAAGCTGGCGAAGATCACCGGCTGCTACGTGGTCACGAACACGGGGCCGGCGCTCGATCGCTCACTGAAGCCGAACACGATCGAAGACAACTACGCTGCCATGCCTCAGTACGTGAAACCGGACGGCGGTATGATCAGCCGGGCCGATTTCAAAGCATTGGGCGGAAAGTACGGATTCACGATTCCGGGGTGACTACGGCATTCAGAGCTCGCGGCCGCGAAGTGCTGGCCACAGAGGCGCCACCCAACGTTCAGGATGGCGCCCAGCCGCGTCGAGCTTAGGCCTTCTTGCACTCGTCGCGGAACTGCTTTCGGGCCTTCCCGTGAAGGCCCTTCTGATCCGCTTGATCAGAGCAGGCCTTCGACTTGGCGGTCCTTTGACCGGAGGTTGTCGTAGCCTTTTTGGCCGGCGCTGCGGGCGCAGGGGCCGTCATCGCGGGCTTTGTGTCTGGGGTCATCTGCACGGGTGTTTGCGCAAAGCCGTAACCCGTCATCATCGCGAGCGCGGCAACCGGCAGCAGATAGCGCGAGAGGTTCATGGCATCGTCCGTCATTAACCCGGATGGTCGGTTCCTGGCAGTCGCCGGGTCGGCTGTCGGATGACGAATGATCGCGCGGACTGACTTGAACGGGTACTGAACAGCTCGCCGGCAACGTTTCAGACCCGCTAGCGGGTGCTGCCTTTCGGTCCGACGCGGATCGCGTTGAGTTGCTGCGATGACAGGGTCATATCGATCACCTGTTCCTTTGGCGCTTCAGCAGCCGGCGAGAACTCGGTCCGGAGCACGCCTGGGTCAACAACAGGTTGCCCCGGCAGTTCACACGCAGGCCCAACTCGGTTGGGCTCGGCCGCGGCCAAGGTGGGAAGCGCGGCAACGGCGAAACCTGCGACTATCGCAGCTTTGATCATGGCGCCCTCCTTGGCAGGTTGATGTGGTGGATCAACCCGGCCCTGGAGCACTATGTTCCTGCCCGCCAGGGAGGCTGGCTTCGGAGTTCGACGAGAACTCCGCTATCCCTGTAAGCGTTCTGTAAGCCGGCCTGACTACACCTTGCTCAACGAAACAACGGGCCTAGCCCGATGAGCAGGAGCGCAACGATGAACGCCAACCGAGACAATGTCGCTCTGGACGACGAGACGCTGGACAGCGTGAACGGCGCGGGCCTGAAGGATGCCCTGGGGCGCATCGGAGAGTCGGTGAAGACCGATTTGGACAAGGGTATTGAAATCGGCAGCTACGGCGGAAAGCTCGGCCTCGGCGTCGGCGCCTCTGTCGGAGCGACCATCGGTTTGGTGAAGGGCATCAAGAACGAGATCTTCTGAGGCTATTCCGCCGCGGCTGAAGGTGAGGCCGAACATCGGCCTACCATTTTCAGAGTTCGAAGAGGCCGCTTGCGAGGATCGGCCTCCCCGGAAGGATGGCCGCCAGGCCTCCTCGATCGTTTCGGACCGCTTCGCGCGTCACCGCAAGGCCCGGAGTGCCGATGCGGGCGGGCCCGCCGCATGGTCCGGTGCCGATTTTAAAGTTCGACGCGGCGAGGGGGGGCGACATTCCCGCGCGGCCTCATGGTTGGCTAGCGCGCGGCTGGTTGACCGCTTCGACGGCTCGGGGCAATGACACCTGAAGTTCAGGAGCCATTATGCCTCCCTTTTCGCTCGCCATATTCGATTACGATGGAACACTGGCGGACAGCTTCCCGTGGTTCTGCTCGGTACTCAATCAGACTGCCCGGCGGTTTGGATTTCGCGAGGTCGCAGAGCATGAGATCGAAGAACTTCGGGGGTTAGGTTCGCGAGAAATCGTGGCGCGACTTCAGGTTCCCCTTTGGAGAATGCCTTCGATAGCCGTGCACATGCGCAAGCTGAGCGCAGACAGCCGCGATGAGGTGCGGCTATTTCCCGGCGTCGAGAACATGCTGGCCAGCTTGGCCGCATCCAATATTCAGGTCGCCATAGTGAGCTCGAATGGCGAGGAAGCAATTCGAGAGAAGCTCGGCTCTGCTGCTGTCCACGTTAGCCATTTCAATTGTGGAGCATCCCTCTGGGGCAAGGCCGCCAAATTTCAGGCTGTCATCAAACGCAGCGGGGCCAGCAAGCAAGGTTCCATCGCCGTGGGCGACGAAGTTCGTGACATCGAAGCTGCCCGAAGCGTTGGAATCGCCGCCGGCGCAGTGACTTTCGGCTACAATGCTGCTTCCGCGTTGCGGGCAGCGAAGCCGGACATGACGTTTGATAGCATCGGCGAACTGTCGGCGAGGCTGACGCACGCCTGAGGGATGCGTGGATTGACTGACCGCACGCCCATCGACTCGACTGGGGAGCCGTAGAGCGGGCCGCTGCATTGGTGTCGCAATGTCAGGGCGGCGAGGCTAGGCTCATGGCCTTCCGATTAGACTGATAGCCGGAATTCGCCATCCAATGGCGGCGTAGGTCTGGGCTGCATTATGGCTTGGCCGGTTCCGAAGTTCGAAGAAGCTCACCAGTTTCGCCGCGACAAGGACCGGGCGATGTACCCGAGCCCGAAGCCCATCATGGCAACCGCGAGCCCGGAACAGACCAGTCCAGCCGGCGTGATACGCAACTTGCCCTGCAGCGTGATGTGATTGCCAACGCGCAGGTCGAACACCGATCGGATTTCCTCCGGGTGCGCTGGCGCCGCGTCGAAGATTGCAGGCTCTGCCTTTACATCGGTCATCGGGCGGCCTCACGTGACTGGGCCCTGAAGTAGAGCCAGGGCAGCAGGAAGATGCTCACAATCGTAGAGACTAGCAGCAAGCCGAAATTATTGACTGCCAGGTTGCCGGCGGCGGCATCGTAGACGTGATTGATCGCGACACCGATGAAGAAGACCACTGCGTAGAGAATAATCGCACCTTTGAACTGAACCGGTCGCCAGAAGGCAACGATTGCGGTGATCCCCATGGCGATGTCGGCAATGCCAATCTCGGTCTCGAACGGGCTGGGGCTCCACCCGATCGACTTCGAGGCGATTGCCGGGAAGAAGACGTGAAATATCCCGGACCAGATGCTGCCAATGCCCAGGAAAAGCAGAAGCAGCCAATCCAGCAGCCGCTCCTCGTACGGTGCCGGTCTCTTGGAGACGGCGGCCGCGACGAATGCCGCTGGGAACATCAGCACCGTCAGATTGCCAAGCACGAACCGGATCAGCGTTTCCATAGTGCCCCCCGCGCATTTTGCCGGAGCTTAGACGCTGCGTGAGCGGAAACCCACTGATCGGGAAGCCGAATAGCGAGAATACCGGGCCGGCGTCCTCTCGGTCCGCGATATCGCCAACGGCGCCGGCATCTCCACTGTCGCCGTCATCAAGCGCGCGAAGCGTTGCGGTTGGACCCAGGACATCGCCCGCAGGGTCAAGGAAGAGAGCGCCAAGCGGCTGGTTACCGCTGCGGTTACCAGTTCGGTTGTCTGCGATCAGGCAAGGCTCCGATGTTCGGCTCGTCGCTGACCAGTCAGGTCAAGGGCATCGAGGGCATCCTCGACGGCCTCGGGGACGCCGGCGATGGCCGCGACAAGACGCTGGCCTATGGCCTCGCGACGGCGCGGCGGGTGGTTTGTGCCAGCATGGTCCCGGTGCGCGAGCGCTTCGAGCAGACTGACGAGGAGGCTCGCGCCTGCGTCGCGAAGCACTATCCGAATAAGGGCTGCAGCAAGCCGGCTGAGGCGATCAAGCGCCTGCTGGTCGAGCGCCCCAAGGCGACGGGCCTCGTCGTCGCAGGCATGCCCATCAGCTCGCCCGGTATGGAGGTGCGTGGACAGGCGCCCGATACCCACGAGGTCATCATCTTCTCGGCGGGCAGACAGAGCGTCTTCGGGCGCTGCCGGGGGCTCGCACAGATCTGAACCGAGCAATCAATCCTCCTTCCCCACTTGCACGATGGATCTCCAGCGTCTCGACGGAACGCCAAGCGAGCGGAAGCGCGCGATTCTACAAACGAAAGATGCCCGGCCGGGGACCGGGCATTGATCCACCTCCGTTGAGTTGGATCGATTTTCGGTCATGCGGACACGGGAGCTCTGGAAGTCTGCTTTCGAGCGGGGCCCAGATCCCGCTATTGCGCAGACCAGTACCGAAGCGACAGATGGCTTCTAATGATGCCCGAGCTAGCCGATCTCGATCCTCTGCCTCTTGCGCAAAGCCTGGTACAGCGAAGCGCCCTTGACGGTCAGGAGCAGCACGAACGTCAGGATCATGATGATGAAGGCCGCTGCTGCGATTGCAGGGCTGATGTTCTCACGCAAAGACGAAAACATCTGGCGGGCGAGCGTCGTCTGGTTGGGGCCGGCGACGAAGAGCGTGATCACCACCTCGTCGAGCGAGGTGGCGAAGGCGAAGACCGCGCCGGTCAAAATGCCCGGCATGGCCAGCGGCAGCGTCACGCTCTGGAAGACCTTGACCGGCGAGGCTCCGAGACTGGACGCGGCACGCTCCAGCGCCGGATCGATGCTGGCGAGCGAACTCGCGACGTTGACGAGCACGAAGGGCACGCACAGCACGGCATGCGCAATGATGACGCCGAGATAACTCGAGGCCAGCCCCATGCGGGCGTAGAGGATCTGCATGCCGACGCCGAGCACGACCGCCGGCACCACCATCGGCAACAGGAACACAGAACGCAGCAGCCCGGAGAACGGCACGAGTTCGCGCCTGAGGCCCAGCGCCGCCAGCGTCCCGACCACTGTGGCGACGATGGTCGCGCCCGTGCCGATGATCAGCGAATTGACGATCGCACGCGTCCAGGCCTGGCTTTCCGCGAGCGCGCCGAACCAGCGCATCGAAGGTCCGCTGATCGGGTAGACGAGGAAGACGCTGTCGGTGAAGGCGAGCGGCAGGATCGCGACGAGCGGCAGTAGCAGGAAGGCGACGGCCAGTGCCGCGAAGGCGAGCCGCAGCGCGTTGAAGGCGGCGCCGCCGGGGCGGACCGAAACGCCGCTCATGTCTGCACCAGCGGCGTGCGCGAGAGCCGGCTGTATGCGATGTAGAGTACCATCGTGGGCACCAGCAGGAACAGGCCGAGCGCGCCCGCCATGCCCCAGTTCGCCGTTCCGGTGGCGTAGAAGGCGATGACCGAGCTGATCATCTGGTCGCCGGCTCCACCGGTGAGCGCCGGCGTGATGTAGTAGCCGAGCGCCACCATGAAAACGAGCAGCGAGCCCGAGAGCAGTCCGGGCATGGCGAGCGGCAGCAGGACGTACCGGAAGGCCTGCAATGGCGCGGCGCCCAGAGCCGCAGCGGCTGGCATCAGGTTGCGCGGGATCGCGATCAGGCTGGCATAGATCGGCAGCACCATCAGCGGCAGCAGTACATGCGTCATGGCGATCAGCACGCCGGTGCGGTTGTAGATGAGCGAAAGCGGCGAATCGATCAGCCCGATCGCGCGCAGCGTCTGGTTGATGAGCCCGTTGTCCTGCAACAGGATCAGCCAGGCGGCGGTGCGCACCAGCAGCGATGTCCATAGCGGCAGCAGCACGGCGATTAGCAGCGCATTGCGCTTCCAGCCGCTGACGCTCGCCGCCAGCATCGCGAAAGGCAAGCCGATCGCTGCGCAGAGGAGCGTGACCTGCGCTGCAATGATGAAGGTGCGCAGCATGATCGCGCGGTTGACGGCGAAGTCGGCTTCCACGGGCTCGATCCGCGCGTCGTCATTGCGCTTGAGGTCGACCGCCGCCAGCAGATTGGCGTCCGTATAGGCCGGCATGCTGCGCTTCAGCGCCAGCCAGTAGGCTTGGTCGCTCCAGCGCGGATCGACGGCGGCGAGATCGACCACGTCGGCCTCACCGGCCTCCCGCACGGCGCGCGCCGTGCGGGGCAGCAGCGTGCGGAAGCCGGCCTGTTGGCTGTTGAGCGTGCGCACCGCATCGCCGAAGCGCTCCTGCGGCGTATCGGCCCGCAGATCCCGGATGAGCGCCGCCTGCAACGGCGCGGACGGCGGGCTGTTGCCATCCCAGCTCGTGATCGCGGTCGCCGTCTGCGGAAAGGCGAGGCGCACCGTGCCGCCCTGCACCGCGGTCGAAATCATCATCCACAGCGGCCAGAGAAAGAACAGGCCGAGGAAGACCACCATCGGCGTCACGAGGAGGAAGGCTTTGAGGCGTGCGCTCATGGCGCCACCAGCGAGCAGTCGCCGGGCGCGAAGCTGGCGAAGGCCTTGCTGCCGATCGGCGGTGCCGCATCGCGGCGCCCGGCCCTGGCGACGAGGCGGTTCTCGCCGTAGGCGAGGTGCAGGCGGATGTGATCGCCATGATAGACATGGTCCTCGATGGTCACCGGCAATGCGTTCGCCGCAGCATCCGGCACGAGATGCAGCATTTCAGGACGAACCGAGACCATGACGTCATGGCCGGCTTCGAAAGCTCCGGCCCTGTCGCAGGTCACGCTCCCGCCGGCCGCGAGCGCGACCGTCCCGGCTTCGCCCTGACGCTGGGACACTCGTCCCGCAAGCAGATTGGTCTCGCCGATGAACTCGGCGACGAAGCGTGTGCGCGGCCTGTCGTAGAGGCCCGAGGGCGTATCGAACTGCTCGATCTTGCCGCGGTTCAGCACGGCGACACGATCGGACATGGTCAGCGCCTCGCCCTGATCATGCGTGACGAAGATCACCGTCAGACCGAGGTCGCGATGCAGGGCGCGGATCTCGAGCTGCATATGCTCGCGCAATTGCTTGTCGAGGGCGCTCAGCGGCTCGTCCATCAGCACGACCTTGGGCTCGTAGACGAGGGCGCGGGAGAGCGCGATGCGCTGCTGCTGGCCGCCGGAGAGCTGCGAAGGCTTGCGGTCGGCGAGATGGCCGAGGCGCACGAGGTCGAGCGCGCGCTTCACCCGCGTCTCGCGTTCCGCCCGGGCGACGCCGCGCATCTTGAGCGGAAAGCCGACATTCTCGGCGATCGTCATATGGGGGAAGAGAGCGTAGTTCTGGAAGACCACGCCCATCTCGCGCTTGTGCGGCGGCAGATGCTCGACGCGCCGCCCGTCGACATGGATGCTCCCGCCGGACGGCGTCTCGAAGCCGGCAAGCATCATCAGGAGGGTCGTCTTGCCCGAGCCCGAAGGGCCGAGGAGGCTGACGAACTCTCCCCGCGCGACATGGAAGTCGAGCGAGTCGACCACGGTTACCGCGCCGAATACCTTGCTGATGGCCGCGAAATGAATGAACGGATCCGGAGCTCGCAAAGATCAATCTTCCCGTGACGAATAAGGCGCTGCCGTTGCGGCCGCGGCGAGGAACGTGAGGGAATGGCCGCGCCACGCCGGCCGGCCGGAACGGCCCCGGGCACGCTCTGGCGCACCCGGGGCTTCGCTGCATGAAGACCTGCGAACCGAAAGCGGCAGGTTGCCGCCCTCGTCGCCGAGCTATTTGCCGACCCAGGCGTTGAAACGCTTGGTCAGGTCCTCGATGTTGTCGTTCCAGTAATCGACGTCGATCGCGATCGCGTTCTCGAGATTCTGCGGCGCGGTCGGCAGATCCACGGCGAGATCGGCCGGAACGGCTGTGGCGGCGGCCTTGTTGGGCAGGCCGTAGGCGATGTCCTGCGGCAGCTTCGACTGGTTCTCCGGCAGGCTGGCGAAAGCGATGAAGTCCATCGCCTGGTCCTTGTTGGGGCTGCCCTTCAGGATCACCCAGCTGTCGACTGCGTAGATGCTGCCTGGCCAGACGGTCTTGAACTTGGTGCCCTCGGTCTTGTTGATGCCGCTGATGCGGCCGTTATAGGCTGAGGTCATCACGACCTGTCCGGATTTCAGCAGTTGCAGCGGCTGCGCGCCCGATTCCCACCAGACGATGTCGGACTTGATCTCGTCGAGCTTCTTGAAGGCGCGATCGACGCCCCCCTTCTCGCGCAGCACCTTGTACACGTCCTTCGGCGCGACGCCGTCGGCGATCAGCGCGAATTCGAGCGCGTATTTCGGCCCCCGGCGAAGGGCGCGCTTGCCCGGAAACTTCTTGGTGTCCCAGAAATCGGCCCAGGAGGTCGGCGCCGTCTTCAGCTTCTCGGAATCGTAGGAGAGCAGCGTCGACCAGACGATCGCCCCGACGCCGCAGTCGCTCACCGCGCTCGGCAGGAACTTGTCCTTGCCGCCGAGCTTGTTCCAGTCGAGCTTTTCGTAAAGGCCGTCGGCGCAGCCGATGGCAAGCTCGTCGGCCTCGACCTGTACCGCGTCCCAGTTCGGCGTTCCCGCTTTCACCTTCGCCTGGACGACGCCGACGCCCCCGTCCCAGGATTCGTCGAGGACCGGCTTGCCGGTCTTGTCCGCGAAGGGCTTGAAGTAAATCTTGCGCTGCGCGTCCTGGTAGTTGCCGCCCCAGGATACGACGGTCAGGTCACGGGCGGATGCCGCGCCGAGACCGGCAATGACGAGCCCCGCCGCGAGCGCGGTGTTGCCGAGTATGGACTTCAGAAACGTCATGGATTGTCTCCCTGCTTCTGCTGCAGCGATCCGTTCCGCCCCTCGCGGACAGGATCGGTGTTGCCCTCATTGGAACCCCCTTTTTCGTGGTGCGATAGAGGGTTTCCGGAAAATCTTGTCGCCGGTCAGGCTCCGATCTCGCTCAGCAACTGCGCCGGGGCGAGCCGCAGCGCCGCTGCCCGCCTGTGTCCTTCCAGGCCCTCGCTCGCACTCTGGCGCATGGCCGGCGGAGCGACGGCCGCGACGCCGCGCTCGTCGAGCCATTGATGCGTGCAGGTCTTGAGATAGGAGCCGACCCAGAGGCCGCCGGTGTAGCGCCCGGCCGCCATGGTGGGCAGTGTGTGGTTCGTGCCGCAGCATTTGTCGGAATAGACCACGCTGGCGGCGACCCCGACGAAGATCGAGCCGTAATTGCGCAGCTTCGCGGCCGTCGCCTGCGCATCGCGCGTGTGCACTTCCAGGTGCTCGGCGGCGATATGGTCCGAGTAGGCCAGCATCGTCGCCTGGTCAGCGCAGACGACGATCTCGCCATAGTCGCGCCAGGCGGCGGCGGCCACCGGCGCGGTCGAGAGATTACCGAGCTGGCGCTCGATCTCGACTAGGACCTTCTCGGCCAGAGCGCGATCGGTGGTGATGAGGCCGACACGGGTACGAACGTCATGCTCGGCTTGCGCCAGCAGATCGACTGCGATCGTCACGGCATCGCCGGTTTCATCCGCGACGATAAAGATCTCGCTCGGTCCGGCCAACTGGTCGATCCCGACCTGGCCGAAGACCTGCCGCTTGGCCTCGTTCACATAGGCGTTTCCGGGCCCGACGATCTTGTCGACGGCCGGAATGCTCTCCGTGCCGAACGCCATCGCCGCGATCGCCTGGGCGCCGCCGATACGGAAAATCCGATCCGCCCCTGAGAGGTGACAGCCCGCGACCATTGCGGGATGGGCTCCGGGCGGCAGGCAGGCGATAACCTCGTCGCAGCCGGCGACTTTGGCCGGCACGATCGTCATGATCGGCGCCGACAGTAGCGGGTAACGCCCACCCGGCACATAGGCGCCGATGCGAGCGATCGGGATGATGCGGTGGCCCAGATGCAGCCCCGGCAGCGCTTCGATGTCGAGGGGCAGCAGGGTCCGGCGCTGCGCCTCGGCGAAGCTCCGCACCCGTTCGATCGCGAATTCGGTATCGGCGCGGGTCTGCTTCTCCAGTCCATCGAGCGCAGCGGCGCGCTCCGCCGGCGTGACCTCGAACGCCTCGATATCGACCTTGTCGAACTCGCGCGAATAGCGGCGCAAGGCGGCGTCGCCATCACGCCGCACTGCCTCCAGAACGGCTTTCACGGTTGTCTCGACGGGGGTGTTGTCGCTCCAGGCGCTGCGCTGGGGTGCCTTGATGCGCGTTATCCGGCGTTCCAGGGCGGGATCTGACTTGGACATGCAGCGTGTTCCGGTGAGCAGGAGAGAGCTGCAAGCTTCAGCGGCACGCGACGACAAGGCAAGGAGGGCCGGCGGGCCTGTTGAAGATCCTCACCAATTGCGCTCACATGCAGGGCTTGGTGAAGGAGGCCTTCCATGAAAATCGGCGACCGTTTGAGGGAGCTTCGCCAGCGCCGCAAGCTCAGCGTCCGCGCCGTCGCCTTGCGCTCAGGTGTTTCCCACTCGTCCATCTCCCTGATCGAGCGGGATCTGATCAGTCCCTCGCTCGATACGCTGCATGCCGTGCTGGACGCGCTCGGAACGACCATGTCCGGCTTCTTTCTGGATTTTCATGCCGTTTCTCCGCCAAATCCTTTCTGCCGAGCTGCGGAGATGGCCGAAATCGGCCGCGCCGACGCCATCTCCTACCGCGTCATCGGAACCGGATTTCCCAACCGCTCGATGCTGATGCTGCACGAGACCTACGCTCCGGGGGCCGATACGGGCGAGGCCTTCTCCCATTCGGCTCAGGAAGGTGGCCTCGTTATCCGCGGCGCGGTCGAGGTCACGGTCGCGGGCCGAACGTCGATCTTGCAGACCGGTGATGGTTATTATTTCGACAGCCGGGAGCCGCACCGATTCCGCAATGCCGCGAATGAGCCGAGCGAGATCGTGAGCGCCATCACGCCTCCGACATACTAGCGGCCCTGACGAGGATAACCGCGTTGGATATGCCCGCTCTCGGGCCAAAGCGCGGTGTCTGGTTGTGCGCCCTACCGAATCCAACATGACAAGTAAGTCCCGTTGCCACATGGTTTGGCTTCCGTCCGCAATCTTGTTGCGATTTGCCGCCGAGCTCCCGGATCTGCCGCCCGTCGGATTGGTCGCGCGATCCCCAATTAGCGGCCGAATGACGCCTTCAGCAGGTTTCTGCCCATCAGCAAGGCGCTCAGGCTAATAGCTGCGGCCAGCATCACATACCAGGCCGGCGCGAGGGCGCTTCCCGTCTGGGCGATCAGCCAGGTGGTGATGAACGGCGCGAACCCGCCGAAAACGGTGACTGCGAGATTGTAGGCGATGGACAGGCCGGTCGAGCGCATGGCGGGCGGGTAGAGCTCGGCCATCGCCGCCGGCGCGGGGCCACTGAAGCCGGCGATCAGCACGGCGAACACGATCTGCGCGAGCATGAGGTTGAACGCACTGGGCTGCCCCGTCAGCCAGAAGAGCACCGGCCAGCTCAGCAGGAAGAGCCCGACCACTGAAGCCAGCATGATCGGACGCCGGCCTACCCTGTCGGACCAGGCGCCGAAGACGGGTGCCAGCACCACGATCAGGACGAGCCCGACGCTGTTGGCGAGAAGGCTCGCGCTCTGCGGCACGCCGAGCTGGCGCACCGCATAGGTCGGCATGGTGACCAGGAAGAAATAGGTGCAGACCGTCCAGGCGATGGTGATGCCGAAGCCGGTGATCACGGCGGCACGATGCTGGCCGAGCGTGTCGCGCAGCGGCGAGAAGTCGGACTCGGGCCGCGCGGCGCGCTCGCGCAGGATGGCCTTGAAGGCCTCGGTCTCGTCGACGCGCGAGCGGATGTAGAGACCGACCGGCGCGATCAAGAGCCCGATCAGGAACGGCACGCGCCAGCCCCACGCCTCAAGCTCAGCCGGCGGCAGCAAGCCGGTGAGCAGCGCGCCGGTCAGCGAGCCCAGCAGCAGAGCCCCGGCCTGGCTTGCCTGCTGCCAGCTCGCATAGAGCCCGCGGCGTTTGGGAGGAGCATGCTCGACCAGGAAGGCTGTGGCGCCGCCGATCTCGCCGCCGGCGGAGAAGCCCTGGATCAGCCGCGCGAGCACGATGATCGCCGGCGCCCAGGCGCCGGCCGTCGCGTAGGTCGGCGCGAAGCCGATCATGGCGGTGCCGAGCGCCATCAGCAGGATCGTCAGCGAGAGCGCCGCCTTGCGGCCGCGCCGGTCGGCGAGCGTCCCGAGCACGAGCGCCCCGACCGGACGCATCACGAAGCCGACGCCGAAGGTGGCGACGGTCAGCAAAAGCGAGACCGTGGCGTCACCCGCGGGAAAGAAGAGCTTGGCGAGCGTCAGCGCGAAGAAGCCGTAGACGGCGAAGTCGTACCATTCCAGCGTGTTACCGACGACGGCTGCAATCACCGCCCGTCGGCTCGAAATCGTGTCGGCCGTCCTCCCGGCCTTGGATTCGGAAATGGCATGCGTGGCGGCGAGTTCTGTCATGGTGATCCCCTCTTTGAAAACATGCCCCTGGCGTCGAGGCCCCGGGCTTTCAGGCGTGCTGGCGTCGGGCCCAGCCGGTGAGACGGGCGAGAAAGGCGTCGGCGGCATCGAGCTCGGCGCGCGCGATCCATTCGTCGGGCTGGTGAGCCTGCCCGATAGAGCCCGGCCCGCAGACGACGGCGGGAATGCCCGCCCCCTGGAAGAAGCCGGCCTCCGTGCCGAAAGCCATCGGGAAGGGCGGAGCGATGCCGCCGAGCGCAGCCACGACGGCGAGCGCACCTTCGTCGCCTCCCGCGCATAGCGGCGGGACATGGATGTCCCGCCGCATCGACAGGCGGACATCGTCCGGCATCGCGCGCGCGAGATAGGAGCGGGCGAGCGCCTCGATCTCGGCGGCGTCGCTGGCCGTTACCGGCCTGAATTCCCAGAGCACCTCGCAAAGGGACGGTACGATATTGATCGCGGTTCCGCCCTCGATCTGGCCGATATTGACCGTGGTCGCGTCGGCTCCCACGCCCGTGCGGTGCCCGATGGTCTTCAGGAAGCCGACGAAATCGGCAGCCGGATAGATCGCGCTCGCGCCGGCGCCGGGGTCGCTCGAATGCGCGGCCTTGCCCTCGAAGCGGGTGCGAAAGCCGAGGAAGCCGCGATGGCTGTCGCCGATCCGCATGCCGGTCGGCTCGCCGATGATCGCAAGCTCCGGCTTCTCCTCATGGGCCAGCAGGTCGTCGATGAGGCGGGGAACCCCGAGGCAGCCGACCTCCTCGTCATAGGACAGCGCGAGATGGACCGGCCGGGCGAGACCGGCGCCGGCAAAGCCCTCGGCCGCCGAAAGACAGGCCGCGACGAAGCCCTTCATGTCGACGGCGCCGCGGCCATGCAGCTTGCCGTCGCGCTCGGCCAGACGAAACGGGTCGGAGGTCCAGTCCTGGTCGGCGACCGGAACGACGTCGGTGTGCCCCGACAGGACGACGCCGCCCGGCGCCCGCGGCCCGAAGCTGGCGAGGAGGTTCGCCTTGGCGCCAGCGTCGTCATAGCTCAACCGGATGCGGGCACCGAGGCTGTCGAGCCGGTCGGCCACACGGCCGATGAGAGCCAGGTTCGAGCGGCTCGACGTGGTGTCGAAGCCGACCAGTTCCTCGAGCAGGGAGACCGTCGCGCTCATCGCTCAAGCTGCCAGCGCGTGCTGTCCGGCTCGAGCCCGCCCGAGCCGGGCCTGGGCGAGGCGCAGCGCGGCCGTCTGGGTCGGCAGGCCGTCCGCCTCCGCGCTCTCGAAGATCGCCCCCAGCGTGTCGCCGATGCCCGCGACGCCGCGATCGACGAAATCCTGATCGTAGCCGGCGCGCTCGGACGCGACGCGGATCATTCCGCCCGCATTGATCACGAAGTCCGGCGCGTAGAGGATGCCGCGGGCGCGCAGCTGCTCGCCATGCTCCTCGCGCGCAAGCTGATTGTTCGCCGCCCCGCCGACGACGCCGCAGCGCAGCCGGGCGATGCTCGCATCGTCCAGCACGGCGCCCATGGCGCAGGGCGAGAAGATGTCGACCTCGGCGGCATAGATCGCCTCGGGAGCCACGGCACGGGCCGAGAATGTCGCAACGGCCTTCGCGACACGGCTCTCGTCGACGTCGCTGACCACCAGCGACGCCCCCGCCTCGCGCAGAAGCTGGCAGAGATGCCAGCCGACATTGCCCAGCCCCTGGACGGCGACCGAGCGCCCGGACAGGCTCGTCGCGCGCCAGCGATGCCGCGCGGCCGCGTCCAGGCCGTGGAAGACGCCTAGCGCCGTCGTCGGCGACGGGTCGCCGCTGCCGCCGAGCTCGATCGGCAAGCCGACGACATGGCCCGTCGCCTTGCGGACCTCGGCGAAGTCGGCCACCGAGGTGCCGACATCCTCGGCCGTGATGTAGCGACCGCCGAGCCGCTCGACCGCCCGCCCCATCGCCATGAGAAGCTCCGGCGTCTTCTGCCGGCTGGGATCGCCGATGATCACCGCCTTGCCGCCGCCGAGATCGAGGCCCGCGGCGGCGGCCTTGTAGGTCATCCCGCGCGAGAGCCGAAGCACGTCGCGCAGCGCCGCCTGCTCGTCGGCATAGGGGTACATGCGGCAGCCGCCGAGCGCGGGGCCGAGCGCGGTGTCGTGGATCGCGATCAGAGCCTTCAACCCCGCCGCCTCGTCAGAGATGAACACCACCTGCTCGTGGTCGGCGAAGTCGTCGTGAGAAAAGACGGTCATGGCTTGAGCGCTCCGGCGGCTCGGGATGGGGAAGGGCGGCCGCTCGTCGCCGCGAGGCCGAAGCCGCACAGGATCATCGCGGCACCAACGAGGTGGAACGGCCGCACGGACTCGCCCAGCAGCAGGAAGGCGAGCATGGCGGTGAACAGGGCGACGAGGTGGAAGGAGGCCCCGGTGACGCTCGGACCCAGCGTCGCAACGCAGCGGTTCCAGATGACGAAGGCCAGCAGCGAGGCGAAGACGCCGATATAGAGCACTGCGGCGAGCGGGCCGGGCGCGATTGGGATCGCCGCGCCGCGTGCGAGTTCCCAGATCCAGAACGGCAGCAGCACGAAAAGCCCCGCCACCATCGTCGCCGCCAGGAAGAGGAGCGGATCGAGATCGGCGGGCCGCCGGCGCAGCAGCACCGAATAAACCGCGTAATTGGCGACCGCGAGCAGGACCAGCGGCTCGCCACCGCTGATGCCCAGCCGCGACAGGCTCGAGGGCTCGCCGCGCGCGACGATCCAGGTCACGCCCAGGAAGGAGATGGCGATGCCGGCAAGCGTGCGGGCCGAGACACGCTCTACCCCGAGTGCGAAAGCCGCCAGCGGCACCATCAGCGGCAGGGTCGAGTTGAGGAAGGCGACGCTGGCGGCGGGGGCACTCTGCAAAGCGAGATAGCCGAGCGCATTGTAGCCGGCGATGCCGAAGGCGCCGCAGGCCAGGACGAGCCAGCGGGCACGAAAGAGCGCCTGCCGCTGCGCGCTGAGCGCGCCGAGCACGAAGGGCGCCAGACAGGCGAGCGCGACGAGCCAGCGCCCGACCGCGAGCGAGACCGGCGGGAACGTGTCCGCGAGCGCCCGTCCGAGCACGAGGTTTCCGGCCCAGAAGAGGGGCGGCAGGGGCAGCAGCAGCAGCGGCTGGTCCCAGATGCGCCGGAGGATCGGCATCGCCGACCTCACAGCGCGCCCGCGAGGCCGATACGCAGACGCCGGTTGTGCCGGCCCTTGTTGTCGATCTTCAGGATGCGGATCGGCGGCGAGCCGCCGGTCGAGGCGAGATGGGTGCCCCCGCAGGCCTGACGGTCGAGGCCGACGATCTCGACGACGCGCACCTGCCCGTCCGCGGTCGGCGGCGGGGCGACCGAGCGCGAGCGGATCAGCCCCGGCTCCGCGAAGGCCGCGGCCTCGGGCAGATAGTCCTGCCGAATGGCGAGGTCTTGCCGGATGAGCGCATTCACCGGCTCCTCGATCGCGCGCAGGCGGTCGTTGTCAGCATCCGGGAGGTCGAAATCGATGCGCGCGGTGCCGTCCTCGTTCATCTGGACGCCGGTGACGAGCGCTCCGTCGAAGCTCTGGAAGACCACCGCGTTGACGATGTGCAGATCGGTGTGGAGCGCGCGCATCAGCTTGCGAAAAGTCGGATCTACCCGGGCTTCCACGGCGCCGGCTGGTAGTTCGATGGGGTCGCCGAGCATAAGCCGAAGCCGGCCTCCCTCGTTCTCGAAGCCGGCGACCGCGACCTCGCCACCGGCCCAGGCCAGTGCGCCGCGATCGGGCAATTGCCCGCCGCCGCCGGGATAGAACGGGCTCTCCGCGAGAACGACCCAGCCCGGTCCCGCCTCGACGACCTCAGTCGCGAGCGTCGGGACCTCCGGATTGTCGAGGCAGAAGTAGCGGGACATGAATCTCATCCTTTCCGCAGTGCCGACAGGGCATCTGCTCGGGGACGAGATTGGCGCGCCGAACCGCGCGGCTATTGGCGGAAATTGAGAACGCGGATCAGACGGTGGTCGCGCGCACCCATTGCAGCGGAGTGATGCCATAGCTGCGCTTGAAATGTCGCGTCAGCGCGCTCTGGTCATAGAAGCCGGCATCGAGGGCGGCGGCGGCGATGCTCGTGCCGCGGCCGAGCGCGGCGATGGCAGCCTTCAGGCGCAGTTGCGTAAGATACGCGTGCGGCGTCAGGCCCGTGGTGCGCTTGAAGACCGCGATCAACTGGAACGGAGTGAGCCCGACCGTGGCGCCGAGTTCCTCCAGCGTGAGTTCCTCCATGTGACGTTCGCGCATGATCTGGCGGACGTGGATGGCCTTGTTGGCATCGCGCGCCGGCAGCGACAGACTGGGCTCGCCGGCGGCGTGGCGCCGGATCAGGGCTCCGAAGCTGCGCAGCAACAGCTCGCGCTCCTCGAAAGGGTCGTTGCCATCGTCGAGAATGCGGTGCAGCTCGAGGAAGGCCTCGACCAGATCGGGATCCTGAAAGCTGTTGCGGCAGAAATAGGCGGTCGCATCGAGCCCGAGCGCGGCATTGAGCGTCTCGATCGCCGGGCGGGTCAGGTAGAGCCCGCGATAGCGCCAGCGCGGGCTCCAGCCCATGCGCCCGGAATGCGGCTCGTCGGGATTGAACACGAGCAGCGTCGAGGTCCCGGCCTCGTCGCTCCGTCCCCGGCTCTTGAACTCGGCGCCGCCGACCTCTGTCACCGCAACGACGAAGGCCTCGTGGCTGTGGGGCGCATAGTCGTGACTGGTGAAGTCGGCGACGAGACAGCTCAGGCCCGGAACCCGAGGGTCGCGCCAGTAGCGGGACGAATTGCGCAGGTCGGTACGGGCCAAGATCCGATCCGGTCGTCAGGAGAGCCGGGATCGTGCAACGATCGTGCCGAGATCGCAACCGAGAGGGGGCTACCGAGGACACGATGGGCAGCGCTCCAAAAGGGGCGCGATGAAGGCACTGGCAATGTCGGTCGGCAGTGGCTGCGAGATCATCGAGAGCGGGGCCTCATGCCATCGCTCTGCCGAGGCTGGCCCGCGCGAGGACATGACGCCGTGTGGCAAGGGGCCCGGCAGTGACGATGGCCATTGGAAGAGTGGCCTTCGGATGAGCGCCGATCCACAGTCCCGTTCACAACGGGGCGCTTGCGATCTTCCAGACGCCGGGCGCCTGAATGTCGGCTTCAAGGCCCTTCCGCTATGTCAGTTTCTGGCATGGACCTACCTGACTTCGTTGACATAGGCGTGCGCGGCAGTCGTCGCGCGATGCCACCCGAGGATCGTGGGCACGCCTGCCTGATCATATGCGACCTCGTCGATCGTGAGCACGGCTTCACGTCCGCCCAACTGGAGCAGCGTGATATCCTCGTCGCCGGCGAGGTCGGCGGTGATCTGCTCGCGAACCGCGGAGATCCGGATGCCGTAGCGCTCCAACAGATGGAGATAGAGCAAGGGCGGTAATTCGGCGGTGTCGTGTGGCCAGTCCGGCAGCCGCTCCTCCGCCATGACCAGCTTGTCGTGCATTATCGGGCGGCCGTCGACATGGCGGATGCGGTGGACCTTGATCACACCGCCGGTCCTGATCTGCAGCGCTTCGGCCTGTGCCTGCGTGGCGGGCAGGGTCTCGACGCCCAGGAACTGGCTGGTCGAGTGCACGAGGCTGCCATCGGCCCGGTGCAAGCGGAAATATTGGAAGAAGAAGCGCAGGCTGTGATGTGGGGTGCGCCCGGTCACGACCGTGCCGGTCTTGCGGCGACGGGAGAGCAGCCCCTCCGCGACGAGATCGCTCATGGCCCGGCGCACCGTGCCGACTGCGACCCCGAACCCCTGGGCCAAAGCCGTTTCATTGGGCAGCATCATGCCGGGCGGCCACTCGCCAACCAGGATGGCCTCCGACATATGCCGTTTCACGCGCTCATAGAGCGGCGCCGCCTCGCCAGCGCCGAAATTTGGCAGAACCGGCGCAGCCGCGCCGGCGCCATTGCCTGTTCCGGCGCCAGCGCTCGTCGCTTTTTTGGCATTGACAGGGGGCATGCCAGTCTGTCCTATTTCTATATAGTTTATATGAAAGAGGGGGGCCCGCAAATGGTATTGCCAGCTGCGGCGGTTCAAGTGCTCCATCGCAGATCGTGCCGGCGCTGGACAAGCGCGGCTTCGCTGGGCTGAGCGATGGCGGGAACCTCCTCTCCGCGACACCATGAGACTGCGCTGGCAGAGGCAGGCGGCTGGATGTCCGCCCATGTCGACGCTGCCGTCGCCGATCTCGGCCGGATGATCGCGGTCGATACCTCTTTCCCGCCCGGCCTCGGTTACGATGATTTCGCCGGGTTGATGGAAGAACTCGTTGCTCCGCTCGGCTTTGCGACCGAGCGCGTGGCTGTCCCCGAGGCACTCTGGCGCGTTCCGAATGGCCCCGCTGCTGGCCCGCGCACGAATCTGATCGCCAGCCACTCGAGCGGTCGGCCAGCCTGCGGCCTCTATTTCCATGTCGATACGGTGCCCGCCGCCGCCGGGTGGGAAACTGCTCCGCTGCGGTTGGAACGCGATGACGATCGCCTGATAGGGCTTGGCGCTGCCGACATGAAGGGCTGCATTGCCGCCGTGCTGCTGGCTCTGCGGGCGGCGCGGGTCTGCGGGGTGGCGCTCGCCTATGATCCGATGCTGCTCTTCTGCACCGACGAGGAGGGCGGTCTCTATCCCGGTATTCGCTATCTCGCCGAGCAGGGCCGGCTCCCCGATCACACGCTCAACTTCAACGGCAGTGCCGAGGCGCGGATCTGGGCAGGCTGCTTCGGTCTGTTCAACCTGCTCGTCCGGATCCACGGCCAAGCCGTCCATGCCGGCGAAGGCAATCGCAAGGGTTCCGGGCTCAATGCGATCGACGCCGCGCTGCCGCTGCTCAATGCGCTGACGGAACTGAAGGAAAAGGTCGCGACGCGTATCTCGGCCTTGCCGCCGCCGCCGGGCAAGCCGCCGCTCGCGGCCCAGCTCAATCTCGCCGCGATCTCGGGTGGAACGGCCGGCGGGCAGGTTCCGGCTCTCGTCGAGCTGACGGTCAACCGGCGCTATGCGCCCGAGGAGCGCTTCGAGGAGGCGCTCGCTGAGATCGAGGAGGTGATCCGCCGCAGCACGGCTGCCATGCCGGGCCTCTCGGTCGAAACGGCGCTGGTCGGTCATCTCATGCCGACCGCGGATCCGGCGGGGCCGCATTGGCCGCGCTGGCAGGCTGCCATGGGCGCTGGCTTCGGCTATGCGCCGGAAGAATTCCGGAAATGGGGCGCAGCAAGCTGTTCCGATTTCGGCTGGGTCCAGCGCGCCACCGGGCAGAGCGAAGTGCTGCTCGGCGGCCTCGGCCGGCCCGACCGCAACATCCATTCGCCCGGCGAATACACGACGGTGCCTGACATCGTCTCGCTGGCGAAGTCCGTGCTCGCCTATCTCGCCGTCGATTTCAGACCCGACATCAACCCCGATCTGCCCTCGTCCCAGAGCTGAAGGAGCGTTCCATGCCGAGCATCCATCGTCGCGATTTCCTCGCCGCCTCCGCTGCTCTGAGCGGCCTTGCCATATCCGGCCTGCCGGCCTTCGCGCAGACACCGCGGCGAGGCGGCACGCTGCGCGTCAGCGTCGACCAGGCGGTTGCGAAGCTCAATCCGCTCGTCACCCGCGTGAACCCGGAATACCTCGTTGCCGAGTTGCTCTATTCCGGTCTGACGCGGCTCAAGGTCGACATGAGCGCCGAGCCTGATCTGGCCGAATCCTGGACCAACTCGGCCGATCTGACCGAGTGGACCTTCGTCCTGCGCAAGGGCCTGACCTTCCATGACGGCTCGCCTTGCACGGCCGCCGACGTGGTTGCGACCTTCGAGGCTATCCTCGATGCGAAGACGGCCTCGCCGGCGCGCCAGAATGTCGGCCCCATCGCCAAGGTTGCGGCCAAGGACGATACTACCGTCGTCTTCACGCTCTCGGCGCCCTTCGCTGACCTGCCGGTGACGCTGGCCTACACCAACGCCAAGATCGTGCCGGCCGCCGTGATCAAGGGCGGGCTGGAGAAGCTCGACCGCCAGGCGATCGGCACCGGTCCGTTCAAGCTCGTCTCCTTCGAGCCGGAGCGGCAGATCGTCGTCACCCGCAACGACGCTTATTACGACAAGGCCCGGCCTTATCTCGACAAGATCGAGGTCGTGGTCTTCCCGGATGTCAGCGCGGAGGCTTCCGCGCTGATCGTGGGCGACACCGACCTGATCTCCACGACGCCGCCGACCGAATTCGGGCGCCTGCAGAAGGCGAACGGCGTCAAGGCGTTGCGCGTGCCTTCGGGCCAGTTCTGCAATGTCAATTTCGGTTGCGACCAGAAGCCCTTCAACGACGTGCGCGTCCGCCAGGCCTTGGCGCTCACCGTCGACCGCGCCGCGATGGTCGATTTTGTCACCGAGGGCTTCGGCTCGCCGGGCAACGACACGCCGCTAAGCCCCGCTTATCGCTTCTACGCCGACCTGCCGGCCAAGAAAGCCGATATCGCCAAGGCCAAGGCGCTGCTCGCGGAAGCCGGCTATCCGAAAGGACTCGAGGCGACGCTGATCGCATCCGACCGGCCGGGCCAGCGCACCCAGCTCGCCGTGGCGCTACGCGAGATGGCCAAACCCGCCGGCTTCGACATCAAGGTCGAGACCATGCCGCACGCGACCTATCTCGACCAGGTCTGGAAGAAGGGCTCGTTCTATGTCGGCTTCTACAACATGCAGGCGACGGCCGACGCCATCTTCTCTCTGCTCTACACCTCCAACGCCGCCTGGAACGAGACGCGCTGGAACAACACCGCGTTCGACAAGCTGATTTTCGAGGCGCGCGCCACGGTCGACGAGGCCAAGCGCCGGGCGCTCTACGCCGAGGCACAGAAGCTGATGTATGACGAGGTTCCATCGATCATCCCGGCCTTCTTCGATCTGCTCGGCGCGCAGCGCGAATGGGTGCAGGGCTATCAGCTCCATCCGCGCGGCGCGGTCTTCCGGCTCGATTTCGTCTCGCTCGGCGCCAACGCGCCGAAGCGCGGCTGAACGAAGCGGGGCAGCGGGCGTGTCGCCGGCCTATATCCTCAAGCGGATCCTGTTGATCGGTTATACGCTCCTCGTCGTGTCGCTGATCGTCTTCGCGATCACCCAGATCCTGCCGGCGGATGCCGCCGTCATGATGCTGGGCGAAAATGCGACGCCGGACGCGCTGGCCGCCCTGCGCGTCAAGATGGGGCTGAACAACCCCATCTGGATGCAGTATCTGCACTGGCTCGGCGGGGTCGTCAGGGGCGATTTCGGCGTATCGATGCGCACCGGCCAGCCGGTCGCGCCGGCCATGCTGGAAGCGCTCGGCCGCTCGCTGTTGCTCGCCTTGTTCTCGATTCTGCTGATGCTGGCGGTCGCGATCCCGCTCGGCATCGTCGCGGCTGTCAGGCGGGGCAGGGCGGCCGATCTCGGCGTCAGCTTTCTCTCCTATATCGGCGTCTCGCTGCCGGAATTCGTCACGGCGACGCTGGTCGTACTTGTGCTGGCCGATTGGCTGCAATGGCTGCCGGCGACAGGCTATGTGCCGCTGACCGAGGACCCGCTGCGTGGCCTGAAGCACCTCGTCCTGCCGGTGCTGACGGTGTCGCTGATCCTGATCGCGCATGTCTCGCGCATGGTGCGGTCGGAACTCGTCGACGTGCTGCATTCCGACTATATCCGCGCCGCCCGGCTGAAAGGGCTGTCGAAGCGGCAGGTACTGTTCAAGCACGCGCTGCGCAATGCGCTGCTGCCGACCATCACCATCGTCGCGCTCGATGTCGGTTATCTGCTCGGTGGCGTCATCGTGGTCGAGGAGATCTTCGCGTTGCCCGGCATCGGGCGCCAGCTCATCGTCGCGATCCAGGCGCGCGACCTACCCTCAATCCAGGCGGGCGCGCTGATCATGGCGACGACTTATGCCATCGCCAATTTCCTCGCCGACATCGCCTATGCCTGGCTCGACCGGAGGATCCAGTATGATTGAGATCCTCAAGCGCATGCTGCGTTCGCCGCAAGGCGCGCTCGGCCTCGTCATCGTCGGCCTCATCCTGCTCGTCGTGATCGTCGGGCCATGGTTTGCGCCCTACGACCCCGAGAAGATGGCGCCGCTGATGCGCTATAAGCCGCCGAGCGCCCAGTTCTGGCTCGGCACCGACCAATACGGGCGCGATATCCTGAGCCGGCTGCTGCACGGCGCCCGCGCCACCGTCGTCATGGCCGTGCTGGCGACTGCGCTGGGGACGCTTGTCGGTGCCGTCATCGGCACGGTCTCGGCCTTCTTGGGCGGGCGCAGCGACGAAGCGATCATGCGCACCGTCGATGCGATCATGTCGATCCCGAGCCTGCTGCTGGCGCTGCTGATCGTGAACCTGCTCGGTAAGAGCAGCAGCAATGCACTGCTCGCGATCGCGCTCGCCTTCGCGCCCGGCATGGCCCGCGTGACGCGCTCTGTCGCACTCGCCGTGCGCAAGCAGGATTACGTGAATGCGGCGATCGCGCGGGGCGAAAGCGCGGCCTTCATCGTCTGGCGCGAGATGCTGCCGAATGTGGTGGCGCCGATAATCGTCGAGATGACGATCCGCGTCGCCTTCGCCGTAATGCTGTTCGCGACGCTCTCCTTCCTGGGGTTGGGCGCCCAGCCCCCGGCCTCCGAATGGGGGCTGATGGTCGCCGAAGCCCGCCGCTTCATGCATCTGAGCGCCTGGATGATCCTGTGGCCGAGCCTCGCCGTCGCGCTCGTCGCGATCGGCTTCAACCTGCTCGGCGACGGGCTGCGCGATGCGCTCAACCCGAGGACCTGAGCGATGAGCGAACCGATCCTCGACATCGCCGGCTATGGTCTCGACTACGCGACGCCGGCCGGCTTCACCCGCGCCCTCGACGATGTGTCTCTATCTGTCGCCAAGGGCGAGGTGCTCGGCCTTGTCGGCGAATCCGGCTCCGGCAAGACCTCGCTCGCCTGGGCGATCATGCGCTACCTGCCCGCGACCGCCCGCGAGGCGGGCAGCATCCGCCTGACCGGGCAGGACCTGCTCAAGGCATCCGAAGCCGAGATCGACGCGATCCGCGGCAAGCGCATCGGCATGGTCTTCCAGGACCCGAGCACCTCGCTCAACCCGACGCTGCCGCTCGGCGAGCAACTCGCCGAGGTGCTGGTGCGCCATCGCGGCCTGACGCGCCGGCAGGCCTGGGCCGAGGGCGAGGAGCGCCTCGCCCATGTCGGGCTGAAGGTGCCCCGGCAGATGATGCGGCGCTATCCGCATGAGGCTTCCGGCGGCGAGAAGCAGCGCGTCGTCATTGCCACCGCCTTCGCCTGCCTGCCGGAATGCATCATCTTCGACGAGCCGACCACGGCGCTGGACGTTATCACCGCCCGGCAGATCCTCGACCTGTTCAAGGAACTGCAGGAGGAAACCGGCGTCGCCTCGCTCTATATCTCGCATGATCTCGCACTGGTTTCGCAGATCGCCACGAAGGTCGCGGTGATCCATCGTGGCAGAATCGTCGAGAAGGGCGCCGTCGGCGACGTCTTCGCTCGACCGCAGGACGCCTATACGAAAAAGCTGCTGGCCGCCGTACCGCGGCCGGACCACCGGCTGGTCGACACGGAGGCACCCGTAGCGGCCAAGCCGCTGGTCGAGGTCGAGAAGGTCAGCGTGCTCTATGGCCGCAAGCCCTTCCTCGCCGGCCTGCTCGGCCGGGCGAATACGCAATTCACTGGCAATCGCGAGGTCAGCCTGTCGGTGATGCCGGGCGAAATCCTCGGCATCGTCGGCGAATCCGGCTCGGGCAAGTCGACGCTGGCAAAGGCGATGACGGGGCTCAATCGCTTTGAGGGCGAGATCCGCTTCGCCGGCCGCCGCATCACCGGCCTCGGCGATATGGACCGGGCCTATCGCCGCGACGTCCAGATCATCTTCCAGCATCCGGATTCCTCGCTCAATCCGCGCCAGCGCATCCGCGAGATCCTGTCGCGACCGCTTGCGCTCTACGGCGAGCCGGGCGCCCGCCGGGACGCGGCTGCGATAGGCGAATTGCTGGAGCAGGTTCGACTGCCGGCGGCTTATGCCGAGCGCTATCCGCACCAGCTTTCCGGCGGCGAGAAGCAGCGCGTTGCCATCGCGCGCGCCTTCGCCTCCAAGCCGAAGCTGGTGATCTGCGATGAGATCACCTCGGCGCTCGACGTCTCCGTGCAGGCCTCCGTGGTGGAGCTCCTGGTCGATCTGCAGAAGCGCTTCGGCACGGCCTATCTCTTCATCACCCACGATCTCAATCTGGTGCGCCAGATCGCCCACCGGATCGCGGTGATGTACCGCGGCGACCTCGTCGATCTCGTCGATATAGCGGCGCTCTCGACCGGCCCCCTCCACCCCTACACCCAATCCCTGCTCGAAGCCGTGCCCGCCCCGGCCACGGCCGCCTGACATTCGAGGCCATGACCATGAACCCCCGCGACCTGATCCATTCGCTCGACGAGAAGGCCTGCCTCGCGCTCCTCTCGGACTGGGCGAAGCACAAGAGCTATTCGGAGACCGAGGGCGAGAAGGCGCTGGTCCGCCACGTCGTCGGCCAGATGAAGGCGATGGGCATCGAGGCCGAAGAGCAACCCTTCGACGAGGGGCGCCGCGCCAATGCCATCGGTCGCTGGAAGGGCACCGGCGGGGGCAAGAGCCTGCTGTTCAACGGCCATCTCGACACCAATCCAGCGACCGAGGGCTGGACCGTCGATCCCTGGGGCGGCCTGGTCGACGACGAATTCATCTACGGCATCGGCGTCTCCAACATGAAGGCGGGCGATGCCGCCTCCTATTGCGCGGTCAAGACCCTGCTCGATGCCGGGGTGAAGCTGAAGGGCGATGTGATCCTGACCTATGTCGTCGGCGAGTTGCAGGGCGGCGTCGGCACGGTGGCGGCGATCCGCAACGGCATCCGCGCCGATTATTTCGTCAACAGCGAGCCGACGGACGTGCAGGCCGTTACGATGCACGCCTGCGCCTTCTCCTTCGTGATCGAACTCACCGGCAATACCCGTCACCTCTCCAAGCGCGAGCAGGCGGTCGATGCTATCATGGCAGCCTGCGACCTGATCCCGCGGCTCAACGCGATGACGTTTTCCGGCGCGCCCTCGCCCGAGCATGAATCGATCAACCGCGTCCATGTCGGCGTCGTTCATGGCGCGCTGGGCAAGGAGCTACACGAATGGCGCGCGCCGCAGGTGGCGGATTACTGCAAGCTCAAGGGCTCTGGCCGCTATGCGCCCGGGCAGACGCAAGAGGGCGCGCTCGCCGACATGAAACACGAGCTCGCCGCGCTGGAGCAGCGTTTCCCGGGTCTGAAGACCGCGATCCGTATCGAGAAGAAGGAAGGGCATCAGTCGATGCCGGCCTTCGAGGTCGCCAAGGACGCGCGCATCGTGAAGACCGTCAACGCCGCCTATGAGGCGGTGCGTGGGGAGACGCAGCCGACGGGGGCGATCAAGCCGCCGGGTTTCTTCGGCACCGATGCCGGCCACCTCTATGCCGAGGCCGGCATGGAAGGCATCGTCTGCGGGCCGGGCGGGCGCTACAACACCATGCCCGACGAGCGCGTCGAGATCCGCGATTTCCTCGACATGGTCCGCATCTACATGCTGACCATCCTCGATATCTGCGAGGTGGCGTGAGGCCACTCTTCACGCGTGAGGAGTTCGCAGGGCGGGTCGCCAAGGCCCGCCTCGCGATGGCCGAAGCGGGCGCCGAACTGCTGCTCGTCGACCATGCCGAGTTCCTGGCCTGGCTGACCGGCTACACCGTCTCCGAGACGATGTACCGCGCCGCCTTCCTGCCGCGCGAGGGCGAGCCCTGGTTCGTGCTGCGCGAGCTCGATGCCGGGCCCTGCCGCGATGCCTGCTGGTTCACCGACATCGTCGGCTTCCCGGACACGGCCGAGCCGCAGGCCGTGATGGCCGAGGAAATCCGCCGCCGCGGCTTCGCGCAGGCCGGGATCGGTGCCGATCACGCTTCGTATGGCTTCACCATGCAGACGCGTGAACGCTTCGGCGCGCTGCTGCCCGATGCGTCCTTCATCGACCTGCCGTGCGCGAGCGACTTGCTACGGGCCGTGAAGTCGCCGGCGGAAATCGCCTTGATCGCGGACGCCGCGGGCATTGCCGACAAGGCGATGGCCGCCATCGCCGCGCAGGCCGAACCGGGAATCTCGCCGCGCGCCGCGGCCGCCATCGCCGCGGCCTGCTTCCTGGAGAACGGCGCCGATAGCGGGGAGACCGGGCCGATCGTGCCGGGCGTGGGCAATCACGAATTCCTGCACGGCATGATGACCGCCCATCCGCTCGGCGACGGCGACATCCTGCATGTCGAGCTGATCCCGAAGGTGCGCAATTACGGCGCCCGGCTGATGCGGCCGCTGCTGATCGGCACGGACCGGCGCGGCCTGTCGCCGGTCGCCGAACGACTCGTGGCCTTGCAGGACCGGCAGATCGCTGCGATGCGGTCGGGAGCGCGCGCCTGCGATATCGACGCGATCCTGCGCGACGGCGTGCTCACCGAGCGCTTGCGCCCAGTGTACGACAACGTCACCGGCTATGCGCTCGGCCTGTACGGCCGCACGCCTCGTACCAGCGATTTCTCCCGTGTCTTCCTGCCGAATGCCCGCTGGCGTCTCGAAGCCGGCATGGTCTTTCACATGTACGTCTCGGCCGGGGGGCTGGGTTTCAGCGAAACCGTTGTCGTCGAAGCCGACGGCGGAAGGCGGTTGACCTCCACGGCGCGCAAAATGCTCCCGGCCGGCCCAAACTAAACCGCGACATTTTCGCCCTTGCCTACGTCTGGAGCTAATTTGTCCGACGTAGCAAGGAGCCGCGGGAGCAGGCGTCCGCTTTCCGGCATTGATCCAATGCCGGCATTTGGCGCTTCTTCGTCGCCTCAGGCCGATCTTGATCGGCGGGATGCGCTCGCCCTCCAAGCGGATCTCACGATAGGGCGAGTCCTCGAGGATGATCAGGTCATGGGCGTTGGCGATCTCCACCAGCCGCTTGCGCCGCGCCAGGCTCATGGTGACGCCGGTCGGGTTCTGGAAATCCGGGACCGTGTAGATGAACTGCGCCCCCGGATTAGCCTTCAGCGCCGCATCGAGCGCCTCGACATCCATGCCGTCCCCGTCCATGCCGACCGTGACATAACGCGGCTCGCAGGGGTTGAAGGCGATCAGCGCACCAAGGAAGGTCGGGTCCTCGACGACGATGATGTCGTCCTTGTCGATCAGCATCTTGGCGACGAGGTCGAGCCCCTGTTGGCCCCCCTGCAGGATCAGGACCTCGTCGGCGGTGCAGGGCACGCCATCCCGCGTCATCCGTTCGGCGATCTGGCGGCGCAGCAGCGGCATGCCGTTCGACACGGTGTATTGCAGCGCCTCCTGCCCGTTCTCGGCGAGCGTTTTGCGGAAAACCTGGTCCAGCCCCTCGATCGGAAACAGCGAGGCGTCGGGATAGCCGCCGCCGAAGGAGATCACGTCGGGATCGGCGCCGAGGCGCAGGAGCTCGCGGATGGCGGAGGGCTTGACCCGGCTCATCCGGGCGGCGAGGCGATGCGTCATGGCTTTTGTCTCCGGCGCTCAGGCAGCCGCGGCAGTGACGTCGAGCTCGACGGCGCCGACGCCAGCGAGTTCGAAGCGATAGGTTTCGCCTTCGGTGGGGAAACGGGTGGTGACGAGGCTTCCGGTCATCACGATCTCGCCGGCGCGCAGGCTCTGCCCCTTCGCCGCCAGCGCATTGGCCAGCCAGGCGAGCGACGCGAAGGGATGGCCGAGGACGTCGCGGCCATGGCCGCGGTCGAGCTCGCTGCCATTGCGGCTGACCACGCCGGAGACGGCATCGAGCGCCGGCCAGCTGCTGCGGAATTCCGAGAGCACCACGCCGCCATTCCACGAATTGTCGGCAACAAGCGAGAGCACGTCGAGCTCGGCATAGTCGGCCGCGCGGTCGTCGATGATCTCGAAGGCCGCGCAGACCCCGGCGACATGGGCCGCGATGCTCTCCGGCGTCCAGGCCGGGCCTCCGCTCGGAAGATCGCTGCCCATGCGCACCGCGATCTCGAATTCGAGACCCATGCGGCCATAATCGGCGATTGCGACGCGCGCGCCCGAATGGTGCAGCCGGTCGGCCAGCACGACGCCGGCGATCGGCTGGTCGATGCCGCACATCACCTGCATGCGCTGCGAGGTCAGGCCGATCTTGTAGCCGACGGCTGCACCGCAGCGCGGCTTCAAGAGCGAGACATAGTGCTCTTGCACGTCATAGGCATCATCGAGCGAGGTGATGCCGTTAGCCGCGGCGAAGGGGCGGAACTTCTCCTTCCGATCATGATCCCCGATCAGCCGCGCGGCCAAGCCACCCCTGTCCATCATCAGGTCCTCCTGACCCGGCCCTGTTGCTGCCGGGGTGAAACGATCGATTCCCAGGAGCCCTAAGCGGCAGCCATGACCTCGGCGAAGCGCCGCACGGCCGGGATTATGCGTTCAGGCACGGTATTGCCGAAGCCGAAGACGAAACCTGTCGCCGTCCGGTCCTGCAAGCGGTAGCGCGAGAGGGCTGGCGCATCGATGCCGCGCTGCCTCGCCGCATTGGTGATGGCGGCGTCGTCCAGTGGTCCCAGCGCATGGGCCGTCAGGTGCAATCCTGCTGTGACGTCGGGAATGAGCAGCCGGTCTCCGAGGGTTTGCCTGAGGGCATCGACCAGGATCGGCGCCCGCTCGCGATAGATGAGCCGCATGCGCCTGACATGCTTCGCGAGAACGCCTGCGGCATGTCCGCCCTCCAGGTCCAGCGCCTGATTGTGCTGCCGATCGCGCTCCGGCTCATGCTGCCCGCCTACAGCAACCAGGCGATCGGCATGCTGAAAGGCACCTCGCTCGCCAGCACGATCACGCTGATGGAGTTGACCGGCGTCGCCAACACCATCGTCGCCAGCACCTTCTCCCCCTACGAGGTCTTCATCATGGCGGCGCTGATCTACCTCGCGATCACGCTCGTGATCACGCGTTGCTTCAAATACCTCGAATACGCGCTCGGCAAGCACCAGCGCCCGCTCGAGAGCGCAGCTGCAATTCCCGGACAGGTCCGCCATGCCGACTAGCGATATCAGGAACTTCATCGCCTTCGCCCAAGGGCTGGCCGAGGCGAGCGGCACGATCATCCGCAATGCCGCCCGCCACAACAACGCCTTCGTCTCCAAGGGCGACGACAGCCCGGTCACCGAGATCGATCGTCGCGTCGAGACCGAACTGCGCCGCCGCATCGAGAAGGCTTTTCCGCAGCACGGCATCCAGGGCGAGGAATTCGGCGCGCAGGCGACCGATGCCGAGTATGTCTGGGTGCTCGACCCGATCGACGGCACCAAGGCCTTCGTCGCCGGCATCCCGGTCTTCGGCACCCTGATCGCGCTCACCCGCCGCGGTACCCCGATCCTCGGCGTCATCGACCAGCCGATGACGCGAGAGCGCTGGATCGGCGCCGAGGGTTACCCGACCACCCTGAACGACATCCGCGTCGCGACCTCCGGCCGCAAGTTCCTTGCCGAATCTGTTCTCGCGACCAGCAATATCGAGCTCTATGACGCCGAGACCCTGCCTGTCTTCCAGGCCCTGCGCTCGTCGGTGCATTGGTGCGTCTATGGCGGGAGCTGCTATTCCTACGGGCGGCTCGCCTCGGGCGGGATCGACATCGCGATCGACCGCTTCACCACCCCGCACGACGTGCTCGCCCATGTTCCGGTTATCGCCAATGCCGGTGGCGTCATCACCGACTGGGACGGTGCCCCGCTGACCCTGCATTCGAGCGGGCACTGCCTCGCCGCGGCCAATCCCGAGTTGCATCAGGTGGCGCTGAACCGGATCGCCGCCCCGCGCACCGGGATCATGCCGGCCGCCTGAGCCGACCGACCAGAGCATCCATTTCAGCCAGGCTAGCCATCATGACCACCAAGCCCCAGATCCGTCGCGAGATCGTCGAGGCCATGAAAGAGGCCGCGCGCATCGGCGGCGCCTCGCTCGCCGAGAATTTTGCCCGTCTCTCGGCCCTGCCCATCCTGGAAAAGGGCCCGTCCGATTTCGTCTCCGCCGCCGATATCGAATCCGAGCGCCTGATCGTCGCCTATCTCAATGAGAAACTGCCCGAGGTCGCGGTGCTCGGCGAGGAGGGCGCCGCATCCCCGGATGCAGGCAACGGGCTCAGGATCATCATCGACCCGCTCGACGGCACCAACAATTTCCTGCACGGCATGCCGCAATTCTCGGCCTCGCTCGCCCTGATGGAAGGCGACGAGGTCACGGCGGGCGTGACCTATAATCCACTCAGCGGCGAGATGTCCTGGGCCGCAGCCGGAGAAGGCGCCTATCTCGGCGACAGGAGGCTGAATGGCTCCAGCCGCAAGTCCCTCGCCCATGCGGTCGTTGGAACCTGCTTCCCCTATAATGGCAAGGGCGACACCGAAAAGGCGGCCCGAGAGATGGCCGCGATCATGCCCCGCGTCTCGGGCATCCGCAGCCCCGGCTCGGCCGCGCTGGAGATTGCCTATGTCGCGGAAGGCCGCTTCGACGGCTTCTGGACCTCAGGCGCAAAGCTCGATCTCTGGGACCTCGCCGCCGGGGTGATTATCGCACGGGAGGCCGGATGCCTCGCGACCGAGATCGACGGCGACGGTGATCCGCTCCAGTGCAGGAGCCTTGTCGTCGCCCCGCGCCAATTCCACAGCCACTTCATCGAGATCTTTCGCTCGGCCTGTGCAGACGAGGCGCTGGATGGAGCAGCCCTCTTAGCCGAGCCGCGATAACAATGTCTGGTTTATGGCAACCTCTCAATATCCGTAGTTGGCGCAACGCCGCTATGAAACGTCTCATCAGGCCGGTCCAGAATTTGCCTCACCGGCAATGTTGTGGTCGCTCAGGCTGAAAAGACAGGCTTGTCAGCAAAGCCACTATGTCGTCGCATCATGCGGCCGACGACACGGTCTCTTGAAACCTTCACATGCCGGGCCACAGCGTCCCGCGCAGCAGCAGCATCTCGTCGCGCGAGAGCATCGATGATTTCGTCGTGATCGTGCCGAACCTCATCGCCATCCTCGACTGCGCCAAGGTCGGCAAACAGTAGACGCTGCATCTCGTCCATGGTCTGGCCGATTGCACGAGAGAGCCTGCTGTTGTCCGCGATCTGCGCAATTCCCTCATGGAATTCTTGATTGGCTCGCATAAAGGCGCGGTAGCTCGCTTGATTGCCGACTTCCAACTCCACGGATGACAATCGCCGCATTGTCTCGACATGGCTGTCGGCAATGCGGGGGGCGGCAAGTTCTGCCGCCGAACATTCCAGGATCAGGCGCATCTGGATCAGCTCGTGAAAGTCGCGGAGCGTAAGCTCCGTTACGCTGTAGCCGCGACGAGGAATGACGCGAACAAGGCCATCCTGCCTGAGCCTCGATAGTGCCTCGCGCAATGGCGACGTGCTGACCTTGAAGCGAGAAACAAGGTCCGATTCATTGAAGACAGACCCTTGAGCGATCTCCCCCAGAACGATCGCGGCTCGCAGCTCCTCATAGACGCGATCGGCCAGGGAGATCTTTCCCTCCGTTTTCGCATCGGTCTTCGCCAGCATCACCCTGTCCTCTGCGGGTTGCGAATCGCGGTACGTGATGTACCGCGACTGCGTGTCTTGCCTAAAAGTCGGCCTCGTTGAGACAGCACGTCAAGCACTGCGTCCGGCGAAGAAGCGCCGCACGATCAGGATCAGCACCAACGCCGCAAAAGCCTCGACAATCGAGACAGCCATGAGGCCAGGTGCAATGTTGCCGGTGGCGTCCTTCAGCAGGCCCAGGCCATAGGGGGCAAGAAAGCCGCCGAGGTTGCCGAACGAGTTGATGATCGCGATGCCTGCTGCCGCGGCGGTCCCCGCGAAGAGCTTGCTCGGCAGTTGCCAGAAGACAGGAATTGCACCGTACGCGCCCGCGAGAGCCAACGCGAACATGACAAACACGAGCTGTGGCGAGGAATGAAGAACGGCGGCAATGCCAGCCAACCCTAGTGCGCCCGCGGCCAGCGAGCCGATGCACTGCCAAAGCGGACGCCCGGTGCGATCGGCCATCAGCCCATTGCCGATCATGACTGCTGAGCCGATGAGCGAAGCGCCTGAGACCAGCCAGCCAATCGTGGCCACATTTGCAAATCCGGCCTCGCGCATGATCGTTGGCCCCCAGAATGCGACGGTGGCGTTCGCGACGATAACGCAGAAGTAGACAAGCGTGAAAATCCACAGGCGGGGGTCGCGCAGCGCCGTTGAAAGCGCGTGCTCCCGCTGGCCCAGCATTCGCGCGTCACGATCAAGATCGCTTCGAACCGCGAAGCGCTCGTCGTTGGTCAGCCAATGTGCCTGCTCCAGTCGGTCAGTAAGCCAAAGCAGGGCGGCGAGCCCGATAAGGATGGTCGGTGCACCCTCGACAATGAATAACCATTGCCAACCAGAAAGCCCGCCCCAGCCCTGCATCGATGTCATGATCAGCCCGGCCAGCGGGCCGCCAATCACGCCCGACAAGGCGACCGAAGACATGAAAATGCCGAAGACCTTTGCCCTGCGTTCCGTCGGGAACCATGTGGTGAGGTACAAGATCACTCCTGGGAAGAAGCCGGCCTCGAAAGCGCCGAGTAGAAAACGCAACACGTAAAAGGTCGCGGGTGTTGTCGCGGATGCCATCGCTATGCAGACAGCTCCCCAGCCAATGGCGATGCGCGCGATCGTCTTTCGTACCCCGATTTTCTGCAGCAGCAAGTTGCTCGGGACCTCAAACAGTAAGTATCCGATGTAGAAGATGCCGGCACCAAGACCATAGATCGCCTCCGAAAACCGGAGTTCGTCCGCCATCTGCAGCTTCGCGAAGCTGACGTTCACGCGGTCGACCCAGGCAAGCACCCAAAGAACCATGATCAGCGGGATCAGGCGCCAGAAGATCCTGCATAGGCACCGTCCAGCAGCGCATCCCGAGAGCGGGCGGCGACACCCACCAATGATGTTTCGGCCATGTGAAATTCCCCTCAGCGGCCTTTCGCCAGCATATGCTGGACAGGCTTGATTTGTGGGGCATTAAAAAAACATCATGAATCTGCGAGGCGAGTCAAGCGCCCTCAACAAGGGCCTCAGGCAGAAGGATAGGGGGATTGACGCCTGCAATTTTCTGACATCGATATGATGCATCAAAAAAATATTATAGGATGAAACAACAATGGCAGTGCTCGGCGCAGTGGGAGATATCGTCGTCCGCAGCAGGATTTACGCGGATGGTGAAGCGATCGATCGCGATTATCAGGAGACGCTTTCGTATCTGCGCGAGAGCGATCTCGTTTGGGGGGCTTGCGAAGTTCAGTTCGCTAGCCGCGGATATCGTAGCGATGCGCCGATCGCTTATCTCGTCGATCCAGCCGTTGCAGGTGATTTAGGACGAGCGGGATTCGGCCTGCTCACGGTCGCGACCAATCACACTTGTGATTTTGGACCGGACGCATTTCTGGAGACCATTCGGCACTTAAATGAGGCCGGAGTGTCTACAGTCGGCGGAGGAGTTAGCCTCGACGCATCCTTCGAACCCGACATCCGGGAGATGGGCGACTGCAGGATCGGCACGCTCGCCGTGTCCTGCTTGTTACCGCCTGACTATGCTGCGACCGAAACACGGCCCGGTATCGCGCCGCTGGCGATCGAGCAGTGGCCAGAGATTCATCCTATCCTGCTTGCCACCGAGCCTGGCGCGCCGATGCGGATGCGCAGCAAGGTGTCCGCTGGCCATCTCGATCGTCTTCGGGATGCGATTGCAAACCTGCGGCCGCATGTCGACGTGCTCATAGTCAGCGTACATTGGGGCTATGGGCGCGGCGACCCGCTGGCGGAGTATCAACGCCCGCTTGGACACGCTTTGATCGATGCAGGTGCTGACATGGTGCTCGGCAATCACGCTCACAGCCCTGCAGGTCTCGAAACCTATCAGGGAAAGCCTATTCTCTACAGTCTTGGCAATCATATCGCCCAACAGTATTGGGACAACGCAACGCCCGATCAGCAGGCCATCTTCTCGCAGATCGACCCGTGGTCCTTGGTAAGCCGCATCCACATCGACAGCGGCGGCATCTCTGCGATCGAGTTTCGCGCCACCGAATGCAACAAGGCGGGCTTTCCGGCTCTGCTCAAGGAGCCATCGCGTGCGCTGCCAATCTTCGAACGATTTCTGAGGCTTGCGGCAAGTGAAAACACCAAATTCGAAATCTCTGGTGCGAGCCTGATGGCAAGCTTCGGTTGAGAAGTTCGGAGTGGAACGCCCGAGCCAGGCTTCGGGCGGCTCATCCATAAACGTCCGCTTGCCGGTAAGGCCCAATGTCCGGCTTTTGCGCGATGCGATCTGGCAAGCGAGGTTCGACAAACGTCCGAAGGAATGATCGCGTGGCGGCTTGTGGAACAACAGGCTCCGGCTCGCGTAGTAACATGTCGCAAGGAGCGCGGCTCGGATGTTCAAAATTTTCTTCGAGATGTCGATGCTCGCGTTCGAAGCGCAGCAAGCGATTTGGCTGCGCACAATCAGACTTTCCAAGGGCGGCCGAGCGGCCAGTCGCGAGGCAAAGTTGATGGTGACAGAGAAGGTTTCCGCCGCTCAACGGGCGGCCGGCAAGCTCGCAACCGGAACACCCCCCACCCAAGTCATTCGCGGATACAGGACGAAGGTGCGCTCGAATGTGCGGCGCTTGTCCAAGCGCTAGAAGCGACAAAAAGCTATCGACGAGGTCGGGCATGATACCGACCAGGCGATGCTCCGAACGCGGCTGGGACAGCGTAAAGAACGGGGGGCTGGCTCAACTCGGGTCGACCGTTGCTTGGGGAAGTGTCTCGCAGCGGGTTGAAAACAGGCGTCGCCAATAAAATCGACGAAGACCTCGACTTTCCGCGAGAGGTTGCGGGTGGAGGGCAGATCAGGCTGAAATGGCCGGGAGCATCGATCCGCGCGTCGAGCAAGGTGCGCATTTCCCGTCCGCCAGCGCATCGCGCGCCAGGAAATCCGGCATGCAGCCGATGCCAAGGCCGGCGACGGTGGCGCCGCGCAGGGCAGGCTCATACGCCTTCTGCCCGACTGGGACATCACCACGATACAGTTGCAAGCGGTCTATCCGGCCAACCGCCATATAGCGGTGAAGGTCCGACGCTTTGTCTCGTTCCTGGTGGGCAAATTGCGACCGTAACGGGCGAGGAAGGCGAGCCGGCCAGGACGGCTGCGCAAGAGCCCGATCGAAATGCCGACCGTGGCGGCTTCTACGACCGAGGACCCCACTCCGACTTCGACGACCGAGGCGCCAAGAGCGCCATGGCACGCCAAGCTTCGCGGTACATTTCGTGCAGCAAAATGGAACCACTACGACCCCGCCTCGGGGCAGATCGAGGCAACCCAGGCCGCAGTAATTGGCAGCGTGTCTGTCGAGACCGGATCCAAAGCGCCACTGTCCGGAAGGTCCGCTTTCTGACGTCGAGCCAACGTCTGAAAATGGCGCGAAGCTCCAGCCGAGGATGCGACGAACGGCTGATTTCGTCGCTCTTCAGTGCAACTCAAGACAGGCGGCTTCTGCCGCCAGCGATCCACGTCCGGAAAAGGTTGGCGGTAGGCATTCGTGCGGCTTCCTAGCGAGAGAACGAGCCGGTCGACGTTTCCTCAAGGGCTGATCATCGCAAGCGCCCGGCGTTCGTCGAGCGATGCTTGCCTTACCAGATTGAGCTGCTTAAACCCGCGCTCGCGGTCGTGATTGTTCCGGGGAATTATGCAATGAAATTACGTGAGCTTGCCGTGGCTGCGGCCCTGTTGGTCGCCCCGCTGCTGAGCCCTGCGAACGCGGGCACGCTGGACACCGTGAAGGCGCGCGGCACGCTCAATTGCGGCGTCGGCGAGAGCTTTCCCGGCTTCTTCGCCGCCGATGCGTCGGGGCGCTGGAGTGGCCTCGATGTCGATTTCTGCCGGGCCGTGGCGACTGCGGTTCTCGGCGATCCGGAAAAAGTGAAATACCTGCCGGCGACGCCCGCAGCGCGCTTTGCCCAGCTTCAGTCGGGCCAGGTCGATATCCTGTCTCGCTCCGTGACCTGGATCATGTCGCGCGAGGCCGGGCTCGGCCTGTCGTTCCCCGGCGTCACCTTCTTCGACGGCCAGGGCTTCCTCGTCCGCAAGTCGGCAGGGATCAAGAGCGCCCGCGAGCTGGAAGGGGCGACGATTTGCACCCAGACCGGGACGACGACCGAGCGCAACCTCGCCGACTACTTTCGGCAGAACAACATGAAGTACAAGCCGGTGGTGTTCGAGCAGGCCGACCAGGTCGTCGCCGCCTATGAGGCGGAACGCTGCGACGCCTTCACTACCGACAAGTCGACGCTTTCGGCCCGCCTCGCCAAGCTGAAAGACCCGAGTGCCCATGTCATCCTGCCCGAGACGATCTCGAAGGCGGCCAACGGCCCCGTGGTGCGCCAGGGCGATGACCAATGGGCGAATCTCGTACGCTGGACGCTGAATGCACTGATCGCGGGCGAAGAGCTGGGCGTGACCACGGCGAAGGTGGACGATCTTGCGGCCAATGCGACCGACCCGGAGATCCGCCGGCTGCTGGGCACTGACGGCGATCTCGGAAAGCTGATCGGCCTCGACAAGGACTGGGCCGGGCGTGTCATCAAGGCCGTCGGCAACTACGGCGAGATGTACGAGCGCAACCTGGGGCCGAAGGGCGCGATCGTCATCCCGCGCGAAAACAGCCTGAACCGCCTCTGGCGCGATGGTGGGTTGCTGTTCGCGCCCTCCTTCCAGTGACGCCTCGCGACCCGCGGTGAATTAATCCCATGGCGGCGGCTTCCCGAGACGCAGGCAAGAGCTTCATGCGTCGCCATGGGATCGAGTATGGCGTTTATGTCGCGACGGCCTGCATCGTCGCGGCGCTCGCCGTCATGGCGATTTTCACGCTTCGGGCCCGCGGCATCCACGCGGGCTTTGGCTTTCTCTGGGATACGGCCGGCTTTGACATCAGTTTCGGCCTGATTCCGTACGATGCGACGAAGAGCTATGCCCGCGCTTTCATCGTCGGCCTGCTGAACACGCTCGTCGTTTCGGCCGTGGCGATCGGGCTGGCGACGTGCCTCGGGCTCGGCCTCGCGATCGCTCGCCTATCCGAGGATCCGCCTTTGCGCACGCTGGCGACCGCGGCGACCGAGCTCGTCCGCAACACGCCGCTGCTGCTGCAGCTGTTCGTCTGGTATTTCATGGTGTTCGGCGCGCTGCCGCCCGTCAGGCAGTCGCTTCATCTCGGCAGCTTCACGCTGCTCAACAATCGCGGGATCGTGGTTGCGGCACCGGGATTGAATTCCCTCGGCGTGGCGTGTCTGGTCGTCGGAGCAATATCGATCCTGATCGCTGCCATGGCGCGTCCTCTGCCCTGGCCGATCGGCCTTTTCCAGCGATCTGCGGTCAGGACCGCCTTCGCAATCGCAGGCGTGCTCCTCCTTCTCGCTGCTGCAGCTTCCGCCGACTGGGACCTGCCGGTTCAACGCGGATTCAACGTGACCGGCGGCCTCACCCTGCCCCCCGAATTCGCCGCGCTGGTCACGGCGCTTGCAATCTATGCCGCCGCCTTCATCGGAGAGGCCTTTCGGAGCGGCTTCGTTTCGGTGCCGGCTGGCCAGTGGGAAGCGGCCCAATCGCTCGGTCTCGGCCGCTTCGCCACGTTGCGGCTGATCGTTCTGCCGCAAGCGATCCGCGCCGCCCTGCCGGCGCTCGGGAACCAGTTCGTCAACGTCGTGAAGGCCTCGTCGCTGGCTGCGGCCGTCGGCTTTCCCGATCTGATGCAGGTGTTCGGCAAGACCACGCTCAACCAGACCGGACAGGCCGTCGAGGTGATCAGCATCACGATGGCGGTCTATCTCGCGATCAGCCTCAGCATTTCCGGTCTGATTCATCGCAGCGAAGCCAGGCGCTGGCGCGCATGACCGAGGCCCCGGCTTGCCCATCCGTGACTACCGCCGATCGGCCAGCTCGGTCATCCACGCAGCGGCGATGGCGCGTGGGAAGCGTCCTCCTGCTCGCGGCACTCCTGGCGCTCGGCATTCTCCTCGGCCCGCGGCTGTTTCGCTGGGCCGTGCTTGACGCCGCCTTCCCCTGGGGCGAAGCGGCGAGCTGCGACGGGCGCGGCGCCTGCTGGCTTTTCATCCGCGAGCGGTTGCCGCAATTTATCTATGGCTTTTATCCGGCCCCCTCCCGGTGGCGGTTGAATATTGGCTTCCTGCTGCTGTTCGGTTGGCTCGCGCTGCCGCTGCTTCCCGGCATGCGCCGGAGAATGGCGGTGACCTTTGCGGGAGCTGCGATCGGAATCGCGGCGGCCCTCCTGCTGGCGGCCGGCGGCGTGTTCGGTCTGGCTCCGGTCGAAGCCGACCAGTGGGGCGGTCTCTTCGTCACGGCGCTGCTGTCGATCACCGCGATGGTCGTGTCGCTGCCGGCCGGGATCGCGCTGGCGCTCGGCCGGCAGGCCGACAGCCCGCTCTGGCGCGGGCTCGCCAACATGACGGTCGAAGTCATCCGCGGCGTGCCGCTCCTGGCCATCCTGTTCACGGCCGTGGTGCTGCTGCCGCTCTTCGTGCCGGGTGGCGAAGGCATCGGCCTGTTCACGCGGGTGGTGGTCGGCCTGTGTCTCTACGCCGCGGCCTATATGGCCGAGGTCATCCGGGGGGCGCTACGCACCATCCCGGCCGGGCAGGCCGAAGCGGCCCGGTCCCTCGGGCTGGGCTATTGGCGCTGCCTCAGCCTCGTCGTGCTGCCGCAGGCGCTGCGTGCCGCTCTGCCAAACATCGTCAGCACCTTCATCCAGATGCTGAAGGATTCGACCCTGGTCCTCGTTGTCGGCGTCTTCGACCTGCTCGGCGTCGTGCAGCTCACGGTCGCCGACCCGAAATGGAACGGCTATTCGGCCGAAGCCTATCTCTTCGCCGGCCTGTTCTTCTTTGCAATCTGCTTTGGCCTTTCGAGAGTGGCCGCCCGCCTTGAGCGGCACCTCGACTACAACCGGACATCACCCACGTGACGCACAGCTTCATAACGCCATCCGGACTCGCCGTGACGCGGAGCGTGGAAGCGATCGATGCGCCGGAAGGGCTCGATGCGCTGATCGACGGCCTCGGGACGCGGCAGGGTCTGCTGCTGCGTTGCAATTTCGCGTTTCCCGGCCGCTACCGCCCGCATTGGCTCGGGTTTGTCGACCCGCCGCTCCGGCTCTCGCTGCGCGCGGATCGCCTGATCTGCCGGGCGCTGAACGAGCGCGGCAGCATTATCCTGCCGGCCATCGCCGCCGCTTTCGCGCAGGGCGGCATCGCCGATCTGGAGACGGGTTCGGATGTCGTCGAAGGGCGCCTCGCAACGGGCGAGACCCTTTTCGAAACCCTGCGAAGCCTTGTCGCGGCGTTCCGCTCGGACGACCCGCATCTCGGCCTTTTTGGCCCGTTCGGCTTCGATCTGGCATTCCATACGCTGGGGCTGGAGCGGCACGCCCGGCCGCAGACCGACCACGACGACATGGTCCTCTATCTGCCGGATCGGATCGTCGTCGCCGATCATCCAGAAACCGGCCAGGCCAAGATCGTCACCTATGACTTCGCTCTGGGCTCGCAATCGACACGAGGTCTCGCGCGTACGGGAAATCCATCCGCTCTGGGGAGCCGGACGGCGGCACCTGCGGCACAAGAACAGCCTTATTCCGATATGGTAGGCAGGGCGGTCGAAGCCTGCCGCTCCGGCGAATTGTTCGAAGTGGTCCTGGCGCAAACCTTCAGGCGCGAGCTTCCGGCAGGGCCCGATGCCCTCTTTCGCCTGCTCGATCGCATCAATCCGAGCCCTTATGAGTTCCTGGCCAATCTCGGGAGCGAAGCGCTGGTGGGTGCCTCGCCGGAAATGTTCGTGCGCGTCGAAGGCCGGCGTGTCGAAAGCTGCCCGATTTCGGGGACGGTCCGGCGCGGAGAGGATGCCATCGCGGATGCCGAGCGGGCTCTGGAGCTCCTGAATTCTTCCAAGTCGGCGGCCGAGCTCACGATGTGTACGGACATCGACCGCGACGACAAGGCCGGCCTGTGCGAGCCCGGCTCGATCCGCCTTCTGGGCCGCCGCCAGATCGAGACCTACTCGCATCTGTTGCATACGGTCGACCATGTCGAGGGGATACTGCGTCCAGACCGCGATGCGATCGACGCCTTTCGCGCGCATGTCTGGGCGGTGACGCTGACCGGCGCGCCCCGCCGCGAGGCGATCGCCTTCATCGATGCCAACGAGGCAGCCCCGCGGCGCTGGTATGGCGGCGCCATCGGGCGGCTCGGCTTCGATGGCCGAATGGATACCGGCATCGTGCTGCGCTCGATGCGGCTTGCCGGCGGAACGGCGGAAATCACGGTCGGCGCGACGATCCTGCATTCCTCCGACCCGATCGACGAGGAACGCGAAACCGTGACGAAAGCCGGCGCGCTCCTGCGCACGCTCGACCTTGCATCGGCGCAACCTGCTGAGCTCGAGGCCGCGCCGTCGCCGCGAAGCCCCGCGCGCCCGGCCGAAAGCGCCCGGATACCGGTCACGATCCTGGGCGGCGTGCCATTCGCGCAGACCCTGACAGCGCTTCTGAAATCGGCCGGGGCCGATGTCGCCCTGCAGCCCCTGACAGGAGGCTCGCGGGCCCTGTGGAGAGAGGGAGCCTATATCGTCTCCCCGGATCTGTCGGATATCGGGCTAGACACCGCGCGCGAGGTCCTCGCCAACCTTCTCGCGGTTCAGCGTCCGGTGCTGGCGCTGGGGCACGGCATGGTGGCGCTCGCTCAATTGTTCGGCGCGAAGGCCCCGCCGGCGGACACACCGCGCCATGGCGAGCGCGTTTTGGCGCTGCCATCGGCTGGCCCTTCATGGCTGCTGCCGAACCGCGCCGAGTCGTTCGTCGTCGGCTGCTACCACCGCCGGGTCGTCCTTTCCGGCCAAGTTCCAGACTGTTTACGCGAAATCGCGCAGGGCCCTGCGAGGGAAGTGCTGGCACTCGAGCATGAAACGCTGCCGGTAGGCGGTTTGCTGTTCAGGCCGGAATCGCTCCTTACCCATGATCCGGACGGGCCTGTTCATGCGTTTCTCAACCGTGCTGAGCGCGAATTGCTGAAGGCGCATTAGCCTCCCCGCGCCGGCAGATCAGCCGGCAGTCGTTAGCGCAACCAGCAAATGACCGGACAACGGCGCTTTTTCCAAGACCTCGCGTGCAAGGTCGATCCGCGCAGTGGTGACGTAGACCCGGTCCTTGCCCTCACCGCCAAAGGCAAGGCCGGTCGGACGCGGCACTGGCAGCGGCAGCAGCCGCTCAATCTCGCCTTCGGTCGTCAGCCGCGCGATGCTCCAGCCGTCATAGAGACCAACCCAAAGTCGATCATCCGCGTCCACTGCAAGGCTGCGCGGTTCGCCCGAGACACGCGGTATGCGCGTGAAAAGCCGGGGCGCCGCGCCACCGCGCTCAAGGAGATAGATCGTGCCACTCTGGGGGTCAGAGGCGAAAAGCCTGCCGCTCGCCTGCGACCAGGCGATCGCGCCGATCCGCTTGCGCAGGGCCCATACGGTTTCGAGCGTTCCATCAGCGCCGAGTTTGCCGATCCGGGTTTCGTCGCCCTGGTGCACGGCGACCCATGGCTGCCCGTTGAGATCGGTTGCCATGGCGGTGGCGCCGGCAAGCTCGGGAACGGTGCGATCCAGCACGCATTCCCTCTTGTCGATCCTGAGCATGCGCCCGCCGAGCAGCAGAACGATGTCGCCTTCGGCCGTGACGGCGAGACCGTCGATCGGTGCGCCGGGCTCCGGCCGGATTGCCGCCGTCCGAGATCCCGCCGTCATGTAGAGGGTGGGTCCGAGCCGATCGGCCCAGACAAGGGATGAGCGCTCCGGGTCCCAGACCGGATGGGCACCGTAGAAGACGGGCTTGCCGTGCGGGGCGTGCGGCTGCCAGGGCATGCCTGCCTGCGGTTGCCGCGTCGGCGCGCCCCTGAGCCCCAGGCTGATATTGCGGGCGACATTCGCGATCTCCGGGCCGAGCTGCGCCACTCTTTCGCTCGTCAGCCGATAGACCGGCCCGGCAACGCTGATGGCGGCGATCGGCTGGCCAGTAGAATCGAGCACCGGCGCCCCGACGCAACGATTGCCCGGCAGAATTTCCTGGTCCTCGACGGCATAGCCGCGAGCCCGGATGATGCGCAGCTGCGTCATCAGCGTGCCGCGATCGGTGATCGTCTGCGGCGTGAAGCGCTCCAGGGGCCCATGGCCGAGCATGGCCTCGGCCTCCGCTTCCGGCAGGAAGGCCAGGATCGCCTTTCCCTGGCTGGTGCAGTGCAGAGGCTTGCGCACGCCGAGGCGCGCGGCCGAGCGGATGTCGTGCGGGCTTTCGAACTTGCCGAGCGCCAGAACCATGCCGTCATCGGGCACGGCGAGATAGGCGGTCTCCCCGGTCATGTCGCGCAGGCGCTGCAGCTCGACGCTGGCGACCGCGGCGAGGTCGGGCGCGACCCAGACATTCTGGGCCAGCTCGAGCAGGCGATAGCCGAGCGTATAGCCCTGGGACTGCGGGTCGAGGCGAACGAAGCCGTGCGCCGTGACTGAGGCGAGGATCCGGTAAAGCGTCGCCTTTGGCCAACCCGTCGCCGCCGCAAGTTCGGCCGCCGAGATCAGGCCGGGGGCGGCCGCAATCAGGTCGATCAGCCGAAAGGCCTTGCCGATCAGGGCCGTGCCGGGAACGGCCGGCTGCTCGCGGCGATCGTCCGGCATCCATCGGAACGCGTCCGCTTGCGGTTCTGCCATCGAGCGATCCCATATTGTGAGACTGTGGACGCGCAGCGCCGATCTCCAAGCTTTCCGAGGATCAATATGTAGGTCAGAAAGGTCAAGGCCGGTGTGCGGACGACCGCATCGCCGACTTGAGAACGGAACTCCTTCGCAGGCCGGACAGCGCTTCATGAGCTTATCCACGCAACATCCCGTCGCCGTCCCGCAGGAGGTGATCGACCGGCTGAAGACGATCAGCAGCGGGTCGCTCACCACCGAACTGTTCCGCCGCGGCTTGCGCCAGTGCTTCCTGGTCGGGCTGAAGGCGCTGAACCCGAAGGCCGCCAAATTCGCCGGCGAGGCCTTCACGATGCGCTTCATTCCGGCTCGCGAGGATATCGACACTTACGCGACCCTGACCCCCTATCCGAACCCCGATAATCTCCAGTGGGAGGCGGTCGAGCAGATCGGCCCGGGCCAGGTTCTCGTCATCGACAGCCGCGGCGACATTTCCTCCGCCTCGGCCGGAAACGTCCTTTTGACGCGGATGATGGTGAAGGGCGTGGCCGGCGTCGTCACCGACGGCGCCTTCCGCGACGGCCAGGAGATCGCTGCGATGGCGTTCCCTGCCTATGCCCGCGAGGTCGTCGCCTCGACCCGGCTCTCGACCCATCATGCAGCCGATCTCAACGTGCCGGTCTCCTGCGCCGGCGTCGCCGTCTATCCCGGCGACATCCTGGTCGGCGACGGTGACGGCGTCACGGTGGTGCCGCGCCGTCTGGCCGCCGAGATCGCCGATGCCGGCGAGAAGCGCGACGTCCTGGAAGGCTATCTGGTCAGGCGCATCGCCTCCGGCGAGGGGCTCTATGGCGTCTATCCGCCGACGCCGCAGACCCGCGCCGATTTCGAGGCCTGGCAGAAAGCCGGCTCCCGCGAAGAGGACATCACGCGCATTCGTGCGGAGGCCAGCCATGGTTGAGATCACCCCCGCCTTCATGGAAAAGGCGATCCGGCGCTATTTCGAAGCCTGCAATGCCGGCGACTACGCCATGCTCGTCTCATGCTTCACGCCCGACGCTGTCCATTATTTTCCGCCTGGCCTGCCCGAAATTCCCTGGCGGACCGCCGATGTGATCGCCCGCAAATGGGTCTGGTGCGTCGAGAACCTCGGCTCGCGCTGGACGATCGAAAAGATCCTGTGCTCGCCGACCGCGCCGGAGGCGGTGATCGAATGGACGCATTGGAAGCCCAGGGCCAAGACCGCGCTGCGCGGCGATGAATGGTATGTCTTCGACGAAGAGAGCGGCTTGATCCGGGAAATCCGGGCCTATTACGCCTCTGCCGCAGATGCCAGCCTGCCGATCAGCGAACTCGTCGAATTCGACTATGCCGGCCGCGGTTATCACCTCGGTCCGCAAGCCTAGCCAAAGAGATCGGCGGGATGGCTGAAACCATGGAGCTTCCTGCGATACCGCGTGAGGGCACGGAGCCAGCATTGTCCGTCCGTGAGGACGACAGGCTGGTGTTGCGGGCCGGCGCGCTCGAGGCGACCCTCTCGCCTGCCGCGGGCGGACGCCTCGCCACGTTTCGCGACCTGTCCAGCACTCCCGCGCGCGATCTCGTCGTGCCCCTGCGCGACTGGCCGGCCGAACCCCGGCGCTGGCCGAAGGGCGGTGCCTATCCGCTCATTCCCTATTCCAACCGCATCGCCGATGGCTGCCTGCGCCATGCCGGGCGCGCGTGGTCCGTCGCGCCGCACCCGGACGCCGACCCGCACAGCCTCCATGGACCGGCGCATCTGCGCCCGTGGAAGGTCGAAGCCTGCGATCGGGCGAGGGCGGAACTGACGCTTTCCGCCGAGCCGGATGGCGACTGGCCCTGGCCCTATTTCGCCCGGCAATCCTTCGAGCTCACGCCGCAATCCCTGCGCGTCAGCCTGAGCATCGAGAACCGTGGCGCCGAGCCCTTCCCCGTTGGGCTGGGTTGGCACCCCTATCTGGCCTGGTCGGAGGACGCGGAGGTTCGTCACGACGCCCGGCGGCGCTGGCTGTATGACGAGGATTATGTCGCGACCGGCGAGGTGGTGCCAGCCGACGCCGTCGATGGCCGGACCAGCTATCTCTCGGACTGGACCGGGCTGGAAATCAGCCATGCCGATGGGCACTGTGTCCATGTCGCGGCAGACCCCGCGCTTTCCCATCTCGTTCTGCATCGCCCGGACGACGATGCCTATCTCTGCGTCGAGCCGGTCTCCCATGTCGCGAACGGCTTCAACCTGGACGCGGCTGGCGTCGCGGGTACCGGCACGCGCCTGCTCGGAGCCGGTGCGCGTTTCAGTGCCTGGGTCGAGCTTGGCCCCGGACGGAGAGGCGCAGGGCCGGCCACAGACCGGGAGACCAATCCGTGACAAAGACCATCGTGATGACCGGGGCCGGTGGCGTCGTCGGCCGTGCGATCCGCCCCTTGCTGCGCGGCAGCCATCGTCTGCGCCTGTTCGATCGCAATGCCATCACGGATCTCGGGGAGAATGAGGAAGCTATCCTCGGAGACATCGCGGACAAAACTGCGCTGGCCGATGCCCTGCGCGGCGCATCGGCCGTGGTCCATCTGGCCGGCTGCACCACCGAGGCCGGGATCGAGGAACAGATCGCCGGCAACGTTCAGGGCGCCTGGAACGTTTTCGACGCTGCGCGGGCCGCTGGTATCGAGCGGGTGGTCTTCACCAGTTCGCATCACGTCGTCGGCCATTATCCGCGCCACAGGCGGGTCGGCTCCGATGTCCTGTTGCGTCCGGACAGCCGCTACGGGTTGACCAAGGCTTTCGGTGAGCAGGCGGGGGCCTTTTTTGCCGACCAGTTCGGGCTGCGGGTCCTGGCCATCCGGGTCGGCTTCATGGGCGAACGGCCGGTCGATCGCCGCCGCCTGGCCATTTGGACGAGCCCGCGCGATCTCGTGCAGTTGATCCGGATCGGCCTGGAGCACGAGACCCTGCGCTTCGCGGTCGTCTACGGCGTGTCCGACAATTCCCGCAGCTTCTTCGACAATGCCGCGGCATGGCGCCTGGGGTACCGGCCGCAGGACAGTGCCGACGACTATGCGGAGGCCGTCATGGCGGCCGTGCCGCCGGAAGATCCCGGCCGGCTCGCCAGCCGCGTCATCGGCGGCACGATGGCCGAGGGGAGCTTCGTCGGCGACGCCGCGCGGATCGAGGACTGGTGAGCCGGCAACCAGCCGCATCGGCTCGGAATGCCGCGCAAGAAACGATGGCGCCACAAGACGCCACGCAACAGTGCCGCTCCGGCGGCAACCATTGGGAGGATGACAGGATGACGATGACGGACCCATCTCGGCGCCAGTTCCTGGGCGGGGCGGCAGGGCTTGCCGCCTTGGCGCCGAGCCTTGCGCAGGCGCAACTCGCCTTGCCGAAGGCCCCGGTCAATCTCAATATCGTCGACGTGGCCGGCAATCTCGCGCTGACCCAGAAGGCATTCGAGGCCTATCGCCAGGCGAAGCCTGGCCTGGTGTCGCGGATGACCTTCACCAAGGCGCCGGCCCCGGAACTGCCCGGCAAGATCAAGGCGCAGCAAGTTGCCGGTCGCGTCGACATCGACCTCGTGCTGACCGGCACTGATGCGCTGGCGGCGGGGATCGAGCAGAATTTGTGGGTCGATCTGCTCGCGGCTCACAAGCCCGCTCTGCCGAATCTCGACGAGATCTATGAAAAGGGCGCGGCCATGATGCAGGGCCTGGCTCGCGGCCAGGGTGTGGTCGTCGCCTATTATCCCTCAGGGCCTTTGCTCGAATACCTGCCGAACCACGTGCCCAACCCGCCCGGCTCGCTCGAAGAGCTGCTGGCCTGGGCCAAGGCCCATCCCAACAAGTTCATGTATGCCCGGCCGGCCAATTCCGGCCCGGGCCGCACCTTCATCATGGGATTGCCTTACATCCTTGGCGACAGCGACCCGAAGGATCCCATGAAGGGCTGGGACAAGACCTGGGCCTATCTGAAGGAGCTCGGCCGCTATATCGAATACTACCCGACCGGCACCTCCGCGGTGATGAAGGAGCTCGGCGACGGCACCCGCCACATCATCGCCACCACGACGGGCTGGGACATCAATCCGCGTGTCCTCGGCGTCGTCCCGAAAGAGGCGCGGATCTCAACCTTGAAGAATTTCCGCTGGGTCATCGACGGCCAGTACATGGCGATCCCGAAGGGGCTGCCCAACGACAAGATCGCCGTCCTGCTCGACCTGATGGCGTTCATGCTGACCAAGCCGGCGCAGGCCTTCACCTATGACGAGGGCTACCTCTATCCCGGCCCTGCGGTGAAGGACGTCCCGCTCTCGATGGCCCCGCCCGAGAGCCAGGCGGCGATCGCGGAATTCGGCCGCCCCGAATATGCGAAGCTGATCGCGGACACGCCCTTCGAACTGCCTCTCGAACCCAATCAGATGGTCATGGCCTTCCGCAGATGGGATGAGGAAATCGGCAAGCGAGCCTGATCAGCCTGCCGTGCCCGGTCTGCCATGTCCGGCAGGCCGTCGGCGATCCGAGCCCTGTTTCGCCGGGCCGGCCGCGTCGGGCCGGCTCCTGACCCGATGAGAAGGCCATGTCCGATCCGATCACCAAGGTGGAACCGATTGTCCTGCGCATTCCGTTCGACGACGGCGGCAAGGGGCAGGGCATCACGCCGACCCGGTGGAGCAATCTCGACATCGTCCTGGTCCGGGTCGAAACCGGCTCGGGCCTGGTCGGCTGGGGCGAAGCCTTCGGCTATATGTGCCAGAACGCCACCGCCGTCGCGGTTCGCGACCTGGTTGCGCCGGCGGTGATCGGGCGGAATTCGCAGGATCCGCAGGCCGTCAACCTGGCGGCTCAGCAGGCCCTGGCCCTGTTCGGCCGCTATGGCATCACCATGTTCGCGATCTCGGGGCTGGACATCGCGCTGTGGGATATCGCGGGCAAGCGCGCCGATCTGGCGCTATCGCGCCTGATCGGGCCGCCCCGCCGCGACAGGATCCGCGCCTATGCGAGCCTTGTCCGCTACGGCGATGCCGAGCGCGTCGCGCACTTCGCGGCTGAGGCCACGGCGCTCGGCTATGACGAAGTGAAGCTGCACGAAGTGCTGCCGGCGACGATCGCGGCCGGCCGCCGGGGGGCGGGGTCGGATGCCCGGCTGACCGTGGACGTCAACTGCCAGTGGTCGCTGGAGCAGGTTCGCGCCATGCTGCCGGTGCTTGCGGAGAGCAATGTGAACTGGTTGGAGGAGCCGACCTTTCCTCCTGAAGATCCAACACCCTGGCGGGCCATCGCAGCCGAGGGGATCGCCATCGCCGCTGGCGAGAATGCCTGCACGGCGGTCGAGTTCGGCCGCCTCGTGCCGGCGCTCGACATCGTCCAGCCGAGCGTCACGAAAGTCGGCGGCGTTACCGAGTTCGTCAAAGTCGCGCAGCTCGCGCGCGCCGCCGGCAAGCGCCTGGCGCCGCACTCGCCCTATTTCGGGCCGGGCTATTGGGCGAGCCTGCAGCTCGCCGCCGCTATCGACACCTGCGAAGTATTCGAATTCCTCTATGTCCGCCCGGAAGCCTGGTGTGGCCTGGATCCGACCTTGCCGGTTGGCGGAGCCATCGGCATTCCCGATAAACCAGGCATCGGCTTCGAGCCCGACATGTCCGTCATCGAACGCTATCGGAGCTAGAACGGGGACGAATGCCCCGACGCAATCCCATCGCTACTGCTCGGGCGTGTTGTTCTTCCAGGATACCGAAGGCGATGCGTTGCGGGACGCTTCCGGCATACGCGCATGAGCATTCGCCTGGGTGCAGGCAGAATAGAGGGCCAGCTTCGTAAAGCAGCAGATTCTGAGTGCTTTCGCCGGCATCCGCTTCGTCGACCTCTTCGATCTGCGTGACGGCCGATTCGGCGTCATGAAGTCTGGAACGACAGCGCCGAACGGCGGCTCTGCCTCACTCTCGCCTTGAGTGAACGGCGGCCCACCGCGCCGGCCTCAGGCGGGGACTGCCGCAGCCTCGTATTTCGACGCGTAGCTGTCGACCGTCAGGAGTTGCTTCTCCAGCGCCTGCATGGCCGGGAAGCCCATCAGGTTCCAGATCTCGTCGATGCCAACGAGCAGGTCCGAGCGGTCGGCCGGCACGCCGGTCTCCATCACCTCGCGCATCACCGACAGCGCCTCGCGCATCGCCCTGATCGCGGCGGCGGGCAGCATGCGCGGCAGGCTGATGCGGCGCACGCCGAGTTCCTTGAGGCGCGGCAGCGGGATCAGCGGCGTGGTCGGGCGCGGGCGGATGCCGAAGCCCATATTGATCGAGACCGGCTTGCCGCCGGCCGCCTCAACGACGCGGGCGATCTGGTCCTCGGTCTTGACCGCATCGGGGAAGATCGCGTCGGCGCCGGCCGCGACATAGGCGCGGATGCGCTCCAGCGTCGCGTCGAGCCCCTCGACGGCGAGCGCGTCCGTACGGGCAATGATGACAAAATCATCGTCGCGGCGGGCGAGGCAGGCGGCCTCGATCTTCTTCACCATCTCGTCGCGCGAGACGACTTCCTTGCCCGGCATATGGCCGCAGCGCTTCGGGCTGACCTGGTCCTCCAGGTTGACGCCGGCAACGCCGGCCTCCTCGAACATCTGCACGGTGTAGTGCACGTTCATTGGGTTGCCGTAGCCATTGTCGGCGTCGCAGGTCAGCGGGATCGAGATCGCGCGCGCCAGATGCCGGCAATGGTTGACGTTCTCGTTCAGCCCCATCATGCCGAGGTCCTCGACGCCGAGGATGGCGTTGGCGATGGCGGCGCCACTGGTGCAGGCGCTCTTGAAGCCGGCGGCCTCGACCAGCCTGGCGCTGTAGCCGTCGAAGACGCCGGGCGAGACGATGAACTCGCCGGAATTGAGCAGCGCCCGAAAGGCGGCGGGGGCCGAAATCTCGCGTCTGGCGATCATGATGCTCGTTTCTCCGCGCCGGCGGCGTCGTTGGTTGAGGCTTCGGGAACCTGGGCCAGCACATGTCGGCCGGCGCGCTCGACATGCGAGCGCATCAGGGATTCGGCGAGGGTGGGGTCGCGCATCTTGATCGCGCGCAGGATCTGCCAGTGTTCGGTGAAGGCGAGCTCCTTGCGCTCGGGCACGGCGCCGGAGATGCGCCGGTAGATGCGCAGCAGGTGGTAGAGGTCGCCGCAGAGGCTATCGATGATGCGGCTGTTGCCGCTGCCGCGCACAATCCGCTCATGGAAGTCGAAGCGCATATCCTCCGGCTGCTGCCCGGAATGGGCGGCCTCGAGGTCGGCGATCAGCGCAGCGATCTCGGCATCGCTCATCTGCTGGGAGGCCAGCCGGCAGGCATAGCCTTCGAGCGCCTCGCGCATCTGGAACAGTTCGAGGATCGCCTGCGGCGAGAGCGAGACGACGCGAGCCCGCATAAAGGGCTCGCGCGAGACGAGCTGGATGCCCTGGAGGCGGCGGATGGCCTCGCGGACCGGGCCGCGGCTGACGCCGAAGCGCGTCGCGAGCGTCGACTCGTTGACGACCATTCCGGGGGCGAGTTCGCAGCTGTAGATCAGATCGAGGATGCGGCCGAAAACCTCGTCGCCGAGCGTCTCGGTACGCCTGTCACCTGTGGCTAGGAGCTGCAGTTCCATCGCGGTGACGTTAGGAGCGAGCGGAAAATGTGTCAACAGTTTTGCGAAAATGCTCCTTCGAAGGATCAGTTGTGCGGAGGGCGAAGGCGCCATTCAGCGTTTGACTTGAAATCGAGGGGAAGCTAAAAACGTCTTGCATAAGATACGTTTATAAAAGTGTTGACATTAAATGGCTCACTTTCACGGGGTGCGGGCCTGTTGGACGATGCGAGCGGCGAAATGCCCGACGTCATGACGACCGATGAGCCGCTGGCGGTCGATGCCGTGGCGGGCACTTACGTCTCCGTCGCCGCCGCCGCGGCGCGGGCCGGAGTGAGCCTTGCCGATCTGCCCTATGCCTGCCGGGTCTTCGTCGAGAACCTCGAACGCGGGCGGCTCTGCGATCCGAACATCGGCGCGGATGCCGTCGAGGCGATGCTGCATTGGCGCGAGAGCCACGGCGTCGGCGTGCCGCTCAGCGTCGGGCGAGTCATCTTGCCGGATTCCAGCGGGTTGCCGGTGCTGCTTGATCTCGCCTCGCTGCGTGATGCGGTGGCCGAGGCGGGCTGCGATCCGACGACCGTCGAGCCGCGCATTCCCGTGGACGTCATCGTCGATCATTCGTTGCAGGTGGATGTTTCGGGCACGCCTGACGCGATGGCGCGCAACATGGCGCGGGAGTTCGAGCGCAACGGCGAGCGCTACAGCTTCCTGAAATGGGCGCAGCAGGCTTTCCGCTCCGTACGGGTCTATCCGCCCGGCACCGGCATCATCCACCAGGTCAATCTGGAGCATATCGCCTCGGTCGTGACGCGCGTCGACACGCCGTTCGGTGAGGTTGCCTGCCCGGATTTCGTCATCGGCGGCGATTCCCACACGCCGATGGTCAACGGCATCGGCGTCCTCGGCTGGGGCGTCGGCGGCATCGAGGCGCAGGCCGCGATGCTCGGCCAGCCCTATGTCTTTCCAGTGCCGGAATTCGTCGGCGTGCGGCTTATCGGTACGCTGCCGCCGGGCGCGACCACGACCGACCTCGTCCTCACCGTCACCGAGAGGCTACGGCGCGAGCGGGTGGTCTCGACCGTGATCGAATATTTCGGCTCGGGTGCCGCGACCCTGTCGGTTCCATCCAGGGCGACGCTCGCCAATATGGCTCCGGAATACGGCGCGACGGCGGGCTTCTTTCCGATCGACGCGCAGACCATCGCCTATATCGCGCGGACGCGATCGCCGGAGCATGCCGCCTTCGTCGAAGCCTATGCGCGCGCCAACGCGATGTTCCGCGAGCCGGGTCTGCCCGATCCGCTTTGTTCCCGCGTCATCGAGATCGACCTTGCCGGGGTGAGACGCAGCGTGGCCGGCCCGCGCCGCCCGCAGGATCGGCTCGATCTCACCGCCGTCGCCAGGGATTTCGTCGGCCGGCTGCCGCAGCCGCTGGCGGAGGGCGGTTTTGCCACTGATCCCGAAACCGCCGTCCCGATTGCGACGCCCGACGGTCCGGCCACGCTGCGTCACGGGGCGCTGGCGATCGCCGCCATCACCGCCTGCACCAACACCTCGAACCCGGCTGTGATGATCGCCGCCGGGCTTCTGGCGCGCAACGCCATCGCGGCGGGGCTGACGGTGCCGGCCTGGGTCAAGACCTCGCTCGCGCCGGGTTCGCGCGTGGTGACGCGTTATCTCGAAGAACTCGGCCTGCTCGCATCGCTGGAAACGCTCGGCTTCGGCGTGGTCGGCTATGGCTGCACCACCTGCGGCGGGAAATCCGGGCCGCTGCTGCCGGTGATGGCGCAGGCGATCGACGCGGGCGGGCTGGTCGCGGCCGCCGCGCTTTCGGGAAACCGCAATTTCGAGGGCCGCATCCACCGGCAGATCCGGGCCAACTACATCATGTCGCCGCCGTTGGTGGTCGCCTTCGCGCTGGCCGGGCGGATCGACATCGACCTCGAAACCGAGCCGCTCAACGGACCGGATGCGCCGACGCCGATCCGCCTTGTCGATCTCTGGCCGGACGAGGCCGAGATCGCCGCGCTTGCCGCGCGGGCCGGCGACGCGCGCCTGTTCCGCGAGGTCTATGGTGACACGCCCTCCGATCTGCTCTGGAACGAACTCGCGGCGCCGACCGGCCTGCGCTTCCGTTGGAACCCGAAATCCAGCTATCTGGTCGAGCCGCCCTTCCTGGAGCTTGCCCGCGCGCGGGCGCGGGAGGGCGTCCCGGAACGCCTGAGCGGCGCGCGCGCACTCGGCGCCTACGGCGACTCGCTGACCACCGACCACATCTCGCCGAGCGGCGAGATTCCGATCGACAGTCCGGCAGGGCGCTATCTTATCGGGCTCGGCATCGAGCCGAAGGCGTTCAACACCTATGTCGGACGGCGCTGCAATCACGAGGTGATGGCACGCGCGACCTTCGCCAATCTGCGCATCAAGAACCAGATGGTGCCCGGCCGCGAGGGCGGCTGGACGCGCCTCCTGCCTGAAGGCGAGGTCGTTTCCGTGCACGAGGCCGCAACGGCTTACGCCAAGCGCGGCGTGCCGCTAATCGTGCTCGGCGGGAAGGATTACGGCATGGGGTCCAGCCGCGACTGGGCGGCCAAGGGCTCCGCCCTGCTCGGCGTGCGGGCCGTCATCGCCGAGAGCTATGAGCGCATTCACCGTTCCAACCTGATCGGCATGGGCGTGGTGCCGCTGCGCTTCGCCGAAGGGCAGGGGTGGCGCGAGCTCGGGCTCGACGGCACCGAGAGCTTCGATATCGAGGGACTGTCCGGCGCCATCGACGGCACGGCGCCCGCCAGCGTCACCGCGACCGGCGCCGCAGGTCCGATCCGCTTTGCGGTCACGGCTGACATTTCGACGTTGAGCGAACGCGCCTGCCTGCGCGCCGGCGGCGTCATGGCCGAGGTCCTCGCCTTCTTCATCCGGCGCGTCGTGCCGGCGAGCGTCACGGAGCATCCATGAGTTTCGATCTGCTGCTGGAGGGGGGCGAGATCGTCTTCCCGAATATGGGTGTGCGTACCGGCTCGGTCGCAGTCAAGGACGGGCGCATCGCCGCGCTGCTGGCGACCGGCGAAAAAGTGCAGGCGAAGGAAGTCGTCGACTGCCGCGGCAAATGGGTGATGCCGGGGCTGATCGACCCGCATACCCATATCGGCTTCGGCTCGAACGAGACGGATTTCGAGACGGAGTCACGCTCGGCCGCCATCGGCGGCGTCACGGGCATGATGACCTTCCATCGCTCCAACGATCTGCGCCAGTCGACCGGGCCATGGAAGGAGCGCGGCGAGAGCCAGTCGCTGATCGATTTCGGCTTCCATTTCGGCGTCACCAGCAAGCTGCATATCGACACGCTGCCGGAATGCGCCGAGCGCTTCGGCGTGACCTCGATCAAGGTCTATCTGATGTACAAGGGCGCTTCCGGCGCCGCGAAGGGTTTCACCGAGATCGATGACGGCCTCCTCTACCGGGCGTTGTTGCAGGGCGCGCGCATCAAGGGCGGCGTCGTCGGGGTGCATTGCGAGAATGTCGAGGTCATCCCGGTCTTCCGCGAGCCGCTGAAGGAAGCAGGCCGCAACGATTTGCCGGTCTGGGACGAGCAGAGCCCCGGCTTCCTCGAAGCCGAGAACGTCTTCCGCGTCATCTATTTCGGCGAGAAAGCCGAATGCCCGGTCAACATCGTGCACATGTCCAGCGCCGAGAGCCTGGAGATCGTGCGCCGGGCGAAGCGGCCCGGACGCGCCCCGATCCATGTCGAGACCTGCAGCCATTACCTCGCGCTGACCAGCCAGTCGCCGATAGGCTTCCTCGGCAAGGTCAACCCGCCGCTGCGCCCGGCCGCCGATGTCGAGGCGCTGTGGGAAGGGGTGCGCGACGGCACGATCTCGACCGTCGGCTCCGACCATGTGCCGCGCAAGCGCGAGACCAAGGGCCCGGATATCTGGAAGGCGTCGGCCGGCTTCCCCGGCATCGGCACGCTGCTGCCGGTGCTGATCCATGAGGGCGTGCACAAGCGCGGATTGCCGATCGAGCGCATCGCCGCCGTCACCAGCGCCAATGTCGCGAAGCTCTATTCGATCCCAAACAAGGGCAATATCGCAGTCGGAATGGATGCCGACCTCGTCGTCGTCGATCCCGATAGGGAGATCACCATCGACCCGGCGACGCAGGAATCCTTCTCCGACTACTCCCCCTATGAAGGCATGACCTTCAAGGGCGCGCCCGTCCGCACGATCCTGCGCGGCCGCACCATCGCCCGCGACGGCGCCGTCGACCGCCAAGCCCGCGCGACTCCCGCCGGCCGCTACCTGCACCGTTCCTGAGATTTGAGGCTGACGACCATGACCAAACGTATCTGGGACGATTTCCTGACCGAGCGCGACAAGCAAGTCTACGCTCAGGCCGGCTATGGCAAGCGCGGAGGCTTCGGCAAGCGCCCGGCGCTGTTCATCATCGACGTGCAGTACAATTTCTGCGGCGACAAGCCGGAGGAGATCCTGGAAGGGTTGAAGCAGTACCGCACCCATTGCGGTCCCGAGGCCTGGGCCGCGGTCGAGCATATCGTGCCGCTACTGGAGATGGCCCGCGAGAAGAACATCCCGGTCTTCTACACCGAGAGCGCCCGCCGGCCGGACATGATCGATTCCGGCGTGCAGGTCGGCAAGAACCATCGCGGCACCGAAAAGACCTCGACCGAGGGCACGCATGCGACGCAGACCGTCGCACCGCTGGCGCCGCGACCGCAGGATATCCGCATCGGCAAGCGCAAGCCGTCCTGCTTCTTTGGCACGATCTTCATGAGCCATCTGAACTTCTTCGATGTGGACACGCTGATCCTCACCGGCTGCACTACCTCCGGTTGCCTGCGCGCCACCGCGGTCGACGCCTATTCCTATAATTTCAAGGTGGTGATCCCGGAGGAGACGGCCTTCGACCGATTCCAGGCGAGCCACGCCATCAATCTCTTCGACCTCAACTGCAAATATGCCGACGTCATTCCGTCAGCCGAGGTGAAGGATTATCTCGGCGGTCTCGCCATACGCGACGATCTGCCCACCGGCGTGCAGGGCTGAGCCAACGGCCGGGGCGTCATTCCCGGCCGAAGCGCAGCGGCGAGCCGGGAATCTCTGGACGAGCACGCTCCAGAGCCCCATTCGGATTGAGATGCTCGGGGCAGGCCCGAGCATGACGCTTGAGAGAACCCCATGGCCGACCGCGAGATCATCGTCCCGGAATCGATGCGCGCCATCGTCGAGCGTGCCGGCTATGCGCCGGCCGTACGTGTCGGCGAGATCGTCTATGTGGTCGGGCAAGTCGGTCGCACGCCCGACCTTCAGGTGATCGAGGATCCGGCGGAGCAGTTCGCCGCCGCGTGGGAGAACGTCCGGATCGTCCTCGAGGCGGCCGGCTGCGGCTTCGCCGACATGGTCGACGTCACCACCTATCACGTGGGGATGGCCCGCCACATGGACGTGTTCCGGGAGGTCAAGAATCGCCTCGTCCCGCGCGAAGGCTATGCCTGGACCCGGATCGGCGTCTCCGAGCTCGCCCATCCCGGCCTGCTGGTCGAGATCAAATGCGTTGCGCACTGCCCCAAAGGCGGCTCCGGCTCGCGCTGAGAGATCGGCGCGGCGGATGCGGGAGGGGCGGCGGCAACTCAGCACAGCGGCGGACGGGCCAAGGGCCGCGCGGCCTCGAAGGAACGGCTCGCCCGCAGGACCACGGCTTCGGCATAGCGCGCCAACGAGCTGGAGCGCAACCGGCCGGCCGTCCGGCGGCAGCAAGCATTCCCTGCGGTTTTGCAGAGCCCGGCGAAGACGGAGACGGCTTCACGGGTCAGGGCTTCTATGGCGGGATCGGGTTCGTCACGCCGGCGCCGGCCGGCAGGGGCTGGGTAAAACGGCAGCCTCAGGCCGCGGCGAGCTGGGCGCAGGCGCGAGCAAAGGCCGGGCCGGGCGCGACGCTCGTCTTTTTCATCATCCACCAGGCGCAGCAGAGATTGGACGACAGCAGCGGCGGGCTCGAACGCTCCGGGCGCGCCGCCATCGCCGGTAGCGTGATCATGCCGGTGCCGCTCATGACGATGGCGTCGATGCCGGTGGTCTCGACCTGGCACAGGGCTGCCTCGACCTCTTCCGTGGTCAGCTCATAGGCGCGGAAGGTCTCGGAGACCTTGACCACCTGCGCGACGGTGAAGCTGGCGCCGGTCCAGTAACCGGCGGCCTCCTCGGTGAGCCAGGCCGGATAGGGCGAGAACAGGCAGATGCGCTTCGCGCCGATCGCCTTCAGCGCATGCCGGATCGCGCCGCTCGCGGTCTCGACCGGGCAGCCGGCCGAGGCCGAGAGGCGCGCCGCCAGCGCATCGTCCTCGCCGGCGCCTAGCCGGTAGCTCGGCCCGGTCAGTGCCACGGTGGCGGCGTCGAGCTTCAGGCTGCCAAAGCTCTTCAGCGCCGGCTCGTAGGAGGCGATGTAGGCGCGGTTGCGCTGGTCCAGCGTGGTATCGGGCATCACCGGCAGGCGCGTTGCGTAGAGCCGGGCGCCGGACGGGATCAGCCGGTTCATCTCCGGCTCGACTGTCGGATTGGCCGGCGGCACGAGCAGGCCGAGCGCGGGCCGGGTGGCGAGTTCGGCGAGATCCATGGTGGCCTCCTCAGGCGGCGGCGCTGGCGGGGCGCTCGAGCATGTCGAGCATGGCGGCCGTGGCGAGATAATCGGCTGCGCTGCTGCGCGAGCTCGCGAGTTCGCGGACCTTCTGCAACCAGCCCTCCCCGCCGGCGACGTTGCGGTCGGTGCGCGGGATCAGCATCTCCTCGGCGACGCGCTTGCGCTCATCGGCGGCGGCTGCGACCAGTGCGGGCCTGTTGTCGCGCAGGGCGCGGATCATGGCATGGGTCAAGGCCTGGGCATCATGGATGCCGCAATTCATGTTCATGCCACCGCGGGTGTTGGTGACGTGCGCGCTGTCACCGGCCAGGAAAGCGCGCCCGACCTGGTATTGCGATGCCACGCGCCGGCTCGCCCCGTAGACGTCGCGGCCGCCCACGGCGGGCGGCGTGGTCCAGCTCGGCAGCACCTCGCGCAACCGCTCGGCGAACCAGCCGTCCTGGAGCGCAGTCTCGTCCGTTACCTCTTCCGGTACGCGGATGATGATGCGCCAGCAATCCGGCATCTTGAGGAAGCTCAGCGACTTCGGGCCGTTGTGGAGATAGGTGATGGCGGCGATGCCCGGCAGTACGTTGTCGAGATCGTCCGGCGTCATGACCCGCAGGATCTTGTGGGGATAGACCATGCCGTCGAAGGCGAGGCCGAGCGCGTCGCGCACGGTGCTGCGGGCCCCGTCCGTCCCGATCAGGTAATCGGCCGCAATGGTGAGCTTCTCGCCGCCCCGGTCGGCAGTAACCGTGATGCCGTTCTCATCCTGTGTCAGGGTTTCGAAGCCGGTATCGAACAGTACCTGCGCGTTGTCGCGGGCGTCGATCCGCGCCAGCAGCAGCGGGGTCAGCCGGGCCTGTTCGAGATGCAGGCGGAAGGGGAAGCGGGTGCGGTCCGCCAGATCGGCGAGGACGAACTCGGCGAAGGGGCCTTCCGGCGTGCGGTATTGGATGCGCCGGACGATCTCGCCCTGACCCATCATCGGCTCCAGTACGCCGAGATCGTCGAGGATCTCCAGCGTCGCCGGGTGGAAAGTCGAAGCCTTCGAGGCCGTGTTGAGCCCCGCGCGCTTTTCCAGCACGACGACGTCGATTCCGGCGCGCGCCAGGATCAACGCAGCGACAAGCCCGACGGGGCCGGCGCCGGCGACGATCACTTGCGTTTTCAGGCTGGCAGTCATGGAGTCCTCCGCAGCGGCGTTCGGCGCCACGTAATTGTATTAAGTATGCTACTTAATATGTTTCGGCAAGGCCAAAACGTCGACGTGCTCAAGTCTCTTCGGGGCCGAGTGCGAGGCAGTTGGCCGCAGCCCAGCTAACCGCAATGCGCTCGCCCCGCTGCAGCGCGGGCAAGCCGTCGCGGAAGGTGACGCGGGCGGTGAAGCTATCCGAGCCGCCGAGCTTCAGCCGCAGGCGGGTGTGGTCGCCGAAATAGATCAGCTCTTCGATTTCGGCCTCGAAGCGGTTCTCGTCCGCTGCGGCCGGGCCGATCAGCACCTTCTCAGGCCGCAGCGCCAGAACGGCCGACGCGCCGACCGGGAGATCGGCGCCGGCGACTGCGCGGACCTGGCTGCCATCGGAGAGGCGCAGCAGACAGGAGCCCCCGTCGCGCGCGGCGATGGTGCCGTCGAGCTTGTTGTTCTCGCCGATGAAGGAGGCGACGAAGGCATTGGCGGGTTTCTCGTAAATCTCCGCCGGCGGGGCGAGCTGCTGGATGCGCCCGTGGTGGAACACGGCAACGCGGTTCGACATGGTCAGCGCCTCGCCCTGGTCGTGCGTGACGTAGACGACGGTGACGCCGAGCTGCTCGTGGATATGCTTGATCTCGATCTGCATATGCTCGCGCAACTGCTTGTCGAGGGCGCCGAGCGGCTCGTCCATCAGGACGAGCTTAGGGCGGAAGACCAGAGCGCGGGCCAGAGCGACGCGCTGCTGTTGGCCGCCCGAGAGCTGGGTCGGCCGCCGGTCGGCGAGATGGCCGAGCTTGACCATGTCGAGCGCGCCGCGCACGCGCTCCTCGCGCTCGGCTCGGCCGACGTTCTGCATTTCCATCGGGAATGAGAGGTTGGCGGCCACGCTCATATGCGGGAACAAGGCGTAGTTCTGGAAGACCACGCCGATGCCGCGCCGATGGGCCGGCACGTTGTTGAGTGGGCGTTTGTCGAAGGTGATAGTGCCGCCGGAAGGGTCCTCGAAGCCGGCCAGCATCATCAGCGTCGTGGTCTTGCCCGAGCCGGAAGGCCCCAGCAGCGTGACGAACTCGCCGCGCTCGACCGCGAAGTCGAGCGACTTCACGACTTGCGTCGCGCCGTCATAGCTCTTGGTGACCTTGTCGAAGACGATGATCGGGTCGCACATGCTCGCACTCATGGGGTAGGTCCGGAGGGAGAGGCCCCGCGGGCCTGGGCGCGCTTCCGGATGAATTCGTTCAGGGCCAGCAGCAGCACCGAGAACAGGATGAGCAGCACGGCGGCAGCCGCGATGGTCGGGCTCAGGAATTCGCGCAGGCCCGCATACATCTGGCGCGGCAGGGTGAACTGGCCGGGGCTGGCGATGAAGAGCGCGACGATGAGCTCGTCGAAGGAGGTGGCGAAAGCGAAGAGCGCTCCGGTCGCCACGCCCGGCGCGATCAGCGGCAGGACGACCCGTCGGAAACTCACCACCGGATTGGCGCCGAGGCTGGCGGCGGCCCGCAGCAGGTTCTGGTCGAAGGTCTGCAGCGAGGCGAGCACGGTCAGCAGCACGAAGGGCACCGACAGCACCGTATGCGCGAGGATGAGGCCTGTGAGCGTCGAGCCGAGGCCGACCAGCGAGAGCGCGAAATACATGGCGATGGCGGTGACAATGACGGGCGTGACCATCGGCAGCGACAGGATGGCGAGCAGGATCGCCTTGCCGGGGAAGCGGCCGAGGAAGAGGCCGAAGGCGGCGAGCGTGCCGAGCAGCGTCGCCAGCACCATGGTAGCGATCCCGACGACGAAGCTGTTCCAGGTCGCAGCGAGCCAGCGACTGGAGCTGAAGAAATCGGCGTACCAGCGCAGCGAATAGCCCGGCGTTGGCAGCACCAGCAATTCGCCCGAGGAGAGCGAGAGCGGGAAGACCACGACGATCGGCGCCACGAGGAAGAGCAGGATCAGGCTCGTAACGAAAGCGAGCGCGAGGCGTCCGGCGGAGGCTTTCTTGCGCAGGGCGGGGGCGGGTGCTCCGGCCATCGTCAGACCCTCACGCCGCCGGAGCGGAAGCCGGGCAAGACGAGGCGGGCGACGACGACGAATAAGCCGGTCATCGTCATCAGCAGCGTCGCCAGCGCGGCCGCCATGCCCCAATTCACCGAGGTGTTGGTGAAGAAGGCGATGAAGTAGCTGACCATCTGGTCGCCGGACCCGCCGACCAGGGCAGGCGTGATGTAGAAGCCGACCGAGAGCATGAAGACCATCAGCGAGCCGGCGGCGACGCCCGGCATGGTGAGCGGCAGGTAGATGCGCAGGAAGCGGCGCCAGCCCGGCGCGCCGAGCGAGGCGGCGGCGCGCATATAGTCGGGCTTGATGCCCTTCATCACGCCGTAGAGCGGCAGGATGGCGAAGGGCAGCAGCACATGCACCATGGCGAGATACACCGCGAAGCGGGTGAAGATCATCGCCAACGGCTGGTTGACGATGTCGAAGGCCATGAGCAGCGCGTTGATCGGCCCTTCCCGCTGGAGGATGATGAACCAGGCGGTGGTCCGGACCAGGATCGAGGTCCAGAACGGGATAAGGACGAGCATCATCCCGGCATTGGCCCAGCCCTGGGGCAGGATGGAGAGCGTATAGGCGACGGGGTAGGCTAGCAGCGCACAGATCAGCGTCACCACAAGGCTGATCTCGAAGGTTCGCCAGAACAGCGGCAGGAAGACTGCGTCCTCGGAGGGGGCGCGGATGACGCCCTGGTCAGTGGGGCGCAGGTCGAGCGAGCGCAGCAGATAGAGCGAGGTCCAGGGGCCGGTCGCGCGCTTGAACAGGCGCCAGAGGGCGGGGTCGCCCCAGCGCGGGTTGAGCGCCACCAGCGAGTCCTTGAACGGGTCGGCTAGGCGGGCCGAGGCCCGGCTGGCCTGCAGCAGCAGGCTGCGCAAGCCGGTTTCCTCGAAATTGAGCCGGGAGAGCACGGCCCCGGCCGCCTGATCCTGTTGCGCCAGGCGCAGCTCCTCGATCAGCGAACGGAAGGCTTCTTCCGGCGGCAACTCCTTGCCGTCCCAGGCTTTGAGCAGGGCGGCGGTGCGGGGCAGGGCGGTCGAGAATTCTGAATCCTCGACCGCCCGGTAGAGCGTCGCGCCAAGCGGCACGAGGAAGCTCAGCGTGACCAGGAGCAGGAGGGGCGCGATCAGCGCCGCCGCCACCAGGTTCCGTCGTGACATGCCGAGCCCTCGCGCCGGATGGGAGGCTTACTTCGCCAACCAGGCGTTGAAGCGGGCTTCGAGATCCTCGCCGTGTTCAACCCAGAAGTCTGTGTTGATGAAGAGGCCTTCCTTGGCGTGGTTGGCGACCATGCCTGGGTTCTTCTTGATGATCTCGGGATTGTTGGCGACGGAGGCGTTGGCCGGCGAGACGGCCCAGTCCTGCGCCAAGCTCGTCAGCGGCTTCTCGTCGGTCATGTAGTTGATGAGCTTCATGCCATCGGCCTTGTTCGGCGAGTTGCGAACCACGGCCCAGTAGTCGAACGAGAACAGGAGGGTGTTCCACTGCACGGGGTACTTGGCGCCGCCTTCATTGGCGCGGATCGTGCGGCCGACATAGCCGACCGCATAGGCGGCCTCGCCGGAGCCGACGAGTTGCAGCGGCTGCGTGCCCGACTTCCACCAGACGACATGGGGCTTGAGCTGGTCGAGCTTGGCGAAAGCTCGCTTCTGCCCCTCCGGCGTCGCCAGGACCTTGTAGACTTCGGCGGGCGGCACGCCGTCGGCGAGCAGCGCGACCTCGAGCGTCATCTTCGCGCCCGAGCGCAGCGAACGCTTCCCCGGGAACTTCTGCACGTCCCAGAGCTCGGCATAGTTCGCCGGGCCGGTCGGGGTGCGGGCCTGGTCGTAGAACAGGCTGACGCCCCAGCCGACGGCGCCGGCGCCGCAGGCGGTGGTGCCGCCGGGGATGAACTTCTTCTGGTCGATGACGCTCCAGTCGAGCTTCTCGAACACGCCATCCTCGCAGCCGCGAGCGAGCTCCGGAGCTTCGATCATGATCACGTCGTAGGTGATGTCGTTCGACTTCACCATCGAATAGATCTTGGCCATCTCGCCGTTATAGACGTCGTCGGCGACCTTCACGCCCTTCTCGGCGGCATAACCCTGGAAAAGATGCTTGCGGGCATTGTCCTGGAAGCCGCCGCCGAAGCCGACGACCATCAGGTCGCGTGCCGCGACCGGAGCTGCTGCCGTCATCAGGGCGAGCGCGAGAAATCCCAAGCGGGCATACTTTGCGGTGTTCATACTGGTCCCCTCGTTTTTGCGGATACCCAACGGGTCGCTCCGATCTCGTTGACAGTTTGCGCTGCCGCAAAGAAGGGCCCGTCCCCCTGTGATAAGCGTATTGGTATTTTTGATATGATGATGATACATATCTGTCAACGGCACCCCGCCGCCGTGATCTCCAGGGACCTCCGATGACAGCCGCCATGCTTTCGCTCGATCCGATCTCGCCCGCGATCCGCCCGACCAAGCAGGATGCGGACCAGCGCTATCGCTACCAGCATTATATCGACGGCACCTTCGTCGATCCGGTGGGTGGAACCTGGCTGGAGACCTCCGATCCTGTGACGGGCGAGGATTGGGCCTGGGTGCCGCGCGGCAATGGAGCTGATGTCGAATCCGCGGTGCAGGCCGCGCATCGCGCCTTCTCGGAAGGAGCCTGGCCGGCCCTCTCGGCCTCGGGTCGCGGCGCGCTGATGCGCAAGCTCGGCGACCTCATCACCGAGAACGCAGAATGGCTGGCGCGGGTCGAGATGCGCGACAACGGCAAGCTTCTGGCCGAGCTGTCGATGCAGATGCGCTACATGGCCAACTATTATTACTACTATGGCGGGCTGGCCGATAAGATCGAGGGCACGGTGATCCCGACTGACAAGCCCGGCGTGTTCAACTACACCAAGCCGGAGCCGATCGGCGTCGTCGCCTGCATCATGCCATGGAATTCGCCGCTGCCGCTGACGAGCTTGAAGCTCGCCCCGGCGCTCGCCGCGGGCTGCACCGTGGTGCTGAAGCCGTCCGAATTCACCTCGGCCTCGCTGCTCGAATTTGCCAAGCTGGTCGAAGCGGCCGGTTTCCCGAAGGGCGTCGTCAACGTCATCACCGGCTATGGCGCGGAGGTCGGCGACGCGCTGATCAGCCACCGCCTCGTCGAGCGCATCGCTTTCACCGGCGGGCCGGAGGCCGGGCGCATGATCAACGAGAAGGCCGCCCGCCACATGAAGCGGGTGACGCTGGAGCTTGGCGGCAAGTCGCCGAATATCATCTTCGACGACGCCGATCTCGACCAGGCTGTGAAGGGCGCCGTCGCCGGCATCTTCGCGGCATCGGGCCAGACCTGCGTCGCCGGCTCGCGCCTGCTGGTGCAGGACACGATCCATGATGCCTTCGTCGAGCGGCTGAAGGCTTTCATCGCCGATGTGAAGTTCGGCCATCCTTCCGATCCGGGCACCCAGATCGCGCCGATCTCGACCAGGCCGCAGCTCGAGAAGATCAAGTCCTATGTCGAGATCGCCAAGTCCGAGGGCGCCCGCCTCGTCGCGGGCGGCGAGCCGGCTTCGGTCCCAGGCTATCCGAAGGGGCTGTTCTACAAGCCGACCATCTTCGTCGACGTGAAGAACGAGATGCGTATCGCGCAGGAAGAGGTCTTCGGGCCTGTTCTTTCGGTGATCCGTTTCACCGACGAGGACGATGCGGTCCGCATCGCCAATGACACACAGTTCGGCCTCGCCGCCGGCATCTGGACGCAGTCGATGCGCCGGGCGCTCACCATGGCGAACCGCGTCCGCGCCGGAACCGTCTGGGTCAACAACTACCGCTCGACCAGCACGACCTCGCCGTTCGGCGGTTTCAAGATGAGCGGCGTCGGCCGCGAGGGCGGCATCGCCGGCATCCGGGAATACATGGAGACCAAGAGCGTCTGGATCTCGACGGCGACGGACATCCCGAACCCGTTCATCCGCCGTTGAGACGGTCGAAAACCGATGGCTGCGCCTCAGGCGGCGCCGCTATCGGTGATCATCGCCTTCCACGGCGTGCCTAGATTCTGGCCGTCGATCGAGTACTGGACGCGGTATTCGTAGCGGTCGGGCCGGTAGAGCGCCTGAAGCAACTCGATCAGGCGCCCGTCCTCGTCGCGGACCTGGCGGGTCATCGCCACCAGGGGCGTGCCGATCGCGATCTCGAGATGCGGCGACACGTCGGAATCGGCGAGCACGGCCGTGATCTTCTCCTCGAAACGGGCGAGCTTGACGCCGGCCGCTGCGAGCGTGGCGGAGACCGGCAGCGAGGAGATCGCCGTGCGCGGCACCAGCGGGGCGAGATCTGCAGGGAGATAGCAGAGGGTATGCGAGATCGGCGAGCGCTCGTCGCCGCGCACCCGCTCGATCCGCAGCAGCTCGGTGCCCTCGACGATGCCGAAGGTCTGGGCGAGCAAGGGCGAGGGCCGGACGAACTCATAGGAGAGCAAGGCGATCTTCGTCTTACGGGCCAGCGAGATCTGGTTGTTGAGCAGCTGGCTCGCGGGCTCGCCCGTCTCGTTGGCGGGCGTCAGCGGAAAGGTGCCGCGCCCGCGCTGGCGCAGGACGCGCCCTTCGCGCTCCAGTCTTTCCATTGCCTTGCGGATCGTCACCCGCGACACGCTGAAGGTCTCGGCGAGGTCGTCCTCGCTCGGGATCGGGGCGCCGGCCGGATATGAGCCGTCCATGATCTTCTGAAGCAGCATGACGTAGACGCGGTGATAGAGCGGGATGACGTCTCGCTCCGACGCGGGCCGCTCCGCCGTACCCGTCTGCGGTCTTGCCATGAGTTGCCCTTCCCGGTTCATCCGCGGAATCGCTAGCATGTATGGTCTGGAATACCAATCAGGCCCCGGCTCGCGATAATATATTGTATTATATTTATATCATTGATACCTATCAAACGACTCCGGTACCGATGAGAGACGGGTGATGAGAGATAGCCTTGAGGCCGCAGACCGCCAGCGTTTTGCTGGCTCCTACGCGCATCGCGAGAAGGCGCTGTCGCATCTCGCATTCGGCGTCTCGTCCACGCCGCGCGCAACGCAGCATCCCGTGGCGATCGCGATCGAGCGCGGCGAGGGCGCCCATGTCGTGGACGTCGACGGCAATCGCTTCATCGACTACGCCCTCGGCTATGGCCCACTGATCCTGGGGCATACGCCCGCTTCCGTCCTCGCAGCCGTTCAAAATGAGCTGAACAGCGGCTTGCGCACCGCGAGCGTCCATCGCGGTGAGGCACGACTGGCAGAGTTGATCGCCGCTTGCGTTCCCTCGGCCGAGCAGACGAGCTTCGTCAGCACCGGAACAGAGGCGATCCAGCTCGCATTGCGTGTAGCACGCGCCGCGACCGGCCGGGTTAAGGTCATCAAGTTCCGCGCGAATTATCACGGCTGGTTCGACAGCCTCCACATCGGCAGCGCCATTGGGCAGGATGGCCCATCGGCGCTGGGACAGGATCCGCAGGCGGCCGGAACGGTGACGCTGGCCGATTGGGGCGATGCGGGCGGGCTCGAGGCCTTGCTCGACGCCAGCTACGCGGCCGTGATCGTCGAGCCGGCCGCGATCAACGGCGGCTGCTTCGAGCCGCCTGCCGGCTTCCTGGAGCGGCTGCGGGCCGCGACGAAGCGCTGCGGCGCGCTGCTCATCTTCGACGAGGTGATTACCGGCCTTCGTCTCGGTCTCGGTGGCGCGCAGGAGCGCTACGGCGTGACGCCCGATCTCAGCGTCCTCGGCAAGGCGCTGGGCGCCGGCCTGCCCATCAGCGCGGTCTCAGGTAGCCGTGCAGCAATGGATGTTCTCTCCAGCGGGCGCCTGATGCATCGAGGCACCTTCAACGGCAATCCGCTCTCCGTGGCGGCGGCCATTGCCTGTCTTGAGGAACTGCGTGATGGGCGCAGCGAGATCTATCCTCGGATGGACGCGTTTGCCGGCCGGCTGTGCCGCTTCCTGAATGATCGGGCCGCCTTGAGGGGTGTTCCGGTCCGCGCTCGGCAGGCAGGAGCTGCCTTGCAGATTTTCGCCGCCGAGGCGGCAATCGAGACGTTGCGTGACACGGCGCAGGTCGACAAGGAGAAAACGCTCTCGTTCACCGGCGCTCTCCTCAGGGAAGGGGTGCTGACCTTGCCGCGTGGTCTCTGCTACCTCTCCGCCGCGCACAGCCTAGCCGATATCGAGGCAACCGAAGCGGCGATCGCCGCGGCGGTGGACGCCGTGGCGCATGCGAAGGCCGGGTGATCGAGGCGGCTTCTTCAGGATTGCAGCATCTTGAAGTGGCTGCAGAATTCCCGGTAGCTCGAGTGCAGGATCTTCTCGCCGCCGCAGACTTTCAGGGTTTCGGCGGCAGCGAGGCCGAGTTCTCGCGCCCGGTCTCCAGGTTCGTCCTCGATGGCAACCACCCGTTCCTCGCCATCGAGAGAGGTAATCTGGGCTTGCAGGATCAGGCGTTCTTCCTTCCAGTTGCAGAAGGCGCCCACGGGCAGGCTGCAGCCGGCGCCCAGCGCATGCATCATCTCACGCTCGGCATCGACCTCGGCCCGGGTCGCCTTGCATTCGATCGAGCGCAGGATCTCGACGATCTCGCTATCCGCGCTGCGCGCCTCGATGCCAAGGGCGCCCTGGCCGACGGCGTAGGGGAACAGGTGAGGGTCGAGAAGCTCGGTCGTCTTTCCGCCGAGGCCGAGGCGCTCCAGGCCGGCCTGCGCCAGGATGACGGCATCGAGCGCATCGTCCCCTTCGATCTTGGCAAGCCGGGGGCCAATGTTCCCGCGGATGGGAACGACGGTCACATCCGGCCGCAGGCTCAGGATCTGGGCGCGGCGACGCAGCGATCCGGTTCCAACTCTTGCTCCCGGCCGCAAGTCGTCGAGGGTCGAGCCACAGAGGACATCGCGAGGGTCCTCGCGCTTGGGCACCGATGCCAGCGTGAGCCCGTCCTTCAGAGCGGTCGGCAAATCCTTGAGGGAGTGGACGACGAAATCGACGTCCTTGCGCAGCAACTGCTCCTCATGCTCCGTGGTGAAGACGCCGATCATGCCGAACTGATGAAATTCGGAGATCCTGTCACGATCCGCGACCGTCGAAATGGGCCGGATCTCGAATTCGATATGAGGGTGAAGAGCCTGAATTGAACCAATTACAAAGTTGGTTTGCGTCATGGCGAGGGGGCTGCGGCGGGTGCCAACGCGAAGAAGCATATTGTGTGTAACCTGTTTGCGCCGTGCACGCGCGATCGCCACCCGTCTAGCAGTTGCCTTGTCGGAGTGAAAGTGCGTCACATTCGCTGCTTGTTGGGGTGGAAGCGCTTTCGCAATTCCACCCCTCGAGGTGACAAGTTGGTCGAACAGACTGGTCGGTAGCCCGCGCATTGTCGGCGACGCGATCGTCATGCCGCCACGTGGCACCCATCTTCGAGGGTGACGCTCGAATGCGCCACGGCCCTGACCAAGGGCATGTTGGTCGATCCCGATGCCGTGATCGAGGGTGATGTCTCGCTCCGACCATGACCATCAATGGCTGGACCATCCTCGCGCATCCCCTCGTGCTCGATCAGTGGGAAAAGTTGATCGCGGCAGTCGAGGCACAGAAGGCGAACAGGCCCGACGACTATCAGAAATCGGCCGATGCCAAGCTACATGCGGCTCTGGTCAAGCTCGTCACCGAGACGGTGCCCGCCGGCCCAACGGCCCCGCCTTCATCTTCGCACGGGTGAATGACGAGAACGGCTTGCGGACCTATGGCTCAAAAACCGATGCCTACAATGTCTTCAAGAGCATGCTGGACGATGGCAATCCGCCTGACGACTGGGATGCGCTCTGCACGGCCGCATCTGCCACCGCCGCCACCAATCGTTTGAACAGGGCTGCGCCGTCTCGCGAATGAGCCGCGCGGCCGCGGCCATTACGCTGGGCTCGCGGCCATCGCGAGGCCGACTTGCTCGATGATGGCGGAGCCGGAACGATTTTAAAGATCGACGAGTACCCACAAAACCACGGCGTTGGAGACCCCTTTCGAGGTCCAGGTGTGTTCGGTAGTGGCATCGTAGTAGACGGAATCGCCCTTGTTGAGCTCAAGCGGCTCGTAGAGGCGGCTGTGCACGATGAGCGTGCCTTCGAGGACCATCACGAAGATCTCCGCCTCGGATTTTGCCCACGCTGCATATTCATCCGGAGAACGCGCGGTCACCGTCGTCAGTATAGGGGTGGCGCGCTTGTTCTTGAGATCGGCACAGAGCAGGACGTTGTTGCAAGTGCCGGTCGTATGCTTGCTGCCGCTGCCGGCTCTGCTGATGCTGCGGCGTCCGGCGAAGCTAATTGTGCCGTTGTCCTGGCCGCTGGACAAAAGTGTCACCAATTCGACGTCGAGCCCATGCGCGATCCGCTGCATCGTCGAGATCGTCGGCGAAAGCTCGTTGCGTTCAATTTTCGAGAAGGCCGAGGCGGAAACCCCCGTCATCGCGCTGACGTCCTGCAGCGTCAGGCCCCGACCTTTACGCAGCTTGAGCAGCCGAGCGCCGATATCGACCCCGCCGCGCGGCTCGTCGCCGGCCTGCCAGGCCTCAGGCGGTTCGATATCCCCGCGTTCCGCCAGCGAGATTTCCGGCATGCCGATTCTCCTCGTCCCCCCGATGGGGATACTCCTGTCATAATCTCTGGGTGCGCGGAGGGAAAGAGAATGCCATTGCGTATGGTTCAATAATTTTCGTATCCGACATTTCTGTATTTTTGTGTTGACACGTCCACGCCCCTGAAAGAGGCTCCATTCCCAACGATGCGCCGGCAAGGAACTGGGCGCGGTTGGCGAGGGGCCGACACGCTGGAACCGGCAGCATCACTGCGGGGATGCTTCAAATGACGCTTACGCACGACACTCTCGGCGGTCTGTATACCGCGATCGTCACGCCGCTCGACGCCGATGGCGCGGTCGACATCAAGGGTCTCCAGGCGCTGGTGCGGTTCCAGCTCGCCGCCGGCGCCGCCGGCATCGTGCCGATCGGCGGCACGGGCGAATATCCCGTCTTCTCGCGTGGCGAGCGCCGCGACATCGTCGCTGCCTGCGTCGACGTGGCGGACGGCAAGCCGGTGATCCCCGGCGTGCTTGCGACCGGCTACGAAGATGCGCTGGAGGCCGGCCGCGACTTCGCAAAGGTCGGCGCCTCGGCGGTCATGACCGTGACACCCTACTACGCGCCCGGCACCCAGGAGGGCATGCGTGCCTGGTTTGCCCGCTATCGCGATGCGCTGGACCTGCCGGTCATGCTGTACCAGATCCCGCGCCGCACCACGGTCTCCGCCTTCGCCGAGACGGTGCAGGCCATGGCCGAGGACGGCTCGATCATCGGAATGAAGTACTCCTCCTACGACATGCCGGACTTCATCCGTACGGTGAAGCTCGCGGGCGATAAGATCGCGATCCTCTCGGGCGAGGAACCGCTCTTCGCGACCCATGTCGCGCTTGGCGCGCGCGGCGGCGTGCTTGCTTCCGCGACGATCTATCCCCGGATCTGGATCGAGATCTTCGAGCTCGCCAGTCAAGGCAAGCTGAAGGAAGCGCTCAAGCTCCAGGACAAGATCGACCCGGTCGTCGATGCCATCTATGTCGAGACGAACCCGGGCCCCCTGAAGGAATACATGGCGCTCGCCGGCAGGCCGGTAGGCGGGGTCCGCCTGCCGCTGCTCGGGCCGAGCCCGGAAACGCTGGCAAAGCTCAAGGTTGCCGCCGAGCGAGCCAAAGCCGTCAGCCTCGCCTGAGCGGAGACCGGCTCGTGATCGAGACGCTTCACAGCATCGTTGGCGACAAGGGGCTGATCACGGATCCGGCAGAGATGGAACCGTGGCTCACGGACTGGCGCCAGCGTCGGCGCGGCCACGCACTCGCCGTGGTCCAGCCAGCTTCGACGCAAGAGGTCGCGGCCGTGGTCGCGCTCTGCGCAGCCGAGGGGCAGCCGGTCTTCCCGGTTGGCGGCAATACCGGGCTGTGCTTCGGCGCCGTGCCGGAAAGCGACCGCAGCGACAAGCCCGGCATCGTGCTATCCCTGCGCCGCCTGAACCGCATCCGAACCATCGATCGGGCGACCGGCATCGCCACGGTCGATGCAGGCGTGGTGCTCGGCGATCTGCACAGCGCCGCTACCGAAGCGGGGCGGCAGTTCCCGCTGCATCTCGGCAGCGAGGGCAGCGCCCAGATTGGCGGGCTGATCTCGACCAATGCCGGCGGCACCGGCGTCGTCCGCTACGGCCCGATGCGCGATCTCGTCGCGGGGCTGGAAGTGGTGCTGCCGGACGGGCGCGTGCTGGCGGACCTCGCGGCTCTGCGCAAGGACAATACCGGCTACATGCTGCGCCATCTCTTTATCGGAGCGGAAGGTTCGCTCGGCATCATCACGGGCGCGGCGCTGCGACTGCATCCGCAGACGCCGAACACCGCTCATGCCTGGGTTTCCGTCGCTGATCCGGCGGCGGCCGTCGCGCTTCTGGCTTCCCTCCAGGACCGTGCCGGCTCCTATATCCAGGCGTTCGAGCTCATCTCCGCCTCGCAGTTCGAACTGGTGCGCCGGCACGTTGAGCGGGTGCGTTTTCCCTTCGCGGAGATACCCGCCTGGTCCGCGCTGATCGAGCTCGGCAGCGAGGATACGACCACGAACCTCCAGGTCATCCTCGAAGAGGTCGTCGGCGCTTCGCTTGAAAATGGCGAGTCCGTGGACGCGGTCGTCGCGACCTCCGAGCAGCAGGCGGCCGAATTCTGGCACGTCCGCCATTCGGTCTCCGAAGCCAACAAGAAGGAAGGCATCGGCATCGTCCATGACGTCGCTGTGCGCTCCTCCGATGTCGCCCCCTTCATCGCCGCGGCCGACACGGTCGCAGCGGAGCGCTACCCACAGGCGGTCACGCAGGTCGTCTGCCATCTCGGCGATGGCAATGTGCACTACATCCTGATGTTCCAGCGCGATTTCTGGGCGTCGCTGCCGGATCAGGACGCCTTCGCACTCGAAGTCGAGCGCGACATCCATGACGCCGCGGCGCGCTTCGGCGGCACCTTCAGCGCCGAACACGGCGTCGGCCGCAAGCTGACGGAGGAGCTCGAGCGTCTCGCCGATCCGCTGCGCTACGAGTTGATGAATAAGATCAAGACGCTGTTCGACCCGCAAAACCTGATGAATCCGGGTGTTCTGCTCGCGCCGAAAGCGGTTTGAAAACGACGGAAAAATCCGCTGCCGCCTCCGGTGAGGGGCGGAAGATCACGGAAAGCCCGCAGGGGAAGCGGGAGCCTGCCTCACCAGACATAACGAGGTTCGCCTCACAACGCCGGGAGAGTGAAAATGACGACACGCAGGGATCTGGCAGGCCTCATCGGCGCCGGCGCAGTTGCAGCCGGCGCATTGACGCTGGCTTCCAACGGAGCAAGGGCGCAGGCCGCCGGGCAGAACACCTTCGACCGCATCATCGCCAGCAAGAAAATGAGGCTCGGCGCCGTGACCTCGAGTGCCCCCTGGTTCATCAAGGACCCGGCCTCCGGCAAATGGAGCGGTCATTTCTACGCGATCGGCTCGGCGCTCGCCAAGGACATGGACGTCGAGCTCGAGCTTGTCGAGACGACCTGGGGCAACGCGGTGCTCGACCTGCAGGCAGACAAGATCGACATCATGTTCGGCCTCAACCCGACGCCGAAACGAGCCATGGCGGTCGATTTCTCGAACGGCGTCTATGACAGCGCACTGGTCGTCATCGCCAAGCCGGGCTTCGATCCGAAGAGCTGGGCCGACCTGAACAAGCCGGAGGTCAAGATTTCGGTCGACGTCGGCTCGGCGCATGACCAGATCGCTACGCTCCTGTGCCCCAAGGCTCAGATCACGCGCTTCAAGACCATCAATGAAGCGATGCTGGCGCTGCGCAGCGGCCGCGTCGATGCGCAGTGCATCTTCTGGATGGGCGGCGTGCGTGCCGTGAAAGCGGATCCCAGCCTCGGCAAGGTTGTCGTGCCGCAACCGTTCTTCGGATCGACATCGAATGCGGCCGTCCGCCGCGAGGTGGACAAGACCTGGCTCTTCTTCGTCAACACTTGGGTCGGCTATGCCCGCGGCCTCGGCCTCGTCCGCAGCGCTGTCGTCGAGAGCTTGGATCAGGTCGGCGTCAAGCCCGAGGACATCCCCGCGGGGATCACTCTCTAAGGCCTCCTCGGCTTCCCGCGCCCGCCCGCGGGAAGCCCATCCATTCTTGTGAACGGCTTCAGGCCGCGCGGGGCGCGGGCAGGGTTGGCATGTCCTATACTTGGAACTTCGACATCGTCTGGAGCTACCGCTGGATCTTCCTCACCGGAACCGGCGTAACGATCGGGATCACGATCGCGGTCGTGATCCTCGGCCTGATCGTGGGCTTGGTCGCCGGCATCGCGCAGCTCTCGCGTTCCCCGGCGCTACGCTGGCTGTCCTGGGCCTATATCGAGATGTTCCGGCTGACGCCGCTGCTCGTGCTGTTGCTGTGGTTCTACTACGCGCTGCCGATCCTGACCGGGATCAAGCTGGACGCGATCACCGCCGCGATCGTGACGCTGACGCTGTATGGCGGTTCCTTCTACGCGGAGGTCATTCGCGGCGGGATCGTCTCGATCGATCCCGGACAAAGCGAGGCGGGGCTGGCTTTGGGCATGACCCCGGCGCGCGTGATGCGCCGCATCGTGCTGCCGCAGGCGATCAAGCGGATGATCCCGCCGCTCATGAACCAGTCGATCATCCAGTTCAAGAACACCTCGCTCGTCTCGGTCCTCGCTGTCCCGGACCTGCTCTATCAGGGCCAGGTGGCGGCGATGGACACCTACCGCGCGCTCGAAGTCTACACGGTGGTCGCTGCGATCTATGTGATCGTGCTGCTGCCGCTGACCGCGATCGTCAAGCAAGCCGAGAAGCGGCTTGCCCATAGCAATTGAGGGCGCAGCGATGAGCTACAAGATCGAGGTCTCCGGCCTGCGCAAGAGCTTCGGCTCGCTGACGGTGCTGCGCGACATCAACCTCAGGGTAGAGGAAGCGCAGGTCGTCGCGCTGATCGGCCCTTCCGGCTCCGGCAAGTCGACGCTGCTGCGCTGTCTCAACCTGCTCGTCATGCCCGAGGGCGGCCGCATCCGCATCGGCGACGACAGCTTCGCCTTCGGCGACGGCTCGAAGCTGCCGGGCACTCGCGAGCAGGCGCGCTTCCGCTCGAACGCTGGCATGGTCTTCCAGCACTTCAATCTGTTCCCGCACATGACGGTGATCCAGAACGTCATGGAAGGCCCGATCTCCGTGAAGGCGATGCGGAAGCCGCAAGCCGAGGAGCTCGCCCGCAAGTTGCTCGCCAAAGTGGGCCTGAGCGACAAGGTCGACGTCTTTCCCAGCAAGCTTTCCGGCGGCCAGAAGCAGCGCGTCGCCATCGCACGCGCGCTCGCCATGGAGCCCGCGGTGATGCTCTTCGACGAGGCGACCTCCGCTCTGGATCCCGAGCTTGTCGGCGAAGTCCTCGGCGTCATGCGCGATCTCGCAGCTGAGGGCATGACGATGATCATCGTTACTCACGAGATCGGCTTCGCCCGCGAGGTCGCCGATCGCGTCGTATTCATGCGCGACGGGGTGATCGTCGAGGAGGGGCCGGCGCGCGAGGTGATCGGCCAGCCTCAGCAGGAAGCGACCAAGAGCTTCCTCAGCCATTTCCACAATCGCGGCTGAGGCGATCCATGTCGAAGGATGCGCCCCTGACCGTCGCCGTAATCGGCGCCGGAATCGTGGGCCTGTGCGCGACGCTGGAGATCCAGCGCGGCGGCCATCATGTCCTCCTCATCGAACCGGGCGAGCCCGGCGGCCGGCAGGCGGCCTCCTACGGCAACGCAACCTGGATCAACCCCGGCGCGATCGCACCGATTTCCCTGCCCGGACTTTGGCGCAAGGTGCCCGGCTTCCTGCTCGACCGGACCGGACCGTTCACGGTGCGGTGGCGGGACCTGCCGCGGCATGCCGGCTGGCTCGCCCGCTTCATCGCCGCCGGCCGGGACTGGGATCGGATCACGACGAGCGCACGCCAGCGCTACCCGCTCTGCAAGGACACGGTGGCGGATCACCAGTCCTATGCCGCCGAGGCCGGCGTCGGCCACCTGATCCGGCAGCAAGGGCTGGTCTATGTCTATCCGGATCGAGCCGCCTTCGCTGCGGAGAGCCGGATCTGGACGATGCGCCAAGAATTGGGCGTGCGCTTCAGCGAGGTCGAGGAAGCCGACCTGCGTCGCCTTCAGCCGGAGCTGTCGCCGGCCTATCGTTTCGGTGCTCGGCTCGACGATGCCGGCCAGATCATCGACCCCGGCGCTTATTGCGCCGCGCTCGCCCAGCTTCTGGTCAGCCGCGGAGCACAGCGCTTCACCGCCACTGCCACCGGCTTCGCTTTCGAGGTCGGCAGGCTGAGCGGCGTCGCCACCGATCGGGGGCCCGTCGCCTGCCAGCGCGCCGTCATTGCGGCCGGCATCGGCTCGGCCGCCCTGGCCCGGCTCGCCGGCGACCGTGTGCCCCTGATTTCCGAGCGCGGCTACCATGTCGTCATCCCCGAGCCGGATGTGGAGCTGGGCGCCGGGCTGATGCCCTCGGACGGCCAGATGGGCGTCGTCTCGACGCCGCAAGGGCTGCGGCTCGCCGGACAGGTCGAACTTGCCGATCCCTCCGCACCGCCCGACTGGCGCCGCGCCGAAATCCTGCTGGGCTATGCCCGCAAGATGTTTCCCGAACAGGCGAAGCGCTTCGATACGGCCGAAGTCGACCGTTGGATGGGCAATCGCCCCTCGACGCCGGACGGCCTGCCCTGCATCGGCTTCGCGTCCCGCTCGCACGATATCCTGCATGCTTTCGGCCATGCCCATACCGGGCTCACCCAGGCTCCGGCGACAGGCAAGCTCGTCGCTGCGCTGATCGACGGTCGCGAGCCGCCCTTCGATCCCACCCCCTATTCCGCCCGGAGATTCGCCCGATGAGCGAGCACCTGCTCTATCTCTCGCGCAATGACGTGAAGGCCCTGGCCATTGCTCCCGGCGCGGCGCGCGAGGCCGTGCTCCGCGCCTTCCGCGACCATGCCGCCGGCCTCAACCGCAGCCTGCCCAAGAGCGCGCTGGGGCTCGGCCCCGGCCATGGCTTCCAGGCGATGACGGCCGCCTCGCAGGCGGACGGGATCGCCACCCTGAAATGGGTCTCGATGGCACCGGTTGCCCCGGATAGTCCGGTGCCCGGCATCAACGCCCTGATCTGCGTCAGCGACTACGCGAGCGGGGCGCCGCTGGCCGTGCTAGAGGGCGACGAGATCACGCTGATCCGCACCGCCGCGCTCTCGGCCGCCGCCGCCGCGCGGATGGCGCCGCCCGCGCCCAGGATCATCGGTTTCGTCGGCTGCGGCCTGCAGGCCCATGCCCATCTCACCGCCTTCCTCGATCTCTATCCCGGCCTGACCACGGCGCTCATGCTGAGCCGCAGCCGCTCCTCGGCGGAGCAGCTCGCGCAAGCCGCCTCCGGGCAAGGGCTCGCGGCGGAGGTCGTTGCGGATGCCGATACCCTATTGGCGCGCAGCGATATCATCATTTCGATGGTTCCGGGCGCACCGGGGCTGAAGCCATTCCTCGACGCCAGGCTGATGAAGCCAAATGCCTTCGCCGCCGCCGTCGATATCGGCCGAAGCTGGATTCCAGAAAGCATGCCGGCCTTCGATGTCCTCGCGACCGATAGCCTCGAACAGTCGAAGGCGCCCTACGATATCGACGGCAACCCGGTGACGACGGTCCGCTTCGGCCACGATCTCGTCGAGCTGGCGAGCGCCGCCCATCCGACCGCGCCGGCCGCCCGTTCCTTCTTCTGCTTCCGCGGTTTTGCCCTCGCCGATCTCGCGCTCGCGCATCTCGTCGTCGTCCGCGCACGAGAGCGCGGTGTCGGCGCAAAATTGCCACGGTGATCCTGACGCGATGACCGCCAAGCCCGCCTTCGCCCATATCCTCAACGTCGCCGACGCGCGACGTGCCGCTTCACGGCGGCTGCCGCGCGGCCTCTTCGAATATGTCGATCGCGGCAGCGAGGACGAGGTCTCGATCGCGAGCAATCGCAGCCAGCTCGATGCGATCCGGCTTTCGCCCGCTGTGTTGGTCGACGTCTCGCAACGTTCGACCGAGGCCGAGATCCTCGGCCACCGCCAACCGCTTCCCCTGGTGATCGCGCCCACCGCCGTCGCTGGTCTCGTCTGGCACGATGGCGAGATCGCGATCGCCAAGGCCGCGGCCGCGGCGGGCATCCCCTTCTGCGTGTCGACCCAGTCGATCACCGCGATCGAGCGCATTGCCGCTGAGTCAGGCGCGCGGCTCTGGTTCCAGCTCTATGTCTGGAAGAACCGGCAGCGCATGCTGGCCTTGCTCGACCGGGCCTGGGCGGCGGGCGCCGAGACCCTCGTCCTGACCGTCGATACCGCCGTTGGCCCCAATCGCGAATACAACCTCCGCAACGGCTTCGGCATTCCTCTCAAGGCCTCGTGGAAAGCCGGGCTCGACGTCGTGCTGCATCCGCGCTGGGCGGGCTCGGTCATGCTGCGGGCTCTGACGGCGGGCGGCGTGCCGACCTATGCGCATTACCCCGACGAGTTCCGCACCAAGCTCGGCCGCGCCTCGCTTTCCGACGAGCTGGCCCTGGCGACCGACGTGACCTGGGAGGATGTGGAGCTGTTGCGCCGGCATTGGCGCGGCAAGCTCGTGCTCAAGGGAATTCTGCGGGTGGAGGACGCGCTGGCGGCCCTGGCGCACGGCGTGGATGCCATCGTCGTGTCGAACCATGGCGCGCGCAATCTCGACTGTGCGCCCGGTTCGACGCAGGTGCTGCCTGCGATAGCCGATGCCGTCGCCGGCCGGCTCGAGATCCTGGCCGATAGCGGCGTGCGCCGCGGCGCCGACATCGCCCGATTCCTCGCGCTGGGCGCAGGCGGCGTCCTCGTCGGACGCGCACCGCTCTACGGCGTGGCGATCGGGGGAGCGGAGGGAGCGGGCCGCATCCTCGACATCCTCACCAACGAACTCAGGATCACCATGGGAATGCTGGGGGCGCCAGCCCTCGCCGATTTGCGTCCAGCGGCCGATCAGGCCTGAGAACCGGAGTGCCCGCATCATGAACGTCGCCCAGGCCATGACCGCCATCCTCAAGAAGGAAGGGGTGGAACTACTGTTCTGCTACCCCACGAACAAGCTGATCGACGAGGCCGCTCTCGCCGGCATCCGGCCGATCGTCGTGCGCCAGGAACGCACGGGCATGCATATGGCCGATGCCTATTCGCGGCTGTCTTCGGGCCGCAAGTTCGGCGTCTTCGCCATGCAGCACGGGCCGGGCATCGAGAACTCCTACGGCTCTGTCGCGCAGGCCTATGCCGATTCCGTGCCGGTGCTCGTGATCCCGCAGGGCTATCCGCAGCGCGTCGCGGGCATCAAGCCCAACTTCAACGCCGTCCAGAGTATGCGCGACATCACCAAGTCGGCCGAGCAGCTCAACCTACCCGGCGAGGTCGTCAATGTGATGCGCCGCGCACTGAGCCAGCTTCGCAATGGCCGCGGCGGCCCGGTGCTCGTAGAAGTGCCGAACGATCTCTGGACCGCAGAGCTGGCGCAGCCGGAGGATTACGTCCCGGTCCGCGGCCATCGCACGGCGCCCGATCCCGACGACATCGCCCGCGCTGCCGAGTTGATCGGCTCCGCCTGCAATCTCGTCATCCATGCCGGCCAGGGCGTGCATTACGCCCAGGCCTGGGACGAGTTGCGCGCATTGGCCGAGCGCCTCGCCTGTCCGGTCGTCACCACCCTGCCCGGCAAGAGCGCGTTCCCCGAGGATCATCCGCTCTCGCTCGGCTCCGGCGGCCTGACCTATCCAATGCCTGTGAAGGCCTTCCTCGACGAGGCAGACGTTATCCTCGGCATCGGTTGCAGCTTTACCGAGACTCTGTTCGCGGTGCCGGTGCCGAAGGGCAAGCGTATCATCCATATGACGCTCGATCATGCGCATCTCAACAAGGATGTGCCCGCCGAGATCGGCCTCGTCGGCGATGCAAAACTTGGCTTGCAGGCGCTGCTCGGCGAACTGGAACGGCGCGGTATGCAATCGGACAAGGGAGCAGCCGTCGCCACCCGCATCCGCGGCGCACGCGAGGCCTGGCTCGCCGAATGGATGCCGAAGCTGACTTCGGCGGAGATGCCGATCAATCCCTATCGCGTGGTCTGGGAGCTGATGGCGGCAACGCAAGACGAGCCAACGATCATCACCAACGACGCCGGGCGGCCGCGCGACCAGCTCACGCCGTTCTGGGTCGCGCGCGATCCGCTGAGCTTCATCGGCTGGGGTAAGACCACCCAGCTCGGCTACGGCCTCGGCATCGTCATGGGCGCCAAGCTCGCATGCCCGGACAAGCTCTGCATCAATGTCTGGGGTGACGCGGCGATCGGCTTTACCGGCATGGATATCGAGACAGCGGCCCGCGAACGCATCCCGATCCTCTCGATCCTGTTCAACAACGGCGGCATGGCCACCGAGCTGAACAGCATCCCGAACGCGATCCGCCTCTACGCAGCCAACCGCATCACCGGCAATTACTGCGAGATGGCGCGCGCCTTCGGCGCCTATGCAGAGCGCATCACCGACCCTTCCGAGATCCGCAGTGCGATCGATAGAGGCATCGCCAGGACGAAGGAAGGCCAGCCGGTCCTGCTCGAATTCATCACGGCACAGGAAACGGCGATGTCGAAAGCCTGAGGCGATGGCGCTCGCGCGCTGCTTCAACGTCGAGGATGTGCGCCGCCTCGCAAAGCGACGCCTCCCGAAGGGCCTGTTCAACTTCATCGACCGGGCGACCGAGGATGACCTCGCGCGGGGCCGCAACCGCGCCGCGTTCCGCGCGCTGACCTTCCTGCCGCGCACCCTCGTCGACGTGGCTGAACGCTCGACCGAAGCTGTCCTCTTCGGCGAGCGCCATGCCATGCCGCTCGCGGTCGCGCCAGCCGGGCCTGCGGGCCTGCTGTGGTACCGCGGTGAGCTGGAACTGGCGAAGGCCGCGGCACGCGCCAACCTGCCCTTCACGCTCTCGACCTATTCGACCGTCGCCATGGGCGATATCGCGGCGACCGGTGCGACCGTCTGGCAACAACTCTATTTCTGGAAGGACCGTTCGCTCACCGGCAAGATTGTCGACAGGGCGCGCGATCTCGACTTTCGTGTCCTCGTCGTGACGGTCGATACGCCGGTGCTCGGCCAGCGCGAATATCTCCAGCGCGATCGGCTGATACCGCCCTATGGCCCCTCGCTTGCGGCTTGCACCGAGATGCTGCTGCATCCTCGTTGGCTCATCGGTGTTGCACTGCGCTATCTCGCGACCGGGGGCCTGCCGCGCGTCGTCAACAGGCCTCAGCCGGGCCCCGGGCTCGTGGACGAGGAGATCGCCCGGCGCACCTCGCTCTGCCCCTCCGTCACCTGGGACGACATCGCCCGGCTGCGCCAGCGCTGGCCGCATCAGCTCCTACTGAAGGGCATCATGCGCGAGGAGGAGGCCGAACGCGCTTTCGCGCTCGGCTGCGATGGCGTCGTCGTCTCGAACCATGGCGGACGCAATCTCGACAGCGCCGCCTGCACGCTCGATGCTCTGCCCCGCATCGCCGCCGTGGCGGGGGGCAAGGGCTCCGTCCTCCTCGACGGCGGCATCCGCCGCGGCAGCGACATCGCGAAGGCGCTCGCGCTGGGCGCCCACGCCGTGCTCACCGGCAGCGCTCCGCTCTACGGCATCGCCGCCGCGGGCGAGGCTGGAGCAAGTCATGTGCTCGGCCTGTTGCAAGCCGAGCTGGATTGCACGATGGCACTGACCGGAAGTCGCATCATCGGCGAACTCACCCGGGACCTGATCGCACCCAACCGCATGGAGGGCTCCCATGGCGCTTGAGAGGGACAAGGATGCCGACGTCATCGTCGTCGGCGCGGGCGTGGCCGGTGCCAGCGCCTTCCTCGAAGCGGCGGCGGCCGGTGCCAGCGTCATCGGGATCGATGCAGCTCCCGGCTTCGGCGGCACCGCCCGGCTGGCAGGCGGCGGCATGTGCGTGCCGGGGACGTCCCTTCAGGCCACGCGCGGCATCGTCGACTCCGCCGATCTCGCCTTCGCAGACCTGGAAGCCAACGGCCATGATTTCGACCGCGATTGGGCTCGCTCCTATTTCGAGCGTGGTTCCACAGACCTGATCGACTGGCTCTCCGGGCTCGGCGTGAGCTTTCCCGACATCAGGCATTTCGAAGGCGACAGCGTTCCACGCTTCCATCGCCCGCTGAACGGGGGAGCCGGGCTCATGGGAGTATTGTGGGAACGCATGCAGGAGCGCGGCTTGCAGCGGGCCTGGCGTTTCCGCTGGCGGCTGACCGAGCTCGTCGTCGAGGACAGCAAGGTGAACGGCGTGATCTGCCGCGACGGAGAGGGCCGCGAGCAGCAGCTACGCGCTCCGGCGGTCGTCATCGCCATCGGCGGCTTCGCCGGCAGCCTGGCGATGATCCGCCGCCATGCGCGCCGGCTCGACAGCGTGCCTCAGGTCCTGGCGGGCGGCGGCCCTGGCGCCCAGGGCGAGGCGATCACCATCCTGCAGCGCCATGGCGTTCGCTTCGACCATCTCGACGAACTCTACTGCTACGCGACCGGCGTCCCCGATTACCGTGACCCGGCCGGCGAGCGCGGCGTCGTATTCAGGGGCAATACCGGCTGGCTCTGGCTCAATCAGGACGGCGGGCGCTTCCACGACGAAAGCCAGTCGACCAGCGGTAACCTCGCCGTGCCGCGCCTGCTCTCCCAGCCCGGCGCCACCGCCTGGGCGATCTTCGACACAGCCATGCTGCCGGCGATCACCGTCGACGACCACCATGTCCCACCGGGCTCGGAAACCGGCAACGAGGCTGCGAGACGCCATCTTGCTCATTCGACCTGGGCTTGGCAGGCAGATACGCTCGACGAACTCTTCCACCGCTCGGGCATCGATGCGGAAGGCGCCGGGCAAACGGTCGCGCAGTGGAATGCTAGGCTCGCTGCCGGGCTGGCGCGCGAACCGGCGACACATCGTCCGCTGGCCGGCCTTCCTCCGCTGGCCAAACCTCCCTTCTACGCCGTCCGCTTCGTGCCGATCGGGCGCAAGGCGATGGGTGGCGTGCAGACCGACCGGCAATGCCGCGCCTTGCTGGAGTCCGGCGAAGCTCTTCCCGGCCTCTATGCTGCGGGCGAAGTGGCGGGAATGGCCGGTGGCCATATAGGCGGCATCAAGCCGCTCGAAGGCATGATGGTCGGCCCGAGCTGTTTCAGCGGACGCATCGCCGGGCGGGAAGCTGCCGCTTTCTCCCGAATTTCCTGATGTCCCCGTCAACAACGAGCCGGGCATTGGCGCAAGAATTGGAGTATGGCCTTTATCCTCGGCGGACGAGTGACAGCCTGATGCATGCGAAAGTTTCGAGCCACGAGAAGGAGCCGGCCGTCGTGGATTCAGCCTCGTCGGACCCGCGCTCGCTGCGCCGCTTCGAGGACGAGCGCTTCCTGACAGGGCGCGGCAACTACCTGGACGACGAGGCGGTGCCCGGGGTGCTGCATGCGATGGTGCTGCGCTCGCCGCACGCTCATGCCGCGATCCTCGCCGTTGATACCGAGGCTGCCCGGAAGCTGCCCGGTGTCCACGCGATCTACACCGCGGCGGACATCGCCGATCTCGGCTCCTTTCCCTGCTCGCTGGCGGTGGCTGGCGATGCGCCGCTGATCGTGCCATCCCGGCAGGCCCTTGCGCGTGACTGCGCCCGCCATGTCGGCGATCCCGTCGCCTTCGTCGTGGCCGAGACGATCGATCTTGCCCGCGAAGCCTGCGAACTCATTGCCGTCGACTACGACATTCTGCCTGCCGTCACCGACCTTACAGCCGCGGCTGAGCTCGGCGCGCCGGAAATCTGGCCGCAGGCGCCCGGCAACCTCGCGCTGCGCTATCGCCTCGGCGACGAGGCCATCGTGGCTGCCGCCTTCGAACGGGCCGCCCACGTCGTGAGCTGCCGGGTCGTGAACAACAGGATCGCGGCGGCCGCGCTCGAGCCGCGCGCCGCGCTCGGACGCTTCGATCCGACCAGCGGCCGCTACCGGTTGTCGCTCAGCGGCGCCTCGGTGCACGACATCCGCCGCGAGCTCGCGGCAGTGTTGTGCGTCGCGCCCGAACGGCTCGATGTCGCCTGCCCCGATGTCGGCGGCGGGTTCGGCATGAAGAATGTCACCTATCCGGAATATGCGCTGGTGCTCGTCGCGGCCGAGCGCCTCCGCCGGCCGGTGCGCTGGCTCGCCGAGCGCATCGAGGACTTCTCGGGCGGCGTCCACGCCCGCGACAATCTGACGACCGGCAGACTCGCCCTGGACAAAAAGGGCCGTTTCCTGGCGCTTCAGGTCGAAACCATCGCCAATCTCGGCGCCTATGTCTCCTCGCTCGGTCCGGGCAGTGCGACCACTGCGCCGACTCCGGCCATGGGAGGGCTCTACGACATCCCGGCGATGACGATGGATGTCCGCTGCATCTTCACCAACACCGTTCCGATCGACGCCTATCGAGGCGCCGGCAAACCGGAGGCCAACTATCTGATCGAAAGACTGGTGGACGAGGCGGCTCATCGCTTGCGCATCGACCCCGCCGCCTTGCGTAAGCGCAACTTCATCCACCGCTTCCCTTATCGGAAGCCCTTCGGCGCCGTGCTCGATTGCGGCAGCTTTGGAAGCAATCTCGACGGCGTGCTGGCTGCGGCCGACCGCCCCGGCTTTCGGCGCCGCAAGGCGCAGTCGCGTCGGCGCGGCAAGCTGCGCGGCTTTGGCATCGGCTGCTTTCTGGAAACCTCGCGCGGCGCCCCGAACGAGGATGCCTGGTTGTCGTTCCGCGCGGATGGCCGCATCGACATGGCGGTCGGCACCCAGTCGAACGGCCAGGGTCACGAGACGAGCTTCGCCCAACTGCTTTCGAGCGAGTTGGGCCTGCCTGTGGAGCGCTTCCATCTTGTCCAGGGCGATACGGCTCTCGTCCCCAGCGGCGGCGGCCATGGCGGCGCACGCTCGCTGCATATGGGCGGCGGGGCGCTGGTTCTGGCCGCGAGGGCGCTGGTCGAGGCCGGCAAGCCCGCAGCAGGCCAGCTCCTCCAGAGTTCTCCCGACACGGTCACCTTCGAAGGTGGACGCTTCCGTGCCCCCGGGGCCGGCGAAGTCGACCTCGTCGATGTCGCGCGCCATGTCGCGGAGACGACAGGCCAGGCGCTTGCCAGCCATGGCGCGCGACGCAACGCTCCGCTGACCTTTCCGAACGGCGCGCAAGCGGCAGAGGTCGAGGTTGATCCCGACACCGGCGAAGTCGTCCTGCTGCGCTATGTCGCCGTCGACGACTACGGCACGTTGATCAATCCCCTGCTGACCGAAGCGCAGGTGCATGGCGGGCTGGCGCAAGGCATCGGCCAGGCGCTGATGGAGGAAGCCCGCTACGATCCCGATGGCGGCCAGCTCCTGAGCGCAACCTTCATGGATTATGCAATGCCGCGCGCGATGGACCTGCCCTCATTCGAGCTCTCGATGGTGGAATTGGCAACCGAGGCCAATCCGATCGGTGCCAAGGGAGCGGGACAGGCCGGTTGCATCGGCGCGCCCCAGACCGTCATCCACGCCATCCTCGACGCGCTTCGGCCTCTCGGCGTCACGCATCTGGACATGCCCGCCACCCCCTCCCGAGTCTGGCGTGCGATCCAGGAGGCGCGGGACACTGCGAAGGGTTGAGGAAAGAAGCCGGGAAGCGCTGGCTTCAAAACGCCAAGCGGAGCAACTATCCGTGCTACAGCGGAGTTGCGCGCGGAGGAGGCTTTCCGGCTCTTCGCCGAGATGGCCCAGGCCGGACAGGCGATCTACCTCACCCATCACCAGCACCTGTGCGAGATTGTAGGGCGCGTCTGCCCGACCGCGCAGTTGCATCAAATCGATGCTTCAGGGAACTGGTCGAGTGGAAGGCGACAAGCCGGGCTGCTGCCGAACGGGCGCTTGTGGCCCACAGGCGACATTGTCGCTCAGGCGTTGGTCAGCGCACCAGCAATCACGCTCCGCTCGAAGCATCCTCGACTAAGCCATTCAGCAAAGCGCCCGGACGAAGCCTCGCATTTGATCGGCACGTCCTCCTCCTTCGAGCAGCGGCGGAAGCTCACGCAACACTGCAATTCAGCACAGGCATTAGCCTAGATCATCAGGCTCGGCTGGCTTGGCTCATCTCGCCGATCGTCTTCAAACGACGACGGAATCACTCCAATCAGGCGGATTTCCTTCTCGGTCGGAAAGAGCAGGTGGAGAAGGCTGCGCGATATCTTCCGCGTCGGAAGCCGTGCCGAAGTTCTCGACGGTGGCAGCCCTGCCGATCCGGCGCTCGATCTCGTCGTTGCATGGCACCTACTGGATCGTGCCCCTCGGGCAGCCTTTCGCGAAGCTACTCAAACCGGTGAATTGGAATGGACGCCCGGGGCTGCATGGGCTTTCCAGCAGGCGATGGGTCTCGTTTGGTACTATCGTGTGACCAATCCGACGATGAGTGCTCTGGGGCGCTGCTGTGCGGGCATTGGTCTGCTGGATATCCGACCGAGGGTTGTCGCTTCGCCGCGAAAGCCTCCCTCCGATCGCCACTGCGAAGCGATCGGACCGATCATGAATGTCTGCATGCAAGGGATCATTCGAAGCCTGCTTTTGGCGCTCTGTAGCCGCGGGGCTTCGCGTCGGCAGCGCGGTGAAAGCACCGACGCCCCGAGCCATCGAAAACACCCATGCGACCCGTTGTCGGAATGGATTCGCGCGCATCCACGGCATATCCCCTCGTCATTCACCGCCATGACAAGGCTGTGCTGCCAAGGATGCGTTCGGCGGCAGCCCTCAGCGCCCGCAGATCGGAATAACCGACGGCGCGGACGATCTGGTGCGGGGGGCGGCCGTCCGTCGCCAGGGCGAGAGCGCGAACCAGCCGCAAACGTGCCCTCCATTCGCCAAAACTCATGCCGGTCTCGATGCGGAAGCCGCGCGTCAGCGTGCGCCGGCTTGCGCCGGCGTGCTGCGCCCAGCCGTCGAGGTCGAGGGGCGAGGCAGGGTCCTTCAACAACGCCTCGCAGACGCGACGCAGCCGTGGATCGCGCGGCAGGGGCAGGGTCAAAGCTGTTTCCGGCGCGCGCGCGATTTCATCGAGTATCAGCGCGGCGAGATGCCCGCCGCGCCCGTTCTCATCATAGAGGAGGGGCTCGGCCGCCAGCGACGCCAGCGCCGAAGCCAGCAACGGCGTCACCTGAAGAACGCGGCATCCCTTCGGCAGGACACCCACGGATTCAGGTGCGACATAGGCCGAGCACATCGAGACTCTTCCATGCATCCTGACCTCGTGGAAAAGCCCCGGTGGAATCCAGAGCGCATGCTGTGCGGGCAGAATCCAGGTTCCGTCCTCCGCCGTCACCAGGGTCAGCCCGGCGGTGGCATAGAGAAGCTGGGCTCGTGGGTGGCTGTGCCAGCCGGTGGTCGCGCCCGCCTCATAGGTCTTCGGCATGACGCCGATGGCCCGCGGAACCGTCTGATAGGCGTCGCTGTCGCCACGCATCGCAAACTCCGTTTGGCCCGATCGTGCAGAATAACGGCCCAACAGAGCGCAGCGGGTCAAGATATAAGAATACCGTCCCCTGTCGCGAGCATCGCCATGAGCCCTGAGACGCTGTCCAAGCGCACGCTTCTCTTCGTCAACGCAGCCCATGCGCTCGATCACTTCGTGCTGCTGATCTATCCCACGGCCGTGATCGCCATCGCGGCACAGACCGGCCTGAGCTATGCCGAGCTGATCGGTCTTGCGACGGGCGCCTTCGTCGCCTTCGGCCTGTGCTCGCTGCCGATGGGTTGGCTCTCGGACCGCTTCGGCCGGCGCAACATGCTCGCGATATTCTTCCTCGGCTACGGGCTGTCCTGTCTCGGCGTCGCCAGCGCGAGCGGGCCTGCGGCCTTCGCGGCCTGGCTGCTCGTGCTCGGCGTGGCGTCGGCCATCTATCATCCGGTGGGTTCGACGATGCTGGTCAACCACGCCCGCCAACTCGGGCGCGATCTCGGGGTCAACGCGGTCTGGGGCAATCTCGGCGCCGCGTCGGCTGCCGGCGTCACCGCATTGCTGGCGGCAAGCTTCGGCTGGCGTGTGGCCTTCGTGCTGCCGGGCCTCGTCTGCCTCGCGGTTGGTGTTGCGTTCATAGCGCTCGTGCCCGGCGACGGGGCGCCGCATGCGAGCCGCTCCGGCAAGGCGGAGCTCATTCCTGTGGGCCGCCCCGTGGCGCTTCTCGCTGTCTTCGCCGTCGCGATCATCGCCGGCGGCATGACTTTCAACATCACGACCATCTCCTTGCCGAAGGTCCTGGACGAGCGGCTCGGGCTGGACCTGCCGCTGGTGCTGACGGGCTCGCTGGCGACGCTGGTCTTCGTGTTCGGGGCTGGGGCGCAATGGCTGATGGGCCGGCTTGTCGACCGCTACACACTGCCAGCCCTGTTCGTCGGCCTCGCCCTCCTGCAGCCGCTCGGCCTCGTGCTGGCGGCAACGACCCAAGGCGTCCCCCTGCTGCTCGGCCTCGTCCTGACGATGACCGCGATCTACGGGCAGGTCGTCGTCAACGATGCCATGGTCGCGCGCTATGTGCCGGCCCAGCACCGCGCCAAGGCGTTCAGCGTGCGCTATTTCCTCGGCTTCACCGTGAGCGGTTTCGTGGTGCCCATGCTGGCGGTCCTCTATGCGCAGGGCGGCTTCGGGCTGGTTCTGGGCGGAGCAGCCGTGTTCGGCCTAGTCGTCTGGCTGGCTTCGCTGGCGTTCTATTTCCTCGCTCAAGGCTCGACGTCGCAAAAGGCTGCTCCTGCCGAATAGCCGGAGGTCTTCCGCACGCCTGCCGTCGCCGATCTGGCCGGGTTTTCGCATGCCGCGAGGCCCGGCTCAGGCGCTCCATACACCCTGACAGATCGGTCCGGCCGGTGCGCGATGCCGGCTTCTTCGCGTGGATAAGCGGCGCCGGTTTACCGCTTGTTAACCATACGCTCGATACACCGAAGCAACCGAAAATTTACCAAGATGACCGGCGTGTTAACCCAATCCCGACCCATTCGTCTCAAGGGACGCAGCTTCCTTGCGCTGGCCCTGACCCCCGAGCTTCCCTTCGAGGATTGGTTGGTCCGGCTCGATGACCTGGCCTCGCGCTCGACCGGTTTCTTCATGCGCCGGCCCGTGGTTCTCGACATCACCGGGCTGGACATCGACCGGCCCCAGCTGCGCGATCTGATCGACCGGCTCGGCACGCGCAATGTGCGGATCATGGGCATCGAAGGCGCGCGCCCCTCGCTGCTCGGGACGGATCTGCCGCCGGCGATGGCGGATGGCCGCCCGACATCGGATATCGAAGCGCCGGCTGCCGACGAGGGCGGCAAGCCGCCGGCTCCCGAAAGCGTCGCCCCGGCGGCCATGGCCGTGCCCCAGGCATTGCCGTCCCTGGTCGTGACCCAGCCCGTCCGCTCGGGACAGTCGGTGATCTTCGCCGAGGGCGATGTCACGATCGTCGGCTCGGTCGCGTCGGGGGCGGAGGTCATCGCGGGCGGCTCGATCCATGTCTACGGCACGCTGCGCGGCCGGGCCATGGCCGGGACGATCGGCAATGCCGAGGCACGCATCTTCTGCCGCAAGCTCGAGGCCGAGCTCGTCGCCATCGACGGCTACTACAAGACCGCCGAGGATTTGGAGCCGGGCCTGCACGGAAAGGCCGTCCAGTTCTGGCTGGAAGGCGAGACATTCAAGGTCGGATCACTCGCCTGAGCCGAAGGCGCGTCCACATCAACAGGAGAGGTCAATGGGCAAGGTCATCGTGGTCACATCGGGCAAGGGCGGCGTCGGCAAGACGACCTCCTCGGCGGCACTTGGCGCTGCCCTGGCGCGCGACGGCGAGAAGGTCGTGGTCGTCGATTTCGACGTCGGCCTGCGCAATCTCGACCTGGTCATGGGGGCGGAACGGCGCGTGGTCTACGACCTCGTCAATGTGATCCAGGGCGAAGCCAAGCTGACGCAGGCGCTGATCCGCGACAAGCGGCTCGAGACGCTCTACCTGCTGCCGGCCTCGCAGACGCGCGACAAGGACAACCTGACGGCCGAAGGCGTTGCGGCGGTCATCGGCGCTCTCAAGACCTCGTTCGACTGGGTGATCTGCGACAGCCCGGCCGGCATCGAGCGCGGCGCGACGCTGGCGATGCGCCACGCCGATATCGCGATCGTCGTGACCAATCCGGAAGTCTCCTCTGTACGCGATTCCGACCGCATCATCGGCCTGCTCGATTCCAAGACGCTGAAGGCCGAGAGCGGCGAGCGCATCGAGAAGCATCTCCTCCTGACCCGCTACGACCCCGTCCGGGCCGAGCGCGGCGACATGCTCAAGGTGGACGACGTCCTCGAGATCCTGTCGATCCCGCTGCTCGGCATCGTCCCGGAAAGCATGGATGTGCTGCGGGCTTCCAATGTCGGCTCGCCCGTCACGCTGGCCGACGAGCGCAGCGCGCCTGCCGTCGCCTATTTCGACGCCGTGCGCAGGCTCAGGGGCGAGGCCCTGCCGGTCACCGTTCCCGGCGAGAAGCGCGGCTTCTTCGGCAAGATCTTCGGAAGGAAGGCGGCATGAACCTGCTTCGTCTTTTCTCCCGCCCCCGGTCGGCGCCCGCCGCGCGTGAGCGGCTGCAGGTGTTGCTCGCTCATGAGCGCGCTGCCGTCGGCGACTCGGATCTCGTCACCAAGCTGCGGGATGAGATCCTGCGCGCGATCTCGAAGCACATGCAGGTCGATGACGAGAAGGTCACCGTCCGCATGGAACGCGGCGCCCAGGTCTCGACCCTGGCCGTCGATATCGAAATCCCGTTCGACGCGGGCAAGAAGGCGGCCTGACGGCCGCCTTCCCACAACCGATTCGCACGCGGACCGGCGGTGTCAGCCATTTCGGCTTCCTCCGCGGTTCAGAAGCCAGATCAGGTAGGGCCCGCCGATCAGCGCGGCGAATAGCCCGACGGGTACCTGATAGGGAAAAGCGACGAGACGCGCGAGCCAATCCGCAACGATCATCACGCCGCAGCCGATCAGGGCGGAGGCGAGAAGCTGGTCGCGGCTGCGTGCGAAGCCGGCGAGGCGGGCGAGATGTGGGGCGATGAGCCCGATCAGACTCAAGGGCCCAACCAGAAGCGAGGCCACCGCCGTCATCAGCGCCGCCAGCGCAGCGAGGCAGAGGCGGCTGCGCTCCACCGCGAGGCCGAGGCTGCGGCTGGTGGCGTCCCCGAGCGGCAGCAGATCGAGCCAGCGCATCGCGAGCAGAAGAGGCGCGATCAGCAGGACGCATGCGATAAGGCCGGTCCAGGCCTCGATCTCGCCGGCCCGGTCGGTCGAGCCTGAAAGCCAGACCAGCAGCATGTAGGCACGCAGATCGCCCTGGGCGAGCGCTGTCGAGACCACCGCCATGCTGAGCGCGCCCATGGCGATGCCGGCAAGCAGCAGGCGCTGCGGCCCGATGCCCGGGCGGCCGGCGAACAGCAGCATGACGAAGAGCACCGCCAGCGAGCCGCCCGCTACGCCTGCCAGCATCGCGAAGGGGCTCGCCGGCAAGAATGTGAGGGCGAGCAGCAATCCGACGCCGCCGGCGGCGCTGACGCCGAGCACCTCGGGGCCGGCGAGAGGGTTCGCGGTGAGGCGCTGCATCAGGCAGCCGGCGGCGCCGAGCAGAACGCCTGCCGAGCCCGCCGCGGCGAGGCGCGGACCACGGAACGGCAGCAGATCCCGGAAGAGAGAACCCGTCGCCAACTCCCATCCCTGTGGTCCGCGCCCGAGCACGAGACCGAGCGCCGCGACGAGCGCGATGATGGCGGCGAGCGGAACGAGCGCCCGGAGCGAGCGTGCGGTCCGGTCCAGGCGCCAAACGGGATCGGCTGCCTGCGGCGGCAAGGTGGGCGGGACCCTGCGCATCAGCCACAGCAGCAGTGGGCCGCCGAACAGGGCGGTGGCGGCACCGGTCGGCGCGAGATCGTTGAAGCCGGAGCCGAGCAACTGCACCGTGCTGTCCGTGATCGAGAGCAGCAAGGCTCCGAGCGCGGGTGCTGCCAGCAGCATCTGTCGCGGGGTGCGGGTGCCGAGTTCGCGCGCCAGCGCGGGGGCGGCAAGGCCGACGAAGCCGATCACGCCGACCTCTGCTGTGACGCTCGCCGCCAGCCATACGGCGATACAGAGGACGGCAAGACGTGTCGCATGAAGGGCGAGGCCGAGGCCGCGCGCCATATCCTCGTCGAGCCCCAGAAGGGCGAGGGGGCGCAAGAGCAGCGCGGTGGCAAGGGTGCTCAGCACGAGACGCGGGCCGAGCGCCATGGCTGCGTCCCAGCTTTGCTGATTGAGCGAGCCCGCGCCCCAGATGAACAGCGACAGTACATACTCGCCCTTGGCGAGAATGACGGTCGCGCTCGCTGCCGCGGAGACGAGCGAGACGACCATGCCCGATAGGACGACCGTCATCGGATCGAGCCGGCGCCGCCAGCTCAGGCCGAGGACGAGAGCGACCGCGGCGATGGCGCCGGCCAACGCGACGCCTTCGCGCGAGAAGACGAGCAGGGCGGGCGCATAAGCCGTGGCGGCAGTCAGCGCGAGCTGCGCGCCGGAGGCGATGCCGAGCGTCGAGGCATCCGCGATCGGGTTATGCAGCACGCGCTGCAGCAGCATGCCAGCGAGCCCGAGCGCCGCGCCGCTGATCAGAGCGGTTGCGGCGCGCGGCACGAGGCTGTGCCAAAGCAGGATCGATTCGAGGGTTCGTGCGAGCTCGGGCGGCGCCGACAGGGACGGGCGCGTCACGACCACCGCCAAGAAAAGGGCAGCCGCCGTCATCGCCGCGAGAAACCAGGCACCGGAGTGTCCGCCGGTTGGCGGGCGTAGTGCTCGGACCGCCTCAGCCACGGGCAGTCTCCGCCCTGAGCAAGGCGTCGGTCAGCAATCGCGCGAAACGCCGCGCCGCCGGCAGGCCGCCATAGGGGTTGATGGCGCCAAGCTGCAGGAGCCGGCCTTCGCGCAGGTTCGGCAAGGCGTTCCAGAAGGCGCTGGCCGCGAGGGTCTGCATGGCGCCGGGCGGGACGGGCGGGATCAGCGCGATGAAGGCGTCGGGAACATGGACGAGCGCTTCGAGCCCGATCGGGGCCATGGCCGAATAGTTCGTATGCTCGGTCCAGGCATTGGCGAGCCCGAGCCGCTTCAGCACCTCGCCGAACATGCTGTCATCGCCGAAAACACGGAAATGCCGGGCATCGCCGAGATTGACGGGGAGCACCGGACGCGCGCCCAGCGGCTTCAGCCTTTCGCGCAGCTCCGCGAATTCCGCCTCGGTCCCGGTGATGTAGCGCTCCGCCTTCGCGGCGATGCCGAGGCGCTGGCCTATGCTGCGGGTCATCGCGACCGCCGGCTCATAGGGCAAGCGGTGCGGCGCGTAGATCGAGAAGCTCTCGACCGGCGCGATCCGGCGCAGCCGCGGCTCGGAGGCGACATAGAAGCTCGACGAGAAGATCAACTCCGGCCGTAGCAGCAAGAGCAGCTCCAAATTGATCGTGCCGCGCAGGCCGAGATCGGTGACGCTCGCGGGAACCGCGGGTTCGACCGCGACTTCGCGGAATTGGCGCAATTCCGGTGCCGCGATCGGCGGCACTCCCAGCGCAAGCAAGGTCTCCAGCACCGACCAGTCGACGGTCGCGACGCGCAGCCCCGCCGCCACGGCCGGGAGCGGGAGGCTGGTGGCGCCGAGAAGCGCCAGTGCGCCGCGCCGCGTCGGGGATGACGGGATGCCGATCATGCGCTCGGGTCTAGCACAGCCCTGACGAGGGAGCCTCTTACCAGCGGTCGTTTACCGAGACGGTGACGGTGCAGGGCTGTGCGTCGATGGATTGGGACCGTCTATCGGGCGAGGCTCGTGCAGGCCGAGCCCGCTGGCTTTCGGAGACGAAACAACTCCACTTTCGCCATGGGCCGCGGCGGTGTAGGCCGAGGAAGCTGCGGCTGAAAACCGATGATCCCGAAGGCGCGCCGACCATGCAGAGCAAGGCTACCGCATTTCCGTCCGGTGATGGCGCTCTGGCGGCGAAGGCCCTTTCGATGGCCGGGAACGGCCCGCTTGCCGCCGACAGCCAGGGCGACCTCTTCGATCTCGAGGGCGTCACCTTCAGCGTGCCCGGCCGGGTGCTGCTGGAGCCGCTGACGCTGTCGCTGCCGACCCGGCAGGTCATCGGGCTGATCGGCCATAACGGCTCGGGCAAGTCGACGCTGCTCAAGCTGCTAGCCCGCCAGCAGGCGCCCTCGGGCGGGACGATTCGGTTCGAAGGCAAGGCGCTTGACGCCTGGAACGGCCGCGCCTTCGCGCGCAAGGTCGCCTATCTGCCGCAGCAGACGCCGCCATCTTCGGGACTATTGGTCAAGGAACTCGTCGCGCTCGGCCGCTATCCCTGGCACGGTGCACTCGGCCGCTTCGGCGCGAAGGACCGAGAGAAGGTCACTGAAGCCATGGCGCTGACCGATGTCGAGCCCTTCGCGGACCGGCTGGTCGACACTCTCTCGGGCGGCGAGCGCCAGCGCGTCTGGCTCGCGATGCTCGTGGCGCAGGATGCCGAATGCCTGCTCCTCGACGAGCCGACCTCCGCGCTCGACATCGCGCACCAGATCGAGGTGCTGTCGCTGGTGCACCGGCTGTCCGCGGACAAGGGCCTCGGTGTCATCGTCGTGCTGCACGACGTCAATATGGCGGCCCGGTTCTGCGACGAGATCATTGCGCTGCATTCCGGCAAGATGATCGTCCGGGGAACGCCGGAGGAGGTCATGACCGCGCAGCAACTTGGCCGCATCTACGGCGTCGACATGAGCGTCATCGCCCACCCACAGACCCAGCGCCCGATCGCTCTTCCAGCCTGAGAGCGGCCGCCGCGGAGACCGATATGGATCTGATCAAGCGGTTCGCCGCCTATTATCGGCCGCATCGCGGCCTGTTCCTGCTGGACTTCTGCAGCGCGGTCGCGGCCGGCCTGCTGGAGCTCGCCTTTCCCGTCGCGGTGACGCTGTTCATCGACCGGCTGCTCCCGACCGGCGAGATCGGAATGATCGCGGTCGCCGCCGCAGGTCTTTTCGTCGCCTATCTCATCAGCGCAGGGCTACAGGTCATCGTCACCTATTGGGGCCATATGCTCGGCATCGGCATCGAGACCGAGATGCGCGCCAAGGCCTTCGACCATCTGCAGAAGCTCTCCTTCGGCTTCTTCGACAACCAGAAAACCGGCCATCTCGTCGCCCGGCTGACCAAGGATCTCGAGGAGATCGGCGAGGTCGCCCATCACGGGCCGGAAGACCTGTTTATCGCGATCATGACCCTGATCGGCGCCTTCGCGCTGATGCTGTGGGTCCATCCTCCGCTCGCCATCGTCACCGCGCTCGTGGTTCCCCTCACGGCGTTCGTCACCATCCGCTACGGCAGCCGCATGACCACGAACTGGCACGCGCTCTACGGCCGGGTCGGGGATTTCAACGCGCGCATCGAGGAAAATGTCGGCGGCATCCGCGTCGTCCAGGCCTTCGCCAACGAGGACCACGAGCGCCGGCTCTTCGCCGAGAGCAACCGCCACTATCGCGATACGAAGCTGCAGGCCTACAAGCTGATGGCGGCCTCGACCTCGCTCTCCTACCTCTCGATGCGCTTCGTGCAGGTGGTGGTGATGTTGGCGGGCGGCTGGTTCGTCGTGCGCGGCGAATTGTCCGCGGGCGGCTTCATCGGCTTCCTGCTGCTGGTCAATGTGTTCTTCCGCCCGGTCGACAAGATCAACGCGGTCATCGAGAGCTATCCGAAGGGTATCGCCGGCTTCCAGCGCTATCTCGCCTTCCTGGCGACGCGCCCCGACGTCGCCGATAGGCCGGGCGCTCGAGACGTCGAGCGGCTGCGGGGCGATATCGCCTATCGCGGTATCAGCTTCGGCTACGGCGCGGGAAGGCTGATCTTCGATGGCCTCGATCTCGACATCAGGGCCGGCGAGACCATCGCCTTCGTTGGCCCCTCCGGCGCGGGCAAGACCACGATCTGCTCTCTGCTGCCGCGCTTCTATGAAGTCACGGGTGGCGCGATCCTGATCGACGGCATCGATATCCGCGACATGACCCTGAAGTCGCTGCGCTCGAACATCGGCATCGTCCAGCAGGATGTCTTCCTCTTCGCCGGCACGATCCGCGACAACATCGCATATGGCCGTCTCGATGCGACCGAGGAGGAGATCGTCGAGGCGGCGCGTCGTGCGCGGCTCGACGGCGTTATTGCCGCATTGCCGCAGGGGCTCGACACGGTGATCGGCGAGCGTGGCGTCAAGCTCTCCGGCGGCCAGAAGCAGCGCCTCGCCATCGCCCGCATCTTCCTGAAGAATCCGCCGATCCTGATCCTCGACGAGGCGACCTCGGCGCTCGACACCGAGACCGAGAAGGCGATCCAGCAATCGCTGTCGGAGCTGTCGCGCGGCCGCACCACGCTGGTCATCGCCCACCGGCTTGCCACGATCGCCAATGCCGACCGCATTGTGGTGGTCGAGAACGGCGATGTCGTCGAGCAGGGCAGCCACGCCCAGCTTCTCGCCCGCAAGGATGGGCGCTATCGCAGCCTCCACGCCGCGCAGGCCGGCCATGACCCTCTGGCTTCAGGCCCCGCCGTTGCCTGAGTTGGGCTAGGCCGCGGCGAACCGCTCAGAATAATCCGCGGAAGCTGTCGGGCAGACGCCAGGCTTCCGTGCCGGCGATATTGAGCGGTGCCACATACATGGTGCCGACCTCGCCGCCGCGCTCCGAGCGCTTGATGCCTTCGATGAAGCTCTGGCAGTAGCGCTCGATCGCGTCGTCATCCCAGTCGCGGCGCTCGAGCCGGTCGAAGCTGCAATAGAGGTTGAGCAGGTCGAGGTCGCTGCTGCGCTGGTGATGGCCCTGGTCGACCTGGGTGAAGTCGAGCCCGCGCGTCAGCGATTGCCGGTACACGCGCTCGCCCAGATCGGCGTATTTGAGGTGAAACAGATAGGCGCCGGGAAAATGCGGCGGCTGATTGGCGTGGTGAAAGCCACCGCCCCAGCGGATGGGCTTGCGAACGATCAACGTCTTGCACATCGGCGAGACGAAGCGGACATGGCCGCGCTGGCGCAGGATCGGCCCGTCGAGGAGCGCCGCGTTCTCCCCCTGCAGCATCGGCGTCACATTGAAGCCGATGCAGGTCGCGTACTCGAAATCGGTGGCGTCCAGCCAGGCGCCGAAGCTCTCGAAACGGCGGGGGTCGTGGCTGACGAACTCGTCGCAATCGCAATAGATCACCGTCTCGTAGAGCTCGAGCAGCGCGCCGACGAATTTCGAGACGAAGCGCGCGCGCTCCTGATCGTCCAGCGCCGAGCGGGGATAGCGGACGATGCTGACGCCCTGCAGGGTCTCGCGTATCTCCGCGTCGCTGTCATGGTCGATCACATAGAGATTCTCGCGGCCGACGAGCCCGGAATAATAGTCGATCCAGCGCGAGACGTAGAACGCCTCGTTGTACTGCATCGTCACCACGGCGACCTTCTTCATTCCCCGGCTCCTCCGGTCACATCCGGTGCGGGACGCCGTTGCGATCGAGGAAAGCGCGCATCCGATCGTAGGAGGCGGCATAGGATTTGGCGAGCCCGTTCAGCGCCGCCTCGCGATAGACGGCGCGCCAGCCGCCCTCGGCCAGAGCCTGCTCGGGCACGACCGGGATCTTCAGCGTCTCCGCCAGCTCCTGGCTGCGCGTGTCGTAGGCGACGAGCACGCCGGGCACGCCATGCGCGACAGCCGGCAGCACGCCGTGCACGCGGTAGCCGACGGCGAGATCGACCCCTTGCGCGAAGCGGTCGTAATCCTCGACATCGAAGAAGGTGAACATCCTGCGCTCATAGATCTCGCGCATCCGGGCATCGTTCGGCCCGTCCCACCAGCCGGTCCTGGCGAATTCGGCGATGGCCTTTTCCTTGGCCGCCTCGTCGCGCAGGAAGAAAGCCTTCTCCTCCTGCTCGCCATGCGAGGACATCACCATCTCGCTCTGGCCGTCGACCTTGAGCAGGGCCGCGCGCTGGTTGCGCAGATAGGCTTCGGGGTCGACCGTGTAGCTCTTGTCGGCCTCGCGGCGCAGGCTGAAGGCGACCTTCCGGATCGCGCGCTGGTCCGGAACGCGGATCTGGAGCTCGCGGTTGCGGGTGCGGAAGATCGAGGGGCAGCCGACGACCTCGACATTGCCGACGCCGTTGCGGCGCAGCGTTTCGGCGCTGAAGGCGCCGCGCACGCCGATGGCAGCGCAGCGATCGGCGACGATCTGCCAGAAGCGCTTCGAGCTCTCGGGCAGATCGATTGCCCGGTTCTGGCTGGCCTGCGCACCGACGCCGATGGCGTAGACCGGCAGCTGGACCTTCTCCAGCACCTCGACGGCGCGGAACCACTCCATCTTCTCGTGGATGAAGTTGGAGCCGCGCACGAAGACGAAGTCGAACTCGCTGGCATAGCGCTCGATGTCGGCCTCGGTCGGGTTCATGATCTTCATCGGCTCGAGATGCGCATAGTCGAGCAACTTCAGCGTCGAATCGTAGACGATCATGTCGCCGATATTGAAGTAATCGGAGAGCAGCTTCTCCAGCGGCGCGCGGTACCAGCGCACCTTGTCGTGGTCGTAGACCTCGCCCGCCGGGTAGATCACCAGCGCGCGCAAAGCCTTCGTCGTGGCGACGGGGCGCAAATGCGAGCCGGGGGCGAGCGCGCCGGTCCTGGCATCGGCCACCGCGATCGAGCGCAGCCGCGTTTCGGGGAGGGCCGGCAGGGGAATGGCGATTTCCGCCACCGTCGCATCGCCGGCGACAAGGGCGCCGGGATGGATCGTGGCATAGTCCTCGCCGTCGAGCAGGAGGCGCAGGGAGGGCCAGCTTCCACCCGGTTCCCGGGCGACAAGGACGACGACCTCCCGCGTGCTGGCGCGCAGGATCTTCATGGTCTGCACGGCCTGGCTCGCAGCGAATTGCTGCGCGTGCGCATTCGCATTCATGGCGTTTCCTTCACGATGCGGACCTTGATGCGGACGAGGTCGCGCTGCGGCCCCATTTTGCAGTCCGTGACATGCATCTTGGTCATGAACAGGTAGGGCTCATCGCCCGTCGTTTCGAAATTCCGCGAGGGCGAGGCGGGGTCGGCGATGGCGCCATAGGCGTAGCGCACGCTGTCGCCGCAATCCTTGCTCCACATCGTCGGGTGCATGAGGAGCGTTTGCAGCGGCGTCCATTTGATCAGGTCCTTCGACCAGCTATAGGCGACACGTCCACCCGCGATGCCCTGTTTGGGATCGGGGCCGAGATGGAAGATGGCGAGCCATTCTCCGCTCGCCTCGTGGCGGGTGACCGAGCCCACGACCGTTGGCAGCACCTTGAGCGGCTGGCAGGGTTTGGCCTGCCTGGCATCCCCGCGATAGGGATCGACGGCGCGCACGGTGAAATCCTCGCCGTCGAAAGCACGCCATGCCTTCGCGTCGGTGATGTCGGTCGTCCGGTAGAGGCAGGTGCCTCCCTTCTGGCCCTCGCCGCCGGTCGTCGCGATCAGCGCGTACCAGGCGCCGTCCTTCTCGACGATGTTGGAGGGGTTGAAGAAGCCGCGATGACGGCCTTGCCCGGCATCCTGCCTGAAGGCCGGCGCGGCGACGACGGTCGGCGGGTCGTCGACCTTGAAGCTCTCGCCACCATCGTTCGAGCGCGCTGCCGTCACGACATTGTACCAGCAGCTCATCCCGTCCTTGAACCGGCAGGCGCCCGGGTGGCGGTCGGCGTGATACTCGTCATGCATCAGCGCGTAGACGCGGCGCCCGTCCTTGGTCCAGGTCGCGGCGATCCAGCTCATGTCGCTGAACTGGCTGGGATCGGCGCTGTTCTTCGCCTCGAACGAGATCGCACAAGTGGTCTTGATCCGGTCGAGGCCTGCGCCGATCAGCGCGCGGTTGCGATAGTGGCTGGCGAAGGCGACGACCTCGCCCTTGTCGTCGCGGAAGGCGCGCAGCGGCGCATCGGGGATATGCCATTCCTGGCAGCGCTCCTTCGACCAGTCGAAGACCGTTTCTTCCTTCGCACCCGGCGCAAGTTCTAGGCGGTAGCGTGAGCCTTCCGCGGCACCGGCGAGCGAAGCCGGCAGCAGCGCCGCAAGCAGCGGCGCCGTGCGCAGGAGGGCGCGAGCGCCCCTCATGCCACCTTCCGCTGCGGTTCCGCGGCTGTGCGACCCGCCATCTTGTTGTCGACGCGGTTCTCGACCAGGAAGTCGCGCATCTGCCCGTAGACCTGGGCGTAAGCCTCGTTGAATCGGTCGAAACGGGACTGCTCCCAGTAATCCTCCAGCCGAAAGTCCTGGCCGGAGAAGACATCGACGCTCGGGATCTTGAAGGTGTCCGCGAACTCCACGGTGCGGCTGTCATAAGTGAAGTAGATCGAGGGCGTGCCGTTGGCGAGCGCCATCAGATTGCCGTGCAGCCGGTAGCCGAGGACGAGATCGAGCCCGCGCACCAGCCGCTCATATTCCGCGACGACATCGGAATAGAACATGCGGCTCTGGTAAAGGCTCGAGACCTGCTCATCGATGTACCAGTCGCGCGCCCAGGCGTTGTCGCGCAGCGACGCCATGGCTTGCGCCTTCTGCTCGGGCGTGCCGAGTGCGAGCTTCTTCTCCTCGACCTCGCCCTGCGACATCAGCGTGACCTCGAAACGATCAGCCATCGCCTTCACCAGATCGCGGTGGAAGGTGAGGTAGCGCTTGATGTCCTGCGCATAGGTCTTCGAGACCTCGCGCCGCAGCGTGACGCCGACCTTCTTGACCTGGTCGAGCGCGGGCAGGCGAATGGCGAGATCGGGGTTGTTGTTTCGGAACGCGGTCGGGCAGCCGATGATCCGGACGTTGTGGATGCCGAGATTGTTCAGGACCTCGGCGGAGTAAGCGCCGCGCACGCCGAGCGAGGCGGTGGAGTCCGAAATGAGCTTCAGGACGGTCTTGGTGTCCTCGCTCAATTCCAGCTTGCCGCTGACCGGCGCCTGCGCGCCGATGCCGAAGGCGATGACCGGCAGCTTGAGCCGGCGCAGCACTTCGGCGGCGCGCGACCAGTTCATCTGCGCATGGATGTAGTTTGAGCCGCGCAAGAAGACGTAGTCGTACTCGGCATTGAGCCGGTCGATCCTGGCCGGATCGACATGCGCGATCGGCAGCTCGTCGAGCTTGTCGAAGTTGAGCAGCTTCAGCGAGGAATCGAAGACGAAGGCGTCGCCGATGTTGTGGTAGTGGTCGATGTGACTCTGCAGGTCGGCATAGCGATACCAGCGCACATTGTCGTGGTCGTAGACCTCTCCCGACGGGCTGATGACGAGGATGCGGGCCATGTCAGGTCTCCCCTGTTATCTCGTTATGGTTTCACGCGATCATCGCGGCCGGATCGTGCCGCTTCGGCGCCGGCTGGCTGCGTTCGGCCAGGAGGCGGCGATAGAGGTCGAGATGCGTCTGCGCACATTCGCGATGGCTCATCGGCCGCTTGATGCCCCCGCGCAGCCGGTCCCAGAGCTTGGGCTCGGTCAGCGCGCGCGTCATGCAGTCGACGAGGTCTTCCGGGCTGCCGGCGCGGAAATGCAGGCCGTCGACCTCGTCGGTGATCTTTTCGGCCATGCCGCCGAGGTTGCTCGCCAGGATCGGACGACCGTGGAAGAACGCCTCCTGGATCACGATGGGTGAGTTCTCCCACCAGACCGAGGGCATCACCACCCAGTCGACCGAGCGCATCAGGTTGGGCATCTCGTGGTTCTGGAAGGCGCCGCAGAAGCGCACGCGCCGGCCGGCACTCTCGACCAGCTTGGCGAACTTGTCCTGATATCCTTGAGGCTGGCGTTCGAGATTGCCGCCATAGATCAGCAGGATCGCATCCTCGTCCCAGACGGAATCCGGGATGCGCGTCACCGCGTCGATCAGCACATCGGCGCCCTTGTAGGGCGTCAGCTGCCCGAAATAGGCGAAGCGCGAGCGCCGCGTCTTGCCTTCGGGCAACGGCCGCGGCGGCGCGGCGGCAGCGACGTCGATGCCGTTCTCGATCACCGAGAACCGCTCCTGCGCCAGCCCCCAGCCGACATAGCGATCGGCGAGGAAGCGGCTCGGCGAAACGAAATGGTCGGCGAGGCCGAGCATACCCTTGATGAAGGTCTCGCGGGCCAGGAAGCGCGCCGGCGAGATCTCGGGGAAGCAGGCGTTGCAGTCGGTCGGCGAGGCCCGGTAGCAGAGCTTGAAGGCGCCGGTCTTCACCATCTGGCCGTGGTGGTGGCAGATGCTGAGATATTCGTGGAAGGTCACGACGATCAATGCATCCGGCAACGCGTCGCGCACTGCGAACAGGCATTCGAGCCCGAGCCCGATGAAATGGTGGAAATGCACCACGTCCGGCTTCAAATCGTTCAGGACGCGCACGAAGTCGCGCTCGATCTCCTCCGTCGCGCGGTTGGAGATGAGAAAGTGGTCGTAATCTTCGGCGTAGTAGAGCAGTTCGCCGCCGCGCTGGCGCAGACTCATCAGCGCCGTTCCGGCATGGCGCGGGGTCGGTGAACCGACGCGGGCGAGGTAATGGGAATCGACACCCTCGCCCGTCTGCAACCCCTTGTGCAGGTTGTAGGACGCCATCTCCGCCCCGCCGAGCGAGAGCGAGGGATGGCCGTGGGATATCACGAGAACCCGCATCCTCAGCCTTTCATATTGGAGATGGCGAGTGCCCAACGCCGGTCGAAGCTGGTCCGGTCCGCGAGCTGGGCGAGCGCGCCGAGATGGGGCGAGGCGATCTCGGCGTCATCGACCGCGTAGACCTCGACATCCGGCACCCAGAGAGAGGGGGAGCCCGCCATCCTGAGCTTGAGGCAGAGATCGAGACCCTTCTCCGCCGTGGTGAAGTAGTTGCGCGCGAAGCCGCCGACCTGGACGAAGGCGGCACGCGAGAGCACGCAGCATTCGCTCGCGCCGGCCGCGACCTCCATCGGACCGAGATTGCCGACCGCCTCCAGCGGATAGCCGACGAAACGATTGGCAATGCGCCGGCTGGCTCCCTCGCCCTCCAGCCAGGCGCCGGCCCAGCGGATTGAATCGTCCTCGAAGAGCAGGGTGGGGCTGGCAACGCATTGGCCGCCGCGCGCGCGATAGGCCCGTTCGAGCCGGCCGAGCCAGCCCGGCATCCGGATCTGGGCGGCGCCCGATAGCAGGGCCACCGTCTGGAAGCGGCAGGCGCGGACACCGGCCTCCAGCGCGTCGCAGGCGTCCTCGACACCTTCGACGGCGATGAGACGCACCGAGAGCCCGTAGAAGCGGGCCAGCCGGCGGGCTTCGGCACCGACGCGGTCGAAGCTCTCCGAGGGCGCAGCGAGCACGATCGGCAGCGGCCTGACCTCCGGGTCCATCGCCATCAGCGCGAAGAGCGCTGACAATTCGCGCTGGCGATGGTCGAGGCCGATGACGAGGCCGAGTTGAGCCTCCGGGTCGAACGCGCCGACATCGAGGGTCTCGACGGCACGCGGCGGCGCGATCTCCGCAGCCTGCAGGGCCGGAGCGATCTGGCGCTCGACGACGGCATTCGCCGTCGCGGAACGCGGGTCGAGCAGACCGAGGATGCGCTCGAGCGCCCGGCGCGCCTGGCCGCGATTGGGTTCGAGCGGCAGGAAGGCAGGGCCGGTGCCCTGGACCTCGAAGGCGAGGTGGAGCGGCTGGCCGGGTTCCGGCACGAGCTTGGGCGCGAAGACGATGAAGCCGTGGCTGTTGCGCCGCGAGGCGAGGGCCGGGCCGAAGCGCGGGTCCTCCATGAAGGCCGCCGTGACGTCCGGCCGCTGCACGCGGGTCCAGAGCCGGTCGACGGCGCAGGACTGGCTGCCGCTGCGCAGCGTGACCGCGTCGACCCGGCGCTCCGGATCAAAGAGCCAGCCGATGATCAGAACACCGGTGTTCTCGACAATGGTGACGGCGTCGATGCCGGCGCGGACCGGCTCTTCCAGGAGGCAGACAGTGTCGCGGCCGTCGAAGCGCTGGGAGGCGCGCCGCAGCTTGTCGGCCGTGGCCTGGGGGGCCGTGCCGCGCTGGAGCCCGTCGCGGAGATGGCCGGGAACGGTGATCGGTTCGAGCAGGACATAGCGCTCATAGACCTCGAGCGCGCGCCAGCCGTCGTTCCCGCGGAAATAGAGCCGCTCGATCTCTCCCGGCTGCTGGGCCTGGCAATCCTCGAGCAGGCCGAAGAAGCCGCGGGCGCCTTCGCCGAGATCATCCCGCTCCAAGGTTCCGGCTTCGAGATTGGCTGGGGAGAGGCCGCCATGGGCGATCAGAAGCTTGATCCGCCCGGCTGCAAAATGGGAGGTCCAACCCTGCAGGAAGATGCCGTCGCCATCGAGCGATCCCATCACCTCGACGAAGCCGCCGGGCCGCGCGACGGTTTGCAGGAGCATCGCGACCGCGCGCAGGCGGCGCGGATTGGGCGCGCCGGTCAGCAGCACTTCGAGCAGGCCGTCGACGACGCTCGGAAAGGCTTGTCCGGCGTCGTCGGCGAGTTCGGACAGGAAAACCTGAAGCGGCTGCGGCTTCGGTGCCAGGATCAGCCGAAGCGGACGACCGGGGCGGCCGATCAGGAGCGCGCCGGTGCCGCTGCTGTCGACGCTCGGGGCCGGTGCCAGGCAGAGGAAGCCGGTCGCTGCCGAAGCCTCGGCTCCGGGCCGACGCCAGCTCAGCACCATGGTCTGGGCGCGGTTGCGCGGATTGCCGTCGACCGCGACCGGGACCTTGGCCGGGATGGCGTCGCAGGTGCTGCGGACGAGGATGGCGTTCTCGCCGAGCGGCGTCCAGGCGACCGTCGGAGCCGGGGCGACCGCAGTCCTCTCGGGAACGATGACCTCACTCATCGCCTCAGCCTCCCCAGAGCGTCACGGCCAGCGTGACGAAGGACATCATCGCGGCCAGCGCCGACAGGAAGCCGAGAATGACGGTGACCTGCCGCAGCGGGGCGCGCGCTTCCTTGCGGATCGCATCGAGCCGCTCGTCGAAGCCGCGCAGCGTGCCGTCGAAGCGCAGCTGGAAGACATCGAGCTCGCCGAGACGGCGGACGATCTCGCTCTGGCTCTCCGTCTCGGCCTTGGTGGCCTCCGCCAGGGCATGATTCTCTTCGAGCCGCGCCGCGATGCGGTCGAGCTTTTCGTTCAGCTCCTTCTGGGCAAGCTGGCTGCGCCGGTTGAGCGCAATCAGCATCTCGACCTTGTCGAAGAAGCGCGCGAGCGGTACGGCGATCGCGGCTTCCGCCGCGAGCTCGTCCGCCGCCGGGAGGCGCAGCTCCAGTTCGGCGCCGGTCGCCGGCGAAACACCGACGACGGTGAGGCGGCTGCGGGCCGCGACCAGCGTCTCGTCGAGTTCCATCGAGAAGGCGTGCCTGCCGTCACCGATGCCGTTGCGGCGCAGGTCGATCCGGCTCTGATCGGCCTTGGTCTCGCCGGCGAGCTGGCCGTCGCAATAGAGCTTGACCGTGATGGCTTCGTCGGGACGGGCTTCGTCCCAGATCCAGCCATGCAGGCGGCTGCCGTCGAGGGCGTCGATCCGTCCGTTCAATTTCGCCGGGCTGATGTTCGGCAGGCGGATTTCCCTGTCCTGTTGCTGGGCTGTCGTCATGCGGCCTCCGCAAGCTTGAGGCGATCGAAGAGGGCGAGGTGGCGGCCGGCGCATTCGGCGAGCGATGGCTGGCTGGCAATGCCGTCGACGAGGCGCTGCCAGAGGCCGTATTCATCCATTGCCCGGCGCATCGCGCGGGCCAGCGCGGCCGGGTCGCCCGGCCGGACATGGAGCCCGTCGACATCGTCGCGCACCATCTCGGCCATGCCGCCGATATTGCTGACGATCAGCGGCCGGCGATGCTGGAACGCTTCCTGGATGACGAGGGGCGCATTCTCCCACCAGATCGAAGGCATCACGACCCAATCGACCTCGGCCATCAGGGCCGGCACCTCCTCGCGGCGATAAGGGCCGCAATGGGTGACGACACCTTCGGTACCGGCGAGGGCCGCATCGAGGGCGGTCGTGAAAGCCTCGCTCTGGAACGGCGCGCCGCCATGAATGCGCAGCGAGAATTCCCGCTCCCCGGCAGCGCGCAGCAGCTGCGCGGCCTGAAGCAATGGGAGGACGCCTTTCCAGGGATTGAGATTGCCGAAGTAGCCGAAGCTCGCTCGGCGCCCGTCGCCGGGCCGGTGCGGGGCCGGCTCCTGGCTGGGGCGAGCATTGGCGATGACCTCGATCTTCTCCGCCGGCAGGCCCCACTCGACATAGCGCTGGCGCAGGAAGCGGCTCGGCGCGACGAAGCGGTCGACGGCGGCCAGATGCGTCTTGATGAAGCGCTCGCGCAGCAGGAAGCGGTCGGAGCCGATTTCGGGGAAGCAGCCATGGCAAGCGGCGGGGGAGGCGCCGGAGCAGCGCTGGCGGTCGGCCGGCCGCACCATCAGCCCGTCATGATGGCAGATCGGGTAGTAGTCATGCAGGGTCATCACGATCGTCGCTTCCGGCAGGAGCCGGCGCGCCAGCGTCAGGAACTCGGCGCCGATCAGCACGAGATGATGGACATGGATCACATCCGGCCGGAACTCGCCGAGCAGCGTCGCAAGGTCCTGCAGCGTGCCGTAGTGATCGATCTGGCTCATGTGGAACCGGTCGAAATGGCCGCTCCAGAGCACCACGTCGTCGCCGACCGATTGCAGCGCCGTCCCGGGATGCGGCTGGCGATGGATCGCGTTGGTCGCGCCGAGGAACAGCGCCTCGCAACCTTGCTCGCGATAGGCGCCGGCGAGATCATGCGCGAAGATCTCGGTGCCGCCCGGATGCAGCGAGGGATGGTTGTGCGCGACGACGAGGATGCGGCGGGTCATGTCCGACCCCGCGGCTTCGTCGCGATCAGGACGTCCTGATAGTGCGCCGCGCTGATGCCGCGCCAATGACCCGGACGCAGCGGAGCGACTTCGAGACCAGCCTGCGCCGCCTGCTCGATGAGAAAATTCGGATCAATGCCGGCGGCGGCGAGCGGCGCCTCGTCGATGGCGTACCAGCCTGGACCATCCTGCCAGCGCTTGAACGACAGGCGTTCCTGGCCGGTGGCGGTGCCGTCGATCGCAAAGGCGGTCAGGAAGAGACGGCCGCCCGGCGCGAGAAGCCGCGAAGCCTCCTGCAGATAGACGACGAGCTCGTCGGGCGGAAGATGGGTGGCGACGGAGATCATCGTCACGAAATCGAAGCTGCCATTGGCGAAGCCGAAGCGCACCTCGATGCCGGGCAGCGAACCCCGCGGATTGTAGAGCGGATGGGCGATGTCGAGGCGCTGGAAGCGGAAGCGCGGATAGGCCGGGGTGATCGTCTGGGCGCACCAGAGGATGCCCTCCATCACCGGATCGACGCCGTCGTAGCTGCCGCGTTCGGAGTCCAGATATTGCGTCAGCGGAATGGCCATGCGGCCGATGCCGCAGCCGATGTCGAAGACGCGCTCATGCGGCTTCAAGCCGCCGATCCGGATGAAGTGGCCGAGGAACTCGGCGCCGATCGCGCGGTAGTCGCCATCGCCGACGAAGATCGAGTCCGGCGGCGGGTGCGGCATGAACCGGTTGGTCTGCAGCGAAGCCAGCAGCCAGTCGAGCTGCGGCTCTATGGGGGTGGTCCCGGACGCCGGCTCAGGCGCGATCTGTCTCAGGGCTGTGATAGCCGTCATGCCGCGGTCGCTTTCCTGAAGCCGAAGCGGGGAACAAGGTCGGGCTCGCTCGGCGTGGGCCCTTGCAGCGCGGGCTCCGCCGCCGAGGTCTCGAAGGCCTGCATCAGCGCATCGATCTGCGCGTCCCAACGCCGGGTCTGGAGCCAGGCGTTGTGCTGGGAGGCGGCGCCGCGCGTGTAGTCGGAGCTTTTGGAAATCGACTGACGCTCGAGGTGATAGAGCGCCGTATCCGGCGCATAGAGGATGCCGAAGCCGGCGCGCCGGACCTTGAGGCAGAGGTCGCTGTCCTCGTAGTCGCCGATGACATAGCTCTCGTCGAAGCCGCCGAGTTCGTCGAAGAGCTCGCGCGCGATGACGATGCAGGCGCCGGTAACGCCGGGCACGGGGCGCTCGATATTGGCCGGAGCATAGCTACCCGGCATGCCCTTGAAGTAATGGTGGTTGAGCCATGTGCCTTTGCTGTCGCGCTTGAAGTAAAGCCCGGCATGCTGCAGCGAGCCATCATCGTAGAGCAGCTTCGGCCCGACCGCTCCGACCCGGCGGCGGCGGTCGAGCTTGGCGATCAGCGCCGCCAGCCAGCCGTTTCTGCTGGGGATCACGTCGGAATTGACGAGCGCGAGAGCCTCGCCGTGCGCCTGGCGTACACCTGCATTGCAGGCGGCGGAAAAGCCGCCATTGCGCCGCATCGCGACGAGCCGCATCGGCAGGCCGTAGGCGAGGTGGAGCCCGCCGAGCAGATGTGCGACCTCCGCCTCGTGCTCGGGCGAGTCGAGCACATAGATCAGCTCGGCATTCTCGACGAACCAGGGATCACCGGCGAAGGCGGCGACCTGTATCCGCAGGAAGTCGTAGACCCGATAGAGCGGGATCACCACGGAGGCCTTCGGGCGGGCCGGGGCTTTCCCGAATTCCCTGACCGTTGGTTCCGGGCGGCTTTCGCTCAATTCGTCCTGACAGGCGGCGAGGATCGGCGCGAGCGTCCCCTCCAGCATCGCGGCCGTCAGATATTGCGGCGGGATCGCCGCGAGGGCCCGGGCGCGGATCGTTGCCGCGTCGGCCGGCTGCACTGCCGGGCGCAGCGTCAGCGTCGTCCCGGATTTCAGCTTGATCTCGCAGCGCGGCTGCAGCACCGGCGCTCCGCCGGCATAGTCGGAGGCGAAGGCGGCGAAGCCCGTCGCAGTGCGCGTTTCGCCTTCCGCGCCGGTCGGCAGCCGCACGGGGAAGCGCTGGAGGCGGGAGAGCATGGCGATCGGCTCGCCGGCGCCGCGATGCAACAGCACCTCCTGCAGGAGGTCGTCGGGATCGCGCAGCCAACCGCCGATCAGCAGGCCGGCGCGGTTGCAGACCGCGAGGTCGAGCTCGGCGGCGGGCAGGTCATCGTTCCGGCGGACATGCTGGACGGCGAGCGGAACGCGCCGCTGCATTTCGACGGCCAGGAGCCGCCCCTGCTCGGACAGGCCGGCAAGCTGTTCGACGACCCAGTTGCGCAGGCCGTCGCGGCTCGCCGCCTTCCCGGCCCACCAGCGGCCAAGCGAGGGCGCGGCCTGCCGGCCGGGCAGAGCGCGGACGATCAGGGAGCGCTCGCTCTGCAGGATCAGCAATCCGCCGCCACGAACGGGCGGCTCCTCCAGCACGAGGTGCAGCTCGCGCTTGCCGCTGCGATCGGCGGCGCCGACGCGCGATTTCAGATCCAGGCGGGTGAGGCCGGCACCGTCGAGGCGAGACGCCGTGCGCAACGCGCCGAAATCTGCAGGCACGAAGGTCTCGACGAGCCATTGGCCTTCGACCAGCGCCGCAGTGGGCTGCATCGCGGCCGGCTTTGCGAACAAGGTCAGCAGGAGCTGGCGCAGAAAGGACAGGTAGTTGGGAATTGAGGAGAGGCCGAACAGCGGCGGCCAGGCGCGCACCAGCGCATTGGCCAGAGTCAGCCGGGCTTGCGGCGCAAGATCCTTCAGGATCTCGGCGGGATCGGCGAGGCCATGGACGAGTGCGGGGTCGAATGAAGCGGTTACGTCACCCTGCGGACCCTGATCAGAAAGGGTCGCGACGATGCTGTCGTGCCCGGAGGAACGGAAGGCGATTGCAAGCCGCTCGCGCCCGTCACGCAATCCGAGCGAAATCGATGCGGCTGCGAGGCGTCTGCCTCCTCCGGTCAGGGCGATCGACGGCTTGCCGAAGGGCGAAGCCTCGAGCGTCCAGCAAAGCAGGAAGATAGAGCCGCCGAGGCGATGGAGTTCGAGCTGGGCCGGGGGTGTCACCGCAACAGGGGCGGGCGCAAGTGAAAGCATGGAGGCGTTCCTGCGGCACGGGGGAGCCCGGAGCGCCCCGCAAAGGGCGCTCCGGGACGTTGTTGAGGCGTGCTGTCCCGCCCGACCATGGCCGGCGGGACAGCGCGTCAGGGCGATCAGGCGACCGAGAAGTAGGAGTGCGGATCGGCCTGCACGTCCTCGGCGTGGACGCCGACGAGGGTCAGGGTGTCGCCATTGCCGAGATCGATGACGGTGTTGCCGCCGACCGTGGTGGCGCGCGCCGCCACGTCCTCGGCCGAAGCCACGCCGGTGCCATTGATGTCGTGCGCGATCTGCAGCATGTCCGAGCCGGCCTCGAAATCGAGGACGACGTCGTTGCCGCCGCCGCCGGCGAAGACGAAGACGTCGCTGCCGGCGCCGCCGTGCAGAACGTCGTTGCCGGCGCCGCCGAACAGCATGTCGTCACCGGCGCCGCCCTGCAGGATGTCGTCGCCGGCGCCGCCATAGAGGATATCGGCGCCATCGCCGCCCTGCAGGATGTCGTTGCCGGCACCACCCTGAAGGATGTCGTCGCCCGGCCCACCTTGCAGCAGGTCGTTGCCCTCGCCGCCGATCAGCACATCGTCGCCGGCATTGCCGCGCAGGATGTCGTCGCCGGCGCCGCCGATCAGCGTGTCGTTGCCCTCGCCGCCGAAGAGGGCGTCGTTGCCCTCATCGCCGGAGAGGATGTCGTCGCCGAGCCCGCCGAAGAGGATGTCGTCGCCCTCGCCGCCGAACAGGGCGTCGTTGCCGCCGTCGCCATAGAGCAGATCATTGCCTTCCTCGCCGAAGATCGAGTCGACCTGATCGCCGCCATGCACGATATCGTGGCCGGCACCGGCCAAGATAACGTCGCTGAACCGACTCCCAATCAAAAAGTCGTCGAATGCACTTCCTTCGATCGTCGCCATACGGCACCTCCATAGCGATCTGGTGATCCCGGTCGTTCGGCGGTGGCGCCGCGGAACTGAAAGTCCAGGAACGGTTCCGACAGCTCCGCATAGTCATGCTGTCGCTCGACAATCTAAGAATTACTCAATGAGTGCGTTGCAGCAAGACATTTGTTGTGACGATTTTGCGATGAAGCGCAGTTTAGATTCTAATTTACGGAGATAATTCTTTTGAGTATGCCGTAAATATACTTCCAAAATCGAAATACATGCCGAGCCGTGGCTTGCCGGCGGCAGCCGCGGCGGGCGGGTCAGTCTTCGCGGAAGGCGCGGTTGAAGCTGTCGGTGAACGGAGAAACCAGATAGTCGATCGCCCGGCGCGCGCCATTGACGATCATGACCTCCGCGTTCATGCCGGCGTGCAGCGAAACCTTGTAGTCGCGCAGGCTTTCCTGATCGATTTCGGCGCGCACGACGAAGTAGGCCGCGCCGGTCTTCTCATCGATGAGCTGATCCGGCGCGACATAGGTCACCTTCGCCTGTATCGGCGGCAGCAGACGGGAGTTGAAGGCGGTCAGGCGCACGCGGGTGTTGGCGCCGACGCGGACCGCATCAATGTCGCGCGGATCGACCTTCGCTTCCACGATCAGCGGTTCGCGCTCCGGCACGATGTCGAGGATCGCCTCGCCGGCGGCGATCACGCTGCCAGCGGTGCGCATCCGGATGTTGGCGACGATGCCCTCTTGCGGGGAGGTCACGACCAGCCGGCGCAGCACATCCTCGGCCTGCACGATGCGTTCGGTGACCTCGGAGAGCATGAGTTGGGATTCCTGGATCTCCCGCGCGATGTCGTTCTGCCGTTCCAGGCTGATCGAGAGGATTTCCAGATTGGCGCCGGCCACCGCCTGCTCGGCCTTGGCCTTGCGGGCGGCGAACTCGCCCGCCCGGCCGACGAGTTCGCTCTGCTTGGTCTGCAGTTCGACGAGCTGGCCGCGCTTGGCGTAGCGCTTTTCGTAGAGGTCGGCCATGATCCGGACCTCTTCGTCGATGAGCGAGCGCTGCTGAAGGGTGGCGTCGATCTGGGCCTTCAGCGCGTCGGCTTCGGCCTGATGCTGTTCGATGACGCGCTGCTGGATATGGGTCTTGCCGTCCTGGACCTGGCCGCGTGACTTGAAGAACGTCTGCTCGGCCCGCAGCACTTCGCGTGCGATCGGCGTTTCCATGCGCGCGATATCGGCGGGGAAGGCGATATCGGTCGCATTCGTCTGTTCGGCGCGCAGGCGGGCGAGCTTTGCTTCCAGTCCGATGCGCTTGGCCTGCAATTGCTGCAATTCGGCGCGGGCGCGGGCGTCTTCGAGCCGCAGCAGCGGTTCGTCCTTGGCGACGCGCTCACCTTCCGCCTTCAGCAGCGTCTTCAGGATGCCGCCCTCGAGGTGGCTGACGGTCTTGCGCTTGCTGTCGACCGCGACGACGCCATTCGCGACGGCCGCGTTGTCGAGCCGCGCGGTGACCGCCCATGCGCCGAATCCGCCGAAGCCGACGCCGATTGCGGCCGCGCCGGCGAGAACCAGGCTGCGCAGGCTCGGGACGCGCTCATCTTGCGGCTCCGCATCGATCTGCGCGACCAGGGGCTGTTCAGGGCGTTTGATCAGGGAGCGTCCGGTCATGCCTTCACCTCACGGATCGGGGCAGGTGCGTTTGCGGGAGGCTCCATGTCGATCCGGCCACCTGGCGTGATCATGCCGGCGATGGCCGCGCGTGGGCCGAATTGCTGCACGCGGCCCTCGCGCAGCACGAGGAGCTTGTCGACGACCTGCATCACCGATGGACGATGCGCGATCAGCACGACGATGGCGCCGCCTTCGCGCGCCGCGGCGATGGCGCGGATCAGGCTCTGCTCGCCTTCGGCGTCGAGATTGGCGTTGGGCTCGTCGAGCACGATCAGCCGCGGCGAGCCGTAGAGCGCGCGCGCCAGGCCGATGCGCTGGCGCTGGCCGCCCGAGAGAGTGAAGCCGGTATCGGCGACGTTGGTGTCGTAGCCGAGCGGCAGGCGGCCGATCAGCTCGTGAACCCCGGCGATTCGCGCGGCTTCCAGAATGGCGTGGGGGTCGGGCTCGCGCATGCGGGCGATGTTTTCGGCGATCGTGCCGTTCAGCAGCGAGACCGATTGCGGGAGGTAGCCGACCATCGCGCCGAAGGAGCCGCGCTCCCACAGAAAGGTGCTGTGCCCGTCCAGATAGACGCCGCCGACATTGGGCTTGAGCACGCCGACCAGCAGCCGCGCGAGCGTCGACTTGCCGGCCCCGGAAGGGCCGACCACGCCGAGCACCTCGCCCGGCTCAAGCGTGAAGGAGACGCTCTTGATCACGGTCTGCTCCGAGCCCGGCGGCGCGAAGACGACTCGATCGACCACGAGGTCGCCCTGGCAGGGCGGGGTCGGCACCGTCTGCCGCTGCGAACTGCGCGCCAGAACAAGGTCGCGCACGCGCTTCCAGGCCGCGGCCGCCAAAACCCATTGCCGCCAGTCGGTGATCATCGAATCAAACGGCGCCAGCAGCCGGCCGCTCAGGATGCTCGCGGCCATCAGCGTTCCGGCGGTGACCTCGTTGCGGATGATGAGGGTTGCGCCGGTTGCATAGACGGCAAGCTGCATGGTCATGCGCGAGGAGCGCGTCACGGCAGCGATGAACTTGGCGCGCCGGGTGCCCATGTCGAGCTGCTCGATCATCGCCAGCTGCTGGCCGCGCCAGCGCCTGGAAAGCGCGGGCAGCATGCCCATGGCCTCGATCGTCTCGGCATGACGCAGGCTCGCGCCGACTTCGTTGATGCTGGCGACCCCCGCCTCGTTCGCCTCCTTGAGAATCCGGCGGGTGAGCATGTCGGAGAGCACGCCGAGCAGCAGCAGGATGATCAGCGAGGCCAGGCCGACCAGCCCGTAGATCGGATGCAATGCGAAAAGGACTGCGAGGAAGATCGGCGACCAGGCCGCTTCCAGCGGGGTGGCGATCGCCGAGCTCGCGATGAAGAAGCGGATATCGTTCAGGTCGCGAATCGCCTGCGTCGCCTGTCCCGAACCCTGCTCCAGAGACGAGCTCACGGCAGCCTGCAGCGCCGGCAGATTGAGCCGGCGCGCAAAAATGCTGGCCATGGTCTGGAATGTCAGGGAGCGGATGAACTCGACCGTGCCGTACAGCGTCAGAGCTCCGATGGCGATGATCAGGAGCATCGTGAGCGTGTCGTAGCTGTGGCTGACGATGACGCGGTCCTGCACCTGCATCATGAACAGCGGAACGGTCAGCAGCAGCAGGTTCACGCAGAGGCTGAGGAACGCCGCATAGCCGAGGCCGCCAACGAAGGATCGCTGGAGATTTCGGATCAGGACGTCAGGTGCCAGCATCGCGGCCTTCATGCACGACTCCAGGATTGTGGTTGGGGTGCGGGGTGTGGCGGCGAGACCGTCAAACACGCGCCCGCTTTCAGCAAGGCAAACGTGATACGGAGCGGGTGTCAAGATTATGACAGATTAGAAAGGTAGTCCATCGATTCGAAAGAAAGAAAATGAGGCAAAACTATGCAAAACTTTGAATTTCGAATTAGTTTCCGACCATCTCTGGATTGATGCAATCTTAATTATTAGCCAAGGAATATGGCATGTGCTTTGCCTATAGGCTCTTAGTAGAGAAAGGGGACAAAAGGGGTGGATTGTTCATTTTTCGATCAGGCGGAGTAAGGGATGCACTTTAAATTGCATAGCGGCGGGCAATTCCTAGGCAGTTCCTTGAATGGCCATCATCGGGCGGATGGGTCCGATGACCTCGAAGAAGAGCGGGATCGCGGAATTTCTCCGTTCGATCTGGCTCGCGTTATCGAACGTGTCAGCCGGCGCTTTCTGGATTACCTGCGCCTGGAGCTGAACAAGCTGGGCATCGACGACATCTCGCCATCGCAGGTGATGGTCCTGATGACGATCGGGCACGGCGAGATCGCGGTCCGCGATCTCCTGGACCGTGGGCATTACGGAGGGTCCAACGCGTCCTACAATCTCAAGCAACTGGTGGAGAGTGGCTATCTCGACCGCGGTGCGTCGCCTCGTGATCGTCGGCAGGCGCGAATCTCGCTCTCGTTGAAGGGGCAGATGCTGTGCGAGCGTCTGCGGCTTCTCGACGAAGCCAGCCAGTTCGGCCAGCGGCTCGAAAGCAACCGCGACACCGACCTGCGCACCACCCACGAAACCCTGCGCCATCTCGAACAATGGTGGAATGACGCGCTCCGCTACGGCGGCGTGCTCCTCGCATCATGCATGTCCTATTCGTTCATCGCGCAGGATCTGGTCAGTTCGCTGCTCTGATCGCGAGCCTCGTCGCCCAGGGCGTCGAGGTCTCGCTGATCACGGAGCGTCCTGGGCAGGAGCAACCCGGCGTCAGTCAGCTGGTCTATTCGGTGGAGGAGACGTCGACGCGGCATCCCGCGCTCGCCGCCACCGAATATCACCTGCGGACGGGCGAGGCGGTTGCCCGGCTGATGGAGCGGCTGAAGAGCACTGACCCACCCGATGTCGTCCTCGGACACATCGGGTGGGGCGGGCTGCTGTTCGCGCGCGACACGCTGCCCGATGCCGCGCTGATCGGCTATTGCGAGTACTATTATCGCAGCACGGGGTCCGACCTGGATTTCGGCATGAGCGATCCGGTTCCCGCTGCCGACCGCTATCGCGTGCGCATGCGCAACGCCGCACAGCTTCTCGCTCTCGACACGCTGGATGCCGCCTATGCGCCGACGCAGTGGCAGCGCCAGCAATATCCGGCGGCCTACCGCAAGCGAATCGCCGTCTGTCATGACGGCATCGACACCACCTTCTGCAGGTCCGACGCGGAAGCGTCCTTCGTGCTGCCCGATGGCCGCGTGCTGGTGCCTGGCTCGCCGGTGGTCACCTTCGTCGCCCGCGACCTCGACCCCTATCGCGGCTATCCCCAGTTCATGCGCGCCGCGGCCATCCTGGCCGCCCGCCATCCGGACCTCATCTTCGTCGTGATCGGCGGCGACGGCGCCGGCTATGGACGCCCGCGTTCCGATGACAACAGCTGGCGTGAGGCGATGTGCGCCGAGACCGGGCTCGGCGAACGCATCGTCCACATCCCCTGGCTGTCCTATGAGAAACTGATTCGGCTGTTTCAGGTCTCGGCCGCGCATGTCTATCTCACCGTTCCCTTCGTTCTGTCCTGGTCGCTGCTCGAGGCGATGGCCTGTGGCTGCCTCGTCATCGGCTCGGATACGGAGCCGGTGAAGGAGGTCATCCGCGACGGAAGCAATGGCCTGCTCGCGCCGTTCCATGAGGAAGCGCTCTTGGCGGAACGCATCGCGGAAGCGCTGGCACAGCCCGCATTGGCTCGTTCGCTGAGGCGGGCCGCCCGCGAGACGGTGATTGCCAGCTACGAGCGGGAGCGCTGCATCGACCGGCAGATCGGCTGGATTCGTCAGTTTGGCGAATAGGGCTGCGGGAGGTTTGTCAGCCGCGCGGTTGCTGATACCGGTGACGGATCGCTTTCCGTCGGCGGCTGCCATCGCGAGGACCAGGCAATCCCATGCGCGTGGATGTTCTAGGGCTTCAGGCGTTCATCAGCATCGCGGAGCGCGGCAGCTTCCGCGCCGCCGCCTCCCATCTCAACCTGTCGCAGACCGCGCTCAGCCACCGCATCCGCAAGCTCGAGGAATCGCTGGGCACGCCGCTGTTCCTGCGCACCACGCGTCAGGTCTCGCTGACGGCGGCAGGCACGGCACTGCTCCCGCGCGCTCGCCGAATCTTCGAGGATCTGGGATCGGCGCTCGACGAGGTCAGGGTCGATGTCCGGGAGGGCGACGAGCAGGTCTCGGTCGGCTGCCTGCCGACGGTCGCCGTCCATTGCATGCCCTCGGTGATCGCGACCTTCGCCAAGCGCCATCCCGGCGTCGGGGTGAGGGTCCACGACAACTCGGCTTCGGAGATCGCAGACAAGGTGCAGTCCGGCGAGGCGGAGTTTGGCGTCACCATTGTTGCGGCGAATCGCTGGGACCTGGAGCTGAAGCCAGTGGTGAAGGAGCCCTTCGTGCTGGTCAGCCATCGCAGCATGCCGCTCGCCCAGGCGTCGTCGCTGACTTGGGCCCAGTTGCAGGGCGAGCCGCTCGTGCGCATCAGCGCCGAAACCGGGAACCGCATCCTGATCGACGATGCGCTGGGCGCGCGGCGCGAAAGCCTGACCTGGCGCTACGAGGTCCAGCGGGTCGTCACTGCGGTCAGTCTGGTGCGTTCCTGCATCGGCTATGCGGTGGTGCCGCAGCTGGCACTCGATGTGCTCGATGCCGGAGAGCTGGTCGCGGTGCCGCTGCGCGCGCCGGCGGTGACGCGCACGCTCGGCATCATCACCCGCAAGACCGTGCCGCTGCGCCCGGCGGCGCGCGATCTTCTGTCCCTGCTAAGCCAGGCCTTGAAGCGCTCGGTCTCGCCGCGGTGAGATGAATGAAACTAATCAATCGCTGCATTCTTATCATTTGATGAAGCAATGAGCCTGCTCCACCTTTGCTGCGGGAAGAAACGCACAAGGAGTGGCGACGATGGCTGGTTCGGCACCGGCGGCGATCGCATTCATCGGATTCGGTGAGGTCGGGCAAACCTTCTCGCGCGGCCTCCTGGCCAATGGCGCGGCCGGAATTCGCACCTACGACCTGCTTTTCGGCAGGGCTGCCGGGCAGCGGCTTGAGGATGCGGCGCGGCAGATCGGCGTGAGCTGCGGCGTGTCGGCGGCTGAAGCCTGCTCGCAGGCATCCTTCATCTTTTCGGCGGTGACGGCCGACCGCGCCGAGGCCGTGGCTGCCGAGGCAGCGAGCTGGCTGAGACCCGGTCAGGTTTTCGTCGACGTGAATTCGGCCGCGCCTTCGACCAAGCAGCGGGCCGCGAAGGCAGTCGAGGCCAGCGGCGCCGATTATGTCGAGGCCGCGGTGATGGCGCCGGTGCTGAAGCCCGGCCTCAAGGTCGCGATCCTCGCCGGCGGTCCGAAGGCCGAGGTCGTGGCCGAGACGCTGAATGGGCTGGGCATGAACCTGACGCCGGTTTCCGAGACGTTCGGCCGTGCATCGGCGATGAAGCTCTGCCGCAGCATCGTCATCAAGGGGCTGGAGGCGTTGATGGTCGATTGCGCCGCTGCCTGCGAGGCCTGGGACGTCAAGGATCCGGTCTTCGCCAGCCTGCACGCGACGTTTCCGTCGATCGATTTCTATGCGCTGGCCGCCGATATGCGCGAGCGTGTCGCGACCCATGGCATCCGCCGGGCGGCGGAGATGCGCGAGGCGGCTGAGATGCTCGCTGCCGCCGGTCTGGAGCCCGGCCTCGCCAACGCCGTTGCCGACGCCCAGCAACGCGGTGCACGCGCAAACTTCGCAGCAGGAGCGTGAGGCGATGAGCCAGATCGCCGTTCCCTGCATGCTGATCCGCGGGGGCACCTCGAAGGGGGCCTATTTCATGCGCGATGACCTGCCGGCGGATATCGCGGCGCGCGACGCCTTCCTGCTCGCGGTGATGGGCTCGCCGGACAAGCGGCAGGTCGACGGGCTTGGCGGCGCGCATCCGCTGACCAGCAAGGTCGCCATCGTCTCGCGTTCGAGCGAGCCAGGCTGCGACATCGATTTCCTGTTCGCGCAGGTCGGCATCGAGACGGGAACCGTCGATACGACGCCGAATTGCGGCAACATCCTCGCCGGGGTCGGGCCGTTTGCGCTGGCGCTGGGGCTGGTCAAGGCGACCGGCGCGCGCACCAGCGTCCGCGTCCGCACGATCAACACCGGCACCATCGCCGACCTCACCATGGATACGCCCGATGGCGAGGCCAGCGCTGCGGGCGAAGCGCGTATCGACGGCGTTCCGGGCACTTCGGCACCGATCGATATCGGTTTCCTCGATGCGGAAGGCTCGGTCTGCGGCGCGCTGCTCCCGACCGGCAACGTTGTCGATGTGATCGAGGGCGCGCCGTGCACACTGATCGACAACGGCATGCCGGTGATCGTGATGCGCGCGGCCGATGTCGGGCGCACGGGCTACGAGCCGCGCGAGCAACTGGACAAGGACACGGAGTTGAAGGCGCGGATCGAGCGCATTCGTCTTGCGGCCGGGCCGCTGATGAATCTCGGCGATGTCGCCAAGAAGGTCGTGCCCAAGGTTGCACTCGTCGCGCCGCCGCAGGCCGGCGGGGCGATCTGCACCCGCAGCTTCATTCCCCAGGAATGCCACGGCTCGATCGGCGTCTTCGCCGCGGTGACGGTGGCGACCGCCGCAGTGCTGCCGGGTTCGCCGGCGGCCGCCGTTGCTGCGATGCCCGAGGGGCGCGAACGCGCAGTCTCGGTCGAGCATCCCACTGGCGAATTCACCGTGACATTGACGGTTGGCGGAACAGCCGAGCGGCCGCTGGTCGAGCGGGCCGGATTGCTGCGCACCGCGCGCATCCTGATGGAAGGCCGCGCCTTCGTGCCGGCGAGCGTCATGGCGGCGCATGCGGGCAACGCTCGCCGTGCTGCCGAATGATTGAAAGAGGGCTGACGGCAATGGCCGACGCGCAGAAGACAGGTCTGGTGATCACCGCGCATCCGGGCGATTTCGTCTGGCGGGCGGGCGGGGCCATCGCCCTGCATGCGAAGCGCGGGATGCGGGTGAAGATCCTCTGCCTGTCCTATGGCGAGCGCGGCGAGAGCCAGTTCGCCTGGAAGAAGGCGGGGGTGAGGATGGAGGACGTCAAGGCCCAGCGCCACGAGGAGGCCGCCGCTGCGGCCGAACTGCTCGGCGCCGAGATCGAGTTCATGGATGCCGGAGATTATCCGCTGCGGACGACGCCCGATATGCTGGACCGCGCCATCGACATCTTCCACGAGCTGGGTCCGAGCTTCGTGCTGACCCACGCGCTCGAAGATCCCTACAATGTCGACCATCCCGAGGCGACGCGCTTCGCGCAGGAGGCGCGCATTATCGCGCAGGCGGCCGGGCACAAGCCTGATCCGGAGCGCGCCTATGCCGCCCCGCCTGTCTTCCTGTTTGAGCCGCACCAGCCCGAGCAGTGCAATTTTAAGCCGAACGTCATCCTGAACATCGACGCGGTCTGGGAGCAGAAGCGCAAGGCCTTCGAGATCCTGGCCGCGCAGAAGCATCTCTGGGAATACTACACGCGTGTCGCGCTCAACCGCGGCATGCAGGGTGGCCGCAACTCCGGCAAGGCGATGACCTATGGCGAGGCCTATCAGCGGCTCTTCCCGGAAGCGCTGGAGGCGCTGGCATGACCCCCGTCGTCATCCGCACCAAGAAGCGTGCCCCGGCCGCGGCGATGGCCGATCTCGGGGAACTCGGCGTCTCCACCACACATGAGGCGATGGGGCGGGCCGGGCTGATGAAGCCTTATATGCGGCCGATCTACGCCGGCGCGCAGATCGCGGGCGGCGCCGTCACCGTGCTCGCCCAGCCCGGCGACAACTGGATGATCCATGTCGCGATCGAGCAGGTGCAGCCGGGCGATGTGCTCGTCGTAGCCTGCACCACCGACAACACCGACGGTATGTTCGGCGATTTGCTCGCGACCTCGCTCAAGGCGCGCGGCGGCGCGGGCCTCGTCATCGATGCCGGCGTGCGCGACGTGCGCGTGCTGACGCAGATGGGCTTTCCGGTCTGGTCGCGGGCGATCTCGGCCAAGGGCACGGTCAAGGCGACGCCGGGTTCGGTCAATGTGCCGGTGGTCTGCGCCGGGGCGCTGGTTCATCCCGGAGACGTGATCGTCGCGGATGATGACGGGGTCGTGGTGGTGCCGCGGCTGCAGGCGGAAGCCGTCGCGGCAGCCGGCCGCAAGCGCGAGGCCAATGAAGACGAAAAGCGTAGACGCCTGGCCTCTGGCGAACTCGGGCTGGACATGTACGCTATGCGCGAAGGCCTCGCCAAAGCAGGCCTCGTCTATCGCGACGACGAAGACGAATAAGCAGAAGAAAAGCCCCGCCAAAAGGGGACCACAGACATTTCGGGAGGAATGACGGCATGACGCATCGCAGGACAGTTCTGGGTGGAATTCTCGGCCTCACGCTGGCGGCCACGACTGGTAGCGCGGCACTGGCGCAGGAAGCGGTGAAGATCGGGCTGATCCTGCCGATGACGGGGCCCTTCGCCTCGACCGGCAAGCAGATCGATGCGGCGGTGAAGCTCTTCCTCGCCAAGGAAGGCGCGGTTCATGGCGGGCGCAAGCTCGAAGTGATCCTCAAGGACGATGCCGGCAATGCCGATACGACGCGCCGCCTGGCGCAGGAGCTGGTCGTCAACGACAAGGTTTCGGTGCTGGCCGGCTTCGGCCTGACGCCGCTTGCCATGGCGACGGCGCAGATCGCGACGCAGGCGAAGGTGCCGGAGGTCGTGATGGCGGCGGCCACCGCCTCCATCACGGAGGCCTCGCCCTATATCGTGCGGACCTCCTTCACGTTGCCGCAGGCGTCGGAGCCTATGGCGGACTGGGCCGCGGCAAACGGCATCAAGAAGGTCTTCACGGTCGTCACCGATTACGGGCCGGGCATCGACGCCGAGACCTCCTTCGCGGCCAAGTTCAAGGCGGCGGGCGGCACGGTCGAGAGCGTGCGCGTGCCGCTGCGCAACCCCGATTTCGCACCCTTCCTGCAGCGCGTCTCGGAAGCCAAGCCGGACGCGCTCTTCGTCTTCGTGCCGTCGGGGATCGGCGCGCAGTTCATGAAGCAGTTCGTCGAGCGCGGGCTGGACAAGGCCGGCGTCAAGCTGATCGGCCCCGGCGACGTGGTCGATGACGACATCCTCGAAGGCATCGGCGACGTCGCGCTCGGCGCCATCACCACGCATCATTACTCCGCCGCGCATGACAGCCCGGCGAACAAGGCCTTCGTCGAAGCCTTCCAGAAGGCCAATCCCGGCATGCGGCCGAACTTCATGGCGGTCGGCGGCTATGACGGCATGAAGCTGATCGCTAGGGCGTTGGAGGCGACCAAGGGCGACGCCAGCGGCGACAAGCTGATCGCGGCGATGAAGGGGGCGTCATGGGAGAGCGTGCGCGGGCCGGTCAAGATCGACCCCGATACCCGCGACATCATCCAGAACATCTATGTCCGCAAGACGCAGAAGGTCGGCTCGGAACTCCACAATGTCGAGTTCGCGACGATCAAGGACGTCAAGGACCCGGTGAAGGCCCGCAAGTGACGGGCCGGACAGCCAGCCGGGATCGAAGCTCATGCTGACCATCCTGTTCGATGGCGTCGCCTATGGGATGGTGCTCTTCGTCCTCGGCTGCGGGCTCTCCGTGACGATGGGGTTGATGAACTTCGTCAACCTCGCCCACGGCGCCTTCGCGATGCTCGGCGGCTATGTCGCCGTTCAGGCGATGCAGCGGCTCGGCATGCCTTTCCTGGCGTGCCTGCCGCTCGCCTTCCTGGCGGCGGCGCTGGTCGGGATCGTGCTGGAGCGGCTGATCTACCGCCCGATGTACGCCAAGAGCCATCTCGACCAGGTGATGTTCTCGATCGGACTGGTCTTCATGGCGGTGGCCGGCACCGACTGGCTGATGGGCTCGACCCAGCAGTTCATCCATCTGCCGGCCTGGCTGCAGGGCCGCTTCGAGATCGCCGGCATCGGCATCGGCCGCTACCGGCTCTTCGTCATCGTGATCTGTGGGCTGCTGGCATTCTCGCTGCAATGGGGCTTCACGCGGACGCGCTTCGGTAGCCGCTTGCGCGCCGCTGTCGACGATGCGCGGGTGGCGCGTGGGCTCGGCATCCCGGTCAACCGGCTGTTCGCGCTGACTTTCGCGCTGGGCTGCGGACTAGCCGGGCTGGGCGGCGCGCTCGGCATCGAGCTGATGGGCCTCGACCCGACCTTTCCATTGAAGTTCATGATCTACTTTCTGATCGTCGTCACCGTCGGCGGCACCTCCAGCATCACCGGCCCGTTTTTCGCCGCGATGCTGCTCGGCGTCGCCGATGTCGTCGGCAAATATCTCGTGCCCCAGGTCGGCGCCTTCATCATCTACGCGCTGATGGTCCTGCTGCTGATCATCCGGCCGCACGGACTGTTCGCGAGGGCGCGGGCATGAGGGCGGAAACCTTCGAAAGCCGCGTCAGACAGGCTCTCTATGCGGGCCGCCGCTGGCATCCGGCCGAGATCGCCTTCTGGCTGATCGCCTTTGCAGCCTTTCTGCTGTTTCCACGCAACCTGCTGCTGCTCAACGAGATCGCGATCCTGGCGCTGTTCGCGCTCTCGCTTGACCTGATCCTCGGCTATGCCGGCATCGTGTCGTTGGGGCACGCCGCCTTTCTCGGCATGGGCGCCTATGCCGCGGGGCTCTTCGCCAAGCATGTCGGGGGCGATCCGCTCGGCGGCCTCGTCGTCGGCATGGCGGCGGCGGGGCTGCTCGGCCTCGTCACCAGCCCGCTCGTGCTGCGCGGCACGGATCTTACACGCCTGATGATCACGCTCGGCGTCGCGCTGATCCTCTACGAGCTGGCGAATTCCTTCGGCTTTCTGACCGGCGGTGCCGATGGTTTGCAGGGCATCATGATGGGGCCGGTGCTCGGCCTGTTCGACTTCGATCTCTTCGGCCGCACCGCCTATCTCTATTCGCTCAGTGTGCTCTTCGTTCTGTTCCTGATCGCGCGGCGTGTGGTGCACTCGCCCTTCGGGCTCTCCCTGCGCGCGATCCGTGACAATCCGCTGCGGGCCTCGGCCTCGGGCGTACCGAATGCGCGCCGTCTCGCCGCCGCCTACATGCTTGCCGCGGGCTATGCCGGGGCGGCGGGAGCGCTGCTCGCGCAGACGACGCAATTCGTCTCGCTCGACGTGCTCGACTTCCATCGCTCGGCCGATCTGATGCTCGTGCTGATCATCGGCGGCGCCGGCTATCTCTATGGCGGGCTCATCGGCGCCATCGCCTTCAAGCTGCTGCAGGACGCGATCGCGACCTTCACCCCGCAATACTGGATGTTCTGGATCGGGCTTTTCCTCGTGCTCTTCGTGCTCGGCGGGCGCGAGATCATCCATGGCGCGGTCAAGGCCGTTGCCGGCCGTTTCGCTCGCTTTCGACGGGGAGGGGCATGATGAGCGTCGCTCTCCAGACCTTCGACCTCGTCAAGAGCTTCGGCGGCATCACCGCGACGGATCATGTCGACTTCACGCTGGCAAAGGGCGCCCGCCACGCGCTGATCGGTCCGAACGGCGCCGGCAAGACGACCTTCGTCAACCAGCTCACAGGCGTGCTCAAGCCGAGCTCCGGCCGCATCGAACTGATGGGCGAGGACATCACAAGGCTGCCGCGCGAGGCGCGGGTGAAGCGTGGCCTCGCCCGCACCTTCCAGATCAACCAGCTCTTCGCGACGATGACGCCGCTGGAGATGATCGCTCTCGTCACCTCCGAGCGGCTCGGGCGCGGCAGCCATCCCTTCCGTGCGCTCGACCGCGATGCGGAACTCGTAGAGCAGACCGCCGAGATCCTGGCGCGCTTCAAGCTGGGCGACATCATGGACCGGACGATCGCGACGCTGCCCTATGGCAAGCAGCGCCAGATCGAGATCGCCGCTTCCTTTGCCGCGAGGCCCAGCGTGCTGCTGCTCGACGAGCCCGCCGCCGGCGTGCCGGAGGCCGAGCGGCGCGAATTGATGCAGACGGTCGCCGAACTGCCCGACGACGTCTCGGTGCTGCTGATCGAGCACGACATGGATCTCGTTTTCCGCTTTGCCACGCGCATCACCGTGCTGGTCAATGGCCGCGTGCTGGCGGAGGGCACGCCCGACGAGATGGCGCGCGACAGGAGCGTGCGTGCGGCCTATCTCGGCGAGGGCGCCCATGTCTGACGCATCGACGCCTGAGCTCCTGCAGATCGAGAAGCTGAGCGCCGGCTATGGCGAGGCGCAGGTGCTGTTCGACATCGATCTCACTCTCGCCGAGGGGCATTCGCTCGCGCTGCTCGGCCGCAACGGCGTCGGCAAGACCACGCTGGTCAACAGCATCATCGGCGTCACGCGCCGGCGCGGTGGGCGGATCGTGCTGGCGGGGCGCGACCTCTCCACCGCTTCGCCCGAGCAGCGGGCGCATGCCGGCATCGGCTGGGTGCCGCAGGAGCGCAACATCTTCAAGTCGCTGACCGTGCTCGAGAACCTGACGGCGGTCGCCCGGCCGGGGCCGTGGGATGTCGCGCGCGTCTTCCGCATGTTCCCGCGGCTGGCCGAGCGGAAGGCCAATCTCGGCAACCAGCTCTCGGGCGGCGAGCAGCAGATGCTGGCGATCGGCCGGGCGCTGATGCTCAATCCAAAGCTGTTGCTGCTCGACGAGCCGACCGAGGGGCTTGCGCCGATCATCGTCGAGGAATTGCTCAAGGCACTGAAGGCCCTGTTCCGCGAGGAAGGGCTTGCTGCCATCGTCATCGAGCAGCATGCGCGCAAGATCCTCGAACTGACGGACGACGCCATCGTGCTCGAACGCGGCCGCGTGGTCCTGGCCGAGCGCAGTGCTACGCTCATCGCCGAGCCCGCGCGGCTCGAACATCATCTCGGCCTCGCCGCCGCAGCATGACCATCAAGAACCGGGAGGAAACATTATGACACAGAGAAAGAAGCCGCCATTCCGGGGCGATATGGTTGGAAGCCTGCTGCGCAGCGCGCCGGTGAAGGAGGCCCGCGCCAAGGTCGCCGCCGGCGAGATGGCGCAGGCCGAGCTGACCCGGATCGAGGACGAGGAGATCAAGAAACTCGTCCGCAAGCAGGAGGAGATCGGGCTGCAGGCGGTGACCGACGGCGAGTACCGCCGCGCCTTCTGGCACTTCGATTTCCTCGACGGCTTGACCGGCGTCACGAGCTACGAGACCGACTCGGGGATCCAGTTCAAGGGCGTCGCGACCAAGGGCCACGGCATCCGCGTCACCGGCAAGCTCGACTTCCCGGCGGATCATCCGCATCTCCAGCATTTCAGGTTCCTGGCCTCGGTCACCAGCCGCGTGCCTAAGATGACCATTCCGAGCCCGTCGATGCTGCACTATCGCGGCGGGCGAAAGGCGATCGATCCGAGCGCCTATCTCAGGATGGAGGATTACTACGACGACCTCGGCAAGGCTTACGCCAAGGCGATCAAGGCCTTCTATGACGCCGGTTGCCGCTATCTGCAGCTCGACGACACCAGCCTGTCCTATTTCTGCGATCCGGAGCAGCGCAAGATGCTGGCGGATCGCGGCGACGATCCGGACAAGCTGATCTTCGTCTATCGCGACGTGCTCAATGCCGCGCTGAAGGCCAAGCCGGCGGACATGCAGATCACCACCCATACCTGCCGCGGCAATTTCAAATCGACCTTCATCGCCTCGGGCGGCTACGAGCCGGTGGCCGACATGGTCTTCAACCAGATCGATGTCGACGGCTACTTCATGGAGTGGGACGACGACCGCTCCGGAGGTTTCGAGCCGCTGCGCTTCCTGCCCAAGGGCGACAAGCAGGTCGTGCTCGGCCTCGTCACCTCCAAGTTCGGCACGGTCGAGAGCAAGGACAATCTCAAGCGCCGCATCGAGGAGGCGACGAAATACGCCGCGCTCGAACAGCTCTGCCTGTCGCCGCAATGCGGCTTCGCCTCCACCGAGGAAGGCAATGTGCTGGCCGAGGACGAGCAATGGGCCAAGCTCTCGCGCATCCTCGAAGTCGCGAAGGAAGTCTGGGGATGAGCAGCGAGCCCTGTTTCGACATCGCCCATCTCGGCCATGTCGAGCTCTTCACCAACAAGCCCGAGGCGAGCCTCGACTTCTTCGTCAACATCTTCGGGCTGACCGAGAGCGGACGCGAGGGCGACTCGGTCTATCTGCGTGCCTGGGACGATTACGAGTTCCACACGCTGAAACTCACGGCGTCGAACACCACCGGCGTCGGCCATATCGGCTATCGCGCCTCGAGCGAGGCGGCGCTGCTGCGCCGCGTCGCCGCGATTGAGGCGCTGGGGGCCGGTATCGGCTGGAGCGAAGGCGATCTCGGTCACGGCCGCGCCTATCGCTTCCGCGATCCCGACAACCACATCTTCGAGATCTATTTCGACACCAACAAGTACGTTGCCCCCGAAGGCGAGCGGCCGGCGCTGAAGAACCAGGCACAGCGCAACCATGGCCGTGGCTGCGCGGTGCGTCGGCTCGACCATCTCAACCTGCTGGCGCAGGACGTCGCGGCGATCCGAGACTTCATGCCGAAGGCGCTCGGCAGCCGCATCACCGAGCAGATCGTGCTGGATTCGGGGGAAGTCGGCGGCTGCTGGTTCACCGTCAACAACAAGAGCTACGACATCGCCTATACCCGCGACCACACGCCGGCGCAGGGCCGCTTCCACCATGTCACCTATGCGGTCGACCAGCGCGAGCACATCCTGGAGGCGGCCGATCTCTTCCTTGAGAACGGCGTCTTCATCGAGACCGGCCCGCACAAGCACGCCGTGCAGCAGACCTTCTTCCTCTATGTCTATGAGCCGGCCGGCAACCGCGTCGAGATCGCGAATGCCGGGGCGCGGCTGATCCTCGATCCGGACTGGCAGACCGTGACCTGGACCGAGACCGAGCGGAAGAAGGGGCAGGCCTGGGGGCTCAGGACGATCGAGAGCTTCCATACCCATGGGACGCCGCCAGCGGCGTAGGGATAGCGTGGCGGCCTAGTGTGGAGATGAGCCCTGGCGGAAACACGCCGTCATCCCGGATCGGCACCGCTGACGCGGCTTGTCCGGGATGACACCGTGAGTTGGTGTCACATCAGCAGTCGCTAACCACCCCGCGGCTCAGGCCATCACCAGCCCGCCATCGACATGCAGCGTCTGGCCGGTGACGAAACCGCTCCAGTCACTGGCGAGGAAAAGGACAGGGCCCGCGATATCGGCCGGCGTGGCGATGCGGCGCAGCGGCGTCTGCGCGACCAGCATTTCGCGCACCTCCTCCGGCGTCGCCTCGCTCGCCTGTGTCGGATAGACCAGCCCCGGTGCGACGCAGTTCACCCGGATGCCGAGCGGGCCAAGCTCGGCCGCGAGGTTGCGGCTGAAGCCGATGAGCGCCGCCTTGCCGGTGGTGTAGTCGTGATAGGGAATGCTCGGGCGCGTCACCAGATCGCTCGCGAGATTGACGATGCTGGCGCCGCTGCGGCGCTGGAGCAGCGGCAGCATAGCCCGGCAGACCGTGTAGGTCGCCTTCACCGCGCCCTCGAACTGCTGGCCATAGGCCTCCCAGGGCGTCTCCCAGAAGCGGGCGCGATTGTCCGGGTCGAAGCGATAGGGCGCGAAGGCGTTGTTGACGACGACGTCGAGCCGGCCGACCTCCTCCGAGATGCGCTCGGCCATGGCGGCGACCGCCTCGGGCGAGGTCACGTCGGCCGCGATGGCCAGCGCTTCGCCGCCGAGCGCGCGGCATTCCGCGGCGACGGCTTCGGCTGCCCCATCGTTCGTCCGGTAGTTGACGATGACGATCCCGCCCTCGGCGGCGAAGGCCTTCGCGATCGCTGCGCCGATGCCGCGGCTCGCGCCGGTGACGAGGATGGACCGGTCGCGGAATTTCACGGCGCGCCGTCCTTCTGCGGGATGAGATCGCTCTTCACGACGGCCTTCATATCGAGCGGGCGGGCGATCAGGCCGAGGCTGCGGAAGGTATCGGCACCTTTCTGCAGTGCGTCGAGATCGAAGCGGCCGAGACCCTCGCGTTCCGTCGTCTGCGAGACGCTGGAGAGGTTGCGCAACTTGATGATCTCGAGATTGACAGCCTCGTCGCGGCCGTTGATGGCCCGGGTGACGGCGAGGCGGGCGGCTTCAGCGGGATTCGCGATCATCCAGGCGGCGGCGTCGCGATAGGCGGCGAGGAAGCGCTTCAGCAGCGGCTTGTTCTGCTCGTAATAGCTTTCCTTCACGACGAAGATGTCGCTGGGCAGGTTGAGCTGGTCGCGGACCTCGATGACGTTGGCGTCGCCCAGTCCTCGGGCGCGGGCGACGAGCAGGCCGGTATCGGTCGCGGCCGTGGCGTCGACCTGGCCCTGCATCAGCGGCGCGAAATTGAGCAGGCCGGTCGGCTGGATGGTGACGTCCTTCTCGTTCAGGCCGACCTGATGCAGCAGCACGAGCAGGTTCTGATAGGTGCCGCTGGCGAGGCTGTAGACGCCGATGCGCTTGCCCTTGAGATCGGCTGCCGAGCGGATGCCGCTGCTCTTGAGCGCGACGACGTTGAAGACGTTCTGCGGATAGATGTTGTAGATCGCGACGAGCTTCTCGCCCTTGTCGAGCGCGAGATAGAGCGCGGCGGGATCGGTGAAGGCGACATCGGCCTGTCCCGCGATCAGGGTCTGGAGCGCTGCGCCGCCGCCATTGCCGGGCACGTAGTCGAGCGCGATGCCCTTGGCCTTGAAGAAGCCTTTGTCCGGCTCGGCCAGCAGATTGGTGATCTCGCTGATCGGCTGGCTCCAGCCAGCGACGGTGACCTTGTCGAGTGGCTGGGCTGTAGCGTGCGAGGCGGCCAGCCAGGACAGGGCGAGCAGGAGAAGGGCGCGCAGCGTGGACATGGGATCTAGCCTTTCGAGAAACGGTGCAGGACGCGGCGCTCGAGCAGGCGCACGGCCTCATAGAGCAGCATTCCGAGAGCGGTGATGACGATGAAGAGCGCGAAAATCAGGCTCGAATCCATCACGCTCTGGGCGGCGATGATCGAGGCGCCGAGGCCGATCCGCCCGCCGATGAATTCGCCGACGACGGCGCCGACCAGCGCCAGCACGACGGCGACACGCAGGCCCGCCATGATGACGGGCAGCGCCGCCGGCAGTTTGAGGCGCAACAGCGTCTGAAGGCGGCCGGCACCCAGCATGCGGAAGAGCTCGCGCCGGGCGGGATCGACCTCGCTGATCCCGGTCAGCGTGTTCTCCATCAGGGGGAAAAAGCAGATCAGCGCCGTGATCACGACGGTCGGCGTCATGCCGAATCCGAACCAGATGATGAAGAGGGGCCCGAGCGCGAGCTTGGGCACGAGCTGGCTCGCGAGGATATAGGGGCGCAGCAGCCGGCTGAGCGCGGGGACTTCCGCCAGCAGGATGCCGACGCCGAGCCCGACGACAGTGCCGATGCTCAGGCCCAGAGCCATTTCTGCGGCGGTGACGGCAAGATGCGGCCAGAGGCGGCCGGTGGTGATCTCGCTCCACAGCGTTGCGAGCACGGCAGAGGGCGGCGGCAGGACGAGCGCCGAGAGGCCGCCGAGCCGGCACCAGGCTTCCCAGCCGGCAAGCAGGGCGAGCAGCAGCAGGAGTGAGGGCAGGCGCGCCGTCATGCCGCCGGCCTCCGGCTCGTGGCGGCCTGCGGCCCGCCATCCATGGCGTCGCGCAGATCGTGACAGGCCGCGGTGAAGCCTGGAGTGTAGCGCATGTCGCGGTGGCGCGGGCGGGACAGCTCGATACGGCGCGCATGGGTGAGCTGGCCGGTGGCCATCACCGCGACCTTGTCGCCGAGATAGACGGCTTCGCCGATATCGTGCGTTACGAAAAGCGCGGTCGTGCCGTTGAGCGCGCAGAGCCGCAGCAGGTCGTCCTGCAATTCCTCGCGCGTCAGGGCGTCGAGCGCGGCAAAGGGCTCGTCGAGCAGCAGCAGGTCCGGGTTACCGACCAGCGCGCGGGCGACGGCGACGCGGCTCTGCTGGCCGCCGGAGAGCTCGGAAGGCCGGCGTGCGGCGAAGTCCGTAAGTCCGACGCGGGCGAGCAGATCGAGCGCCGCGTCGCGGTCGACGGCCGTCGGGCGGCGCTTCAGCGAGATCGGCAGCAGCACGTTGTCGAGGGCGCTCAGCCAATCGAGCAGGGTGGGAGCCTGGAAGACGAAGCCGGCTCGCGGGCTTGGGCCCTGCAGCGGCTCACCGCCGATGCGGATGGAGCCTTCTGTCGGCATGAGCAGGCCGGCGGCGAGCTTGAGCAGCGTGGTCTTACCGCAGCCGCTGCGGCCGAGCAGGCAATGAATTTCGCCGCGCGGGATGGCCCAGTCGACGCGATCGACGATGGCGGGGCCGGACGCGTCATAGCTATATCCGACCTGCTCGATCGCGACGAAGCCGGGCATGGCAGGGTCAATCGACATAGGGTGCGAACCCTTCCGCCACGGCCTCAGTGCTCTGCTCGATCTCGGTCAGGGTGACGAGATCGAGCAGGCTGAAGCGCCCGTCATGATGCCAGCCGGCTTCCGGCGCGGTCATGCGTCCGAGCGGGGCGACGCGGCTGACGCCGACCGCGCCTAGCCGCTCGGCGAGCAGGAACAGCCGCTCGGGCGCCACAGCGACACCCGCCGTCTGCAGGAAGCTGCGGTAGGGCGCGACGAGGGCGGGGACCTCATCGAGGCTGTCGACCGAGACCAGCTTGAGCATGCGGTTCAGGCCAGTCGGGCTCAGGGTTTCGGGCGCCTCGACATGGATCACGCTCCAGGAATCGCTGGGCTCGCCGAGGAGTTCGGCCCCACCGTCCATCGCGCGCATCTCCTGCGCGCCCCGCCATGCGGCGATCGACGCGGCTTCGCCTTGCGACAGGGCGCGGCGTGGATGGCGATGGACGAGGGCGCCGAGCTCCTGCGCGAGGTAGCGCGCGAATTCGGCGGGGGCGACCCGTCCGCCGCGCTCGACGAAGAGCAGCTGCGGCGAGTAGCAGCCCTGCTGCTCGTAGCGGGCGACGTCATGGGCCGCGAGCCGGGCGAGCGCCGGTGCCTTGCGGCTGTCGAGCGCTTCGCGGGCGATGACACCGAAACCGATCTTGTGGCCATGCGGCAGGAAGCGCGTGGTGACCGGCAGCTTGGCGCGCAGGGCCGCGAGCGTGTCGTTGCCGCCATAGGCCATGACGGTGTCGGCTTCGCGCAGGAAAACCGGTTCGGCCGCCGCTTCGCCGCCCTTCCACCAGACGATGGCGAGGCATTCGCCGAGTTCCGGGTCGATCTCCGCGAGGAGGCTGGCGAACCACCCCGCGGTCAACGGCTCGGCCGAGGCGAGCTTGCCCACGCTGCCCGCCTTGACCAGCAATCCGCAGATCAGGCTCCAGAGCGAGAGCGCCGGGACGTTGCCGGCCCAGACATGCAGCAGCAGTTCCGGGCCGTGGGCGCGCAGGTAGCCGCCCTTGGGCGTCGGCTGGAAACCGTCGAGCACGGCGGGATTGGCGAAATCCTCGGCCAGGAAGCGCAGGAGCTGCGGGCGCCGGAAGGTCTTGAGATAGCCGGTCAGGCCGAGGCGGACCGTCTCGCGATCATAGCCGGTGACGATCGGCAGGAGATGCTCGGCCTTGCGTCGGAGCGGGTGCCCGCGGTCGAGCAGACGCGCGACGGCGGCGTCGATCGCGGTGACGATGCGGGCGGTGTCCATCCGCTTCAGCCGGGCGCGTGCATTGCTGCGCACATGCTCGCAGAGAGCCGCGGCCTGTGCTCCGTCGAGCTCCGGCAGCGCGATAGTGACGCTTTCGCCCCAGGCACTGTGACTGACCTCGCGCCAGCGGAGCGCCTCGCGGTCCAGGCCGGGCAGATGGCCTGCGTGCTCGATCACGGCGGTCAGCCCCGCGCCGCCGCAAGGAACTCGGCCACCGCGACCGAGCAGCCCTTCGAGGCTTCGCCGTCGACGCGGCCGAACAGCTTGAAGCCACCCGGGACGATCTCGCCGGCGTCCTCGGTCAGGATCGCGGAAACGCAGTTGAAATGCGCGAGGTCGTGATGGACGATGACGCCCCGCTGGCCTTCCGGCAGGTCCGCCCCGGTCAGCGGATCGACGACGCGGCTGCGGATCCAGTGCGGGCCGGATTTGACCGAGGGGCAGGTCTCGTTTCCGTCATCGTAGAGCTGCGAACTCAGCTCGGTCATCCCGTACATGTTGATGCAGGCCGAGCGCGGCACGCCGAAGGCGGCTGCGAGCCCGTCATAGAACTCATCAGGGCCGAGCTCCCGTGACTGGCCCTTGAAGCCGCCGGTGTCGAGGATCAGGCTGCCCTCCGGCAGGGCGAAGCGCCGGCCGCTCGCGGCGAGCGCGTCCAGCACGGGCACGAAGGAATAGCTCGCGCCGAGAAGGGAATAGGGCTCACCGCTCGTCTCCGCCTGCTCCAGCGCCGACAGAAGGCCGTCCAGGTCGAGCCCGTCCGCATTGATGAAGACTTGCGAGTCCGGCGTGCCGCACTCGCGCCGGGCGAGCGAGAGGTAGGTGGCGAGCGAGGAGTTCGGCAGCTTCGTCTCGTCAGGGAAGAGGATGCCCATGCGGATGCGCTCGCGGCCACGCATGAAACGCGCGCGGAAGTTCACCAGCATCGAGCGCTTCCAGACGTCGAGCGTCGGGTGGTAGCTGCGGCCGCGCACGCCCTGCGTCGTGCCGCTCGTCATGAAGACATGGCTTGCCGCCTCCGGCGGGCTGCAGCTCAGCGTCAGATCCTTGAAGGCGGTGATCGGCACGGCGGGGATGTCGCGCCAGCGTCTCACCGAGAGCGGCGTGCGGCCGCGCTGCAGGGCAAAGCGCTTGTAGGGCTCGTTGTTGCGGAACTGATAGGTGAAGACTTTCAGCGCCATCGCCTCGAATTCGGCTTCCGTGGCATCGGGAAGCGAGATGAACGCGAGGAGCGCCTCGATGATCTCGGCTTGCGTCACTGCGGCTCACTCCGTTCGGACGCTCGCTGGCAAGCCGGGAGCGTCGATCGCAACAGGATCATGGGCGCAAGCTGGAATCAGGGCCTGTGACGGCCGCATGTCCCGCATCCCTACGCCGGTATGATCCGGATCAGGTTCGGAGGGTCACCGCGTTGCCGGGTTTGACGCCCGGCCGGCGGAATCTCAGCCTCCTAGCGAGGCCCCCCTGGGAACGGGTTTTAGGTGGGGCTTCGGGCCATGGCTTGTCAAGCATTGCCGGCGCAGGGCCCGCCGCTTTCGGCGAGAAGCCGGGACATGGCGCGCATGCTGAAGAAGAGGCTCGACGCGGGCCCTCAAAACCGTTTCTGTGCCGGCCATGAACGTTCCTGCGCCGCCACCCCGCATCGCCTCCTTTACCTGCGAAAAGAAGCCGGCCACGGGCTCGCGCGGGATGGTCGTCACCAATCATCCGCTCGCCTCGGCGGCGGGCGCGCAGATGCTGCTCGGCGGCGGCAATGCGATCGACGCCGCTGTCGCCTCGCTCTTCGCGCTGACCGTCGCCGAACCGATGATGGTCGGCATTCTCGGTGGCGGCCTGAGTCACATCCGCCTCGCGGATGGACGCCATGTCGTGATCGACAATCTCTCGACCGCGCCGGGCCATGCGACGCCCGACATGTATGACTGCCTGTCCGACGAGATCGGCAGGCAACGCGACACCCGCGACCGCGAGAACGTCGTTGGCGCCAAGGCGGTGGCGGTTCCCGGCGCGCTGAAAGGCTGGTGCGAGGCGCTCGCCCGTTTCGGCACGCTGCCGCTGGCCGAGGTGCTGCAACCGGCGATCGGGCTGGCGGAGCGCGGCTTCGTGGTGACGCCCTATCTGTCGAACTGCATCACCGACAACGCCAGCGATCTCGCCCGCGATCCCGGTCTTGCGGCGATGCTGCTGCCAGGTGGGAAGCCGCTTCAGCCGGGCATGCGGCTCGTCCAGGCCGACTATGCCGCGAGCCTGAAATTGATCGCGGCGGAGGGGCCGGAGGCGCTGTATGGCGGCAAGCTCGGGCGGGCGCTGACCGACTATATGGCGGCGAATGGCGGCCTGATCGATCAGGCCGACCTCGCGAACTACAAGATCGAATTGCGCGAGCCGATCCGGGGCTCTTATCGCGGCTACGAGATCATCGGCCCGCCGCCGCCCTCGTCCTCGGGCGTGCATATCACGCAGATGCTCAACATTCTCGAAGGCTACGATATCGGCTCGCTCGGCTTCGGCTCGACCGATGCCGTGCATCTGCTGGCCGAGGCGCTGAAGATCGCCTTCGCCGACCGCGCCGTGGCGACGGCCGATCCGGCCTTCGTCAAGGTCCCCGTCGCGAGGCTGATCGACAAGGCCTATGCCGACGAGCGCCGCGCCTTGATCGCGATGGGGCAGGCGAAGAGCTGGACAGCCGGGCTTTCCGGCGGCGAATCCGCGGACACCACCCATGTCACCGTCGCGGATGCGCAGGGCAACGTCGTCAGCGCGACGCAGACGATCAACGGCTTGTTCGGCGCCTGCGTCCAGATCCCCGGCACGGGGATGATCGCCAACAACTACATGTTCAACTTCGATCCGCATCCCGGCCGCGCGCTCTCGATCGCGCCGGGCAAGCGGGTCTTCACCTCGATGGCGCCGATGATGGCGCTGAAGGAGGGCAGGCTCGCCTTCGCGCTCGGCCTGCCCGGCGCGCTGCGCATCTTCCCCTCGGCGCTGCAGGCGATCGTCAACCTGATCGACCATCGCATGACATTGCAGGAGGCGGTCGAGGCGCCGCGGGTCTGGACCGAGGGCGGGGTGCTCGAGCTCGAGGAGGCGATCCCTGAAGCGGTCGCGCAGGAGCTTGCGGCACGCGGCCACCGGATCGTGCGCTCGCCGCGCGTTGCCGGCGGCATGAACGCCATCGCCTTCAATGCGGACGGCACGCTGACCGGGGCCGCCTGCTGGCGCGCCGACGGCACGCCGGTTGCCATCTCCGGCGGGCTTGCCCGTGCCGGCGCGCGCTTCACGATCTGATCGAATTGCCGGACCTTTCCATGCCCGAGACCATCGTCCTCCTGGACATGACCAGCCCCGAGCGGGCCGACCGGCTGCGTGCGCTGCTGCCTGATGGCTTTGTGCTGACGCATGGGACCGCGCGCGGCGACGAGCACATGAAGGAGATCATCGCGGAGGCCGACTACGCGATCTCCGGGCAGGTCGGCGTTTC